>NZ_CP023688.1:5005000-5752500 GCF_008704655.1 Streptomyces rimosus | reverse complement strand
CGGTACGGATTCGGGGCAGGGAGGACGACGAGCGTGAACGAGCTCGTGACGGGCGAAGCGGTGGTGTTGGGACTGCGGCCTGCCCGGCTGCCGAGCCGGGCGCTGGCGGTCCTCGTCGATCTGGCGGTGACCTGGAGCGCCTATGTCCTGCTGTCGGTGGTGATGCTGAGCTCCACGGCGTCGATGGACGAGGCGGCGCGGGCCGCCGTGTCGGTGGCGCTGTTCGTGCTGGTGCTGGTCGGGGTACCGATCATCGTGGAGACGCTGAGCCGTGGCCGTTCGCTGGGGAAGCTGGCGTGCGGGCTGCGGGTGGTGCGCGAGGACGGCGGGCCGGTCCGGTTCCGGCACGCGCTGGTACGGGGCGCGATGGGCGCCATAGAGATCGTCCTGACGATGGGCGTGGTGGCCTGCATCGCCTCGCTCGTCTCGGCGCGCGGCCGGCGGCTCGGGGACGTCTTCGCGGGCACCGTGGTCGTACGGGAGCGGATACCCACCCCGCGCGGGATGCCGGCGCTGCCGCCCCCGCCGCCCTGGCTGGCGGCGGAGCTCGGCGCGCTGGACCTGTCGCGGGTGCCGGACGGCTGGTGGCTGACGGTACGCCAGTTCCTGAGCCGAATATCCCAGCTCGATCCGCAGGTCGGTGGTGCGATGGCGGCCCGTCTGGCCGGGGATCTGAGCGGCTGGACCGGGGCGTCGGTGCCCGCGGGCATGCATGCGGCGGTGTATCTGGCCGCGGTGGTGGGCGAGCGGCAGGCGCGGGAGGCACAGCGGGCGTTCGGGGCGCCGCTGGGGGCTCCGGGGCCGGTGGCGACGGGGGCTGCTTGGGGCGGGGCCCAGGCGGGGGTACAGGTGGGGGCTCAGGCTTGGGGCCAGACCGGGGGCGATGCGTACGGAGCTGGTTCAGCGTTCGGAGCCGGAGCGGGGAGTGTGCACGGCGGGGCACCCATGACCCCGGGGGCTCCGGCCGAATCCGTCGAGCCGCCCCTTACTACCGCGCCCGCCCCGGCGACGGGCGGCAACGAAGCGGGCAACGAAGGCGGCAACGGGGGCGGAGCCGAGACCGGAGACAGCAGCGGAGCCGGTTCCGAGACCTCCCCCTCCGCGGCTCCCCGAGCAGGCAGCGACGAGCGTCGTTCGGGTTTCGCGCCGCCCGTCTAAAAGCGCGACCGGCCCGCGCGGTGGCCGGTCAGGGAAAGGTCGAGGGCGGGGTTTCGAGGTCTTCGAGTTCGATGCCGGGGGCGGCCAGGACGACGTCGCCGGCGATGTGCACGGCGTGCTGTTCGCCGGTCTCCAGGTCATTGACCTGGTATTCGTCCGCCGTCAGCGGGCCGTTGTCAGTGGGGTGTGCTGTCCTGTTCACCAAGGCCCAGGACTGGTCGAGGGTGCGGGGCGCGAGGACGGGGGGTGTGAAGGCCACGAGGCGGGTGCGGACGGCTCCGGCGCCGGGGGCGGGGCGCAGCAGCCGGGCGGTGGCGACGAGGAAGGCGGGGGACGCGCCGGTGAAGGCATGGGCGGGGACGTTGCCTTCGGTGGCGTGGGTGCCGGTCGGGTCGGTACGGACCCAGGTGACGCCTTCCAGGGCGGCGCCGCGGACCTGCCAGCCGCCGGCGTGGAGTTCGAGACGGATGGGGCGGCCGAGGTCGTCGAGGGTGAGGTCGACGGAGCCCGCGTGGTCTCCGGAGGGGGTCGTGAGCTGGGAGACGTAGCGCCAGCCGGAGGGGCCGGTGGCGCAGTGGAAGTGTTCTTCGCCGAGGGGGGTGTGGTCGTGCGGGTCGTAAAGGGAGTATCGGCCGCGGGGCATGGGGGTCCTTGGTCGGGTCCGGTGGTACGGGTCAGGCCCCCGCCGTGGTGCTGGGCGGGGGCCTGGATCACCGGCTGCCGGTGGTGGTGCCCGGCGTACGCGGCGGCGGGCCGGGCACCGGGTGCGCGGGGATCAGTAGCGGTAGTGGTCGGGCTTGTACGGGCCCTCGACGGTGACGCCGATGTAGGCGGCCTGCTCAGGGCGGAGGGTCGTGAGCTTGACGCCGAGGGCGTCGAGGTGGAGGCGGGCGACCTTCTCGTCCAGGTGCTTGGGCAGGACGTAGACGTCGGTCGGGTACTCCGCCGGCTTGGTGAACAGCTCGATCTGGGCCAGGGTCTGGTCCGCGAAGGAGTTGGACATCACGAAGGAGGGGTGGCCGGTCGCGTTGCCCAGGTTGAGCAGGCGGCCCTCGGACAGCACGATCAGGACCTTGCCGTCGGGGAAGGTCCAGGTGTGGACCTGCGGCTTGACCTCGTCCTTGACGATGCCGTCGATGGCGGCGAGGCCGGCCATGTCGATCTCGTTGTCGAAGTGGCCGATATTGCCGACGATCGCCTGGTGCTTCATCTTGGCCATGTCGGAGGCCATGATGATGTCCTTGTTGCCCGTCGTGGTGATGAAGATGTCGGCGGTCTCGACGACCTCGTCCAGGGTGGTGACCTGGTAGCCGTCCATGGCGGCCTGGAGGGCGCAGATCGGGTCGATCTCGGTGATGATGACGCGGGCGCCCTGGCCGCGCAGCGACTCGGCGCAGCCCTTGCCGACGTCGCCGTAGCCGCAGACGACGGCGGTCTTGCCGCCGATGAGGGTGTCGGTGGCGCGGTTGATGCCGTCGATCAGGGAGTGCCGGCAGCCGTACTTGTTGTCGAACTTCGACTTGGTCACGGCGTCGTTCACGTTGATCGCCGGGAAGAGCAGCACACCGTCGCGCTGCATCTCGTACAGGCGGTGCACGCCGGTGGTGGTCTCCTCGGTGACGCCGCGGATCTCCGACGCCAGCTTGGTCCACTTCTGCGGGTTCTCGGCGAGGGTGCGGTTGAGGAGCTCCAGGATCGCGCGGTGCTCGTCGTTCTCCGCGGTCTCGACGGCGGGGGCCTTGCCGGCCTTCTCGTACTCGACGCCCTTGTGCACCAGGAGCGTGGCGTCGCCGCCGTCGTCCAGGATCATGTTCGGGCCGCCGGTGGGCGAGTTCGGCCAGGTCAGCGCCTGCTCCGTGCACCACCAGTACTCTTCGAGCGTCTCGCCCTTCCAGGCGAAGACCGGGACGCCCTGGGGGTCCTCGGGGGTGCCGTTCGGGCCGACCGCGATGGCGGCGGCGGCGTGGTCCTGGGTGGAGAAGATGTTGCAGGAGGCCCAGCGGACCTCGGCGCCGAGCGCGGTGAGGGTCTCGATCAGCACGGCGGTCTGCACGGTCATGTGCAGCGAGCCGGTGACGCGGGCGCCGGCCAGCGGCTGCGCGGCGGCGTACTCCTTGCGGATCGCCATCAGGCCGGGCATCTCGTGCTCGGCGAGGGTGATCTCCTTGCGCCCGAAGGCGGCGAGGGACAGGTCGGCGACCTTGAAGTCCTGGCTGTTGGCTGCGGTCGACATTCGGGTTGCTCCCGGGGTCGAGGGTGGTCGGCTGGCAGTCTGCGGCGCGGGCAGGTGGCGACGTTACCGCCCGGCGCTTCGCGCGGGCGGATGCACCGCGTACGCGGCACACCGTCCGAGGCGGCGTGCCGTACGGGCAGCACCTCAGGTCGTACTGGCGATACCCCGAGCCGTACCGGCCGTGCACGTCGCCGTACGGGCCGTGCACGTCGTACGGGCGGTACCGCGTGGGCGGACCCACCTCTCCCCCGGCCGCAGCGCAGTCCGTCGGAGGCCCTCTCTCCCTCGGCCGGCCCGCGGGACGGGCCGCCCGACCGCCATCAGCAGCGACGTCTGGCACTGGTCACGAATCTACACCGATCGCCCCGGGGAACCCCAGCCCGCCTATGGACTTCGTGCGCGTGCGGACGGGCGCGCGGACCGCCGGACGGTGCGGGTGCGCAGGTCGCGGGGCGCCGGCCGGGACCGGAGTGGCCTTCGGCACTGTGCACCCGTCCCTTCGTATTGCAGGATGCGGACAGCGCGTGGACACTCGCACGTCACCCCGCGCGCACGTCCGTTAGGAGAACCACGTGACCACCAGTCCAGCCGATCCCCGCGAGGGTGCGGGGACGGGCGGGCGAGCGCTGAAGCTGCTCGCAGTGACCGCCTGCCCGACCGGCATAGCCCATACGTACATGGCCGCCGAGAAACTGAGCCAGGCCGCCGAGTCGCTCGGCCATGCGATGAAGGTGGAGACGCAAGGGTCGATCGGGGCCGAGAACGTTCTGTCTGACAACGATGTCAGAAACGCGGACGGGATCATCATCGCCGCGGACAAGGACGTCGACCCGGCGCGCTTCGTCGGCAAGCGCCTGCTGGTGGTGGGCGTGGCCGAGGGCATCCGCCACCCGGAGGAGCTGATCGAGCGGGTGCGGAGCGCGCCGGTGTACGGCGCGGACGGGGACGGAGGCGCGACCGGGTACGAAGGCGGGGACGGGTATGCGGGCGGCGCGGCCGGTTCCGGCGGCGGGGGTTCGGTTGCCTCCGGTTCGGACGGGGACGGTGCGGGCCGGGCGGGATCGGGTGGCGCCGGTTCCGGGCGGGGCGGTTCCGGGAGAGGCGGATCGGGCGGCGCGGTCGGTTCGGGCGGGGCCGCCCGGCGGGGCAAGGAGCGCAGCCTCGCGTACAAGGCGCTGATGAACGGGGTCAGCTACATGATCCCGTTCGTCGTGGTCGGCGGGCTGCTGCTGGCGCTGTCGCTGGCGGTCGGCGGGCACCCGACGGCGAAGGGGCTGGTGATCCCGGAGGGCACGTTCTGGGCGCACGTCAACGACATCGGCACCATCGGCTTCCAGCTCATGGTGCCGATCCTGTCCGGCTATATCGCGTACGCGATCGGGGACCGGCCCGCGCTGGTGCCGGGCATGATCGGCGGCTGGATAGCCAACACCGGCGAGCTGTACGGCTCCGAGGCGGGCGCCGGGTTCATCGGGGCGATCGTGACCGGCTTCCTGGCCGGGTACCTGGTGATGTGGATCAAGAAGGTCCGGGTGCCGCGGTTCGTCCGGCCGATCATGCCGATCATCGTGATCCCGATTGTCGCGACGGCGGTGCTCGGGCTGTTCTTCATCTACGTCCTCGGCAAACCGATCTCCTGGGTGTTCACGCATCTGACGGACTGGCTCAGCGGGATGACCGGCACCAGCGCGATCGTGCTCGGCGCGGTCCTCGGCCTGATGATCGCGTTCGACATGGGCGGGCCGGTCAACAAGACGGCGTTCCTCTTCGGTACGGGGCTGATCGCGACCGGCAACCAGACCGTCATGGGCATGTGCGCCGCCGCGATCCCGGTGATGCCGCTCGGCCAGGGCCTGGCCACGCTGATCCGTCGGCGCCTGTACTCCGAGCAGGAGCGGGAGACCGGCATGGCGTCGCTGTTCATGGGCCTGTTCGGCATATCGGAGGGCGCGATCCCGTTCGCGGCGGCGCGGCCCGCGCAGGTCATCCCGGCGAACATGCTGGGCGGCGCGGTGGCCGGTGCCGTGGCGGGCATGGCCGGGGTGACGGACGCGGTGCCGCACGGCGGTCCGATCGTGGCGGTGCTCGGCGCGGTCGGCGGAGTGCCGATGTTCTTCGTGGCCGTGGCGATCGGCTCGGTGGTGACGGCCCTGGCGACGGTGGCGCTGGTGGACATATCGGACCGTAGGAAGGAGCGAGCGGCCGGTTACGGGGCGAGCCGGACGGCGGACCAGTCGGCGAGCCAGGCGGCGAGCCAGGCGACGGACCAGTCGGCGAACCCAGGAACGGGCCAGGCGGCGGGCGGGGACCCGACCGCGGCGCCCGGGCCAGCGCCCGAGGCGACGTCCGAACCGGCACCCGTACCGACGCCCGAACCGGTCCTCGCCGGAGTCGGCGCCACAGCAAAAGCTACAGCAACAGCCGCAGATACAACGGCGGGTGCTACGACGGGTGCAGCGACAGGTGCAACAACGGATACAGCGGCGAACGCAGCCGCGGGAACCGAGCGGAACTCGACGCCCGTACCGGCGCAGAACACCGAAGCCGCTGACAACACCCCCGCTGACAGCGGCCCCACAGAAGACGACACCCCCACCGCCCCCAACACCCCTGCCACCCCCGAACCCGGCCCCGAACCCGACCCCAAGATCCTCTCCGGCTACCTAACCCCCCACACCGTGCGGCTCCGCCTGACCGCCGGCACCAAGGAAGCCGCGATCCGGGAGATGGCGGAGCTGGCGGCGCGTACCGGCAAGGTGGCGGATGTGGAGGAGCTGGTGCGGGTGGCGCTCGCGCGTGAGGCGCAGGGCACCACCGGCCTCGGCGAGGAGATCGCCATCCCGCACGCCAAGACGGACGCGGTGACCGCGCCGGTCGTCGGCTTCGCGCGTTCGGGGGAGGGCATCGACTGGGACTCGCTGGACGGTACGCGCGCCAGGCTGGTGTTCATGATCTCGGTGCCGGAGGCCGCCGCGGGTGACGAGCATCTGCGCATCCTGGCACTGCTGTCGCGGAAGCTGATGGACGCGGACTTCCGGGCCCGGTTGCAGAGCGCGCCGGACGAGGCGGCGGTCCTGCGGGTGTTGAGCGAGGTCGGCTGACCGAACCGTACGGCCAAGGCCATACAGGCGAACCGCACAAACGAGGCCGTACGAACAAGCCGAAGGGCCCCGCACCCCACCAGGTGCGGGGCCCTCCCCGTAAAACAGCAGCCCATAGCAGGAGAACGGACTCCCGACGGGTCCCCTCAGATCCCCCCGGGCGTCTTCGCCGGATCATCCCCCGCCGCAGCAGCCGACTCCCGGTAGATGTCCGGCTCCAGGTAGATCACGCGGGCGATCGGGACGGCCGCGCGGATGCGTTCCTCGGCGGCGTTGATGGCGTCCGCGACCTCCTTCGCCGTGTCGTCGTGCTGGACCGCGATCTTGGCGGCGACGAGGAGTTCCTCCGGGCCGAGGTGGAGGGTGCGCATGTGGATGACGCGGGTGACGGTGTCGCCGTCGACCACGGCCGCGCGGATCTTGGCGACCTGCTCCGGGCCGGCCGCCTCGCCGAGCAGCAGCGACTTGGTCTCGGCGGCGAGAACCAGGGCGATCAGGACGAGCAGGGCGCCGATGCACATGGTGCCGATGCCGTCCCAGACGCCGTTGCCGGTGGCGAGGGTGAGGCCGACGCCGCCGAGCGCGAGCACCAGGCCGATCAGCGCGCCGAAGTCCTCCAGGAGGACGACGGGGAGTTCGGGGGCCTTGGCGCGGCGGATGAACTGGGCCCAGCTCTGCTGCCCGCGCAGCTCGTTGGACTCCTTGATGGCCGTACGGAAGGAGAAGCCCTCGGCGATGATCGCGAAGACCAGGACGCCGACCGGCCAGTACCAGTGCTCCAGCTCGTGCGGGTCGTGGATCTTCTCGTAGCCCTCGTAGAGGGCGAAGACGCCGCCGATGGTGAACAGGACGATGGAGACGAGGAAGCCGTAGATGTAACGCTCGCGGCCGTAGCCGAAGGGGTGTTCCTCGGTGGCGGCGCGCTTGGCCTTCTTGCCGCCGAGGAGCAGCAGCCCCTGGTTGCCGGAGTCGGCGATGGAGTGGACGCCTTCGGCCAGCATCGAGGACGATCCGCTGAAGGCGAAGGCCACGAACTTCGCCGCCGCGATGGCCAGGTTGGCGCCCAGCGCCGCGACGATCGCCTTGGTACCGCCTGATGCACTCATGGGTGGCGCGTTTCCCTTCCGTCGAACGGCCGCGGTGCGCAGCCTGTTCCGAGGCCGCTGCGTGGGCGGCTTTACGAACCCTTTAGGCGGGTCATTGTTGCAGCCCGCCCCGGCGGCCCTTCCTCAGGCCACCAGCGTTGCCCGGAAGACGGTGCCCTCTCCGGTGAGTTCCACGCGTTCCCCGGCCCGTACGAAGACCGATTCGCCCGGGGCGAGCGTCGCAGCGGTGTCCGTACCGGAGCCGTCGGCCCCGGAATCCGAGCCGGACCGCACCGTCACCTTCCCCGCCGTGCACAGCAGGATCTGCGGCGTGCGGTCGTCGAGCGGGTGGGGTGCGGTGCCCGGGGCCAGGACGAAGCGGGAGAGCCGGAATTCGTCGGTCGGGGTCCCGTAGACCTCCTCGCCCGACGCCGTGGCCTCCTCGGGGCGCAGCACCCCGGCGTCGCGGGGTTCGAAGCGGACCACGCGCAGCAGTTCCGGTACGTCGACGTGCTTGGGCGTCAGGCCGCAGCGCAGCACGTTGTCGGAGTTGGCCATCAGTTCCACGCCGAGGCCGCCGAGGTAGGCGTGCGGGATGCCGGCGCCGAGGAAGAGGGCTTCGCCGGGCTGGAGGCGTACGTGGTTGAGGAGCATGGCGGCGAGCACGCCGGGGTCGCCCGGGTAGTGGTGGGCGATGGCGGCGTAGGCGGCGCAGGCGTCGGCGTACGGGCCGTCCTCGGCGGCCAGGCGGCGGGCGGCGGCCGCGGCCTGTTCGACGGTTTCGGCCGTCTCGGCGTGGTCGGCGCTCAGTACGGCGGTGAGTACCTCGCGCAGCGCGGCGTCCGCCGGGGCGGCGCGCAGGATGTCGGCGTACGGCTTGAGGGCGCTCACGCCGAGCGCTTCCAGGAGGGCGGCGGTTTCGGCCGGGTGGCGGAAGCCGCAGAGCCCTTCGAAGGGGGTGAGGGCGCAGATCAGTTCGGGCTTGTGGTTGGCGTCCTTGTAGTTGCGGTGCGGGGCGTCGAGGGGGACGCCGCGCCGTTCCTCGTCGGCGTAGCCCTCCTTGGCCTGGTCCAGGTCGGGGTGGACCTGGAGGGAGAGCGGGGAGCCGGCGGCGAGCAGCTTGAGCAGGAAGGGGAGCCGGGGGCCGAAGGCGCGGACGGCGTCGGGGCCGAGTTCGCGTTCCGGGTCGGCGGCTATGACGTCGGCCAGCGAGACCGGGCCGGCGCCGCGGTCGGTGCGGGAGGGGGCGCCGGGGTGGGCGCCCATCCACATCTCGGCCTGCGGTTCGCCGGTGGGCTCGGTGCCGAGGAGTTCCGGGAGGGCGGTGGTGGAGCCCCAGGCGTAGGGGCGCACGGTGTTCGTGAGGCGGTCCATGGTGGCGGGGTTCCTGACTTCTCGTGCCCGTCTTCGTGCGGGCTGCTCGCATGTTCCGAACCGTACGGGGCGGGACGTTTCTGCTCGGCGGGGCGCAGGTCCGGCGGACGGCCGGATGCCCGGCGGACGGCCAAGCGCCCGCCGCCCGGCCGCGGGCCGGTCCCGTGTCCCCGCGGTCACCCGCCCGCAGTCATGATCCCTTGGTCCCGGCGAGCCCCAGGTAAACGGCGGCGAAATCCGTGATGGCGAGGAGTTCGGCGGCCTTCTCCAGGTCGCTGCCGTCGTCCGGCTCCAGTTCGCTGACCGGTGTGTCGTGCTCCAGCACCAGGTCGCGGGCGGCGGGCGCGGCGGAGAGCGGGCCGGGCGGCTCCTCGCGCAGCAGGACGACGCGGGCGTGCAGGGCGGTGGGCTGCTCGACGCGGTCGCGGAAGAAGTCGTCCGGGTCGGCGCCGGCCGCGAACGGTCCGGCGAGCAGCGCGCCGTGCGTGGTCATCGTCTCGGGCAGTTCGCCGGCGAGCGCGGGCCGGCCGGCGAGTCCGGCCAGTACGGTCGCGAAGTGCCGGCCGACGGCCCCGGCGACGAGACCTTCGGTCCAGATCAGCGGCAGCGCGTCGGCGAGTTCGGCGGCGAGCGTCTTGGCGGGGTTGGAGTACGTACCGACGGCCGGGCCGCAGCGTTCGGCGACCTGGTCGAGGCGGTCGGCGAGCTGGGCGAGCGCTTCGGGCGTGGCGCTGAGCAGGCCGATCCGGTCGGCGAGTGCGAGCAGCGGGGTGAGCAGCGACCAGAGGGTGCCGGGGGCGGCGGGCGGCGCGCCCTCCACGTCGAACTCGGCGTCGTACGGGGTGGTGGCCAGCGGGACGGTCAGGCCGCGGGCCTGGACGACGGCGTCGGCGAGCGGGCCGCCGGCGGGGCTGACGGCGACGATCGAGCAGCCGCGGCGGTAGGCCTGCTCGACCAGCTGCGCCAGGGCCGGGTCGCTGCCGTCCGGGGCGGTGATCAGCAGCAGGTCCAGGGGCCCGGACCAGCCGGGCAGGGTCCAGCGGAGCGCGCCGGTGCGGGGCGCGACGCCGGTGGGCCGGATGAGGGTGACCGGGCAGCTGCCGCCGCCGAGGGCGCCGAAGAGGTCGGCGACGCAGGCGGCGGCCGGTCCCGGGCCCGCCACGAGGACGGTGCGGGGCCGGCCGTCGGGCCGCAGGTCGGTGATGCCGGACTCGGCGGCGTTGCGGGCCGCCGTGCGGACCCGGGCCCCGGATTCGGCGACGCCGCGCAGCAGTCCGAAGCGGTCGGCGCCGGCCAGCGCTTCGGGTGCGTCCAAGAGGGACTCGTCGAGCATGGTGTGCGCTGCCTCCGATCGCCGGTACGGGCGGGGTGGGGTCCGGATCGGCTCCGGCGCCCGGGTCAGGCGGGGCGCCGTGCCTCGTCCACCAGGAGTACGGGGATGCCGTCGCGGACGGGGTAGGCGAGGCCGCATGCGGTGCCGGTGCACTGCAGCTCGGCCGGGTCGGCGTCCGACCGGTCCGCCAGCGGGGCGTGGCACGCCGGGCAGGCGAGGATCTCGATCAGGCTGGCGTCGACCGGCATGGGGGCTTCTCCTTCGGCGTGAATACGGCACTTGCCAGCCTACCGCCGGGACGGGGCGGGGACGCGGCGCAGGTGGGGGCCGGTGGCGGGACATGCCCGGCCACCGGCCCGTCGTCAAACGTTCAAGAACGTTCAGGCGCATCCGGGAACGTTCAAGGACGGCCGGAACCGTCCGGGACCGTGCCTCAGCCCCGTACGATCCCCAGCACCTCGTCCCGCACCCGCTCGACCGTCTCCCGGTCCCGGGCCTCGACGTTCAGGCGGAGCAGCGGCTCGGTGTTGGAGGGGCGCAGGTTGAACCACCAGTCGGCGGTGGTGATCGTCAGACCGTCCAGTTCGTCCAGTTCGGTGCCCTCGCGGCCCTCGTAGGCGGCCCGGACGGCGGCGAGGCGGCCCGTCTGGTCGTCGACGGTGCTGTTGATCTCGCCGGAGGCGGCGTACCGGTCGTACTGGGCGACCAGCTGGGACAGCGGGCCGTCCTGGCCGCCGAGCGCCGCCAGGACGTGCAGGGCGGCGAGCATGCCGGTGTCGGCGTTCCAGAAGTCGCGGAAGTAGTAGTGCGCGGAGTGCTCGCCGCCGAAGATGGCGCCGGTCCGGGCCATCTCCCCCTTGATGAAGGAGTGGCCGACGCGGGTGCGGACGGGCGTGCCGCCGTTCTCCTTGACGACCTCGGGGACGGACCAGGAGGTGATGCAGTTGTGGATGACCGTGCCGCCGGGGTACTTGGCCAGTTCGCGGGCGGCGACCAGGGCGGTGATCGCGGACGGGGAGACCGGTTCGCCGTCGCCGTCCACGACGAAGCAGCGGTCGGCGTCGCCGTCGAAGGCCAGGCCGATGTCGGCGCCGGTCTCGCGGACGCGGGCCTGGAGGTCGGTGATGTTCTTCGGGTCGAGCGGGTTGGCCTCGT
Source organism: Streptomyces rimosus (assembly GCF_008704655.1). Classification (NCBI taxonomy): domain Bacteria; kingdom Bacillati; phylum Actinomycetota; class Actinomycetes; order Kitasatosporales; family Streptomycetaceae; genus Streptomyces; species Streptomyces rimosus. The sequence goes on along the minus strand of NZ_CP023688.1, from coordinate 5,741,061 downwards.
GATTGGGGAAGGTGCCGTCCAGCTCGAAGTACAGGGCGTCCAGTTCGATCGGGAGCCCTTCGAAAACGGTGGGGACGGTGTGGCCGCCCATGCCGTTGCCGGCGTCCACCACGACCTTCAGGGGGCGGATGCCGGTCAGGTCCACCAGGCCGCGCAGGTGGTCGGCGTAGTCGCCGAGGACGTCGCGCTGGGTGATGGTGCCGGGCCGGTCGGCGGGCTGCGGGCCGTCCCCGTCGCGCCACTGCTCGACCAGCGCGCGGATCTCGGCGAGGCCGGTGTCCTGGCCGACCGGCGCCGCGCCCGCGCGGCACATCTTGATGCCGTTGTACTGGGCGGGGTTGTGCGAGGCGGTGAACATGGCGCCGGGCAGGTCCAGCGCGCCGCTGGCGTAGTACAGCTGGTCGGTCGAGCACAGCCCGATCTCGGTCACGTTCGTGCCGCGCGCCGCGGCGCCGCGGGCGAAGGCCCGGGACAGGCCGGGCGAGGAGGGCCGCATGTCGTGCCCGGTCACGATCGCGGCCGCTCCGGTCACCTGGGCGAAGGCCGCCCCGAACAGCTCGGCCAGCGTTTCGTCCCACTGGTCGGGGACCACACCGCGCACGTCGTACGCCTTCACGATCTGCGACAGATCAGTCACAGCCAGCCCTCCTGATGTCATGACGGGGTCCCAAACCTACCCGTACGCGACCGGAGGGAGGCTTGAGCGTGCGGGGCCCGGCCCGCCCGGAACTTCTTGTGTCCCGTGCGGCGCCCGCCAATCGCGCCGCCGCCGGCCGGCGGCCCGTTCCCCTACGGCAGCATCCACCCCAGCACGTCCGTGCTCTGTCCCACCACGATCAGGCACATCACCAGCAAAAGTCCCAGACTCCACGGCAGCACCCTGCGCAGCAGATCGCCCTCGCGGCCGGCCAGGCCGACCGCGGCGCAGGCGATCGCCAGGTTCTGCGGGGAGATCATCTTGCCGAGGACGCCGCCGGAGCTGTTGGCCGCGGCGAGCAGCACGGGCGAGAGGCCGGACTGCCGGGCCGCGGTGACCTGGAGGGCGCCGAAGAGGGCGTTGGCGGAGGTGTCGGAGCCGGTGACGGCGACGCCGAACCAGCCGAGCACCGGCGAGAGGAAGGCCAGTCCGGCGCCCGCGGCGGCGACGAAGTGGCCGATGGTGGCGGCCTGTCCGGAGAGGTTCATGACGTAGGCGAGGGCCAGGACGGCGGTGACGGTGAGGACCGCCAGGCGCAGTTCGCTCACGGTCGCGGCCCATTCCCGTACGGCGGTGGCGGCCCGTACGCCCAGGACGGGGGCGCTCAGCGCGCCGGCCAGCAGCACCAGCGTGCCGCCGGCGGCGAGCAGCGGCAGGGCGAAGGTGTTGCCGGCGACCGGTGTGCCGTCCGGGCCCGCGACGTCCAGGAAGGGCCAGTCGAAGGTGCGGGTGGCCCGCGCGAGGAGGGCCTTGACGGGCGGGAGCTGGGCGAGGGAGAAGACGGCGACGATGAGGGCGTACGGGGCGTAGGCGCGTACGACGTCGGCGCGGGAGTCGCGGACGTCCAGGTCGGCGCTGCGGGCGCCGGTCAGCACGGCGGCCCGTACCGGTTCGGCCGCGGGTCTGCGGGCTCCGGGTACGGCGATCAGCGCGGCAGCTCCGGCGAGGGCGGCGCCGATGTCGGCGAGCTGCGCGGAAACGTAGTTGGCCGCCGCGAACTGCACGGCGGCGAAGGCCAGTCCGCAGGCCAGCGCGGGCATCCAGGTCTCGCGCAGCCCGCGCCGCCCGTCGACCAGGAACACCAGCAGCAGCGGTACGACGAGGGCGAGCAGCGGGGTCTGGCGGCCGACGACCGGGGCGACGGCGTCCAGCGGCAGGCCGGTGACCTGGGCGAGCGTGACCACGGGCGTGCCCATGGCGCCGAAGGCGACCGGCGCGGTGTTGGCGACGAGCGCGACGACGGCGGCCCGTACCGGCGCGAAGCCGAGCGCGACCAGCATCACCGCGCTGATCGCGACGGGCGCCCCGAACCCGGCGAGCGCTTCGAGCAGCGCGCCGAAGCAGAACGCGATGACCAGGGCCTGGACGCGGGGGTCGGCGGAGAGGCCGGAGAAGGAGCGGCGCAGGACGTCGAAGTGCCCGGTGCGGACCGTCATCCGGTGGATCCAGAGGGCGTTGACGACGATCCACAGGATGGGGAAAAGCCCGAAGAGCGCGCCCTGCGCGGCGGCGGACAGCGCCTGCCCGGCGGGCATGCCGTAGCCGAGGCAGGCGGTGGCGAGGGCGACGGCGAGGCCGGCGAGCCCGGCGCGGTGGGCGCGCATCCGTACGGCGCCGAGCAGGACGAGGACGGTGACCAGCGGCAGGGCCGCGACGAGCGCGGACAGGGCGAGCGAATCGGCTACGGGCTCCAGCGGCTGTACGAACACTCGGCCTCCCGGGCCTCCCGGTGGACAGCTTCAGACAGCTCCCCCGCCGCTTCCGGCATGCGGAAGCGGATCACCCGGGAGTGGAGGCATGGTGGTGTCCGCGCCGAGGCGGCGTCAATGCCGCGTACGGAAGTGCCGACGTGCGAAGGACGCGGAAGTGCCGGAGTGCGCACGGGCCGTGGCCGCCCGCGCGCCGACGGCGGTCCTCGAAAATCCGGCGGCCGTCCCCAGGGATCCGGTGACCGTCCTCAGGAGTCCGGCGACCGCAGCACCCGCAGATGCCCCCGGCGGGCGACCTCCATCGGGTGCGCGTCGCGGCCGTTGGGCCCGGAGACCTGGGGCGCGCTGCCGCCGCCCGCGGCGCGCTCCTGCGGACGGGCGGCCTCGCGCACCGCGTTGGCGAGCGCTTCGAGGTCGTCGCCGCTGGGGCGGGCCGGTCCGGCGTCGGTGGCCAGGCGCACGACCTCCCAGCCGCGCGGCGCGGTCAGCCGCTCGGAGTGCTCGGCGCACAGGTCGTAGCAGTGGGGTTCGGCGTAGGTGGCGAGCGGTCCGAGCACGGCGGTCGAATCCGCGTAGACGTACGTCAGCGTTGCGACGGCGGGGCGGCCGCACGCAGTGCGCGAACAGCGACGTACAGGGCTCACGACGTTGGACGGTACCGCACTCTTGAGCGGGCCGCGATGACTCTCCACGACCTCACCCGACCGTGTCGTCCTGGTTCGTCCGGTGCGCCTGACCTGCGGGCGCCAGGCCCGGCCCACGGGGGAAGCACTGCGCCGGACGGCGCAGGGGGTCAAAACCCGTCACGACTGTGTGCATTTCGTGTCATTCCTCATGCTGTTCACGGTCCGGCGCATGGTCGCGAACGGACGTAACGAGCCTATGACCGGTCACTCGCCGACATGGCACCGGATCCGCCGCTCTCCCGCGCCGCCCGCCCCCGGACGGTTACGCTCGGTTCTGATGGACAACCCCGTACCCCCTCCGGCCGACGCCGGGGGGACCCCTGCCCCGGCCGGCACCGGCGGGACCACCGCGCCGGGCGGCGCCGGGCGAAGCCCCGCACCGGCGGAGCCGCGCCCGCGCCGCCGCGACCGCCACGGCCGCGGCATGCGCGGCCCGGTCGCGCCGCCCCAGGTACCGCTCTCCGTGAGCCGCGCGGACGCCTTCGTCGACCTGGTCTACGACTCACGGGACCGGCTGGAGCGGCGCTGGCCCCAGCTGGCGGACGTCGACTTCCTGGTGGTCGAGGTGCCCGGGTTCGGGCCCGACGGGGCCGCCGGGCTGCCGGACGACGAGGAGACGGTGCCGCTGGGCCGGCTGCTGCCCGCCGACGGCGACCGGCGGGACCAGGTGCTCGTCTACCGCCGCCCGGTCGAGATCCGTACGAAGAACCGCGACGAGCGGGCGCTCCTGGTCCACGAGGTCGTCGTGGAGCAGGTCGCCGAGCTGCTCGGCCTGGCACCGGAGTCGGTGGACCCGCGGTACGGCCAGGACTGAGACCGGGCGGGCGCCGGGGCGGAGCCATCGGCCCCGCCCCCGCCCTCACTTCGTCAGCAGCGAAAGGTCCTCCCCCGCCGTCGGCACCACGACCGTCCCCCGGTCGTCCGGCAGCGTCTGCACGGTGAAGGCCGGGAGGCCGCCCTGCGGCAGGGCCAGGGTGCGGGCCGCGTGGACCGGGCCGCTGCCCGCCTCCGGGGTGACGGTCAGCGCGTAGGAGCCCTTGAGGCCCTGCGGGCGCGGCGGCTCGACGGCGAGGGTGCTGCCGCCCTTGACCGTGTACGTCTTGGAGACCGGCGTACCGCCCCCGCTGCCCGCCGAAGCGGTGACCGTGACCTTGGCGTCCTTGCCCTTCTCCGGCGCGACCAGGGACAGCGTGCTGCCCTTGTCCCGGTTGTCGGCGGCGGTGGCCCGCTCGCCGACCGGCCGCGTCGCCGGGATGAAGGCCATCTCCTGCTTGTCGCCCTTGCCGCGGGTGACCCGGAGGGCCGCGGTGACCGGTGCCGAGGAGCCGTCCGCCGGGGTGAGGACGAGCGAGCCCGCCTCGCCCTTGGTGAGGTCCTTGAGGTCGGCGGTCGTGGTCATGCCGCTCTTGACGTGCAGGGTCTCCAGTCCGGCCGGGGTGATCAGGCCGTTCGGGGTGGCCAGCTGCACCTTCAGGTCGGCGTCCGACTTGCCGGGCGCGACGGCGACGAGGTGGACGGAGGTGGCGTCGGCCGGGATGCCGGGCAGCACCAGGCCGGGCGCGGGATCGGCCGCCGCGGACAGCCAGTCGCCGCCGAGCTTGGCGTCGGCGGCCTGGACGGACGCGCCGACCCGGCCCTCGCGGGCGGTCACGTGCAGCGCCGCGTCCTGGGTGGGCGTGCCGGTCAGCGTGGAGAGCAGCACCGGCACGGTGGCGTGCGGCGGGACGCTGATGTTCTCGCCGGAGGCGGACTGTATCGGGCCGTCCTTGCCGCGCAGGTCCAGGTCGACGACGGCCGGGGTGTTGTCCGGGTTGGTGAGGTGGACGTAGTCCTGGCGGTCCTTGGCGGTGCTCACGCCGGGGAACCAGAAGTCGGTGTCGGGCGCCGCGCAGGACAGGCCGAGCAGGCCGCGTCCGCTGCCGGCCGCGATGCTGGTGGTCTGCTGGACGGTCCAGCCGGGCGCGAGGGCACCGTCGGCGGCGCCGACGAGGGCGGGCGCGTCCGCGCGGTCCGTGGTCGCGGTGACCGGCGTGCCGGGCTGTTTCAGGGGCGCGACGGGCTGGGCGTCGGCTTGCGCGCCCTGCCCGGCGTCCTTGCCTTTTCCGTCCTGCGGCGGCTTCCCCTTGCCGTCCTGCTGCTTGCCGGGCTGCGCGGGCAGCAGTCCGGCGGTGCCCTGGGCGCCCGCCTTGCCGCCCGTCCCCTTGGGCGTGAAGGCGGTGTACGTGGTGTCGCCGACCTCCGAGGAGGTGGGCGGCGGGCACAGCAGCGCGGACCGCTCGACGGGCAGCCGGGTGCCGCCCTTGGCCGCGCTGTCCCGCGGCGCGTCCGGGGCGGCGACGGCGGCGACGCCGGTGACCGCGCCGAGCGCCGCGGCCACGCCGATCAGGGACATGATGGTGCGCTTCACTGCTGGTCGCTCCCGTCGCGGCGGGGCTCGGGGTAGGAGCCGGGGTACGTCGTGCCGTCGCCGTAGGGCAGCTGGTGCGGCGGCTGCTGGGGCTGCTGGCCGTAGTGGTACGGGTCGTAGGCGCCGGGCTGGTACGGGCCGACGGCCTGGTCCGGGTCCGGCGGGTAGGGGGCGGTGCCCGGGTACGGCTGGCCGTACTGGTCCTGGCCGTACGACGGCGCGCCCGCGTCCTGCCCGTACGGCGGGGCGTCCTGGCCCTGCCCGTACGGCGGCTGCTGCGCGCCCTGGTACGGGTCGCCCGCCTCGTAGGGCTGCTCCTGCCCGTAGCCGGGCTGCTGTCCGTAGCCCTGCGGGTCATAGCCCTGCTGCGGGTCGTAGACCTGCTGCTGCGGGACGGCCGCGTACGGGTCGGCGGTCTGGCCGGCCATCGGGTCGGGGTGCTCGGCGCCCGCGGGCGCCATCGGGTCGGGTACCGGCCCGTCGCCGGGGCGCGGCGACGGGACGCCCGCTTCCGCGCCTTCGGGAGCGCCGGCGGCCTGCGCCGCGCGCAGCCGCCGGGCCCGGCGGCCCTCGCCCGCGGCGGCCGGCGCGGCCATCGCGGCCACGCCGTCCTCGGGCAGGTCGTCGTCGATCTCCCGGCGGCGGCCCGGCAGCGCGAGCACCACCAGGACGACGGCGAGCAGGCCCTGGGCCCACAGCCACAGGGTGTGGCCCATGGGGTCGTCGTAGGTGAGGTCCAGGCGCCCGCCGGTCGCGGGCAGCTCGAAGCCCTGCGCCCAGCCGTCGGCCTTGACCGGCTTGAGCGCCTTGCCGTCGAGGGTGGCCTGCCAGCCCGCGTCGGCGGCGTCGGCGAGGCGCAGCACCCGGCCGTCGGGGCCGTTGGGCAGGTCGGTGTGGGCCTCGACCGGTCCGGCGGCGACCGGGACCGGCGCGGCGGCGCGGCCCGCGCGGGTGCCGTCCTTGGTCTCCGACGGCACGATCGTGACGCGCGCGACCCGCTGGTCCACGCGCCACAGGGCGCTGCCGTCCTCCTGGCTGAGCCGGGTCAGGCCGGGCGTGGCGTCCAGGACGCGGCCCATCTCGCGGGGCGCGCCGTCGCGGACCAGGACGTAGCGGATCGCGTAGCCGCCGAGCTGGTTGGTCTGGTCGGCGCCGGAGCCGGCCACGAGGTTGGCGACGATGCCGCCGAGCCGCTTGTCCTCGCCGGTCTCCGCGGCGATGTCGGCGGCCCCGAGGCGCGCGCCGGAGCCGCGTACCAGGGTGTACGCGACGTGTCCGGCGTCGCCGTCGAGGATGAGGGTGCGGGCCCGGTCGACGGAGCCGGAGTCCTCGGCGACGAACGCGGGGACCTGGACGGCGGCGCGGCGCTCCAGCGGCCCGGCCGCGCCGGTGATCATCCAGCCGGCCGCCGCGTACAGCGGGGCGATCAGCGCGGACAGTGCGATCAGCACGGCGACCGGCTGCTTCCAGCCGAAGCCGAGGGTCTCCATACGGGCGCGGACGCCCTCGGCGCCGACGGCGGCGGCGCACAGCAGCGCCAGCCCGTAGACGAGGACGCCGGGTCCGGCCCACGCGGAGCGGTTGGCGAGGACGGCCAGGAGCAGGCCGGTCACGGCGACGGCCCAGGCCGTACGGACCGCGAACTGCCGGTCGGCGCGCAGGGTGGCGGCCAGCGCGGCCAGCACGATGCCCAGGAGCAGCACCCCGCCGGCGGCCTTCGGCCCGCCGGGGCTGATGCCGACCAGGTCCAGGACGGAGGCCGGTCCGGCGCCCAGGTCCAGTCCGGCTTCGCGGAAGAAGCCGGCGGGGTGGGTGAGCAGGGACAGCGACCAGGGCGCGAGGACGATCAGCGGGGTGACGGCGACGGCGAGGAAGCGCAGCGCGTACGGCAGGAGCAGGCCGCGGTTGCCGTCGAAGGCGCGCAGCACCAGCAGGCCGAGGCCCAGGGCCACGGCGGCGGGCCAGACGACCGGGGTGAAGGCAGTGGTGAAGGTGAGCAGCAGCGCGTACGCCCAGGCGGCGCGCCAGCTCGGCCGGGTGCCGGGGGTCAGCCGCAGGCCGCCTGCGGCGACGGCGGCGCGGGCCATCGGCGGCAGCAGGACCGCCAGGACGGCGGTGCCGATGCGGCCGCCGGCGAGGGCGCCGGTGACGGCGGGCAGGAAGGCGTAGACGACGCTGCCCCAGGCGCGCAGCAGGCGGGAGGTGACCAGCGGCCGGGAGGCGAAGTAGGCGCTCAGTCCGGCGAGCGGTACGGAGCACACCAGCAGCACGGTCATGGCCAGGCCGGTGTTGCCGAGGAAGAAGGTGGCCGCCAGGGCGAGGATGGCGAGATAGGGGGGTGCGGCGGCGGTGCTGCCGGTGCCGGTGGCGTGCCAGCCGTCGAGGTAGCTCGACCAGAGTTCGCCGAGGCTGTCCGGGACCGGCAGCAGGGCGCCGCCGGTGAGGGCGCCGGAGCCGAGCAGGGAGCGGCAGGCGACGAGGGAGACGACGAGCAGGACGAGGAAGAGCACCGGGGCGGGCTGGCGGGCGATCCGCTTGAGCCGGGCGAACTGCTCGATCTCCAGGTAGTCGGCGTCGTCGCCGCCCGGCCCGGATTCGACGGCGCCGTGCCGTCCCGCGGAGGCCGCTTCGGGCGCCGAGCGGCCGGCGAGGTTGCCGGCGACCTGTTCGACGGTGGCCCGTACGGTCGCGCCGGGCGGTGGGAAGAGGGGCCGCAGTTCGCTCGCTTCGACGGCGGGCCTGCCGCGTTTCCTGCGCGCGGCGAGGATCGTGCCGGGGCGCAGCAGGGTGCCGAAGAGTCCGGCGAGTTCGTCGAGGGCCTGGCCGGGGACCTTGCCGACGAGGTAGGCGAGGACGCGCAGCAGGGTGCCGAGGACGATGCGCAGGGCGACGTACGGCAGCAGGACGCCGCGGGTGTTGGCGAGGAGGGTGTAGACGGCGCCCGCCTTGTCGACCCGGTGGGGGCCGGCGACGGAGCGGCCGACGCAGTCGATGGGGCGGCGTTCGCGGGCGGCCGCCTCGGCGTGCCGCAGGACCGCGTCGGGGGCGACGAGGACCTGGTGTCCGGCGGCCTGGGCGCGCCAGCACAGGTCGACGTCGTCACGCATCAGGGGCAGTCGGCGGTCGAAGCCGCCCAACTGCTCGTACACGTCGCGCCGGATGAGCATGCCCGCGGTGGAGACGGACAGCACCGGGCGGACCTGGTCGTGCTGGCCCTGGTCCTGTTCGCGGCGGTCCAGGCCGGTCCAACGGCGGCCGCTGCGGGCGATGCTGACGCCTGCTTCGAGGAGCTGGCGGCGGTCGTACCAGCTGCGCAGCTTGGGGCCGACGATCGCGGTGGAGGGGCTGGCGTCGGCGACCCGCAGCAGTTCGGTGAGGGCGCCTGGTTCGGGCGCGCAGTCGTCGTGCAGCAGCCACAGCCACTGGACGGGCTCGCCGTGCGGCAGTTCCGGCAGGTCGTAGGCGTCGTCGCGCCAGGTGCGGCCGACCGGGTCCCAGCCGCTGGGGCGTTGCAGGTACGGGAGGTCGTCGGGGCCGAGGACGGGGGCGGCGCGTACGGCCTCGTCGACGGCGGTGCCGAAGCCGGAGCGGCGGGCGAGGTGGAGCACCCGGTCGTCGCCGAGGGCTTCGCCGAGCAGCCGGGCGGAGCCGTCCGCGCTGCCGGTGTCGGCGCCGACGATCTGCTGTGGCGGGCGTTCCTGGCCGAGCAGCCCGGCCAGCGCGTCGGGCAGCCAGCGTTCGCCGTCGTGCGAGACGAGCACGGCGGTGACGACGTGCCGGGGGAACTCTGGGGTGCCGTCGTGGTACTGGGCGGCGGCTTGCGCGGCCTGGGCGGCCGGCTGACTGTGCAGGGACATCGAGGTAGGGGCCCTCCCCGGGGGTCTCGGGGTCCTCCCCCGGCATAGCGCTCGCTGTGGACTGCGACGGACGGCGACGCGGTGCGGGCGACGGCACGTCCCGTGGCCGGGTTGCCCGTCTGGGCGTCGGTGCGCCTCGGACGCGGCCCCACACTAATGGTTCCGGGCGGCGGGTCCGTCGGCCGCGTACACAGGCGTCCGCCTCCGGCGGGTGGGAGCCGGAGGCGGATCGTTGTCTATGGAGAGATTTGGGGGAGTTGGGGAGGTGCTGTGGCCCGTCGGCCGGGCCGTGCGGCCGGACGTCAGACCGCTGCCTTCTTGAGCCGGCGCCGCTCGCGCTCGGACAGTCCGCCCCAGATACCGAAGCGTTCGTCGTTGGCGAGGGCATATTCGAGGCATTCGGAGCGGACCTCACACGCGAGGCAGACCTTCTTGGCCTCGCGGGTGGAGCCACCCTTCTCCGGGAAGAAGGATTCGGGGTCGGTCTGGGCGCACAGCGCGCGCTCCTGCCAGCCGAGCTCCTCGTCCGCCTCTTCGACCAGCAATTCCTGGAACAGCTCGGTCATGTGCGCCCCTCGTCTGTCTTTGCGTCCCCGTGATGCAGCCGTTACCGATGACGGCTGAACGACACGAGTGAAATTACAAGTGTGCCGATCCGGGCCAGTCAAGCCGAGATCTGCTATTGGGCCCCTTATTCACTCTGCGGAACCAAGCCTATGCAGAAAGTGTTCAAATCGGCAAAAAACAGGACACTTCCTCAGCCGTATCACCCGTAACTTCCTTCTCACTCCCAAGGACGCGACGGGCGCCGCAGCCGTTGCACCTCGCGCACCGAAGCGGGCCGGATCACATTCAGGTCACGAGAGCGCAACGGCGCGCAGGGGCGCGCGGATGTCGGCCGTCTGCTCCGAACCTCGTTTGCACAAACCTTTCGCCGGGCGCAGCAACCGGATGAGGTGAAACATCTCGCCCAAACCCGGCATCCGGTTGACACGGCGCCGAGTACCCGGTCTCCTTACATGCATGCCAGCGATTCCTGCGCTCCGCCTGACCCGTGCCTACGGGTCCCGCTGCGCTGCCCAGGCCCGCTGTCGCTGTTCCAGCTGTTGACGCCACCGAGCTCCAGCTTTCTTCCCCGCAGCACCCCGCCGCACGGCTCCCGTGCCCGCCGCCCGCATCCCGCGCGGCCGAGCACCGCTTTCGCGACATCCGATCCGCGCCACCCGAGCACCTTGCCGAGGAATCCCCGTTCATGAACAGCGACGTCCAGATCGCCGGCGACCCGCTCGCCATTGCGCATCTGCTCCCGCCCGTCCCCGCCCACCCGGCCACCGTCGCCGGCTTCGCCGGGCTCGCCCGCGACATCGCCGCCGACCGCGCCGCCTGGGCCCCGCTGGTGCGCTACGACGCCACCACCCGCTGGTACCACCGGCTCCGCGTAGGGCCGGGCTACGAGGTCTGGCTGCTGTCCTGGCTGCCCGGCCAGGGCAGCGGGCGCCACGACCACGGCCCCTCCTCCGGCGTACTGACCGTGCTGGAGGGCGAATTGAGCGAGCACACCACGTCCGGGCACCGCACGCTGGCGGCGGGCGCGCAGCGCGTCTTCGCCCCCGGCTACGTCCACGAGGTCGTCAACGACACCCTGGCACCGGCGGTCAGCCTCCACGTCTACTTCCCCGGACTGACCGAGATGCCCATGCACAGCGCACGCTGCGCGGCGGGCGCCTCCCACGAGCAGGTCGCGCCCTGACATGCTGGCCCCATGCGCATTGTGGTTCTCGCCGGCGGCATCGGCGGCGCCCGCTTCCTGCGGGGTCTGAAAGCAGCGGCGCCGGACGCCGACATCACGGTCATCGGCAACACCGGTGACGACATCCACCTGTTCGGGCTGAAGGTCTGCCCGGACCTCGACACCGTGATGTACACGCTCGGCGGCGGCATCAACGAGGAACAGGGCTGGGGCCGGGCCGACGAGACGTTCCGGGTGAAGGAGGAGCTGGCGGCCTACGGGGTCGGGCCCGAGTGGTTCGGGCTCGGCGACCGGGACTTCGCCACCCACATCGTCCGTACGCAGATGCTCGGCGCCGGCTACCCGCTCAGCGCGGTGACCGAGGCGCTGTGCGCGCGCTGGAAGCCCGGGGTGCGGCTGCTGCCGATGTCGGACGACCGGATCGAGACCCATGTGGCCGTGGACATCGACGGCGAGCGCAAGGCCGTCCACTTCCAGGAGTACTGGGTACGGCTGCGCGCCTCGGTCGACGCGCAGGCGGTGGTACCGGTCGGCGCCGAGCAGGCCAAGCCCGCGCCGGGCGTGCTGGAGGCCATCGCCGAGGCGGACGTGGTGCTCTTCCCGCCGTCCAACCCGGTGGTGAGCGTCGGCACGATCCTGGCGGTGCCGGGTGTGCGCGAGGCGATCGCGGACGCCGGGGTGCCGGTGGTCGGCCTGTCGCCGATCGTCGGCGACGCGCCGGTGCGCGGCATGGCGGACAAGGTGCTGGCGGCGGTCGGCGTCGAGTCGACGGCCGCGGCGGTGGCCGAGCACTACGGCTCCGGGCTGCTGGACGGCTGGCTCGTGGACACGGTGGACGCCGCAGCGGTGCCCCGGGTCGAGGAGGCGGGCATCCGCTGCAAGGCCGTACCGCTGATGATGACGGACCTGGACGCGACGGCCGCGATGGCCCGCGAGGCGCTGGCGCTGGCCGAGGAGGTCCGCGGATGAGCGACCCCGGTGCCGCCGCCCCCGCGTACCGGGTGTGGGCGCTGCCCGGCATCCCCGAGGTGCGGCCCGGCGACGACCTGGCCAAGATCATCGCGGCCGCGGCGGCCGGTGCCGGGCTGCCCGGTCTGGCCGACGGCGACGTGCTGCTGGTGACCTCGAAGATCGTCAGCAAGGCGGAGGGCCGGATCATGGAGGCCGCCGACCGCGAGGCGGCCATCGACCAGGAGACGGTACGGGTCGTGGCGCGCCGCGGCACGCTGCGCATCGTGGAGAACCGGCAGGGCCTGGTCATGGCGGCGGCGGGCGTGGACGCCTCCAACACCGCGGCCGGAACCGTGCTGTTGCTGCCCGAGGACCCGGACGCCTCGGCCCGCGCGATCCGCGACGGGCTGCTGGCCGCGCTGGGCGTGCGCGTCGGCGTCGTCGTCACCGACACCTTCGGGCGGCCGTGGCGCAGCGGGCTGACGGATGTCGCGATCGGCGCTGCCGGGGTACGGGTGCTGGACGACCTGCGCGGCGGCGTGGACGCGTACGGCAATCCGCTCAGCGCGACGGTGGTCGCCACCGCCGACGAACTGGCCGCGGCGGGCGACCTGGTGAAGGGCAAGGCCGAGGGGCTGCCGGTCGCGGTGGTCCGCGGCCTGCCCCACGTGGTGCGCGACGGCGGTACGGACGAGGCCGGCGACGGGGACGACGCCGGGGCCCGGGACCTGGTGCGCACCGCCGAGAACGACATGTTCCGGCTGGGCACCTCCGAGGCCGTACGGGAAGCGGTGACCCTGCGGCGTACGGTCCGCGAGTTCACCGACGACCCGGTGGACCCGGGCGCGGTCCGGCGCGCGGTCGCCGCCGCGGTCACCGCGCCCGCACCGCACCACACCACGCCCTGGCGCTTCGTCCTCCTGGAGTCCGAGCGCTCGCGTACGGAACTGCTGGACGCGATGCGGGAGGCGTGGATCGCCGACCTGCGCGGAGACGGCTTCAGCGAGGAGTCGATCGCCAAGCGGGTGCGCCGCGGGGATGTGCTGCGCAATGCGCCGTACCTGGTCGTGCCGTGCCTGGTGATGGACGGCTCCCACACGTATCCGGACGCGCGGCGCAACGCCGCCGAGCGGGAGATGTTCGTCGTCGCCAACGGCGCGGGCATCCAGAACTTCCTGGTCGCGCTGGCCGGGGAGCGGCTGGGCTCGGCGTGGGTGTCCTCGACGATGTTCTGCCGCGATGTCGTACGGGACGTGCTGGGCCTGCCGGCCGGCTGGGACCCGATGGGCGCGGTGGCCGTGGGCCGCCCCGCGGCACCGCCCCGGCCGCGCCCGGCGCGCGCGGGCGACGACTTCGTCGTGGTGCGCTGAGCGTTCGTACGCCCGCTACAGCGGCGCGATGTTCCCGACGGGAAAGCGCGGCGCGCGGCGCGGCAGGGTGCGGCCCGACAGCAGGATGAAGCGGGTGGCGCGGTGGCGCTGGCCCTCGTAGGGGGCGAGCAGTTCGAGCATCTGCTCGTCGGTGCCGTCGCGCCGCCCGGTCAGCGCGTAGCCGACGATGCGCGGCAGGTGCAGGTCGCCGACGGTGATCGCGTCGGGCGCGCCGTTGGAGCGCTGGAGCGCCTCGGCGGCCGTCCACGGGCCGATGCCCTGGACCAGCTGGAGCCGGTGCAGGGCGTCCGGCAGGTCCATGGCCGCGGCCTCTTCCAGGCGGCGGGCGACGCGTACGGCCCGCAGGATCGTGGCCGACCGTTTGTCGTCGACGCCCGCGCGGTGCCATTCCCAGGACGGGATCAGCGCCCAGCCGCGCGGATCGGGCATCACGCGCAGCCGGTCCCAGGGGCCGGGCGCGGGCTCGCCGTGCCGCTGGAGGAGGAGGCGCCAGGCGCGGTACGCCTCGTCGGAGGTGACCTTCTGCTCCAGGATCGAGGGGATCAGCGACTCCAGGACCAGGCCGGTACGGGCCAGTCGTACGCCGGGGTGGCGGCGGCGCGCCTCATGGACGAGGCGGTGCCGCGGGGTGAAGGCCGCCGGATCGTCCCCCTCGCCCAGCAGGGCGGGCAGTCCGTCCAGCATCCATGCGGCGCCCGGCCCCCATGCCTCGGCCTCGATCTCCCCTGCGCCGGGCCGCGCCCGTACGCACAGGGTGGCCGGGCCCAGCGGTGTACGGCTGGCCCGCCGGACGGCGCCGTCCGCCACCCGGAACGCCGGGTCGCCGGGCCCGCGCCCGAGCACACCGAGGGTCCGGTGCAGGTCGTACGGGCCGGGCGGGACCCAGGTGCGGCGGAGGGGGGCGGGCATCCGGCCAGGGTAAGTGATGCGGGTGCGCGGTGACGGGGCGCGAGGTCCCGGAGTGGCAGGGGTCTCCCCCGTCCTGCCTGCCCGAAGAGGAGCGGCCTACTGGTCCGAGGAGAACCGCACCGACGCCTCCGGTATCTGCGCGCCGCACCACACCCGTATGCCGTCGAGCAGCTCGTTGTCGGCGCCGATCACCGCGCCGTCGCCGATGACCGCGCCTTCCAGGACCGTACGGGCGCCGATGCGGGCCCCGACGCCGATCAGCGAGTCGTGGACGCGGGCGCCGGGCTCGACGACGGCGCCCTCCAGGACCGTGCTGCCGTCGATACGCGCGCCCGCGCCGACCCGGGCCCGGGGGCCGATGGCCGTGCCGCCGGTGAGCTTGGCGTCCGGGGCGACGTCGGCGGTGTCCAGCACCAGCCGGTCGCCGCAGCGGCCGGGGACGGCCGGGGACGGGGCGCGGCCCAGCACCAGGTCGGCGGAGCCGCGGACGAAGGCGTGCGGGGTGCCCAGGTCGAGCCAGTAGGTGGAGTCGACCATGCCCTGGAGGTGGGCGCCGTCCGCCAGCAGGCCAGGGAAGGTCTCGCGCTCGACGGAGACCGGGCGGCCGGTGGGGATGGTGTCGATGACCGAGCGGTTGAAGACGTAGGCGCCCGCGTTGATCTGGTCGGTGACGATCTCCTCGGGCGTCTGCGGCTTCTCCAGGAAGGCGGTGACCCGGCCGGTTTCGTCGGTGGGCACCAGGCCGAAGGCGCGCGGGTCGGCGACCTTGGTCAGGTGCAGCGAGACATCGGCGCCCGCGGTGCGGTGGGTGTCGACCAGGGCTTCGATGTCCAGCCCGGTGAGGATGTCCCCGTTGAAGATCAGGACCGGGTCGTCGGGTGCCGAGTGGAGGCGGGAGGCGACGTTGCGGATGGCGCCGCCGGTGCCCAGCGGCTCCTCCTCGGTGACGTACTCCAGGTGCAGACCGAGCGCGGACCCGTCGCCGAAGTACGGCTCGAAGACCTCGGCGAGGTAGGAGGTGGCCAGCACGATGTGCTCCACGCCCGCCGCGCGGGCGCGCGCCAGCTGGTGGGTGAGGAAGGGGACACCGGCGGCCGGGACCATGGGCTTGGGCGTGTGCACCGTCAGCGGGCGCAGTCGGGTGCCCTTGCCGCCGACCAGGAGGATCGCTTCTGTCACCTTGTCTTCTCTGCTTCCTGCTGGGGTCGGCCGGTCGGCGGACCAGTGTAGGCAGATGCTTTCGAACGGACTTTCAGCGCCCCTGAAGGCGCGCCGCGGAACTGCGTACGCTGCCGAGTTTCCCGTAGAGGCGGTCACCGGGGCACTCGGTGGAGAAGCCGTCCCGGTGGCCCGAGATGACGTGCAGCCTAGCCCGGGTGCCCTTCTTGTACCGGTTGCCTCCGCCGGAAACTAGGGATGTTGTGGTGCGCGGGTCCATTCCGTACAGCCCGAGTTTCCACGCCGCCAGCCGCGCCACCGCGGAAACGGCGGAGGTTGGCGGGTTTGCATTCTCGAACGTCCCGAGAACGGCGATGCCCATGGTGTTCTCGTTGAAGCCGCGGGTGTGCGCGCCCTTGACCGGCTTGGTGACGCCGCCCGCGCGGCCTTCGTAGACGGTGCCGCACTTGTCGATGAGGAAGTTGTAGCCCATGTCCCGCCAGCCGCTGCTCTTGACGTGGTAGCGGTAGATGCTGCGCAGGACGGAAGGGGCCTGCCCGCACGTGTAGTTGTTGCCGGTGGCGCTGTGGTGGAGGAAGGCCGCCTTGACGGTCCTGGTGTAGGCGAAGTCCCGCTCGCGCAGCCTCTCGTCGGCGCCCCAGCCGGCCCGGGTGACGATGGCCGGGCGCGGGCCGACGTGCGAGCGGGACTCGGCGGGCGGCCGGGAGGTGCCGGGCCGGGGGGTGCTGGGGCGGCTCGTGGACGGGTCGTCGCCGTCGTCGCGGGGGCGGGTGGGTGCGTTGACCGCCGGGATGCGGAAGACGCCGAGCAGGGAGCCGAGGGCGGAGCCGACGCTTCCGAGGGTCCCGGTGCCGTCCGGCGGCTTCGGGCGGCTCTCGCCGGTCCGCGCCGCGCGCACCTGGGTGGAGTCCTCGCCGGGGTCGACGAGTTCCAGGTGCATTCCGGCGGGCAGTGCCCGGCGTTCCGGTGCGCGGCCGGTGCCGTCGTGCTCCGGGACGACGCGCAGTTCCACGGCGTCGGAGGGGCCGACCCACAGGGGTGCGGTGCTGCCCCGTACGGAATCGCCGTGCCCCTCGGAGGAGCGCGGGTCGGGCGCGTCGTCGTCGTGTGCCTGGATGTCCTGCCAGCCGGACCAGCCGGTGCCGCCGGCGGGCCGGGTACGGACCTGGGCGCGGCCGTCGAGCACGGCGGCCGGGTCGTCCCAGACGACGCCGACCAGCGAGAACGGGGCGACGCCGTAGGCGGCCAGGCCCTGGCCGCCGGTTGCCGCGCCGCGGTCGGACGGCCGCAGGGGGCGCAGCGGGAGGGAGCGGGTGCTGCCGGGGATGCCGTCGGGGGCGGCCTGTGCGGAGGGCGCGCGGGCCGCGCGGGTGGTGGAGGTGGCGGTGTGTTCCGGGCCGGTCGCTCCGGCGGGCAGGGCGAGCGGGAGGGTGAGGGCGGCGGTGCACGTCACGGCGATCGAGGTAGCAAGAATGGCACGCATGGAGAAATCGTGAACGAATAGGGCATAACATGCCATTCGTAATCTGACGGCGCGTCGGCCCGCACGCCCCGTGCCCGCCCGCCGTCCGGCTGACCCCCGGTCACTGCCGCGCGTACCCTGGCGCCGATGAACACCACCGATCGCACCCCCGCCGACCTGCTGCGTTCCGCGCTCGCCGCGGACCCGTCCCGGCCGCTGGTGACCTTCTACGACGATGCCACCGGCGAGCGCGTGGAACTGTCCGTGGCCACCTTCGCCAATTGGGTGGCGAAGACCGCCAACTACCTCCAGGACGACCTGGCCGCCGAACCCGGCGACCGGCTGGCGCTGCTGCTGCCCGCCCACTGGCAGACCGCCGTATGGCTGCTGGCCTGCTCCTCGGTCGGCGTGGTCGCCGACATCGGCGGCGACCCGGCGGCGGCCGATCTCGTCGTGAGCGGCCCGGACACGCTGGAGGAGGCGCGTGCCTGCTCCGGCGAGCGGGTGGCGCTGGCCCTGCGCCCGCTGGGCGGCCGTTTCCCGCAGCCGCCGGAAGGCTTCGCGGACTACGCGGCCGAGGTGCCCGGCCAGGGCGACCGGTTCGCGCCGTACGCGCCGGTGGCCCCCGGGGACCCGGCGCTCGCGGTGGACGGCCGGGAGCTGACCGGCACCGAGGCCGTGGCGGCGGCGCTGGCCGACGCCGCCGAGCGCGGCCTGTCCGCGGGCTCCCGGCTGCTGTCCGGCTTGCCGTACGACACCTGGGCGGGCCTGTCCGCCGGGCTGCTGGCCCCGCTCGCCGCGGGCGGCTCGGTCGTACTGTGCCGCAACCTGGACCGGCTGGACGCGGACGGCCTGGCCAAGCGCGAGGAGAGCGAGCGGGTCACCCACCGGGCGCTCTGAGCTTCCTCTCCCCCGTCCGGCGGACGCCCGGCGCTCCGTGAGGGGCCGGGCGGCGCCGCGCGGGCCATGATCTTGGGGTACGGGCGCCGTCGCGCGGGTCCGCACGTCCGGTCTCCGGAGTCGGCCCGCGCGGGCGCGACGCCGACTCCGGAGGGATGGGGACGCACTCGTGACCGACAGCCCGGAGAACCCGTCCGGCCGGCCCGGCCCGCAGGGCCCCGCCGGCGAGACCGGTGCGCAGGACGCCCCGCTCGCCGCGCCGCCGCTGGACCTCACGGCGGAGAGCGGCGCGACGTCCACGGGGCCGGGGCCGAGGCGGCGGTGGCTGCGCTGGACCGCCGTCGGGCTCTCCGCACTGGTGCTGGCCCTGGCCGGCCTCGGCTGGCTGGTCTACACCAAACTGGACGGCAATATCCGTACCGACTCCGACACCCGCAACGAGCTGGAGAAGTACGAGGCGGAGCGGCCGAAATCGGAGCCGGGCGGCGCGGAGAACGTTCTGCTGATCGGCACCGACCGGCGCTCCGGGGAGAACAGCGGCAAGTACGGCCCGGACAACGGCACCCAGCGCTCGGACACCACGATCCTGCTGCACGCGTCGGCGGACCGGCGGAGCGCGACGGCGGTGAGCATCCCACGGGATCTGATGGTGCAGATTCCCGAATGCAAGCGTTCCGACGGAAAGCAATCGGCGCCGCAATTCAACCAGTTCAACTGGGCGTTCGAGTTCGCGGGCGCGGCCTGCTCGATCCGTACCGTCGAGAAGATGACGGGCATTCGCATCGATCACCACATGATCGTGGACTTCACCGGGTTCAAGAAAATGGTGGACGCGGTGGACGGGGTGGACGTGTGCCTGGAACGGCCCGTCAAGGACGACGAGGCGCATCTGCGGCTGCCGGCGGGATGGCAGACACTGCGCGGCGAGGACGCGCTCGGTTACGTACGGGCCCGCAAGAGCCTGGGCGACGGCAGCGACACCCAGCGCATGGAACGTCAGCAGCAGTTCCTCGCGGCGCTGGTGAACAAGGTCCAGAGCAATGGCGTGCTGCTCAATCCCCGCCGGCTCTATCCGCTGCTGGACGCCGCGACGAGTTCTCTGATCACCGATGAGGACCTGGCGTCGCTGCGTGGTCTGTACGAATGGGTACGCGGCCTGCGCAGCATTCCGACCGAGAAGGTGCAGTTCCTGACCGTTCCGCGCCAGGAGTACCGCTACAACGCTGATCGCGACGAACTCGCCCAGCCGGCCGCGGAACGCCTCTTCCGGCAGCTGGGCAAGGACCACCCGGTGTCCGTCCGGCCCACCTCCACACCGCCCTCACCCGCTCCCCCGGGGCCGGGCCCGGCGTCAGGGCCGCGTGAAGATTCCGCGAATGGCTCCGCGGGCTCTTCACCTTCGCCGTCCGAGCCGACGTTCCAGGGAACCACCGCAGAGCGCGGGATCTGCCGATAAAAGCTCTGCAAAGGTACAGTCGGCTGATCGAAAGCTGTCGAAAGGTTGGGGTGAATTGCCCAGTTGTAGGGAAGTGGAATGTGTCACGGGCGTCGCTCGACGCTGAACTGGGCGGATAGTGTGAGCGATCCGGTCCGCACGATCAGGCTGACCGCGCATTGCACAACCGACCGACCGAGCGCCTTGAGGGGGAGGCGCCGCGTGGCACCGACGGAGGACACAAGGCACCGTGGACGCGCAAGGCCGTGGGCGAGCGGACGACTTCGATCCCGCTGATCAGTGGGTGTTCGATCCCAACACCGGCAACTACGAGTTGCGGCTGGACCCTGCCGACGCTCCGGCACCGCAGCCGGCCGACCGCGGGACTCCGGCGCCCAGACGCGGCAGCCGAGCGGCCGGACCCGAAGAGGGCCGCGGCCCCCGGGGGCCGGGCAGCGGCACGGGGCAAAACGGTTCTGGACGCGGCGGGCCACGGCAGAACGGCGACACGCGCGAGCTGCCGGCCCAGCGCGACCGGAGGGCCGGGAGCCGCTCGGCGAGCGGCGGCGGTGGCACCAGCGGTGGCGGCACCCCGCCCAGCCGCCGTAAGCCCAAGCCGAAGAAGTCCGCCAAGAAGAAGGCGCTCTACTGGACGTCCGGCGCGCTCGGCTTCGTCCTCGTCGCGGGCTGCGGCGGCGCGTTCTACCTCTACCAGCAGCTGAACGGGAACATCTCCAAGGTCGACGTCGGCAAGGAGAACCCGGCGGTCAAGGACGGCCCGGTCAACATTCTGATCATCGGGACGGACGCCCGCTCCGGCAAGGGCAACCAGGGCTACGGCGACGCGGGCAGCGTGGGCCACGCGGACACCACGATCCTGATGCACATCTCCAAGGACCGGTCCAACGCGACGGCCCTGAGCATCCCCCGCGACATGATCACCGACATTCCGGACTGCCCGACCAAGAAGAACGGCACCACGAAGACCATCCCCGGCCAGCGCAACGTCCGCTTCAACACCAGCCTGGGCCAGGAGGACCGCGACCCCGGCTGCACCTGGCGCACCGTGGAGAAGATGACCGGCCTGTCCATAGATCACTTCATGATGGCCGACTTCAACGCGGTCAAGGAGCTCTCCGAGGCGGTGGACGGCGTGGAGGTGTGCGCCGCGAAGCCGATAAACGACCCCAAGTCCCATCTGCACCTGCCGGCGGGCAAGAGCGTCGTCAAGGGCGAGCAGGCGCTGGCGTTCGTCCGTACCCGGCACTCCGTCGGCACCGGCAGCGACCTGAGCCGCATCAAGCTCCAGCAGCAGTTCATCGGCTCGATGATCCGCAAGATGAAGTCCGGCGACACCCTGACCAGCGTGCCCAAGCTCTACGACCTGGCCCAGGCCGCCACCAAGGCGCTGACCGTGGACACCGGCATCGGCAGCGCGGGCAAGCTCGTGGACCTGGCCAAGGACCTCAGCCGGGTCGACATCAAGAACATCACTTTCGCCACAGTGCCCGTCCTGGACAACCCCAGGGACCGTGCGACCGTCGTACTGGACGAGGCGAAGGCCGTGCCGCTGTTCCAGATGATCCGCGCCGACCATTCGCTGTCCAAGACCGACGAGAAGAAGGGCAAGGGCACCTCGGACGACAAGCAGGTTCCCAAGGCGCCGGCCGACAAGGTCCGGGTCGATGTCAGCAACGGCGGCGGGCCGATCGGCGCCGCGCAGGAGACGGTGGACTGGCTGCAGAACAGCAAGGCCGCGAAGCTCTCGACGAACGCCGGCAACGCGCCGACGAAGCTGGCCGCGACCCGCCTGGAGTACGCGCCCAACCAGGCCGACCAGGCCGCCACCCTGGCCGCCTGGATGGGCCTGCCCAAGAGCGCGCTGAAGAAGACCACCGCGGACGCGGGGCCGAAGGTCCCGATGAAGCTGATCCTCGGCAAGGACTTCCAGGGAGCGGGCAAGTCGATCGAGGCGCCGACGAAGACGCCGGACGGCGTGCAGAACGTGAACGCCGACGACAAGAACGTCTGCGCCAAGTAGCAGGACACCGGCCGGGCTCCCCGGCCGGGCCACGGCTGCACGGGGCAGCCGAACCACCAAGCGAGCCCCGGCCGCCGTGACCGGCGCCGATTGACGGGGGAGAACCCAATGCGGCAGAGCAGTGTGCGCGGAAACGGACCGCGCCGGCGCCGGCCGGACGCCAAGGATCTGGGCTGGGACGACAGCCTGTACGAGGAGGACGAGGAGAACGGGGCGGCGGACCGTACGGGGAACGCGCGGAACCCGCAGGGCGCGCCGAACCCGCGGAACGCCGCCGCTCCCGCCGCCCCGGGTATCACCGGCACACCGGTGGCCGGTGGCGGCCGGGCAGCGACGCCTCCGGTGATCACCGGGGGTGTCCAAGGTCCGGCCGCCGCCGCGCAGGACACCAAGGTCACGAAGGAAGCGGCGGCGGAACCCGCCGCGTCCCCGGCGGACGGCTCCACTCCCCCGGCCGGTGCCGCCGCGCCCGGGCCCGTCACCGGTGCCGGACCCGTCACCGGTGCCGCCGCTTCCGGTGCCGCCGCCCCCGACGCCCCCGCTCCCGAGGACTCCGCGGACACCGATCCCGCCGCCAAGGGCACCCGCCACGCCGGCAAGCCGCGCAGCAAGGCCAAACGCGTGCTGCGCTGGAGCGCGATATCCCTGGCCGTGCTGCTGGTCGGCACGGCCGGAGCCGGTTACTGGTACTACGAGCACCTCAACAGCAACCTCCGCAAGGACGCCCTGGACCTGGGCTCCGGCGGCCTGGAGAAGCCCCAGCCGAACGCCTTCGGGCAGACTCCGCTGAACATCCTGCTGCTCGGCTCGGACGGCCGGAACAGCGAGAAGAACATCGAGCTCGGCGGCGCCCGCCAGGACGCGGACCGCAAGCCGCTGGCCGATGTGCAGATGCTGCTGCACGTCTCCGCCGACCGCAGCAGCATGTCGGTCATCTCGATCCCGCGCGACACCCGCGTGACGATCCCGAAGTGCACCGACCCGGACGACGGCAAGGTCTATCCGCAGACCACCGCGGCCATCAACACCTCGCTCCAGCACGGCGGCCCCGGCTGCACGGTCGCCACCTGGAAGGAGCTGACCGGCATCTACATCGACCACTTCATGATGGTCGACTTCGCCGGCGTGGTGGACATGGCGGACGCGATCGGCGGGGTCCCCGTGTGTGTGGACAAAAACGTTTACTCACATGACAAGAAGGGCCACGGCAGCGGTCTGAAGCTGACCGCGGGCACCCACTCGGTCAAGGGCGTACAGGCCCTCCAGTGGCTGCGCACCCGCTACGGCTTCGAGGACAACACCGACATCGGCCGGGCCAAGGCCCAGCACATGTACATGAACTCGATGGTCCGCGAGCTCAAGGCGGGCACCAAGCTCACCGACCCGATGAAGCTGCGCGACCTGGCCGAGGCCGCCACCAAGGCGCTGACGGTGGACGAGGGCCTGGGCAGCGTCAAGAAGCTGTACGACCTGGGCGGCGACCTCCAGCGGGTGCCGACCGAGCGGATCACGATGGTCACCATGCCGTGGCAGTACGCGGCGGGCGGCGAGTACGTCGTCCCCAAGCCCGGGGACGCCGAACAGACCTTCTCCCTCCTGCGCAACGACACCGCGCTGGACGGCAAGGACACGAAGAAAAAGAAGCCGGCGCCCGAGCCGAAACCGACGACCGCCAAGGACAAGCTGGACGTCATCGTGCAGAACGGCACCAACAGCACGGTCCGCGGCCCTGTTTCCGGCCGCGCGAACGTGATCTACAGCCGTCTGGTGTCCCTCGGCTACTCGGGCGCCTCCACGGACTCCCGCCTCACCACCCAGGCCGACACCACGATCACCTACCCGGCCAAGGGGGGCAGCGGCGACGCCCTGGCCCTGGCCAGGGCCCTCGGCCTGCCCAAGTCCGCCGTCAAGGAATCCAGTACGGCCACCCAGCTGCGGCTGGTGATCGGCAACGACTGGCGCAAGGGCACCTCGTTCCCGAAGCCGCCGGAGGACAAGAAGGAGGCCGACAAGGCCCCGGAGAGCGCCGACGCCCTCAACGGCGAGGACAAGAAGGCGTGCATGAAGGTGAACCCGGCCTACACCTTCTGACCGGACCGGTCCCGGGCGCGGCCCGCCGGAACCGCCGGGCCCGGGGGCAGCGTGCAGTGCGTCCCGGGCGGCCCCGCCGGGGCGACGGCGTACGCGGTGGTCCGTACCTCGTCGTCCACGCGCCGGTGCAGACAGGCGGTGAACGGCGAGTCGGGGGCGAGGGTGTCCAGCAGGGCGTGGGCGCGCTGGTGGACGTCCGCGAGACAGCGCTGGTACGGGGCCAGCACGTCCGGCGCGAACATCATGGCGGCCAGTTCCCGGCGGTCGGCGGCCGACTCGGCGGCCCGGCCGAGGAGTTCCAGGGCGCGTTCCCGGTCCGTGTCGGTGGCCGCGTGCAGCAGCTGGACCAGCAGGTAGGTGGCGGTCCGGTTGCCGAGGTCCTCGTGGTGGCCGGAGCGCAGATCGTCCTCGTCGTTGCGGAACTGCGCGAGCAGGCCGACGGCCTGGCCGAACTCGCCCCAGGCCGCGACGCGCGGGTCGTCGGCGCGGTGCGCGCCGAGCGCGAGACGGGCCGCCAGGGTGGCGGCCATGCCGTAGACCGCGCCGCTCTTGTGCCGGTAGACGGTCAGCACCTCCTCGGGGCTGGTCCCGGCCGGCGATCCGAGGAGGTCGCCCACCTGCCCGTCGCAGGCGGCGGTCCAGCCGTCGAGGAAGTCCGCGGCCAGCCGCTCGCGCAGCGCCCCGGGCAGCGGCAGAGCGGTCAGGGCACGCAGCGGCAGGGCGTAACCGCACTCCAGGGCCGCGATCAGTACGGCGCCCGGGTCGCCCCCGTACAGCCGGGTGCCCGTACCGCCGTCCGACACGTCGTCGAAGGTGTTGGCGGCCCGCCACCACAGGACGTGCGCCCCGGCCAGCGGCACGGCCGGCTCCAGGCCACCGTCGAGGGCGCCGTGGACGAGGAGCGGCAGCGCGCATTCGAGCGGGGTGCGCCGGCCGTCGGCGACGAGCCGTTCAAGGGCGGGCCGCAGGTACGCGTACCGGGGCCGGTAGCCGTCGAGGAGCCCGGCCAGGTACTGCCGTACCCGCGGCACGGCCTCGGCGAGCCGGTCTTCGGCGCTCGGCCGCGCGGTGGCGGGCCGGGGGTGAGGGGACAAGCGGGTCTCCGTACGGTCGGGAGGGGCTGAGGACCTTCCGGGGGTCACATCGGGAGGTCGCGCGGCGCCGGGGAACCGGGGACGTCCTCGCGGAGGCCGGCGGGCGCGGCGGCCCGGGGCAGGTCGCGGGCGAGGACACCGGCGGCGGCCGACGTCGTGGTCAGGGCGGCGGTGGTGACCGCGAAGGCGCCGACGACATCGGCCGTGGCGCGGACCTGGGCGAAGAAGAGGAAGCCGAAGACGCACACGCCGAGCGCGGCGCCGAGCTGCTGGGCCGTGGAGACCACGCCGGACGCCGCGCCCGCGACGGCGTCCGGCACGGTCCGCAGGGTCACGGACAGGGCCGGGGTGACGCACAGGCCGAGCGCGGCGCCGACGGCGCAGACCGCGCCGATCAGCAGGCGCGGGTCGGTGCCGAGGGCGGTCGCGGCGCAGCCCGCGTAGCCCGCGGTGGCGGCGAGGGAGGCCAGGACCAGCAGCCGGGGCTCGGCGCCGCGGGCGAGCCGCGGCGCGAGCAGCGACCCGCCCGCGAAGGCGACCGCCGCCGGGGCCATGCCCAGGCCGGTGGCCAGCGGGCTCCAGTCGAGCCCGCGTTGCAGCAGCAGACCGAGCATCAGGACGAACGCGCTGAGCCCGCAGTTGATCAGGATGATCAGTGCGATGCCGCGGCGGAAGCCGTCGAGGCGCAGCAGCCGCGGCGGTACGAGCGGGGAGCCGCCCCGGGCCTCCAGCGCGCGTTCATGGCGCAGGAAGCAGGCGCCGACCGGGACCGAAGCGGCCAGACAGGCCGGTCCCCACCACACCATGCCGCCCGCGCCGCCCGCCACCAGCGGGACGACGAACAGCCCGAGCGCGCCCGCCGCGAGGCCGATGCCCGGCAGGTCGGCGCGGACCGGACCGTGCCGTACGGGGCGCGGGCAGCCCGCCGCCCACGGCAGCAGCGTGAGCGCCAGGACGCCCACCGGCACGTTGACGAGGAAGACGGCGCGCCACCCGAGCCCGAGGACATCGGCCGACAGCAGCCAGCCGCCGAGCAGTTGGCCGCCGATGGCGCCGAGCCCCATCACCGCGCCGATCGCGGCGTACGCCCGGCGCTGCGCCGCGCCGGTGAACAGGGTGCGCGCCGCGCGGTAGACCTGCGGCACCATCAGCGCCGTGCCGGCGCCCTGCACCATCCGCGCGACGACCAGCACGGCCGTGGTGGGCGCCACGCCGCAGACGACCGAGGCGCCGGTGAAGACGGCCATGCCGAGGCCGAAGACGCGCAGGGTGCCCAGCGCGTCCCCCAGCCGTCCGCCGGCGGCCAGGCCGAGGGCGTAGACCAACTGGTAACCGGCGAGGACCAGTTGCTGCTGGCCGCCGTCCGCCCCGAGGTCCCGCTCCAGCGCGGGCATCGCCACGACCACGATGAAGACGTCGAGGTTGGCCAGGAAGGTGCCGCACAGCAGGACAACCAGTGCCGCCCATGGACGCACGGGGGCACCTCCAGCCGGTCGGCGAGCACGATGCGTGACGCTCGGGACACGTATCGTAACCACGACCATGCGTCCGTGCCCAGCCCGTGTCCGCTTCGGTGACGGGAGGGTCGGGTGGTGCGCATGAGGCGGTACGGGAGGGAGCCGGGCCGGACGATACGCGTCGGCGCCCGTACGCGATCGCGTACGGGCGCCGGGTGCGCGTCAGGCGCCGGTGCGGGCCGCCGGGCTCACTCGGCCGCGGCCGGGCGGCGCGGGGCCGTCACCGCCGGGCGGCGGCTGGCGATGACCTTCTTGGCCAGCGACCGCGGGCTGGTCAAAAAGCCCCAGCCCCAGGACATGTGCATGGTCGCCAGCGCGACCGGGATCTGCGCGCGGGCCTTCAGCGGCAGCCCCTTGCCCGCCGGTACCGAGCCCGCCGCGATGGCGGCCACGTAACCGGCCGGTACGACGAAGCCCCAGGGCGTGACGAAGGCGCCGACCACGGCGCCCGCCGCGATGGCGCACACGGCGGTCGGCGGCGCCAGGTAGCGCAGGTTGATCGAGCCGGAGTGGTAGCGGGCCACGACGTGGCGCCAGCGCCCGTACTCCTTGTACTGCTTCGCGAGGGCGCGGACGCTGGGCCGCGGCCGGTACTGCACCTTCAGCTCCGGCGAGAACCAGATCTGCCCGCCCGCCTCGCGGATGCGGAAGTTCAGCTCCCAGTCCTGGGCGCGGATGAACTCCTCGTTGTAGCCGCCCTGCTGCTCCAGCGCCTCGCGCCGGAAGACGCCCAGGTAGACCGTGTCGGCCGGGCCGGCGTCGCCGCCCGTGTGGAACGCGGCGTTGCCCACGCCGATCTTGGAGGTCATCGCGGCGGCCACCGCGTCCTCCCAGGCGTTCTCGCCCTCGGCGTGCATGATGCCGCCGACGTTCTGCGCGCCGGTCTCCTCCAGGAGGCGCACCGCGGTCGCGATGTAGTTGGGCGAGAGCATGCCGTGGCCGTCGACGCGCACCACGATCGGGTGGCCGGACGCCTTGATCGCCGCGTTCAGGGCGGCCGGGGTGCGGCCGGTGGGGTTGGGCACGGTCAGCACCCGGGCGCGCTCGTTCCCGGCGTTCTCGGCGACCAGCTCGGCGGCGATCTCGTCGGTACGGTCCGTCGAGGGCCCGAGCGCGATCACCACCTCCATCTCACCGGCGTAGTCCTGCGCCAGGATGTGCTCGACCGAGCTGCGCAGATGACGTTCCTCATTGAGCACCGGCATGATCACGGAGACGGCCGGGGGCTGCTGCGGTGGCGTGGCGTTCATCGCGGTCACGTTACCGCGTATGGGGGACGGGAGCCGACGGCAGGCGGGTGGCCTTGGGCCCGGCGCCCGGCGTGTGGCGCTTTACAGCCGATCATATGGGCCTACGGTGACCCGGCCCGCTCCGTTCCCTTGCGGAGACGATTCGTCCTGATCCGGAGACGGTCCTCCGGTCCCCGGCCGGACCGCCCGGATCCGCAGCGTCCCGCCCGTACGCCCTCGTCCCGGTTCCCGCTCCCGTCCCCTTCGCCCTCCCCCGCTCCGTTCGCCCCCCGACCCCGCCGCGGAGGTGTCCCCATGACCGCACCGCACCGCCCGCCCCGTCCCTCCGCCCGTCACCGGCGCCCGGACGGGCGGCCGCGCTGGGGGCTGCGCATGGCCGCGAGCGTCTCGCTGCTGCTGCTGGCCGCGGGCGGCATCGGGCACGCCATGGTCACCGGCGTGCAGGACGGCATCGCCCGGGTGGACGCCTTCAAGGGCCTGGGCGACCGGCCGGACAACAGCGGCGGGGACGGCATGGACTTCCTGGTCGTCGGCACGGACGGCCGGGACAAGCTGTCCCGCGAAGAGAAGCGCCGCTACCACCTGGGCGGCGAGCCGTGCCACTGCACTGACACGATCATGCTGGTCCACCTGTCCGCCGACCGGAACCGCGCCAGTGTCGTCAGCCTGCCCCGCGACTCGTACGCCCTGACGCCGCCGCACACCGACACCACCACCGGGCAGAAGCACCACGGCCACCCGGTCAAGCTGAACGCGGCGTACGCGGAGGGTGGGCCGGGCCTGACCATCCGGACCGTCGAGCGCATGACCGGGGTGCACATCGACCACTACCTGGAGGTCGACTTCACCAGCTTCATGAAGACGGTGGACGCGGTCGGCGGCGTGGACATCTGCACCACGCGCCCCCTGAAGGACAGCTACACCGGCCTGGACCTGCCCCCCGGGCGCTCCCGGCTGGACGGCGGCCGGGCACTCCAGTACGTCCGCTCCCGGCACCTGGACAGCGCCTCCGACCTCGGGCGGATGCAGCGCCAGCAGCGCTTCTTCGCCGCGCTCATGCACAAGATCACCAGCTCCGGGGCGCTGCTGAACCCGGTCCAGTTCAAGCACATCACCGACGCGCTGCTGGAGTCCGTACGGGCCGACAAGGGCTTCGGCGCCGACGAGATGGTCGACCTCGGCCAGGCGCTGCGCGGCTTCAACCCGTCGTCCTCCGAATTCGCCTCGGTGCCGGTGAGCGACATCGACTTCCAGGTGCCCAACGTGGGCTCGACCGTGATGTGGAACGAGGCCAAGGCGAAGAAGCTCTTCCAGGCCCTGCGCGAGGACCGGCCACTGGCCGTACGGCGGCCCGGCCGGCAGCGCGCGACGGCGGTGGACGTACCGCCCGGCACGATCCGGGTGCAGGTCGACAACGGCGCCGGGCGGATGGGGCTGGGCCGCACGGTGGACAAGGCCCTGCGCGCCACCGGCTTCGACACCACCGGAACGCCCGGCAACGCCCCCACGCGCGTACGGCGGACGGTGATCTCCTACGACCCGCGCTGGAACCGCTCGGTGCGCTCCCTGTCCGCCGCCCTGCCCGGGGCGGCCCTGCGCCAGGTCCCCGGCCAGGGAGAGCTGCTGCGCGTCACGGTCGGCAAGGACTTCAAGGCGGTCCACAAGGTCCGCTCCGACGACCCGACCCAGCCGTCGGGCTCCGGCGACTTCGGGACGCTGACGGGGGACGAGGCGGCCTGCCCGTAATCCCCCTCTGAACCTGGTTCTCACCCCTGTGTACTGAGTACAGTGCCGCCATGGGCGAAAAGCGATCACCCCTCACCGACCGCTGGTTCATCGAGCAGATCACCGCCGTGGCGCAGCAGTTCCTGCGCTCCCAGCCGGACCCCCGCGCACCGGACACCTCGCCCGCCCCGCAGCGCCCCGGGCCCGAGGACCTGACCGCCCGCGCCGCGCGCCTGTCCGCGCAGCGGGCCCGGCTCGAACAGGAGGAAGCCGCCCTCCAGGCGGACGTCGAGCGCCTCAACCACGCAGCCCGGCGGGCACCCGGCGCCGTACCGCGGCCGGCGCGCACGACGGCCGTCCCGGAACTCGACATCAGCGCCGAGGACCTCACCCTCACCGAGGCGGGCCGCATCCGCCGCGCCTACAAGATCACCGAGGCCGCCCTGCCGCGCCTGGTCCTGGAGGCCGCGGCCGACGGCCTCGACGCGCCCGCCATCGCCCGCGACCTGGCCGTCACACCGTCGTACGTGTACCGCATCCTGCGCGAACGCGTCCGCTACACGTGGCGCGCCGACGTACGCGACGGCGGCGCGTGGACCGTACGCGGCAGCGGCCAGGACGTGGTGGAACGCGCCCTCGGGAGCGAAACCCGGCTCGCCGAGCGGCTCCTCACCGAAACCGGCGCCGACCGGGTGCTCCTGTGGGAGGGCGCACGCACGACGGAAGACCGGGCGGTCATCGAAATGATCGGCCCGGGAGCGGCGTGACTCGTCAGGGAGCGCCGCAACCCGCCCGGGAGGGAGCGCTCCGCCGTCTCCCTAGTCCTCGGCCCCGCCCACCGCGCCCTGCTCGCGCAGCTCCTTGATCGCGCGCCGCCGTGCCAGACGATGCGTACGGCGGATCTGCGCCTCCTGATAGCGGCGCTTGTCGCGCTCGGTCTCCGGGATGACCGGCGGTACGGGACGGGGCTTGCCGTTCTCGTCCACCGCCGCGAAGACCAGGTAGGCGGAGCCGACCTGGGTCGCGGGCGTGGACTCGTTCCAGCGCTCGGCCAGGACCCGTACGCCGATCTCCATCGAGGACCGGCCGGTCCAGTTGACCTGGGCCTTCACATGAACAAGATCGCCGACGCGGACCGGCTCCAGAAAGGCCATCTCGTCCATGGAAGCGGTCACGGCGGGGCCGCCGGAGTGCCGGCCGGCCACCGCGCCCGCCGCGTCGTCGACGAGTTTCATGATCACGCCACCGTGCACCGTGCCGAGCAGGTTGGTGTCGCCTGCCGTCATGATGTGCGACAGCGTCGTACGGGAGACGGAGGTGGGCTTGCCCGGAAGGTCGCCCTCCGGGCCGGTGGTGACGAGATCGGTCATGCGCCCAGCTTATGCGCGGCGTGCGCCCCCTCCCCCGGCGCCCGTCCCGCACCTCACACCTCCCGCGCCCCAGTTACGCGCCCCAGCGCCCCGCTTTTCCTTTTCCCCTCCCTTCTGACCAGGCACAACCCACCGGAATGAGCACCTCCGCCCTGGTTTGCGCAAGCGACGCCCCGCGTCACTTTGCATCAGCTCTGCAACAGCGACGGCCCGATCTCGTACCTGGGCTGTATGGGGGAGCAGTAGGACAGGCAGACTTCCCCCATGAACGAGTGGCCTGGGTCCGACAACAGAGACCGGTACGGACGTGGCAGCGGCGCCGAGCCGGAGGGCGCGCGCGCCATGCCGCACGTGCGGCGCGGCGGTCCGTACGGCTCCGGCGGGCCCGGCGGCCCCGGCCCCGGGCCGGGTCAGCAGCCGTCCGAGCCGCCGCTGCCGCCCCACCTCTCGCCGCGCCGCGGCCCCGGCGTCCCCCACCAGAACCAGGGCTACGACCAGTACGGCGCCCCGCAGGGCCCCGGCCACGACGACGGCTACAACACCGGCCAGGTCTACGGCGGCGGGGGCCGCGGCGGCGGGCAGGGCGGCGGCCGCGGTCAGCGCCCGGCCCCCAACTGGGGACGCCGCATCAAGTGGACCGTCCTGACGCTCGTCGCCGTGCTCCTCGTCACCTCGGTCGCCACCTACTTCTGGGCCGACGGCAAGCTGCGCCGCGAGGTGGACCTGAGCAAGGTCATCGACCGGCCGGAGGCGGGCGACGGCACCAACTACCTGATCGTCGGCTCGGACAGCCGCGAGGGCATGTCCGACGAGGACAAGAAGAAGCTGCACACCGGGTCCGCCGAGGGCAAGCGCACCGACTCGATGATGATCCTGCACGACGGCAGCAACGGCCCGACGCTGATCTCGCTGCCGCGCGACTCGGACGTGGAGATCCCCTCGTTCGTCGGCTCCAAGTCCGGCAAGAAGTACCCGGGCCGCGGCCGGCACACCAAGCTCAACGCGGCATACGCCGAGGACGGCCCCGAGCTGCTGGTACGCACCGTCGAACACAACACCGGCCTGCGCATCGACCACTACGTCGAGATCGGCTTCGCCGGCTTCGCGGGCATCGTGGACGCGATCGGCGGCGTGGAGATGGACATCCCCAAGGCGTTCAAGGACAAGAAGTCCGGCGCCGACTTCCAGGCCGGCAAGCAGACCCTCAACGGCGAACAGGCCCTGGCCTTCGTCCGCACCCGCTACGCCTTCGCGGGCAGCGACCTCGACCGCACGAAGAACCAGCAGAAGTTCCTCGCCGCCCTCGCCAACCAGACAGCCACCCCCGCCACCATCCTCAACCCCTTCAAGCTCTACCCGACCCTCGGCGCGGGCCTGGACACCCTGGTCGTCGACAAGGACATGGGCCTGTTCGACCTCGGCTCCATGTTCTTCGCCATGAAGGGCGTTACCGGCGGCGACGGCAAGTCCATGAACATGCCCATCGCCGGCACCGTCGGCGGCAACCTCCGCTGGGACAAGGCCAAGGTCGCCAAACTCGTCGACCAGCTGAAGAAGGATGAGCCGGTTACGGTGAGCGGGAACTAGGCCGGACGGCACCCGTCACGAATGCAGGGAAGCCTCCGGCCGGGCCGGGGGCTTCCCTACGTTTCGACGGGAGCGCTTCCCCCCTGTCCGCCAAGATCGTCTACCCGACAACGCGAATATCGGTGCTCTTCCGTGGACGGCCTGGGCCGGACTCCGTACCGTCATGGTCGGCAGCCAACCGGGCTGCCGGACCAGGGGGTTCAGCATGGTGCGCGAGGAACTGACCCGCTTGACCGGTAACGGGAACGGCGAGTGCAGCCAGAACGACTGCCCCAACCTGTATCTGACCGTCGGCGGCTCCATTGTCGTCCAGGGCGACGTGTCCCACGCCTTCACTCCCCCGGAGGGTGAGGCACTGGTGGAAATCCCCGAGCATGTTCTCAGGGAGGCTTTCCGTGCTCTTGGATGGTGAGGCATGGCGGGCCAAGTTCCGTGACTTCCAGTCGGAGGCATGGCGGCTCGAGACACTGCCCGCATACAACGTCCCGCATGAAGCGGAAGGGGTACGGGCCTTCCAGGCAGGCGACCGCATCGACCCGCGCACACACTCGAACGACTACACCGAGGATCTGAAGCGAGTCCGCAGAGAGGGAAAGACGAAGGGGCGCGTGCACATCGTCACCCGCCCGCTCTCGGAATATCTCCGGTACGAGTTCATGTACTACCGACCGCATGTGTGGGCCGGTGAAGACATCCGCATCATGGACGTCACCGATCGCGCCAACCCCCTGAACGGAGTCCAGGACTTCTGGATGTTCGACAAGGCGGAAGTCGTGCTCATGCATTACGAGCCGGACGGAACGCAGATCAGCCGGGAGGTGTACGAGGGCGACGTGAGCCCGTACATCGAGTATCAGCGCATCGCCCTGGCCGAGTCGGTGCCCTTCGAGGAATATGTGAAGGGCCTTGACGTTTGAACCAGGAGAGCTGGACCGGTCGAAGGCCGATCTGGCGGAGACATTGCGGACACTGCGCAAGCGAGCCGGCCGTACACAGGTCCGGCTCGCTCAGCGCGTCAACATGTCTCAGACCAAAATCAGCAACATCGAGGGCGAGAAGATCACGCCGAGCCTTGTCGATGTCGAGCTGATCCTCAGAGCGCTGGACGCGCCCTCCTCGCTCGCGGCCCGCGTGGCCTCCCTCGCCCGAACGGCCAACACGGAATGGCAAGACGTGTGGTCGCAGCGTCGGACGGGCCTGGAGAAGAAACAGAACGAACTGGCCGGGTTCGAGCGGTCGTCAACCGTTTTCCGGTACTTCCTGCTGTCCATGGTGACGGGCCTACTGGCTACCCCGGAATATGTGAGAGCGAGCCTGGCCCACATCCCCGGAGACCACAGCAAGGCCATCGCGAAGAAGCTTGAGCGCCAGGCAGTTCTTCACGATACGGCCAAGCGGTTCACCTTCATTCTGACAGAGCAGGCCACCAGGTGGCCCTACCTCCAAGGCTCAGCCATGGCCATACAGCTCGATCATTTGGCCTCGGTCAGCCGCCTGCCGAACGTACGTCTTGGCGTGATTCCGCTCAGCGGCCACATGCCCCTCGCTCCCCTCAATACGTTCACGGTGTACGACACACGAGTAGCAACGGTGGAGACATCGACCGGAGCGATGGTTTTCCGGGATCATCGCGACATCTCCGCGTACCTGAATGACTTCGCCGTATACGAGGGGTATGCCTCCTTCGGAGAAGAAGCCAGAGACCTCCTCTCCTCCTGGAGCACCCAATACCGCTCATGATCTTCTACCTGACAACGCGAATAACGCTGGAGATCTCAGGCTGAACGGTCGACGATGTACCCATGCCGACCGCACCGAGGAATCGCAGCCGGAAAACCCCGCCGGATTGGCGGATCGACCCCATTCCGAGCCGTCATTCGTACCGGGACGAGGACGGGAACATTCGTGTCCCGATGTGGCTGACGAAGAACGGCCGGCATATGGCAGACACGGACATGATTCTGCTGCCGTCCGAGGCGGCTTTGCTGATCGACGGGCTGGTCAGGGCTTTGCGTGACAATCCCAGGTCGATGCTGCACGAATTGCTGCGGGAATCCGCGACCGTTCTTGCCCCTGGAGTTCTGTATGTTCCGAAGCCGGACCAGCGCCGATTCTGAGCCTGCCGGTCGACGGCGCCGAGTTCTTCAAGGCGTGCGGAGGCGACACGCATCCGGACGGCGGGTCCTGCGCCCTCCGCCGGCTCCGGCCTGTGCCGATGACACCGCAGGGAAGCGGCTCGCCGAGCGCTGGTATTCCACGGCTTCCACCTCGAACGCCCCGGCCCAACAGGGCCAGGGCGTTCCTCCAGTCCGGCGGAACCGCGTTACGGCAGATTCCGAGCCATAACAATCCGCTGCACCTGATTCGTCCCTTCGTAAATCTGGGTGATCTTCGCGTCCCGCATCATCCGCTCCAGCGGGTAGTCGCGGGTGTAGCCGTAGCCGCCGAGGAGCTGGACGGCGTCGGTGGTGATTTCCATGGCGGCGTCGGAGGCGTAGCACTTGGCGGCGGCGCCGAAGAAGGTGAGGTCTTCGGGCTTGCCGCCGGCGGAGATGCGTTCGGAGCGGGCGGCGGCCGCGTAGGTGAGCTGGCGGGCGGCCTCCAGCTTCATGGCCATGTCGGCGAGCATGAACTGGACGCCCTGGAAGTCGCCGATCGGCTTGCCGAACTGCTTGCGCTCCTGGACGTAGCCCTTGGCGTAGTCGAGAGCGCCCTGGGCGATGCCGAGGGCCTGGGCCGCGATGGTGATGCGGGTGTGGTCCAGGGTCTTCATGGCGGTGGCGAAGCCGGTGCCCTCGGCGCCGATCATGCGGTCGGCGGGGATGCGGACGTTGTCGAGGTAGACCTCGCGGGTCGGGGAGCCCTTGATGCCGAGCTTCTTCTCCGGGGCGCCGAAGGAGACGCCCGGGTCGGACTTCTCCACGACGAAGGCGCTGATGCCCTTGGAACGCTTCTCGGGGTCGGTCACGGCCATGACCGTGTAGTACTCGCTGACGCCGGCGTTGGTGATCCAGCGCTTGACGCCGTTAAGGACGTAGTGGTCGCCGTCGCGTACGGCCTTGGTCTTCATGCCGGCGGCGTCGGAGCCCGCGTCCGGCTCGCTCAGGCAGTACGAGAACATCGCGTCGCCCTTGGCGAGCGGACCCAGGTACTTCTTCTTCAGCTCCTCGGAGCCGGAGAGGATGACCGGGAGGGAGCCGAGCTTGTTGACGGCGGGGATCAGCGAGGAGGAGGCGCAGACCCGGGCGACCTCCTCGATGACGATGACGGTGGCCAGCGCGTCCGCCCCGGCGCCGCCGTACGCCTCGGGTACGTGCACGGCGTGCAGGTCGTTGAGGGTCAGCGCGTCCCGGGCCTCCTGCGGGAAGCGGGCCTGCTCGTCCACCTCGGCGGCGAACGGCGCGATCTTCGCCTCGGCGAGCGAGCGCACCGACTCGCGGAGCATGTCGTGCTCCTCGGACGTCCGGTACAGATCGAAATCAGCGGTTCCCGCCAACGTTTCTCACTCCCCTGAGAGCTGCCTGAGTGCTAACTACCGTTAAGTAACTCGATGAGTCACCCGAATTCTAGGGGCGCCAGGACACGCGGGATACGTGAGGTTGCCGACAGCCGACCGTCTGGTCCCGGCCACCGGGCCGGCTGCCCCATACACGGGCCGGACTATGCTCGGGCTGCTCAGACCTCCCCGTATGCACCTGGAGCACCCATGGCCCTGAAGATCACCGTGATCGGCACCGGCTACCTCGGCGCGACGCATGCCGCGGCCATGGCGGAGCTCGGATTCGAGGTGATGGGCCTGGACATCGATCCGGCGAAGATCGAGATGCTGGAGCGGGGCGAGACCCCGATGTTCGAGCCGGGCCTGGAGGAACTGCTGCGGGCGCACGTCGCCGGCATCGAGGGCGCCAGCGGCCGGCTGCGCTTCACCACTTCCTGGGAAGAGCTGGCGGACTTCGGTGACGTGCACTTCCTGTGCGTCAACACGCCGCAGAAGCACGGCGAGTACGCCTGTGACATGTCGTACGTCGAGTCGGCCGTCGATTCGCTGGCCCCGCTGCTGCGGCGCCCCGCGCTGGTGGTCGGCAAGTCGACCGTCCCGGTGGGCAGCGCGGCGCGGCTGGCCGAGCGGATCGCCGAGCTGGCGCCGGCCGGCGAGGACGTGGAGCTGGCCTGGAACCCGGAGTTCCTGCGCGAGGGCTTCGCCGTGCAGGACACCCTGCACCCGGACCGGATCGTGATCGGTGTCGACGGCGGGCGGGCCGAGGAGGTGCTGCGGGAGGTGTACGCGAAGCCGATGGCCGAGGGTTCACCGTTCGTCGTGGCCGACTTCCCCACCGCCGAGCTGGTCAAGACCTCCGCCAACTCCTTCCTGGCCACCAAGATCTCGTTCATTAACGCGATGGCGGAGGTGTGCGAGGCGGCCGGCGGCGACGTGGTGAAGCTGGCCGAGGCGATCGGCCACGACGAGCGGATCGGCAAGAAGTTCCTGCGGGCCGGCATCGGCTTCGGCGGCGGCTGCCTGCCCAAGGACATCCGGGCGTTCATGGCGCGCGCCGGCGAGCTGGGCGCCGACCAGGCGCTGACGTTCCTGCGCGAGGTCGACTCGATCAACATGCGGCGCCGCGGTCACATGGTCGAGCTGACCCGGGAGGCGGTCGGCGGCTCCTTCCTCGGTACCCGGGTCGCCGTCCTCGGCGCCACTTTCAAGCCGGATTCGGACGACGTACGGGACTCCCCCGCGCTCAACGTCGCCGGGCAGATCCACCTCCAGGGCGCCCAGGTGACCGTGTACGACCCCAAGGGCATGGCGAACGCCGCACGCGTGTTCCCGACGCTCGGGTACGCGGACACCGCGCTGGAGGCGGTGCGCGGCGCCGATGTGGTGCTGCACCTGACCGAGTGGCGGGAGTTCCGTGAGCTGGACCCGGCCGCGCTGGCCGAGGTGGTGGCCAGCCCCCGCATCCTGGACGGGCGCAACGCGCTCGACCCGGAGCTGTGGCGCAAGGCGGGCTGGACGTACCGGGCGCTGGGACGTCCGCAGGCGTAGCGGACACGCGTACACGAGGGGCCGGACTCCGCGGAGACGCTGTTGGTTTATTCGGTCCCTCGCGTGACGTCGGTCTCCACGATCCGGTTGTGGTCGTGGAGACCGACGTTGTTGTGTGGGGTGGGTGTCGATGTCGATGCGTCCGAGTGGGCCGGGGGAGATTCCGGCGGAGACGGTGCGGGTGGCCCGGGCGGCGTTTGCGAAGGGAAGCCTGGCGATCCGGGTCCGGGACGAGCTGGGGCCGATGTTCCGGGACGAGGACTTCGCGGATCTGTTCGCCTCACGAGGCCGGCCTGCCTGGTCTCCGGCCGGTCTGGCGCTGGTGTCGGTGCTCCAGTTCGTGGACGGGCTGACCGACCGCCAGGCCGCGGAAGCGGTGCGGGCGCGGATCGACTTCAAGTACGCCCTCGGGCTGGAACTGGGCGATCCCGGCTTCGACTTCTCGGTGCTGTCGGAGTTCAGGGACCGGCTGGCCGGGGCCGATGGAGGGCGCCGGGTCATGGACGGTGTGCTGGTGGCAGCCCGCGAGAAGGGGCTGCTCAAGAGCGCGGGCCGGGCCCGCACCGACTCCACGCACATCTTGTCCTCGGCACGGCAGCTGAACTGGCTGGAGCTGGTCGCGGAGACGCTGCGATCGGCTCTGAACGCACTGGCCCAGGCTGCCCCCGGCTGGCTGGCCGAAGCCGCCGAGCCGGACTGGTTCCGGCACTACGCGACCCGGGCCGAGGAGTCCCGGTTCCCCAAGGGCCGTGCCAGGCCGGGACGAGGTGGGCCTGCGGATCGGCAGGGACGGGATGCGGCTGCTGGAGGAGGTCTTCGCCACCGTTGCACCGCACCGGCTTCGCGCACTCGATGAGGTGGAGATCCTGCGGCAGGTCTGGGTCCAGCACTTCCACATGGTGGAGGGCGAGGTGGCCAGGCGGGACCCAAAAGACCGTCCGCCGGGCATGATGCGCCTGGTCACCCCGTATGACCGCGAGGCCCGTGGCAGCGTGAAGCGGGACATCATGTGGGACGGCTACAAGGTCCATCTCACCGAGATCTGCGAGGCGGACGCCCCGAACCTGATCACGAACGTGGCCACCACCGTCGCCACCGTCTCGGACAGCGTGATGAGCCAGTCGATCCACGCGGGCCTCGCCGACCGCGACTGCCTGCCCGGCGAACACTGGGTCGATGCCGGTTATCCCACCGCCACTCAAGTCCTGGCCGCCCGCACCGAGCATGGCGTCGCGCTGCACGGGCCCATGGCTGCCAACACGTCCGCCCAGTCCGCGGGCCCCTACGGCCTGGACGCATTCACCGTCGACTGGGACCAGCAGCAGGTGGCCTGCCCCGGCGGCGTCACCACGACCCAGTGGTATCCGCGCACGGACTCCAAGGGCCTCGCGGTCATCCGCGTGCGGTTCCGCCACAGCGAGTGTCGCCCCTGTCCCCACCGGCACGAGTGCGTGGGCTCGGCTACCGGCCAGCGCCGGGAGATCATGCTGCGTCACCGGGAGGAACACGAGATCATCCGACACAGCCGCGCCGAGCAGCAAACCGATGCCTGGAAGGACCGTTACAAGATCCGTGCCGGGGTCGAGGGCAGCATCTCCCAAGCAGTCGGGCGCTGCGGCCTGCGCAGATCCCGCTACCGGGGCCTGACAAAGACCAGCCTCCAGCACCAGCTCACCGGAGCCGCGATCAACCTTGCCCGCATCGACGCCCACCTCACCGGCACACCCCGAGCCCGCACCCGCACCAGCCACTTCGCAGCACTGTGCCCCGCCGAGATGACGCTCGACGGGGCACAAGCAGGGACCGAATAAACCAACAGCGTCTCCGCGGAGTCCGGCCCCTCGTGGCGTTCTGCGCGTCGCTCAGCCGTCGAGGCCGTCGAGCTGCTCGATCGTCGCGATGGACGGTCCGCGCCCGGCCCGCAGCCCCCGCGCGACATCCTCGGCCCCGCGCAGCGTGCGGACCGCGTTCTGCCAGGTCAGCTTGGCCAGGTCGGCCGTGGACCACTTGCGGTCGAGGAGTTCGGCGATCAGGTTCGGATAGCCGGAGACATCGGCGAGGTCGGCGGGCGTGAAGGCCGTGCCGTCGAAGTCGCCGCCGATGCCGATGTGGTCGATGCCGGCGACCTCGCGCATGTGGTCGAGGTGGTCGGCGACGGTGGCGGCGGTGGCGAGCGGGCGCGGGTGCGCCGCCTCGAAGTCGCGGTGCACGGCCATCGCCTCGGCGGTGGTGTCCAGGTGGTGGAAGCCGTGCGCGCGCATGTTCTCGTCCGCGCGCAGCGTCCAGGCGACGGCCGCGGGCAGGATGAACTTCGGCACGAAGGTGGCCATCGCGACGCCGCCGTTGGCGGGCAGCCGCTCCAGCACGTCGTCCGGGATGTTGCGCGGGTGGTCGCAGACCGCGCGGGCGGAGGAGTGCGAGAAGACGACCGGCGCGGTGCTGGTGTCCAGCGCGTCGCGCATGGTGTCGGCGGAGACGTGCGAGAGGTCGACCAGCATGCCGAGGCGGTTCATCTCACGGACGACCTCGCGGCCGAAGGCGGTGAGGCCGTGCGCGCGCGGCTCGTCGGTGGCCGAGTCCGCCCAGTCGATGTTGTCGTTGTGGGTGAGCGTCATGTAGCGCACGCCCAGTGCGTACAGCGCGCGCAGGGTGGCCAGCGAGTTGGCGATCGAGTGGCCGCCCTCGGCGCCCATCAGGGAGGCGATCCGGCCGTCCGCGCGCGCCGCTTCCATGTCGTCGGCGGTGTACGCCAGGCGCAGGTCGTCGGGGTAGCGCGCGGCCAGCTGCCGCACCACGTCGATCTGTTCGAGGGTGGCGGTGACCGCCCGGTCGCCCGCGTAGTCGGACCGTACGTACACCGACCAGAACTGCGCGCCGACGCCGCCGGCCCGCAGCCGGGGGATGTCGGTGTGCAGGTGGGCGGTCTGGTCGGCGGCGATATCGCGCCGGTCCAGGTCGTAGCGGACCTGCTCGCGCAGGGCCCAGGGCAGGTCGTTGTGGCCGTCGACCACGGGGTGCTCGGCGAGCAGCGCGCGGGCCGCCTCCAGGGACGCGCTCACTTGCCGCTCCCGAAGCCGAAGGCCGGGGAGGCGACCTTGTTGCGCAGCCGCTTGCCCTTCTCGGTGGCCTGCTCGTTCAGATGCTGCTGGAACTCGCGCATCCGGGCCTGCAGCTCCGGGTCGTGCGCGGCGAGCATCCGGGCGGCGAGCAGTCCGGCGTTGCGGGCGCCGCCGACGGAGACGGTGGCGACCGGCACACCGGCCGGCATCTGCACGATGGACAGCAGCGAGTCCATGCCGTCCAGGTACTTCAGGGGTACGGGCACGCCGATGACCGGCAGCGGCGTGACCGACGCGAGCATCCCCGGCAGGTGGGCCGCTCCCCCCGCGCCCGCGATGATCGCCTTCAGGCCCCGCCCGGCGGCCTGCTCGCCGTACGCGATCATCTCGTGCGGCATGCGGTGGGCGGAGACGACGTCGACCTCGTAGGGGACCTCGAACTCGTCCAGGGCCTTGGCCGCTGCCTCCATGACGGGCCAGTCGGAGTCGGAGCCCATGACGATGCCGACCGTGGGGGAAGTGCTCGCTGTCATTCGGTGATGGTTCCTCGCAAGTAGCCGGCG
Organism: Streptomyces rimosus; assembly: GCF_008704655.1. Classification (NCBI taxonomy): domain Bacteria; kingdom Bacillati; phylum Actinomycetota; class Actinomycetes; order Kitasatosporales; family Streptomycetaceae; genus Streptomyces; species Streptomyces rimosus. The sequence continues at coordinate 5,700,384 of NZ_CP023688.1, read as the reverse complement.
GCGTGCGCGGCGCGCTCGCGCACGTCGGCCAGGTCGTCGCCGTAGGTGTTGACGTGGCCGACCTTGCGGCCGGGCTTCACGTCCTTTCCGTACATATGGATCTTCAGCTGCGGGTCCCGTGCCATGCAATGGAGGTACGCGGAATACATGTCGGGATAGTCGCCGCCGAGGACGTTGGCCATCACCGTCCACCTGGCGCGCGGGCGCGGGTCGCCGAGCGGGAGGTCGAGGACGGCGCGGACGTGGTTGGCGAACTGCGAGGTGATCGCGCCGTCCTGGGTCCAGTGGCCGGAGTTGTGCGGGCGCATCGCCAGCTCGTTGACCAGGACGCGGCCGTCGGCGGTCTCGAACAGCTCGACCGCGAGGTGGCCCACCACGCCCAGCTCCCGCGCGATGCGCAGCGCCAGCTCCTGCGCCTGGCCGGACAGTTCCTCGGACAGCCCGGGGGCGGGCGCGATCACCGTGTCGCAGACGCCGTCGACCTGGACGGACTCCACGACCGGGTACGCGACGGCCTGGCCGTGCGGCGAGCGGACGATGTTGGCGGCCAGTTCCCGGACGAAGGAGACCTTCTCCTCGGCCAGAACCGGCACTCCGGCACGGAACGGCTCGGCGGCCTCGTTGGAGGATCGTACGACCCATACGCCCTTGCCGTCGTAGCCTCCCCGGACCGTCTTCAGGACGACCGGGAAGCCGCCCACCTCCTCCGCGAACCGCTCCACATCCGCCGGATCGGCGACGATGCGGTGCCGGGGGCAGGGCGCCCCGATCTCGGTCAGCTTCGCGCGCATCACCCCCTTGTCCTGGGCGTGCACCAGCGCGTCGGGACCGGGGCGGACGGGGATGCCGTCGGCCTCCAGGGCCCGCAAATGCTCGGTGGGAACGTGCTCGTGATCGAAAGTGATCACATCACAGCCACGGGCGAAGGCGCGCAGCGTGTCCAGGTCGCGGTAATCGCCGATGACGACGTCACCGACCACCTGGGCCGCCGAGTCCTGCGGGGTGTCGCTGAGGAGCTTGAATCTGATGCCGAGGGGGATGCCCGCCTCGTGGGTCATACGGGCGAGCTGGCCGCCGCCGACCATGCCGACTACCGGGAACGTCACGCCCCCAGGGTATCCGTACGGCCGTGGCGCACCGCCGCCCCCTTGGATGAACGTACGAACACAAGTGCGCCACCCTCGCCGTTCCCCGTGTGCGGAGATCACCCGAGCGGTAGGCTCACCGCCGCCGTGGAGGGGGAGAGCGCATGGACGACGGTGACATACCCAGGCGCACCAGGACCGCGGGGATCGCCTTCGCCGTGGCGGCCCTGCTCGCCGCCGTCTACGCGGTGGTCACCCAGCTGACCGGGCCGGTCGTCTTCGAGGAGGGCGAGCGGGAGATCTCGGTCACCTCCGGCACCCGCTTCTCCATCCGCCTCAAGGACAACCCGGCCAGCGGCTTCCGGTGGGTCCTCGCCGCACCGCGGCCGGACCCGGCCGTACTGCAAGGAGCCGTCGGGCACTACGACGCCGACGAGCCGGCCCGCGCGGGCTCGGGCGGCTTCCGCTACGTCGATTTCACGGCCCGCGGGACCGGACATACCGAGGTGACGCTCAGGTACTGCTACCGCTGCGGCACCCCGCAGGCCGACGAGCAGGACGAGAACGCCCGGACACGACGGTTCCGCGTGACCGTGGACTGACATAATCCCGGAGCCCCTCCGGTCACGGATGGCAGGCAGCACACACCTCCCCTGGTTAGCATGAGCGGGCAGGGATGCAGGTTGACGACCGCACCGAGACGCCCACGAACGCCCACCACCAGGAGCTGAACGATCACTATGAGTGAACGGAGCGCACTGCGGGCCCGACTGGACGCACTGGCCCGCGAACTCATGAAGTTCGGCGCCGTCGGGGGCGCGGGGGTCCTCGTCAACTTCGTGGTGTTCAACCTCGTACGGCACCTGACCGAGCTGCCCGTCGTCCGGGCCAGCATCGTCGCCACCGTGGTGGCCACCGGCACCAACTACCTCGGCTACCGCTACTTCACCTACCGGGACCGGGACAAGAACGGCCGCACCAAGGAGCTGACGCTCTTCCTGCTGTTCAGCGTCGTCGGCCTGGTGATCGAGAACGGCGTCCTGTACGTGGCGACGTACGGGTTCGGCTGGGACTCCTCGCTGCAGAGCAACGTCTTCAAGTTCCTCGGCATCGGCCTGGCCACGCTGTTCCGCTTCTGGTCGTACCGCACCTGGGTGTTCCGGGCGCTGCCCGCGCGCAAGGCCGTGGCGACGGCGGAGTCCTTCCTCGCCGAGGCCGAGGCCGAGAGCGCGCAGGAACGGCGGGCGGCGAGCGCTGCCGCCGCGGAGCGTCCGCGCGAATAGCCCCCGCCGCTACGGAGACGCCCGCCCGGCGCTCACTCCCCTGACGACGGCTCCGCCTCGCGGGCCAGGAACAGCGCGAACACCGGCGGATGCTGCTGGAGCAGTTCCAGCCGCCCGCCGTCCGCCTCCGCGAGGTCCCGGGCCACGGCCAGGCCCAGCCCCGTCGAATTCCGGCCACTGACCGTACGCTCGAAGACCCGCGAGCCGAGATCCGGCGGTACGCCCCGGCCGGCGTCGGTGACCTCCACGACGGCCTGGTTGCCGGTGACGCGGGTGCGCAGCGCCACCGTGCCGTCCCCGTGCATCAGCGAGTTCTCGATCAAGGTGGCGAGCACCTGTGCCACCGCGCCGGGCGTGCCGACCGCGCGCAGCCCCTTCTTGCCGGAGCGCACGATGGCCCGGCCCGCGCTGCGGTAGGCCGGGCGCCACTCCTCGACCTGCTGCTTGACGACCTCGTCGAGGTCGAAGGCGACGGCGGAGCCGGAGCGCGGGTCGCGGGAGTTGGTCAGCAGCCGCTGGACGACGTCGGTCAGCCGCTCGACCTGGCCCAGCGCGATGGTGGCCTCCTCCTTCACCGTGTCCGGGTCGTCGGTGACGGTGATCTCCTCCAGCCGCATGGACAGCGCGGTCAGCGGCGTCCGCAGCTGGTGGGAGGCGTCGGCGGCGAGCCGGCGCTCGGCGGTGAGCATCCGCGCGATCCGCTCGGCGCTGGCGTCCAGCACGTCCGCGACCCGGTCCAGCTCCTGTACGCCGTAGCGGCGGTGGCGCGGGCGCGGGTCGCCGGAGCCGAGGCGCTCGGCGGTCTCCGCGAGGTCGGTCAGCGGCGCGGTCAGCCGGCGGGCCTGGCGTACGGCGAGCACCACCGCGGCCAGGATCGCCAGGATCGCGACGGCCAGGATGACCAGCAGCGTACGGCCGATCTCGGCGCTGACCGTGGAGCGCGGCTCCTGGACGGTGACCCGTTCGCCGCGGTCGCCGTGCTGCGTGGACTCGATGACGTCACCGGCCGGCCGGGAGCCGACCTGGATGCGCGGCCGGCCGGGCACCTCGATCTCCGCGTACCGCTTCGCGGTGATCTGCTCCGAGAGGATCCCGGGCGTCAGCTTCTCGCCGCTGCCCAGCCGGCTCTCCACGATGCCGACGAGCCGTACGGCCTCGGAGGCCACGCTCTCCTGCGCCCCCGACTGGATGGTGCGGGTCTCCACGATGACCAGCGACACACCGAAGACGGCGATCACGACGAGCACCACGGCGAGGGTGGAGTTGATCAGACGGCGGCGCACGGTGTCCTCCGGGCGGGATGCGTTGGTTCTTCTACTTCTTCCCGCCCGGCGGCGGCCTCTCAGCTCTTTTCGAAGCGGAAGCCGACGCCGCGGACGGTCGCGATGTAGCGCGGGTTGGCCGCGTCGTCACCGAGCTTCTTGCGCAGCCACGAGATGTGCATGTCCAGCGTCTTCGTGGACGACCACCAGGTGGTGTCCCAGACCTCGCGCATCAGCTGGTCACGGGTGACGACCCGGCCCGCGTCCCGCACCAGCACCCGCAGCAGGTCGAACTCCTTCGCCGTGAGCTGCAGTTCCTCGTCGCCCATCCAGGCGCGGTGCGACTCGACGTCGATGCGCACGCCGTGGGTCGCGGGCGGCTGCTGCGGCTCGGCGGACGAACCGCGGCGCAGCAGGGCCCGGACACGGGCGAGCAGTTCGGCGAGCCGGAAGGGCTTGGTGACGTAGTCGTCGGCACCGGCGTCCAGGCCGACGACGGTGTCGACCTCGTCGGCGCGGGCGGTGAGCACGAGGATGGGGAAGGAGTGGCCTTCGTTACGGAGCCGGCGGGCCACCTCCAGGCCGTCCATGCCGGGCAGACCCAGGTCGAGGACGACCAGGTCGATGTTGCCCTGCAGACCGGCGTCGAGCGCCGTGGGGCCGTCCTCGCGCACCTCGACTTCGTAACCCTCGCGGCGCAGGGCGCGGGCGAGCGGCTCCGAGATGGACGCGTCATCCTCGGCGAGCAGTACACGGGTCATGGGCCGATGGTAGTCCGATGTCTTACCTCCTCGGGCGGGACCCGGTGCGCCCGCGGGTGGCCGGAAAACGTCCTCCGGGTGGCGCCACGGGGGCCGCTACGCGGCGGGGTCGCGACATGCCGGGGGCGTCGGGTGATCTTGGCCTGCCCGCACGCGGGCCGCATCCGCAACCCCCTTCGCGGTTCCCGGTTGCACATGTGACCGTTGTCTCACTCGCCCCACCGGTGCGGTTGCTGGACGTATGGTGTCCCAACGTCCGCAGCACAGCCTCGGGACCAGTGACTCTCAAGAGACGTCATCGGTCCCTGTTGTGTGCGGGGCCGGAACCGCCGGTCCTGCTACACAGTGAATGACCTGTCGACCGGGTCCACCGCGCAAGCAACACGGGGGGCGTGGATCCCGGTGTCACGACTGCTCCGCCGATTCCTCTTCCAGTGGCGTCGGCCCCCGGAGGACGTAGGGGGCGGGCAAGGTGACGCCGGTGCCGGTCAGCCCGACCCGGGCGCGCTGCGGGCTCCCCCACGCGTCCCGAGCACACCTAGGAAGAATCCATGGCGTCCAGCCTGACGAAGGACGCCGCCGCGCAGGGGAACCCTGCCAGCGACGGCAAAACCTTCTTCGGCCACCCCCGCGGACTGGCCACCCTCTTCATGACCGAGATGTGGGAGCGGTTCAGCTTCTACGGGATGCGGGCGCTTCTCGTCCTGTATCTGATCTCGGGCGGTCCTGATGCCAAGGACGGCTCCCAGGGCGGCGGTCTGGGCATTCCCCAGGGCAGCGCCCTGTCGATCTACGCCGTCTACATGGCGATGGTCTACCTGCTCGCCATGCCCGGCGGCTGGTTCGGCGACCGCGTCTGGGGCCCCCGTAAGACGGTGATCGTCGGTGCGTCCGTGGTCATCGCCGGTCACGTCGTGCTCGCGATCCCCGGCCAGACGTTCTTCGTCGGCCTGGCGATGGTCGCGCTCGGCTCGGGTCTGCTGAAGTCCAACATCTCCACGATGGTGGGCCACCTCTACAACGGCCCGTCGGACAAGCGCCGGGACGGTGGTTTCACCGTCTTCTACATGAGCATCAACATCGGGTCCACGGCCGCCCCGCTGGTCATCGGCGGCATCGGCCAGAGCGTGAACTGGCACCTGGGCTTCGGTATCGCGGCGGTCGGTATGGCGCTGGGCCTGGTCCAGTTCCTGTTCGGCACCAAGCACCTGGACCCGAAGAGCAGCCAGGTGCCGACCCCGCTGTCGACCGAGGAGCGCAACGGCTGGCTGCGCAAGGGCCTGTTCTGGGCCGGCCTCGCCGTGGTCTTCTACGCCGTCATCGGGTTCTCCGGCAACTTCAACGAGAAGTGGCTGCTGGTGCCGCTCGGCATCATCGGCATCCTGGTGCCCTTCGTGGTTCTGCTCCGCATCAAGCGGGACAAGGACCTGTCGGCCGACGAGCAGAGCAAGGTCAGCAGCTACGTCTGGTTCTTCGTCGCGGCCGCCGCGTTCTGGATGATCTTCGACCAGGCCGGTTCGACGCTGAACGTCTTCGCCGAGAAGAACACCGCGGACACCATCTTCGGGCTGAGCTTCCCCTCGTCGTGGCTGCAGTCGGTCAACCCGATCTGGGTGCTGGCGCTGGCCCCGGTCTTCGCCTCGGTGTGGGTGGCACTGGCCAACCGCAGCAAGGAGCCCAAGACCACCGCGAAGTTCACCATGGGCATGGTGATGATCGGTGCGTCCTACTTCATATTCCTGCTGCCGATCACCCTGTCCTCGGACGGTACGAAGGTCACCCCGCTGTGGCTGATCGGCATCTACTGCATGCAGACCATCGGTGAGCTGTGCATCTCCCCGGTCGGCCTGTCGGTGACCACGAAGCTGGCCCCGGCGAAGTACGCCAGCCAGATGATGGGTGTTTGGTTCCTCGCCAACACCGCCGGCGACAGTGTCGTCAACCTCCTGGGGCAGGCCGGTGCCGACCTCTCGGGCAAGGGAGTGCTGATAGGCGAAGCGGTGCTCGCCACCCTGGCCGGCGTGATCATCTTCCTGAACCGGAAGCGGATCAACGGTCAGATGAACGACGTGAACTAGGGCGGCACCCTGCTTCCTCTTCACTCCCCGAGGGCCCCGGCGCGGATTCCGCGCCGGGGCCCTCGGGCGTTCTCGGCCGTACGGACCGGTCACCGGCCCAGGCGCCGCCACGGGGTGAGGGTGAACACCGCGCCGCCCAGCAGAACCACCGTGCCCGCGACGAGGGCCAGGGCGCGGAGGGTGCCGTGGTCGTCCGCGCCGGTTTCGGCCAGGCCGCCGGAGGTGCCGCCCGCGCTCGCCGGGCCCGCCACGCTGCCCGCGGTGGTGCCTCCGGTGGTACCGGTGCCGCCCGCCGTGGTGCCGCCGGTGCCGCCCTGCTGGGCGGTGGTGTCCAGGGCGAGGGAGACGCCCGGGTCCTTCTCCGGGGTACAGGTCGTGGTCGTACCCAGGGCCCGTACGGTCAGTACGCCCGGCGTCAGCGTCGCCCTGCCGGTCGCGCCCGGGGTGTAGGTGCCCTTCAGATCGGGGATCGCGATCGGCTGCCCGGCCTTGACGGGCTCCTTGTTCGCCGGGCCCTCGGCCTTGACCGTGCCCCTGTCGGCGCCGCCGACCCGGACCTCCATGGACGGTTTCACGGCGCCCGCGGGGATGTCCGCCGGGCTGTCCATCACCGACTTGGCGAACTTCACCGTCAGGCCGTGGCCGCCGCCCTTCCTGACGGCGTTGATCTGCACCGGCGAGGTGGCTTTCCGGTCGCCGATGGGGGTCTTGCAGGCGTACGGGACCTGGACGACCTTGCCCTCGTGGGACGTGCCGTCGGAATCGCCGCCGCCGGATGAGCCGGTGGTGGTGCTGCCACCGGAGGAGCCGGTGGTAGAGCCGGTGGTGCTGCCGCCCGTATCGCCGCCTCCCGTGCCGCTGCCGGTGGTGCTGCCGCCGGTCGTACCTCCCGAGCTGCCCCCGCCGTCGGTCACCTTGATCGTGGCGGCGGGCCGCACCTCCTCCTTGGGGGCGCACTTGGTGTCCGTGGAGATCGGCTTGCTGACGTTGATGGTGTAGGCGCCGGGCGCCAGCGTGACCTCGCCGGGCTTCTCCAGCTTCAGGGTGCCCTTCATGTCCGGGAGCTTCATCGGGCTGTTCTTGGGGATGGGCGGGTTCTGCCGCGGTCCCTGGACCTTCAGCTCGCCGCTCTGCGCGCCACCGACCTTGATCGTGCCGGTGGGGCGCACGGTGTCCTTGTCCAGGTCGAGCACGTCGGGATTCCTGGACGCGGCCTCGACCGTGCGCCACACGATCTCCACCTCGTCGCCGACCTTCGCCGTCGTGGGGGCCGTCACCGCCGCCCTGGTGGTGCCCTGGACCGCGGGCAGGCCCGAGATCGGCGGCGGTATGCACTCGGTCCGGTACGCCGTCTCCGCGGCCCCGGCCGGCCCCGCGGCCGCCAGGATTCCCGCACCGGCGAGCAGCAGGGCGATCCCGCCCGCGCCCGCTCTCCTGTGTCGCCTCATCACGTGGGACCTTTCGCTCTCGGGGGGTCGGCCGGATCGGACGTGGTGGCGGACGGTGCGGTGTCCGGGGTGAACCACGGCAGGGTGGCGGCTGGGCCCGCCGGGGGCGGCGCGGCGTCGGGTGCGGGGGCGCGCCTTCGCATTCGTAACGGGTTACGGAGGGCGCTCCCCGGCTTACGGTGGGCTCTCTCCGGCGTACGGAGGGGACTCCCGGGCGTACGGGCGGCTCCCCCCGGCGTACGGGCCGCACCCTCGCGCGGGCGCACGCGGTCGACGACCACCATGCCGATACGGAAGACCGCGGCCGGTACGACGACGCACAGCAGGATCCAGAACAGCGTCACGCCCCACGGCCGCCCGACGCCCCAGGGCTGCTCGGCGAGCACCTTGCCGCCGTACTTGAGCGAGACGAGGTAGTCGCCGTGCGCCCCGGCGGGCAGTTCCACCGGCAGCTCGATGCGCTGTCTGCGCCCGGCGGGCACGGTGCCCTGCCACTGCCGCTCCTCCCACTGCGGCGCGTAGACCCCGTGCGAGGTGCCCACCTCGAAGACCGGGTCCTTGGCCGGGGTGGCCCCGAGGTTGCCCACGGTGATCACCAATCGGCGCTGCGGCGGCGCGCCGAACCAGGTCAGCAGCCCGCTGGAGCCCTCAAGGCGCGGCGGCGCCAGTACGCTCAGCCGCCCGCCGGCGTCCTCCTGCGGCAGCGGCGCTACGGGGTGCCCGGCCACCGTGAACGGGGCGTCGGCAGCGGCGGGCGCGCCGGTCACCGTGGCGGCGTGCACGACGCACGGGCAGGGTTTGGGCGGCTCGGCGACCGGGATCTCCTTGCGGAACGTCCCGTCCGGGCCGGTGGTCACGGCGCGGCCCGCACCGTTGGCGCAGGCGTTGGTGCCGCCGATCATGTTCTGTCCGCAGATCAGCAGGGTGAGCAGCGTCTTCGGGCGCCAGCCGCTGCCGGTGACGGTGAGGGTGCCGCCCTTGCCCGCTTGCTGGGCGGAGAGGCTGAGGGTGGGGGCGAGGGCGGCTGCGGGGGTCGCGGAGGCCGGGGGCGCGGTCTGTAGGGGCAGCAGGAGGGCAAGGGCGGCCAGAACGCTCGTGACGGCGGCGGCGCGGTGGCGGCGGCGGGCCCGTACCGTACGGCGCCCGCTCCCGGCCCTCATGCGTCCGCCCCCACCTGGGAGGTGCCCACCTGCGAGTCCGCCGCTTCGGAGGCCGCCCCCTGGGAGGCCACCGCCCGCTGGGTGTCTGCTCGGGGCTCCCCCGCCCGCCTCCGCCTCCGTACGCGCCACACGGACGCGCCCGCCAGCAGGACGGCGGGCGGCAGCGCCGCGGCTCCCCACGGCACCGCCGTGTACGACGCCCCGGCCGTCCCGCGCGCGCCGCCCGCCGCCGTGACCGTCAGCCGTACGTCCACCGGGTCCAGCGCGGGCGGATCAGGCCACGGCTCGGTCAGGGGCATCCGGCGGCCCGGCGGCAGCGTGACGGGGAGCGCGCGTGCGGCGCGGTGCAGGGCCGGGCCGAAGAGTCCGTCGGCGTGGACGGCGAGGCGCGGCGCGAGCGTGGTGTTGCCGCGGTTGACCAGCACGTACCGGATGACCGCCGCGCTTCCCCTGCGCTCCACCGCCACGTCCTCGACGCTCAGCGCGGCCAGCGCGGGTCCGGTCACCCGCAGGTGCACCTGGACCGCGGCTTTCCGGCCGTCCCCCTCGGCGACGAGTGCGGTCGGGTGGTCGCCCGGGGCCGCGTCCCCGGGGACGGTCACCGTGAAGGGCACGTCCGCCCTGGTCCGCGGCGGCACCCGTACCTCTTTCGACGCCGTCGCGAACCAGCGCCCCGGCCCGGTCGGCGCGCCGCCCACCCGGAACGTCATCGCGCTGCCGGTCGGATTGGTGAGCGCGAGGCGGTCCTTCAGGACCGTGCCGGGGGCGCCTTCCAGATAGAAGTACGGACGGTCCTGGGCGCTCGGCCGGGCGCCGCCGCCCGGCGCGGGTGCGGCGGTCCACCGCTCGCCGTCCGCGGCATATGCCCCGACCGGGCTGAGCAGCGCGACGGCGGCCGTCAGGGCGGCCCCCGTGACCATCGCGCGGGTACGGAACGGCATGGGCGGCTCCTGGTGCTGGTGCGGCTCGTGCGCGTACGGCCGACGGGGCGGCGGCGACGGGGCCGGGCGGCGGTCTCCCGTCGCCGTACCGGACGCCGGGCGGGCCTCTACGCGCCCCTGTGCCGGCGCCGCGTGACCCAGAGCACGCCCGCCGCGCCGGCGAGGAGCACCGTGCCGCCGAGGGTGCCGAGGGCGACGGCGGAGTCGGCCGGGCCGGTCTGCGGCAGCTGCTGCCCGCCGCCGGAGCCGCCCGTGGCCGACCCTGCGGTGCCGCTCCCGGAGCCGCCGGTCGTGCCGCCGGTGTCGCTGCCGCCCGTACTGCCGCTGCCCGTACCACCGGAACCGCCCGTTCCGCCCGAGCCCTTGACGTCCAGGGTGAGCGACGGCTTCGGGTTGTTGGCGGGAGTGCAGGTGGTGGTCGTGCCGAGGGCCTTGATGGTGAGCGTGGAGGCGGTGAAGGTGACCTTGCCGCTCTGCTTGGGCGTGTACGTCCCGCTCAGGTCACTGACCTTGATCGGCGTGTTGGCGGGGATCGCCTTGTCGTTGGGCGGCCCGGACACGGGCACCGTGCCGCTCTCCGCGCCGCCCAGCTTGATGAGCGCGCTCGGCTTCATGGCGCCCGCGCCCAGTTCGACCGGGCTGGAGGAGACGCCCTTCCGGAAGGACATCACGAGCTTGTACGCGCTGCCGCTGCGGGTGCTCGTGATGTCGATGGGCGAGACCGCGCTCTTGTTCCCGATCGGCGTCTTGCACTGGTAGTTGACGTCCACGACGTCGGCCCGCGCGTCCGGCGCGGCGAACAGGACCGCGGACCCCGCCGTCAGCGCCGCGGCCGCGGCCAGACCGGCCGCGCGGCGGGGGCGCGCGGCGTGCTCTTCGTAGAAGCGGGCCACCTTGAGTTCCCCTTCTCGCGGTTGAGCGCCGCCCGATGTTACTGACGGCACATCAGATCGGTGGCTCAAGGTACGCCGGGGACCTTGTCGAGGGAAGTCACAGAACAGGCCTGATCTGTACGGCGCGCGAAAATCAGCGGCCACAGGAGCGGCACCACGCAACGCGCCCGCCCCCTTACCCGGGGTTACGACCGCGCGCCATGGGTCATCGAAGGCCGTACACGGCCACGGAATCCCGCTGGATCCCCCTTGCCCGCCGGAACCCCCTGGGTCCCGCCGGAACCCCTTAGGGCGCGAACGGAGGCCCCCACCAGGGGCCCCTAAGAGGGAGCTGCGAGTTCCGCCCACACGGTCTTGCCCGTGCCGTCGGGGTTGCGGACGACCCCCCAGTCCAGACACAGGCGCTGCACGATGAACATGCCGTGCCCACCGGGCCGCCCGGCCCGGTGCGGGTTGCGCGGCGCGGGCGAGCCCGCGCCCAGGTCGGTCACTTCGAGGCGCAGCACCTTGGCGTTGCTGCGCAGCCGCAGTTCCTCCGGCCCCTCAGCGTGCAGGCAGGCGTTGGTGACCAGCTCGGATACCACGAGGAGGACGTCCTCGGCGGCGGCCCGCTGGTCAGCGCCGGCAGCCGGGAGCCAGCCCCAGTCATGGAGGGCCTGCCGGGCGAAGTCACGGGCCCGCGCAACGGATCCCTGCACACCCGCCAGGCGCAGCCTGCGGATCTGGCCGGCCGGGACGGCCGGGGAGGCGGAGGGAGCGCCGGCGTTGCCCGGCTCCGGGCCGAGGTCGCCCGGCGGGTACGGCCGGGTGGTGCTCATCAGCGCTTCACCTCACCGATTCGCCATTTCACGGATAGCGGTTACCTGACAGATTCAACAGATTCAGATGTCTCCTGCCCGACGGGACCGTGAGAACACCCACTTCTTGGGTACGGAAGTTGTGACGCGGGCAACGCGCACGAGGGGAACCCCCGCGACCGCACCGCCCCCGTCGCTTCCGTCAGTCGGCGAGAGCCTTGTCGAGGGAGTCGTGCACGGTGAACACCGCGTCCGCGCCTGTGATCTCGAAGACCCGCGCCACCACCGGCTGCATTCCGGCCAGATGCACCCCGCCGCCCTCGGCCTCCGCCTTCAGGCGGGCGCCGAGCAGGACGTTCAGGCCGGTGGAGTCCATGAACTCCAGCTGTGAGCAGTCGACGACGAGTCGCGTGAAGCCGTCGGCGACGCACCCCTCGAGTGATTCACGCAACAGCTCCGCGGTGTGGTGGTCCAGCTCACCCGCGACGGTCACGATCGCGCTGGCACCTTGATGCCGGATAGCGACATTGAGCCGTCCCCGACTGGCACTGCCGACCGTCCCGCGGTCCATGCGCGTGCACCCCTCTTGCTGTCTCGGCGTCCGATTGCTTACGACTGCGCTGACCGAACACTACGCCTTCGATACGGGCAGCTGGTAGCCGAACAATACGCAATCACCAGCAAACCGGGACAACACGCACTTGCCATCTTCCGGCAAAGCCAGGTAGGCGTAGTAAGGACACGTTCGAAACGGCCGGCTTTGGAGGCGCCGCACACCGCAGCTTCACGTAGAGGCATCGGCAGCCATATGCCGAGAACGATGGAGGACAACATGTCACCCCGGCTCGACGAATTGCGCACCGAAGACACCACGGAGACCGCGTCGTCGACTCCCTTGTCAGAGACCACCCTCGCCAAGGCCGCTCTCACCGAAGCCGTCCTGGCCGACGCCGCCCTGCCCGACCGGTCCCACGGTTCTGGTTCCCCGCACCTCACATCTGAATCGTCCGAATCGGACGCGACGGGAATTCCCGGGATCGACGGACTGCCCGAGATCCCCCCGTACGACGAGGTGGGGCCGCTGGACGCGCGGGCCCTGTCCAAGACCCTCTTCGAGCGACTGGAATCGCTGGAGGAAGGCACCCACGAATTCGCGTACGTCCGCAACACCCTGGTCGAACTCAACCTCGCGCTCGTGAAGTTCGCGGCCTCCCGGTTCCGCTCCCGCAGCGAGCCCATGGAGGACATCGTCCAGGTCGGCACCATCGGCCTGATCAAGGCGATAGACCGCTTCGAGCTCAGCCGGGGCGTGGAATTCCCGACGTTCGCCATGCCGACCATCGTCGGCGAGATCAAGCGCTTCTTCCGCGACACCAGCTGGTCCGTGCGGGTGCCCCGGCGCCTTCAGGAACTGCGTCTGGACCTGGCCAAGGCCGGCGACGAGCTGGCGCAGCAGCTGGACCGCTCCCCCACCGTGAGCGAGCTGGCCGAACGCCTCGGCATCACCAATGACGAGGTCGTCGAGGGCATGGCGGCGAGCAACGCGTACACCGCCAGCTCGCTGGACGCCCAGCCGGAGGAGGACGACAACGAGGGAGCCCTGGCCGACCGCATCGGCTACGAGGACCACGGCCTCGAAGGCATCGAGTACGTCGAGTCCCTCAAGCCGCTGATCGCCGAGCTGCCGCCGCGCGACCGCAAGATCCTCTCCCTCCGCTTCGTCGCCAACATGACGCAGTCGGAGATCGGCGAGGAACTGAACATCTCCCAGATGCACGTCTCGCGCCTGCTGTCCCGCACGCTGGTACGGCTCCGCAAGGGGCTGATGGTCGAGGAGTGATCCCCGCGACCACCTCGCGGTCGCAGCCGGCCCGACGGCCCGGCTGACGCCCGCGCAGAGGAGGGCCTGCCCCGGAATCTCGGGACGGGCCCTCCTCTGCTGTGCGGGTGCACTCGCCTCCGCCGTGGGGGCACTCGCTTTCGCTGTGTGGCGCGCTCGGTTTACGGGGCGCACAGGTGGTGTACGTACGCCGGTGGCAGATTGCGCCACACCGTGCTGCGCCCCTGCCCGTACCGCTTCCCGTACTCGGCCAGCACCCCGGCCACGGCGCGGTGCCGGGCCGCCTCGGACCGGCCGGCCACCAGCGCGCGGGCGGGCGCGGTGCCCAGATAGGCGAAGTACGTGAGGTGTCCGCCCGGCCGGAGCACGGACAGATAGCGGTCCAGGATCGTACGGACCTCGTCCGGCTTGAAGTTGGTGAACGGCAGGCCGGAGACGACCGCGTCGTACCGGCGGTCCAGGAGGACGTCGGTGATCGATCCGGGGAGGATGCGTATCCGGTCGGCCGCCGCGGACAGGGCGGCGTCCGTGCGCAGGGCGCCGTTCAGGGCCGCCACGAAGCGGGGGTTGATCTCGACCACGTCCAGGCGGTCGGCGGGCCGCAGCAGGCCGGCCAGCGCGCGGGTGACCGGGCCGGTGCCCGCGCCCACTTCCAGCACGGCCGCCGGGCGGCCGGACCGCCGCGTCTCCCGGGCGAGCGGGGCGGCCAGACGGGCGGCCAGCCACGGGCTGCTGGCCGCCACGGCGCCGGTGGTGTGCGGGGTGCGGGCCGCCTCGCGCAGGAAGCGCACGGGGCCGGTGACGGTGGGGTTTGCGGGGGCGGCGGGGGCCGGTGTCACGTTCATGCTGGTGACGCTAGGAAGCGCCGGGGCCCGGCCCATCGGCCGTTGTGCGAGGGGCACCCCGTACGAAAGTAGGGGGCGGATGCGGCCGTAGGTCGAATGTGCGTGCGCTGTCGCAGCCCTATGCTCGACGCGTGCTGAAGGTGACGAAACGGGCAAGGCCGAGACCGGGGATGACAAACCCGGGCAGGCCGGGCCTGGCGCGGACGGAGCGCGGCTGGCCCTGGTGGGCCGAGGCGCTGCTGCTGGCCGCCGTCGCCCAGGAGGCCGGACAGGAGGCGTACATCAGCGCGGGCGGGACCGTGCTGAGCCCGGAGGTCGCCCTGGCCGTCGCCGGAGCCCTGTCGGTGGCACTGCGCTACCGTCACCCGGCGGTCGCCCTGGTCTGTACGGTCGCGCTGGCCGCCGGATTGGGCATGGTGCTGCCACTCCTGGTGGCGCTCTTCCATCTGGTCGCCCACGGCCGCCTGGTCGTCCCCTTCGTGGCCGCGGCCGCCGCGCTGGCCGGGAACGCCCTCGTACAGCCACCGCAAAGCCTGTGGATGAGCCGTTCGTACGGCCCGCTGATGCCGCTGGGCATCGTGCTCGCGCTGGGGCTCTGGGCGAGCAGCCGGCGCCGCCTGGAGGCCGCCCTCGCCGCGCGCGTCGAGCAGTTGCGGGTGGAGCGCGAACTCCGCGCCGAACAGGCCCGGCTCACCGAACGCGCCCGTATCGCCGCCGAGATGCACGATGTCCTCGCCCACCGGCTGACGGTCCTCGCGCTGCACACCGGCGCCCTGCAAAGACGCGCCGACACCCTGCCCGCACCGGTCGCGGACCGGCTCGCGCTGCTGCGCACCACCTCGACCGAGGCGCTCAGCGACCTGCGGGACGTACTGGGCGCGCTGCGCGACACCGAAGGGCAGCCGGAGCAGGCCGCGGCGGGCTCCTCCCGCGTGCCGGGACTGCGGGAACTTTCCGCGCTGCTGGACGAGGCGCGCGCCGCCAGCCAGAAGATCGAGGCCGACATCGAGGGCGACGGCCACGGTTTGCCCGCCGGCCGGCGCCTGGCCGTCCACCGGCTCGTCCAGGAGGCCCTGACCAACGCCCGCAAGCACGCGCCGGGCGCACCGGTGCGGGTGACGGTGCGTTACGGACCGCACGAGACCGCCGTCGAGGTACGCAACGCCCCGGCCCCGACCGGAGCAGAACCCCCAGCAGCCCTTCCGGCCAGCGGCTACGGCCTGCTCGGTCTGACCGAACGGATGTCCGCGCTCGGCGGCACCCTGGAGTACGGCCCGACGCGGGACGGCGGCTGGCGCATCGCCGCCACCCTCCCGGCCCACTCCGAACCGGATGCACCGACGACGGGAGCGACATGATCCGCACGCTGGTCGCCGACGACGACAGCCTGGTCCGCCTCGCGCTGACGGACATCCTCGGCGAGGCGCCCGGCATCACCGTCGTGGCAGAGGCGGCGGACGGCGCCGAAGCCGTCGCACTGGCCCGTGCGCACCGGATCGACGTGGCGCTGATGGACATCCGCATGCCGCGCCTGGACGGCATCGCCGCCACCGAACGGCTGCGCGGCCTGCCACAGCCGCCCGAGGTCGTGGTGCTGACCACCTTCGACCTCGACCAGTACGTCTACGACGCGCTCACCGCGGGCGCCTCGGGCTTCCTCCTCAAGGACAGCGACCCGGCGGAGATCATCCGCGCCGTACGGGTCGTCGCCGAGGGCCAGGCCATGCTCCACCCCACGGCCGCCCGCCGCCTGATCGACCGCTACCACCACGCCACCCGCGCCACCCCGCAGGCCCACTCCCGCATCGAACGCCTCACCCCCCGCGAGACCGAGGTGCTGGCCCTCCTCGCCGACGGCGCCTCCAACGCGGAGATCGCGGGCGCGCTGTCGATGCGCGAGAGCACGGTCAAGGCCCACGTCAGCCGGATTCTGGCGGCGCTGGAGGTGGGCAACCGGGTGCAGGCGGCGCTGTGTGCGCGGGATGCGGGGGTGGTGGGGTGAGGGGAGCGGAAAGGGCCGTGCCCCGGAACCGGGATGGTTCCGGGGCACGGCGCCGCACGTCTTGCGCGTGATTACAGCACCGTGGTGATCAGCGCGAGGTGGCCGTTGTCATCCTGCTCACCCGGCGCCACGTAGTTGGCGGTGACCTGCACCTCGTCGCCCTTCACGAAGTGCGAGCCGAGGGTCGGCTTGAGCTTCAGCTTGAGGACGCGGTCCTGGTAGTCACAGATGATCTTGTCGGCCGGGATGGTGGCGGTCGCCAGCGACGTGGCGTCCTCCTCCTGGTCCACCTTGGTCATCTTGCCGACCAGCTGCCACTTCAGACCGGTGTCGCAGGAGTACTTGACGGTCATGGACAGCGCGTCGCCGCGCAGCTGCGCGCGCTCGATCGAGATCAGGTTCGCCTTCGCCGCGGCGCCCGGCGCCATGGCCAGGGACGCGCCGCCGAGGACGGCGACGGCGGCCGCGGTGCCGGCGATGCGGGTCTTCAGACGGGTCGACTTCATGTGGGTTCCTTCCCCCCGCGCGATCACCCCGGTCGTGCACAGGGGGGAAACCGAGGTTTCTCCAACTGTGCGGGTGACTGCGACAGTTGTTCGTATTGAGGTCTGGACATTACGTGATCTACGCAATGTCCGGTACCTGAATATGAGGAAGTCGCTGTGTGATCAGACGCACACCCCGCGGTGCCAGACCCGGGAGACGAGCGGGACGCCCGGGCGGTAGGCGAGGTGGACGTGCGAGGGGGCGTCGAGGAGGGTGAGGTCGGCGCGGGTGCCGGGGGTGAGGCGGCCGATGTCGGTGCGGCGCAGGGCCGCGGCGCCGCCCGCCGTGGCGGACCAGACGGCTTCGTCGGGGGTCATCCTCATGTCCCGTACGGCGAGCGCGATGCAGAACGGCATCGAGCTGGTGAAGGACGAGCCGGGGTTGCAGTCGGTGGACAGCGCGACGGTGGCGCCCGCGTCGAGCAGGGGGCGCGCGTCGGGCCACTGGGCGCGGGTGGAGAACTCGGCGCCGGGCAGCAGCGTGGCGACGGTCGAGCTGTTGGCGAGCGCGTCGATGTCGGCGGCGTCCAGGTGGGTGCAGTGGTCGGCGGAGGCGGCGTCGAGTTCGACGGCGATCTGGACGCCGGGGCCGTGGTGGAGCTGGTTGGCGTGCACGCGCGGGTGCAGGCCCCTGGCCTTGCCCGCGGTGAGGATCGCGCGGGCCTGGTCGCCGTCGAAGGCGCCCTGTTCGCAGAACACGTCGATCCAGCGGGCGTGCGGGACGCAGGCGTCCAGCATGGGGCCGGTGACGAGGTCGACGTAACCGGCGGGGTCGTCGGCGTAGTCGGGAGAGACGATGTGCGCGCCGAGGAAGGTGACTTCGTCGGTGTGGGCGGCGGCGATGCGCAGGGCGCGGGCCTCGTCCTCGACGTTCAGGCCGTAGCCGGACTTGGTCTCCAGGGTCGTGGTGCCCTGGCGCAGCGCCTCGGCCGTGTACTTGGCGACGTTGGCGTGCAGGTCCGCGTCGCTGGCGGCGCGGGTGGCGGCGACGGTGGTGCGGATGCCGCCGGCCGAGTACGGGCGGCCGGACATCCGGGCGTTGAACTCGGCGGTGCGGTCGCCGCCGAAGACCAGGTGGGAGTGGGAGTCGACGAAGCCGGGGAGCGCCGCGCGGCCCTCGGCGTCGACGCGGTTGTCAGTGGCGGGTGCTTTGCTTGTCGGACCGACCCAGGCAACGCGGTCGCCGTCGAAGACGACCGCCGCGTCCTGGAGCAGACCGAGGGGGCCTTCACCGAGGGAGGGGTCGTTGGTGACGAGACTGGCGATGTTGGTGATGACGGTGGTGCTGCCGCTCGCGGCGCGCTCCGCGGCGGGGGTGTCGGAGTGGGTCATCGTGGGGGTGCTCTCCTTCGGCCGCGGGTTCAGCCGCGTACGGCTTCGATGGCCTCGGCCAGTGCGGTGGGGACGTCGGGCACGAGCGTGTGGACTCCGTCGCGTACGACCTGACGGCCGCCGACGACCGTATGGCGCACATCCGCCCCGGAGGCGGCGAATACGGCCGTCTCGGCGCCCAGCCTGGGCCGTGGGCCCGCGGTGCGTACGGAGTCCAGTGCGATCGTGGTGAGGTCGGCGAGCGCGCCGCGCTCGATGGCGCCGGCCTCGTGCCAGCCCAGCGCGGCGTGGCCGTCGGCGGTGGCGGCGCGCAGCAGGGCGGCGGCCGTCCAGTGGCCGCGGGTGCGGGTGCGCAGCCGTTCGTCCAGCTCCATCGCGCGGGCCTCTTCGAAGAGGTCGATGACGGCGTGGCTGTCGCTGCCGAGCGACAGGGGGCTGCCGGCGGCCTGGAGCTGGACGGCGGGGCCGATGCCGTCGGCGAGGTCGCGCTCGGTGGTGGGGCACATGCACACCCCGGTGGTGGCGGCGCCCAGCAGCCGTACGTCCTCGCCGGTGAGGTGGGTGGCGTGCACGGCGGTGGTGCGACGGCCGAGGACGCCGTGCTCGGCGAGCAGTTGGGTGGGTGTGCGGCCGTGCGCCTCGCGGCAGGCGTCGTTCTCGGCGGTCTGCTCGGAGAGGTGGACGTGCAGTGGTGCCTGCCGCTGCCCGGCCCACTCCGCGACCGTGCCCAGCTGGTCGGCGGGCACGGCGCGTACGGAGTGCACGGCCGCGCCGATACGGGCGTGCGGCCTGCCCTCCTTCAGGGCGGACGCGCGCTCGGCCCAGGCGTCGGCGGTGCCGTCGGAGAAGCGCAGCTGGTGGTGGTTGGGCTCGGCGCCGAAGCCGGAGGAGAGGTAGGCGGTGTCGAGCAGGGTGATGCGGATGCCGGCCTCGTCGGCGGCGGCGATCAGGGCTTCGCCCATCGCGTTGGGGTCGGCGTAGCGGGTGCCGCCGGGACCGTGGTGGAGGTAGTGGAATTCGCCGACGCAGGTGATGCCGGTCAGCGCCATCTCCGCGTAGACGGCCCGCGCGAGGGCGTAGTAGGAGTCGGGGGTGAGCTGGGAGGCGACCTGGTACATCACCTCGCGCCAGGTCCAGAAGGTGCCCGAGCCGACCTGGACGGTGCCGCGCAGCGCCCGGTGGAAGGCGTGCGAGTGGGCGTTGGCCAGTCCGGGGAGCGTCAGGCCCCGCAGGGCGACGGCGCCGGGCGGCGGTGCCGGGACCTCGGTCCGTACGGCGGCGATGCGGCCTTCCGCCGGGTCCACGTCCACGGCCACGCCCGGCTCGACGTGGGTGCCGAGCCAGGCGTGTTCCAGCCAGTACGTCTTCGGGGCGGACGGCCGCGGCCCGTCGCCGGGTCGCGGGGTCGGTGCGGGTTCCTGCGGCGTCACCTGCACGCCAGGCCCTCCAGTACGTCGGCGAGTGCGGTCACCCCGGCGACGCAGTCGTCCTCGGCCGCGTGTTCGGCGGGCGAGTGCGAGACGCCGGTGGGGTTGCGTACGAACAGCATGGCGGTGGGGACGGTTGCGGACAAAATACCCGCGTCGTGTCCGGCGCCGGTGCCGAGTACGGGCACCTCGCGGGCGCCGCCCGGACGGCCGTCCGCCGCCCGGCCGAGGATCTTGGCCAGCTCGTCCCGCAGGGCGTGCCCGAATTCGACGACGGGAGTGAAGGATTCCCGGGTGACCCGCACGTCGACGCCGTCGCGCGCGGCGCGCTCGGTGGCCGCCCGCTCGATGGCGGCGACGACGGTGTCCAGCGTCTCCTGGTCGGCGGCGCGGGAGTCCAGCCAGCCGCGGACCAGCGACGGGATGGCGTTCACGCCGTTCGGCTCGACGCTGATCTTGCCGAAGGTCGCCAGCGCACCGGCCAGTTCGGCGTGCTCGCGGGCGGCGAGCACGGTCGCCGCGTAGGTGAGCATCGGGTCGCGCCGGTCCGCCAGCCGGGTGGTGCCGGCGTGGTTGGCCTCGCCGTGGAAGTCGAACCGCCAGCGGCCGTGCGGCCAGATGGCGGAGGCGATGCCGACGGGGTCGCCGGTCAGGTCGAGCGCCCTGCCCTGCTCGACGTGCAGCTCGACGAACGCGCCGATGCGGGAGAGCCGGTCGGGGTCCGGGCCGATGGCGTCCGGGTCGTAGCCGGCCTGCTCCATCGCCCGGGGCAGCGTCGTGCCGTCGGCGTCCCGCAGTTCGCGGGCCCGCTCCACGGTGAGCTGTCCGGCGCTGAGCCGGGAGCCGACGCAGGCCAGGCCGAAGCGGGCGCCCTCCTCGTCACCGAAGTTGACGACGGCCAGCGGCCTGGTGGGCGTGGCGCCCCGGCGGCGGAGTTCGTCGAGCGCGGCGAAGGAGGACACGACGCCGAGCGGCCCGTCGAAGGCGCCGCCGTCCGGGACGGAGTCCAGGTGGGAGCCGGTGACCACGGCGTCGCCGGCGGCCACGTCCGCGGCGGACGCCGCACCGAGCCAGGCCCACTGGTTGCCGTTGCGGTCCACCTCGTAGGCCAGTCCGCGGGCGCGGGCCTGGTCCGCGAACCAGGCCCGGCAGTCGGCGTCCGCGCCGGTCCAGGCGTAGCGGCGGTAGCCGCCGGTTCCGGAGTGGCGGCCGATGGCGGCAAGGTCACGCCACATGGCGTGAAAGGACGCCCCGCCCGCACCGGCCGCGCCCGCCGCCGGCGTGTCCGCATCCGCCGGCCTGTCCGCATCCGCCGGCCTTCCCGCCCTCGCCGAGCCGCCCACCCCCGCCGAGGCGTCCCGCCGCATCTCGCGAAAGGACGCACCGCCCGTACCAGCCGCGCCCGCCGCCGGCCTGTCCGCATCCGCCGAGCCGCCCGCCTCCGGACCACCCGCCCCCGAGCCGCCCGCCTCCGGACCACCCGCCCCCGAGCCGCCCATCTCCGGACCGCCCGCCCCCGAGCCGCCCATCTCCGGACCGCCCGCCCCCGAGCCGCCCATCTCCGACGAGCTCACTCGCCCTCCCGCATCGGGATGCGCACGCCGCGTTCGGCCGCGACCTCGTCGGCGCGCTCGTATCCGGCGTCGACGTGGCGGATGACGCCCATGCCGGGGTCGTTGGTCAGGACGCGGCGGATCTTCTCGCCCGCCAGCGGGGTGCCGTCGGCGACCGTGACCTGGCCGGCGTGGATGGAGCGGCCCATGCCGACGCCGCCGCCGTGGTGCAGGGACACCCACGAGGCGCCGGAGGCGACGTTGACCATGGCGTTCAGCAGTGGCCAGTCGGCGATGGCGTCGGAGCCGTCGAGCATCGCCTCGGTCTCCCGGTACGGGGAGGCCACCGAGCCGCAGTCCAGGTGGTCGCGGCCGATGGCCAGCGGGGCCTGGAGGGTGCCGTCGGCGACCATGTCGTTGAAGCGCTCGCCCGCCTTGTCGCGCTCGCCGTAGCCGAGCCAGCAGATCCGGGCGGGCAGGCCCTGGAAGTGCACCCGCTCGCCGGCCAGCTTGATCCACCGGGCGAGGGACTCGTTCTCCGGGAAGAGGTCGAGGATCGCCCGGTCGGTGGCGGCGATGTCCTTGGGGTCGCCGGACAGCGCTGCCCAGCGGAACGGGCCCTTGCCCTCGGCGAACAGCGGCCGGATGTAGGCGGGCACGAAGCCGGGGAAGGCGAACGCCCGCTTGTATCCGGCGAGTTCCGCCTCGCCGCGGATGGAGTTGCCGTAGTCGAAGACCTCGGCCCCGGCGTCCATGAAGCCGACCATGGCCTCGACGTGCCGGGCCATCGACTCGCGGGCGCGGCGGGTGAAGTCGGCGGGCTGCTCGGCCGCGTAGGTGGCCATGTCCGCGAAGTCGATGCCCAGTGGGAGGTACGACAGCGGGTCGTGGGCGGAGGTCTGGTCGGTGACGATGTCGATCGGCGCGCCGTCGGCGAGCATGCGCGGCAGCAGCTCGGCGGCGTTGCCGAGGAGGCCGATGGACAGCGGCTTGCGCTGGTCGCGGGCCTCTACGGCGAGCTGGAGCGCGTGCTGGAGACTGTCGGCCTTGACGTCCAGGTAGCGGTGCTCGATGCGCCGCTCGATGGCGCGCGGGTCGCAGTCGATACAGATCGCGACGCCGCCGTTCATCGTGACGGCGAGCGGCTGGGCGCCGCCCATGCCGCCGAGCCCGGCGGTGAGCGTGATCGTCCCGGCGAGCGAGCCGTTGAACCGCTTCGCGGCGACGGCGGCGAACGTCTCGTACGTGCCCTGGAGGATGCCCTGCGTGCCGATGTAGATCCACGAACCGGCCGTCATCTGGCCGTACATGGTCAGGCCCAGCGCCTCCAGGCGCCGGAACTCCTCCCAGTTGGCCCAGTCGCCCACCAGGTTGGAGTTGGCGATCAGCACCCGCGGCGCCCATTCGTGCGTCTGCATGACGCCGACCGGCCGGCCCGACTGGACGAGCATCGTCTCGTCCTGCTTGAGCGTGGTGAGCGTGCGCACCATCGCGTCGAAGGAGCGCCAGTCGCGGGCGGCCTTGCCGGTGCCGCCGTAGACGACGAGCTGGTCGGGGTGCTCGGCGACCTCCGGGTCGAGGTTGTTCTGCAGCATGCGCAGCGCGGCTTCCTGCTGCCATCCCCGGGCGCTCAGTTCCGTACCGCGCGGTGCCCGCACGGGTCGCGGTCCTGACATGGGCCGTGCCTCCCTGACGTCGATGCGAATGGATCGAGCTATTCACATCTTGGGGTGTTGAATATGCCTAGTCAACAGGTCGGGGCGGGGTGTTCGCCGCCCCGCCCCTTCCACCAGATGCTCAGCGCACCGTCTGGTCCCCGTCCGGCACGTCCGTCACCGTGACCTTGGCGCGCGGCTGCCCCAGGCCGTCCGCCACCGCCGCCGCCAGGCCCTCCGGGTCCGGACGCGTCGGGTACGGAACGGCCTCGCCGTCCCCGTAGCTCTCCACGGCCTTCGTGAAGTAGCCGGGGTGCCAGGCGCCGACCGCGCCCCTGACCTCGACCGCCGTCACGCCCCGGCCGCCCACCCGGTCCCGCAGGGCGCCGAGGATGCGGTCGGAGCGGTACTCCCCCGGCACCTGGAACAAGCTGGCGTGCGCGCCGACCAGACCGCCGTCTGCCAGGCGGACCGTCACGGTCAGGCAGCTGGTCACGCTCGGGTAGAGCAGCGTGCCGCCGGGGCCGGTCTCCCGGACCTGGCCCTCGGTGATCCGTACGGCCGGGGCGGAAGCCGGGGCGCCTGCCGCCGCATCCCCGACGAGGTGGGACTGCGCCACGGCCGCCCCCGTACCGGCGTGCAGCGCCAGCACCGCGAGCGGTACGGCGAGAAGCCCCAGCCCCCGCAGTCCGCGCCCCTGACCCGCCCCTGCCGTTTTCTTCGTCGACACAGCTTTCCCTTCACCTGTACGTGGCCTCACCACCTTTACAGCACGAACCCCCGCGGGAACGGATCGGACGGATCGAGGACGTACCGGGCCGTGCCCGTGATCCAGGCGCGGCCGGTCACCGTCGGCACGACGGCGGGCCGCCCGCCGACCCGGTCCGTGCCCACCAGGCGGCCCCGGAAGCGGGTGCCGATCAGGGATTCGTTGACGAAGGGCCGGCCGAGGGGGAGTTCGCCGCGCGCGTGCAGCTGGGCCATGCGGGCGCTGGTGCCGGTGCCGCAGGGCGAACGGTCGAGCCAGCCGGGGTGGATGACCATGGCGTTACGGGAGTCGGAGCCGTCCGGGCCCAGCGTGCCGGGGGCCGTGAACTGGACATGGTGGCAGCCGGAGATGGCCGGGTCGGTGGGGTGGACGGGCCGGTCCCGTTCGTCGACCGCGGCCATCACGGCCAGGCCCGCCGCGATGATGTCGTCCAGGTGGGCGGCGTCGAACGGGATGCCCAGCGCGGCGAGCGGGGTGATCGCGTAGAAGTTGCCGCCGTACGCCAGGTCGTAGCGGACCTCGCCGTGGCCCGGCACCTTCACCACGGCGTCCAGTTCGTGCGCGTACGAGGGCACGTTGCGGATCGTGACGTGCTCGGCGCGCCCGTCGCGCACCGCGACCCGGGCCGCGACCAGCCCGGCCGGGGTGTCCAGCCGTACGGTGGTGACCGGCTCGGTGACCTCCACCAGGCCCGTTTCCACCAGGACCGTCGCGACACCGATCGTGCCGTGCCCGCACATCGGCAGACAGCCGGAGACCTCGATGTAGACGACGCCCCAGTCCGCGTCGGGCCGGGTCGGCGGTTGCAGGATCGCCCCGCTCATCGCGGCGTGCCCGCGCGGTTCGTTCACCAGCAGTTGGCGGATCGGGTCGAGGTGCTCCATGAAGTACCGGCGGCGTTCGGCCATGGTCGCGCCGGGGATGGTGCCGACGCCGTCCGTGATGACGCGCGTCGGCATGCCCTCGGTGTGCGAGTCCACGGCGCCGAAGGTGCGCACGCTGCGCGCGGTGAAAGAACCCCGGACCTCGGACGTCATCACCCGGCCGCTTTCACCCAGGCCTCCAGCGCCTGGACGGCGCCGCGCATGTCCGCGTCCAGTTGCCGCCGCTGGTCCGGGAGCAGCGGTCCGCGCGGCGGCCGGCAGGGCCCTCCGTAGCGCCCGACGAGGTCCATCCCACGCTTGATGGCCTGCACGAACTCGGTGCGCGAGTCCCAGCGGAACGCGGCGACCAGCGGCTCGTACAGCTCCCGCGCCTCGGCGACGCGCCCTTCCAGGGCCAGGTCGTAGAGGCGTACGGACTCGGCGGGGAAGACGTTGGGGAAGCCTGCGAACCAGCCGGTGGCGCCCATGAGCAGCGCCTCCAGCACCAGGTCGTCGGCGCCCGCGACCACCTCCAGGCCGGGGGCCTGCTCCTTGATGTGCAGCACCCGGCGGATGTCGCCGGAGAACTCCTTGACGGCCACCACCCCGTCGATCGCAGCGACCTCCCGCAGGATCTCCGGTGTGAGGTCGATCTTGGTGTCGAGCGGGTTGTTGTAGACCATCACCGGCAGCCCGACGGCCGCGACCTCCTCGAAGTGCCGCACGATCTCGCCGGTGTTGGCGCGGTAGAGGGTGGGCGGCAGGCACAGCACGCCGTCCGCGCCGTCCTCGGCCGCCAGCTCCGCCCAGTACCGCGCCTGGTGCGCACCGGCCCCGTGCACACCGGCCACGACCAGCGCGTCCTGCCCCACCGCCGCGACGGCCGTACGGGCCACGGCGCGCCGTTCGCCGTCGGTGAGGGAGGAGTACTCGCCGAGCGAACCGTTCGGCCCGACGCCGTGACAGCCGTTGTCGACGAGCCAGCGGCAGTGGTCGGCGTACCGGTCGAGGTCGGGCCGCAGCCCGGCGGGCGCGGAGCCGTCCTCGGCGTACGGGAGGGCGGTGGCGACGATGACGCCGGTCAGGGACGTACGGGACTGCGGCGTGGCGGAATCCGTCATGGCGGGTCCTCTCGGTACGGCGGGGTGGTCGGGGTGGGGTCGGGACTGGACGGGGTTCAGGGCTGGGTGGGTGCGGGGCCGGAGGGAGGCTCGGGTACGGGGTCGGGCCCGGCCGCATCGGTGCTCGCCGCGCCCGTACCTGCCGCATCGGTGCTCGCCGCGTCCGTACCTGCCGCTTCCGCCCCCGCCGCGGCCAGGTCCGCGAGCCGTACCGGCTGGGCGATCGGACGGCGGTCGGCCGTCTGCGGGTCGGGCAGGGCGTCCGGGCCGCAGAGGCCGGCCGCGTTGCGGGCGCAGATCCGGCCCTGGCAGGGGCCCAGCCCGACGCGGGTGGCGAGCTTGAACGTCCGCATGCCGTCGGCGGACAGGAGATCGGTACGCACCTGCCCGTACGGCACCTCCTCGCAGCGGCAGACGAGCGTCTCCGCGTCGGGCCAGGTGCGCCACCCGGGGCGTACGGGGTGGGTCGCGGCGAGCAGCCGGGCGAAGCGGCGGCCCGCGAGGACCCGCCGCCGGACGGCCGGGGCGCGCCGCGCCGTACCGGACGGCGCGCCGGCCCACCGTGCCGCCGCCAGCCCCGCCAGCTCGCCTTCGGCCGCCGCGAGCGCCGCGCCGCCGATGCCGGTGGGCTCGCCCGCCGCGTACACGCCGGGTACGGAGGTCTGCTGCGCGGGCCCGACCGCGACCCAGGCGCCGTCGCGCAGCGCGCATCCGGCGGCGAGGGCGAGTTCCAGCTGCGGCGTGAAGCCGTAGCCGACGCAGAGGGCGTCCACGTCCTCGATGCGGTGCTCGGTACCGGGCACGACGCTCCAGTCCGGTGCGAGGCGGGCCACCGTCACCGCCTCGACGCGGTCCCGTCCGTGGGCGGCGACGACGGCCCGGCGGGGCCGGTAGGGGACGCGGTGCCGCGCCAGGGTGGCGGCGTACGCGAGGAGTTCGGGGAACTTGCCCCCGCCGTCCCGGAGCGCGGCGACGGGCGCGCGCAGCCAGGCGGCGGGCGTACCGGCCTCGTATACGCCTAGGACGCGTGTGCCCACGCTGAGCAGCGACGAGGTGACCGGCAGCAGGAACGGCCCGGTGCCGGAGACCACCACCCGGCGGCCGATCGCCGTCCGCTGCCCCTTGGCGAGCGCCTGCGCCGCGCCCGCCGTGACGACGCCCGGCAGGTCCCAGCCGGGGAACGGCAGCGCCCGGTCGTACGCGCCGGTGCACAGGACCAGCGCGTCAGCGTGCAGGGTGTACGGCGTACGGGCGGGGGCGTCGGCGGGGCCTTGCAGCACGTGAACGGTCCAGCCGCCGTCCTGACCGGCAGCCGTCCCCGCAGCCGAACCGCCGTCCTCACGGCCAGCCGCCCCCGAACGCGAACCACCATCCTCACGGCCAGCCATCCCCGAACCCGAACCCCCCGCCTCCAGCCCCCAAACCGTCGCCCCCGCCAGCCACTCGATCCGCGGATGCTCCTGTACGGCCCGGACCGCCGCGCCCCGCGCCGGGCCGTCCGCGGGCTGCCGGTGGTACTGGCCGCCCGGCCGCTCCCCGTCGTCCACCAGCACCACCCGCGCCCCGGCCCCGGCCGCCGCCAGCGCCGCCGCCATGCCCGCGGGCCCGGCCCCGACGACGACCACCGGTACCGCCACGTGCCGCGCCGCCACGGGAAGCGTCTCCGGCGCGAGGTCCGGCAGCCGTGCCCCCACCTGCGTCTCGATGCGGTCGCCCGCCACCACCACGCGCCGGCAGGCCCGTACGTCGGGTACGCCGTTGACCACCACCAGGCAGTCGTGGCAGACGCCGATGCCGCAGAACACACCGCGCGGACGGCCGCCGCGCGTGGTCCGCCAGGAGAGGCGGCCCGCGGACAGCAGCACCGAGGCGGCCGTCTGGCCGGGCCGCGCCCACTGCTCCTCACCGTCCACCGTCACGCGGAACACTGCGCTCCCTCCCCCTCCACCAGCCCCGGCCGCCCCACCCGATACGGCTCCGGGTCGAGCCGGGGCCGCTCGCCCGCGTACAGCTGCGCGAGGAGTTCGCCGGTGGCCGGGGCGAGTCCGATGCCCGCGCCCTCGTGCCCGGTCGCGTGCCACAGGCCGGGCAGCCGCGGGTCCGGGCCGATCACCGGGAGGTGGTCGGGGGTGTACGGGCGGAAGCCGCCGTACGCGCGGATCACCGGGACGCGGCCCAGCACCGGGAACAACGCGGTGGCCTTGCGGGCGAGTTCGCCGAGGACGGCGGCGCGGAAACGTTCCTGGAAACCGGTCCGCTCCCGGCTCGACCCGATGAGCACCGTCCCGCCCCGCGTCGCCTCGACGACCGTCGAGGTCCGCAGATCGGCGTCGCCGCTGCCGACGGCGCCCACATAGTCGGCGTCGTACACCTTGTGCCGGACCGTGCCCGGCGGCAGCGGCGCGGTGACCAGCACCAGGCCCCGGCGCGGCGCCACGGGCAGCGGCGCGCCCGCCGCCCGCGCGAAGTGCCCCGCCCAGGGGCCGCAGGCGTTGACGACCGCGCCGCACGGCAGCGTCCCGGCCGAGGTGCGCAGCGCCGTCACCCGCCCGTCCGCGCCGCGCTCCACGCCGAGCGCCCGCACCCCGGACCGCAGCGTGCCGCCGCGCCCACGGACGGCGGTGAGCAGCGCGGTGGCCGCCGCGACCGGCTGGATCTGGGCGTCCTGCGGGTAGTGGACGGCGGCGCGGACGCCCGGCGTCAGGTTCGGTTCGCGGGTGCGCGCCTCGTCCGGGCCGAGGTCGTACGCGGTGACGCCGGCGGCCCGCTGCGCGGCGGCGAAGCCGGTCAGCGCCCGCGCTCCCGCCTCCCCGAGGGCGACCACGAGGCCGCCCTTCGCCTCGTACTCGCACCGCTCCGCGAGAGCGGGCCCGCCGGGCCGGTGCCCCTCGGCGTCCAGTTCCGCGAGCAGCCGCGGCCAGCGCTCCGACGAGTCCAGCGCCAGGTCGAGTTCGGGTCCTGGCGGCTTGTCGGAGACCAGCAGGTTGCCCTCGCCGCGGGCCGTGGTGCCGGAGGCGAGCGGCGCGTGGTCCAGGACGGTGACCCGCAGGCCGCGCCGGGTGAGCGCCTCGGCGCAGGCGGCGCCGACGATGCCGCTGCCCACCACGATCACGTCGGGGTGCCGGGGCGGCCGCGGGAGGTCCCGCCGCGCCGCCGGTCTCGCCTGGACGTGCCGGTATCGCATGCACCGCACCACCGTTCCGGGAAAGGGGCCCCTCGTGAGAGCGCCGCGACGTTATTGCCGCGTGCCGAAGAGGTCAACACCGCGCGCGGACGCGCCGGTCGATGGCGGCCACGGCGGGCAGGTGGTGGAGTGGTGCCATGAGCACTCCCCCCGCCGCTCCGCCCGCCCCGCGCCACCGCGCCGTCGCGGCGGCCGTCGCCCGGGGCCTCGTCAGCCCCGGCGCCCCCGTCGCCGGTCTGCTGGACATCGCCGGAATCCGCCGTTCCGCCGCCGAACTGCGGGCCGGTTTCGAGGATTTCGCCGAGCCCGGCACGCCGGTCCTGCACGCCTTCGCCGTCAAGGCCGCCTCGCTCGTGCCCGTACTGCGCCTGCTCGCGCGCGAGGGGCTGGGCTGCGAGGTCGCCAGTCCCGGTGAACTGGCCCTGGCGCGCGCGGCCGGGGTGCCGCCGTCCCGTACGGTGCTGGACTCCCCGGCCAAGACCCCCGCCGAACTGCGCGAGGCGCTCGCCCTCGGCATCGCCGTCAACGCCGACAGCTTCGGCGAACTCGCCCGGCTGGACGCCCTGACCGGCTCCGCGCCGTCCGCCTCGCCGCTGGGCCTGCGGGTCAATCCGCAGCTCGGGGGCGGCAGCATCGGCGCGATGAGCACCGCGACCGACAGCTCGAAGTTCGGGGTGCCGCTGCGCGACGAGGGCGCCCGTGACCAGGTCGTACGGGCCTTCCTGGACCGCCCGTGGCTGACGCGCCTGCACGTCCACGTCGGGTCCCAGGGCATGGCGCTGGAGCTGATGGCGGACGGGGTGCGCGTGCTGTACGAGCTGGCCGAGGAGATCAACGAGAAGGCCGGGCGCACCCAGGTCACCACACTGGACATCGGCGGCGGGCTGCCGGTGAACTTCGCGTCCGACGAGGTGTCGCCGACGTACCACGCATATGCCCGGCTGCTGCACGCCACCGTGCCGGGGCTGTTCGACGGCCGCTACGGGCTGGTCACCGAGTTCGGCCGGTCGCTGCTCGCCAAGCACGGCGTCGTGCTGGCACGCGTGGAGTACACCAAGTCGGCCGGCGGGCGGCGGATCGCGGTGACCCACGCGGGCGCCCAGGTGGCCACCCGTACGGTCTTCGCGCCGGACTCCTGGCCGGTACGGGTCGCCGCGTACGACGCGCAGGGCCGCCCCAAGGCCGGTGAACCGGTCGTCCAGGACGTGGCCGGGCCCTGCTGCTTCGCGGGCGACCTGGTCGCGCGGGACCGGGCGCTGCCGCTCCTGGAGCCGGGCGACCACGTGGCCCTCCTGGACACCGGCGCGTACTACTTCTCCACCCACTTCGCGTACAACTCGCTCCCCCGGCCCGGGGTGTACGGGTACGCGCCGGGCCCGGACGGCGCGCCGCGCTGGGCCACCGTGCGCGCCCCGCAGGAGATGGACGAACTGGTCGCGGAGAGCGGCGGCGCCCACGCGGACGCGCTCACCCGGCTCGGGGACCCCGCCGCCCCCGAGCGCTAGAAATCTTGCGCTTTGGGCATGTCCCGCTCATGCGGCCCCCCTCCACGGACACCGCCGGGCACACCGGCGAAAGCGCCCCGCTGCGGCGCGCCATCGGCCCCGGACTGCTGGTCCTGCTGGTGGTCGGGGACATCCTCGGCACCGGCGTCTACGCCGTCACCGGCAAGGTCGCGGGCAAGGTGGGCGGCGCCCTGTGGCTGCCCTTCGTGATCGGCTTCGGCATCGCGGTGCTGACCGCCGCCTCGTACGTGGAACTCGTCGGCAAGTACCCGAAGGCGGCGGGCGCCGCGCTCTACACCCAGAAGGCGTTCCGGGTCCCCTTCCTGACCTTCCTCGTCGCCTTCATGGTGATGTGCTCGGGCCTGGCCTCGGCGAGCGCCGCGGCCCGCGCCTTCAGCGGCGACTATCTGCGCACCCTCGCCGATCTGCCGCCGACCCCGGTGGCGGTGCTGTTCGTGCTGGCGCTGGCCGCGGTGAACCTGCGGGGCGTGGCGGAGTCGGTGAAGGCGAACGTGGTGCTGACCCTGGTCGAGGTGTCCGGGCTGCTGATCATCATCGGGCTGGGCGGCTACGCGGTCCTGACCGGCGGCGGGGAGCCGGCGCGGCTGGCCGAACTCGACACCGGCGGCAGCGGCCTCGCCGTGCTGACCGGTGTGCTGGGCGCCACCGGCCTGGCGTTCTTCGCGTTCGTCGGGTTCGAGGACTCGGTGAACATGGCGGAGGAGGCCGAGCACCCGGGCCGCGACTTCCCGCGCGCGATCTTCCTCGGGGTGGGGATCACGGGCACCGTCTATGTGCTGGTGGCCCTGGTCTCGTCGCTGCTGGTGGACCACCGGCGGCTCCAGGGCTCGTCGGCGCCGCTGCTGGAAGTGGTGCACGCGGGCGGCGCGACCTTCCCGCCCACGGTGTTCGCGCTGATGGCGCTGTGCGCGGTCACCAACTCCGCGCTGATCAACATGATTATGGCCTCGCGGCTGTGCTACGGGATGGCGGGCGAGCGCATCCTGCCGCGCGCCGTCGGCCGCGTCCTGCCGGGCCGCCGTACGCCCGTCGTCGGCATCGCCCTGACCACACTGCTGGCCCTGGGCCTGGTCCTCACCGGCGAGATCGAGGGCCTCGGCGACACCACGGCCTTCCTGCTGCTGTGCGTCTTCGCGGTGGTCAACGTGGCGGTGCTGGTGCTGCGCCGCGACCGGGTGCCGCACCGCCACTTCCGCACGCCGACGGTCTTCCCGGTCCTCGGCGCCGCCGGGGCCCTCCTCCTGGCCAGCCCGCTGGCCGACCGGTCGGCGGAGGTGTACGTACGGGCCGCCGTGCTCGTCGCGGTCGGTGTCGTCCTGTGGGGCGTGAACCGGCTGGTGCTGCGGGCGCGGGGCGAGTAGGCCCGCGCCCGGTCCATGGGCCGCCCGTCAGGCTCTCGCCTTCGGCCGCCCCGCCTTCGCCCCTCCCGGGCGCGCGTCCTTGGCCGCCACGCCGGTCGTCAGGTAGCCGCGTACGTCCCGGCCCGCCGGTCCGCCCCGTACGGCCGCTTCCGTACGGACCCACAGCAGCGCGTCGTGCTCCTGCTCCCAGCGGCCCAGCCACAGCGCCTTGGCCCACAACCCGAGCCCGGCCCCGGCCAGGAGCAGGCCACCGGCCGCGGGCAGCGCGAACGAGGAACCGACCGCCGCCAGGAACGCCAGCAGCAGCCACCAGCGGTGGGCCCGCCGCCAGACCCGCAGGGTCACGGCGCGGTCCTGGAGGATCGCCGACTTCCCGGCCCGGGACGCCGCCTTGGCCAGGTGCGCGTACCGCTTGCGGCGTACCGCGAAAACCGTGAAGGCCGCGACGATGAACAGCGCCGCCCCGGTCAGCACCCCGATCCGCCGCCCGGTCAGGCCGGGCGGCAGCGCCCCGACCCCGGCGGCCAGCAGCCCCGGCCACCACAGCCACCCGGCCGGTGCCCGCAGCAGCACCGCCACCCGCGCCAGCGCAACAGCCCCGCGCCCCACGACAACCTCCTCGCACCACGATCCGGCCACGGGCCCCGGGGACGGCGGCGGCTCCCCGCCGCGACGGCGGAACCCGTATACGGCGGCGGATGGTAGCCAGCCCGTCTGAGAATTCCGTGAAGCCGCCGGGTCGCTTTCCGGCCGTACGACGGGTGCCGGACGGGCTCACTCCACGAACAGCCCCCGCTCCGCCGCCTTCGCGTCGAACTCCTCCAGCCGCGCCTGCGCGTCCGGCAGGGCGTCGCACATCGCCTCCAGCAGGACGCGGCCGAGCAGCATCGGCGCACAGGCCGTGTCGAAGGCGAGGCCGGTGCCGACCGCTGCGGGCAGCAGCAGGTCCGTGTGGCGGGCGACCGGCGCGAAGGCGCTGTCGGCGACGGTGACGACGGTCAGGCCCACCTCGTGCGCGTACTCCAGCGCGTCCACGACCTCGCGCGGGTGGCGCGGCAGCGCGAAGCACAGCAGGGTGCTCGCACCCGCCTGCACGGCCGCGTCGATACGGTCGGTGAGCATCGTGCCGCCCTCGTCGAGCAGCCGGACGTCCGGATGGACCTTACGGGCGAAGTACGCGAATCCGGCGGCCTGCGCGGTCGCCGCGCGCAGCCCGAGGACCGGCAGCGGCCGGGAGGCCGCGAAGAGCCGGCCGGCCCGCACCACCGGCCCCGGATCGGCCAGGACCGCCGCGAGGTGGCGCAGGTTGTCGATCTCCGCCTGTACGGCCTGCTGGTACTCGTTGTACGTGCCGGTGCCGCGCGCGCTCGTGGCGGGCGCCACCTCGCGCAGGTGCTTGCGCAGCGCCGGATAGCCGTCGAAGCCGAGCGCGACCGCGAAGCGGGTCACGGACGGCTGGCTGACCCCGGCCAGCTCGGCGAGTTCGACGCTGGAGAGGAACGGCGCGTCGGCGGCCCGGCGCACCATGCAGTGCGCGATGCGCCGCTGGGTCGGGGTGAGGCGGTGCCCTTCGAAGAGTTTCTGCAGGCGGGCCGCGGTGCCGGTGGCCGCGGCGGGGCCGGGCGGCGGCATTCCCGTGTCCGGCGCGTCCCCCGCCGCCCGCTCGCCGCGGTCCTCGCCGCCGTCCCCGATCATCGCTGCCTCCCGGCCGTGTCCGCGGCCGTGCTCCCGGCCTTCGTGTCGTTGCTGGTCGTGCGGGGCGGCACGCGCCGTGCGCCCGCCGTCCCGCCGCCCGACTGTACGTAATCGACGCCCCCGCCCGGCGGCTTCCGGCCCCGCATCACAGCGCGGCCGGCCCGTCCAGCAGGGTTTCCGCCACCGCCACGTCCGCCGTCAGCGGCCGGTCCGCCATCCGCGCGTCCAGCGCCCCGGCGGCCACGGCGAACGCGCGGGCCGCCGGCACGCCCGGCTCGGGCTCCAGCGAGCGCATCCGCAACGCCCGTACGGCGGCGGCGAGTTCGCAGGCAGGCACCCGCCGGTAGGCGACGCCGGCGCGCAGCGGCTGGCGGGCGGCGGCTGGCGGGCGGCGAGCGACGCGAAGCCGGCCTGTTCCTCGACGCCGCGGGAGAGGACCGCGCGCCCCAGGGAGGCGGGCTGCGAGGCGGCCCGCAGTTCGCCGAGGGCGGCCCCGGCCGCGTATTCGAGGATCATCACACCGGAACTGGCCGGCGCGTGGTCCCCGAGGAACGGGCGCAGCCGGGTGAAGTCCGAGGGGCGCCTCAGCGGGCGGCGGGACGACGCTCGCGCCCCCGGGCGCACGGCCGCCCCGCCCGCCCTGATCCAGAGTCCGGGACACCATGGCGCCGCCCTCCCTCGGCATCTATTCACCCACCCCGACTCTGCATGACGATATACAGGCCGACAAGAGGCAGCCACCCGCCAACCGGCTGATCGTCCTCCGGATGCCACCCGGTACGACCGGAAGGTGGGGCACCCCCCACCCCCGGCCCTGGTGCTGCCCCGCTGGGCGTCCGGCCTCCGTCCGGACAGGCTGTTGCCATGCGAAACACCAAGCACCGCCGCCCCGTTGGGGCCTCCGTCATGGCCACTGCCGCCGCTCTCGCCACGGCTCTGCCGTTCCTCGCGCCGCCCGATGCCGCGGCGTCGGCATCCCCGGACCGCCCCCGGACCTCGCTCGACTGGCAGCCGTGCCCTTCGGCGGCTGCCAAGGCCGCTTCCCAGCAGTGCGCGACGCTGAAAGTCCCCCTCGACCACAAGGACCCGGGCGGCAGACAGACAGACCTCGCGGTCTCCCGCATTCCGGCCGAGGACCCGGCATCGCGCCGCGGAGCACTGCTGCTGATTCCCGGCGGGCCGGGCGGTACGGGGCTGGACCGGCCCAGCACCGCGAAGCTCTCGCAACGCCTGCGCGCCGCGTACGACATCATCGGCTTCGACCCGCGCGGCGTGGGCCACAGCTCGCCCGTGAGCTGCGGACTTCCGTACGCCGACCTGTCCTTGACCACCCTGCGCGCATGGCCCGCACCCGACGGCTCCATCACCGGCAACGTCGCCGCCGCCCGCCGGACGGCCGCCGCCTGCGCCCGTAACGGCGGACCCGTGCTGCGCAGCATCAGCACCGCCGACGAAGCCCGGGACATCGACCGCATCCGGCAGGCCCTGGGCGAGCGCAAGCTGTCCGGCCTGGGTGTCTCATACGGGGCGTACGCCGGTGCGGTGTACGCGCAGCTCTTTCCGGACCGGACGGACCACTGGGTGCTGGACAGCAACGGCGACCCCGACCCGGCCCGGGTGGAACGCGGCTGGCTGGCGAACTCCGCCGTCGGCGCCGAGGACCGCTTCCCCGACTTCGCGGCGCGGGCCGCCGACCCGGCGCGCGCCGACCGGCTCGCCGACCGCCCGGAGGAGATCCGTCCGCTGTTCCTGGACCTCGCGGCCCGCCTCGACCGCACCCCGCTGCCCTGGCCGAACGCCAACCCCGCCGAGCTGAACGGCAACGTCCTGCGCCAGCACCTGCTGATGGCCCTCTACTCCGACAGCCGGATGGACGGGCTGATCACGCTGATGCGCGCCGCCCGCGCCAAGCTGGACGACCCGCACGCCCCGGACCTGCCCGCGCAGCCGGTGCCGTCCCCGCAGGACATCGAGGCCCAGCAGCAGACCGCCGCCGCCTCGCTCGCCACCCTCTGCAACGACGTGGCCTGGCCCCGTTCACCCGGGAAGCACGCCCGTGACGTGGCGGCCGACCGCGTGCGCCACCCGCTGACCGCCGGCATGCCGGTCAACATCACGCCCTGTTCCTTCTGGCCGGCGCCGCCCGCCGAGCGGCCCGTGCGCATCACCGCGCACGGACCGTCGAACGTCCTGCTCGTCCAGAACCGCCGCGACCCGGCCACCCCGCTCACCGGCGCCCGCGCCATGCGCCGGGCCTTCGGCGACCGCGCCCGGATGATCACCGTCGAGGCCGGTGGCCACGGCGCCTACCACGGCGACGACCGCGCCTGCGGGGACGCGCTGACCACCACGTTCCTGCTCACCGGCGCACGCCCGGCCACCGACATCAGCTGTCCCGCCATGCGGGCCTGACGTTTCGCCGGGCCGCCGGCGCGTTCAGTACTAGCGCCGGATGACCGAGCGGACCCAGGCGAGCTGCTGGGAGACCTCGCCGGCCTGGGCGACCGTCTCCCGGTCCGAGCCGCTGAAGACGCCGAGGAGGGTTTCGGTGCCGCTCGGGGCGATGCTCATCACCGGGCCACCGGAGTCGCCGCCGGCCGGAATCCCGGACACCTTCTCCATGCAGAAGTCCGGGCCGCCCGGCGCGGTGTAGCCCTCGCACCGGGGGTCGTCCGGCCGCACCACCCGCAGGTCGGACTGCTTGAGCACGGGAGACTGGCAGGCGTTCTCGTCCTCGGTGCAGGTGGCGCCCCACCCGTACTGCCGCACGATCTGGCCGACATGGACACCGGCCGTGGCCAGGCGCGCCGTACGGACCTTCATCGGCTGCACCTTGATGAGCATCATGTCGGCCGTGCTTCCCACGCGCTTGCCGGGCACCGGGCGGACCGTGGTGCCCTTGCGCATGTCGAGGCTGCCGACCCGGAAGGAGATCCGCTTGTCGGCGACCGGCTGCGCCTGCTCGTAGAAGCAGTGGGAGGCGCTGAGGATCCACTCGCTGCTGACCGCCGTCCCGGTGCACGCCGGTTTGCCGTCGACGAGCATGCGCACCGCCCACGGGCCGTAGGTGCTCTTGGACCCGCCGATGACGGCGGAGGCCGGCGCGGCTGCCACCACCGACCCTGCCACCAGCAATAAGACGCTCAGCAGCAGCACACGAACACGACGCACCATCCGAAACAGCTCCTTTTCCACCGGGCACGGGCCGTACGGTGAGACAGCCCGCCGGGCCGA
This sequence comes from Streptomyces rimosus, assembly GCF_008704655.1. Classification (NCBI taxonomy): domain Bacteria; kingdom Bacillati; phylum Actinomycetota; class Actinomycetes; order Kitasatosporales; family Streptomycetaceae; genus Streptomyces; species Streptomyces rimosus. The sequence goes on along the minus strand of NZ_CP023688.1, from coordinate 5,663,724 downwards.
AAGGTTCCGGAGACTCGACGGATGACCTGAACAAGCCGGCCGTGCAGCCGCCCCATGACATTTGTCCCGCCCTGCCGAGGACGCTTGACGCTGCCGCGCCGCCCCGCGCCTCACCAGGATGGAGACATCACAGAACAGCGGTACTTCACCACCAAGGGGCGGGCGATGCAGATCCTCACGAAGGCTCGGAAGAACGCGCGGCAGCAGGTCTCCGCCGAGGAGCTGGCGAAGGTGAAGCCGCTGCCGGTGTGGTTCTTCGCGTTCGAGGGGGTGCTGGGGGCCGCTTACGACCTGTGTCACGCGTGGTCCGGTGCCTGGACGGTGATCCTGGCCTTCGCGGCGGTCAACATCGTCGTCGGGCTGACCGTGCTGCGCCGCCGGATCAAGCTGGTAAAGGCGCTGTTGAAGAACTCCCGCACGCGGGCCATCGCCTTCGGGCTGGTCGCCTTCCGGATGGGTGCGCACGCGCTGCTGGGGGCGGTCGGCGCCCAGGTCGCCTCGGCGGCCGGGCATCTGCTGTTCGCGGCTGTCATGGGTGGCGCGACGGTCGCGCTGCTGTGGTTCGACCAGCGCGTCACCTTCCGCGCCCTCGGACTGGCGCCCGCCCGAACCGCCGTCCCCGCGTGAGGCATCCGGCGGCCGCCGCCCCTCACACCCGTACGGCCGAGCCCCGTTCGCTCAGCCGCGGCGCGCACAGCATGCGCTTGCGCCGTACCCGCCGTCCGTCGATCGCCGCGACGGCCAGCCGCGCCGCTTCCTGGGCGATGCCGGCGAGGCCCCAGTCCAGCGTCGTCAGGGGCGGGGTGAGCACCTGGGAGACGGGGTGGTCGTCGAAGCCGACCACCGAGACGTCCCGGCCGACCTTCAGCGACGCCTCGGCCGCCGCCGCGTAGACCCCGTACGCGATCGAGTCGGAGAAGCAGAACACCGCCGTCGAGCAGGCCCCGTCCGCGCCGCCGTCGCGCAGCACACGCCGGGCGACCGCCGTCGCCTCGCCCAGTTCCTGGGCGCACGGGAGCACTTCGGCCGCGATGCCGAGGCGTCCGGCCGCTTCCCGTACGTACACGTCGGCGGGCCGGTCCGGGGTGGAGGGGCCGGTGGGCGTCAGGACCGTGATCCGGCGGTGGCCCAGTCCGGTCAGGTATTCCAGTACGGCGTCGATGCCGGCGCGGTTGTCGAAGAGCACCTCACCCGCCGTACGGGCGCGGCGCAGCGAGTCGCCGATGGACACCACCGGCACCGCTTCGGCGATCTGCGCCCAGCCCGCGGCCGAGGGGTCGACCGGGGACACCAGCAGACCGTCCACGCGCTGGTCACGGAGCTGTTTGGCCAGGGCCAGCTCGCGCTGCGGGTCGCCGCCCGCGTCCAGGATGAGCGCGTAGCGGTCGCCCGCGAGCAGTTCCCGCCCTATCGCCGCCATCAGCTGCTGCTGCCACAGGTCCTGGAGGTCGCCGGCCAGTACGCCGACCATGCTGGTCCGGCCGCTGGCCAGGGCGCGGGCGATCGGGTCGGCCTCGTAGCCGAGTTCGGCGGCGGCCTTGCGCACCCGTTCCTCGGTCTCCTTGGAGACATGCGTGCCGCGCAGCGCGTAGGAGACGGCGGCGGTGGAGAGCCCGGTGGCCTCGGCCACCTCGCGGAGAGTGGTGCGCTTACGGGGCCTGGCCATGCCGGAAGCCTACCCAAGGGGCCGCCTCGCCCGGCGTGTTGGACCGCGCGGACGCCGTGCCGTGCGCACGGCCGCCCCCGCCGTTCCCTTGACACGGATTCGGGTTAATCGCTTCACTCAATCGCGTAACTGAAGCGGTTAACTTCCCTCGTTCCGGCGCCATTTGCGGGCGTCCGGCCAGGCGCCCTCCCGGAGGGAGCCCGTGACCACCGACATCCACCAGCACCTCTGGCCGCCGCGGTTCCTCGCGCTGCTGCGTGCGCGCACCGCACCACCCCTCCTCGACGGCCGGACACTGCACCTGCCCGGCGAGCCTCCGCACGCCATCGACCCCGCCGACCACGACCCCGCCGCCCGTACGGAACGCGCCCGCGCCGACGGCCTCGACCGGGCCCTGATCTCGCTCTCCAGCCCGCTCGGCATCGAATTCCTGCCGCCCGCAGAAGCAGCCCCGCTCCTCGACGCCTTCCATGACGAAGCGCTCACCCTGCCCGCCCCGTTCGGGGTCTGGGCCTCCCCGTGCCTGTCCGTCCCCGTCCCCGATCCCGCACCCGTCGTACGCCTGCTGCGCCGCGGCTGCGCCGGCCTCCAGCTCCCCGCCACGGCCTTGACGGACGCCGCGGGATGGGAGCGCTGCGGGCCGCTGCTCGACGGCGTGGCCCGCCTCGGCCGGCCCCTGTTCGTCCACCCCGGAACCGCGCCACCGGTCCCGCCCGGCAGCCCGCCGTGGTGGCCCGCCCTCGTCCCCTACCTCCAGCAGCTGCACGCCGCCTGGTTCGCCTTCCGCGCCTTCGGCCGCCCCCGCCACCCGCACCTGCGCGTCTGCTTCGCCGCCCTCGCGGGCCTCGCCCCGCTGCACGGCGAGCGGCTGGCGGCGCGCGGCGGCCGGGACCGCGGACGCGTGGACCCCGGCGTCTTCTACGAGACCTCCTCCTACGGCACGCGTGCCGTGGACACGGTCGTCCGCGCCGTCGGCATCGACGCCGTGGTCTTCGGCAGCGACCGCCCGTACGCCGTGCCGGATGTGCCCGGCCTCGGCGCCGCCGCCGTGCACGCCCTGCGCACCGCCAACCCGGTCCGCCTCCTCGGCCCGGCGTAAGGAGCCCGCCCGCAATGCCCGAATCCCGTACGCACCACCGCCCGGCCACCCCCGCCGCCGCCCCCCACACCCCCGGCCTCTTCGCCGCCCTCCCCGCCCGCAACCTCACCAAGCGCGAACTGCGCTCCCTCGTCGAGCGGCTGGCCGACGCCCCGGGCCTGTGGCGCGGCGACGTCGCCTTCTCCGACACCGAGCGGCACTACGCCTCCCTCCACCGCGACACCTACGTCGACGTCTGGCTGCTGTGCTGGACGCGGCGCAGCGACACCGGCTGGCACGACCACGACCTCTCGTCCGGCGCGGTGCGCGTGGTGCAGGGCGTGCTCACCGAGTCCAATCCGCGCATCGGCGGCGCCCATCTGGCCACCGCCGTCGGCTCCGGCGCCTCCATCTGCTTCGGTCCGGACCACATCCACCGCCTCACCGGCGCCACCGACGACACGGTCTCGCTGCACGCCTACTCGCCGCCGCTGTGGCGGCTCGGCCAGTACGCCATCACCGAGGACGGCCTGATGCGCCGCCTCTCCGTCTCGTACGCGGAGGAACTCCGGCCCCTGGAGCCCGGTGCCGCCCGCGCCACCTTTTCCGGTCCGGGGTATTGATTTCTCATTCAACCGCGCCGATCCTGCATGAACTCATACAGCCGGACGAGGAGGGCGGCCGATGGCGGCAGTGGTGGAACGGCATTCGATCGACGTCGTACCGGACGCCGAACGCCACGGCACGCCGGTCAGCCAGTTCACCCTGTGGCTCGGCGCCAACCTCCAGATCACCGCGGTCGTCACCGGTGCGCTGGCCGTCGTCCTCGGCGCCCGGGCGTTCTGGGCGGTGCTCGGACTGCTGCTCGGCAACCTCCTCGGCGGCGCGGTCATGGCCCTGCACTCCGCGCAGGGACCGCGGCTGGGCCTGCCGCAGATGATCTCCTCGCGGGCCCAGTTCGGAGTGCGCGGCGCGGTGGTGCCGCTGGCGCTGGTGATCGTCATGTACATCGGCTTCTTCGCCAGCGGCACGGTGCTGGCCGGGCAGGCGGTCGGCGAGCTGACGCACCTGGGCGGCACCTTCGGCATCCTCGTCTTCGCCGCGGTCACCGCCGTCGCCGCGGCGGTCGGCTACCGGCTCATCCACGTGCTGGGCCGGGTCGCGAGCATCGTGTGCGCGCTGGCCTTCCTCTACCTCGGCGCGCGTCTGCTGGAGCGCGCCGACCTGGCCGCGCTGCTGCACGACCGGTCCTTCTCCTTCCCGATGTTCCTGCTCGCCGTCTCGCTGTCCGCCTCCTGGCAGCTGGCCATCGGCCCGTACGTCGCCGACTACTCCCGCTACCTGCCCCGCGACACCTCCACCCGCGCCACCTTCTGGTGGACGCTGTCCGGCTCGGTCCTCGGGTCGCAGTGGTCGATGACCTTCGGCGCGCTGGCCGCCGCCGCGGCGCCCACCGCCTTCACCGGCCACGAGGTCTCCTACGTCGTCTCCCTCGGCGGCGCCGGCCTGACCGCCTCCGCGCTGTACTTCGTCATCGCCCTCGGCAAACTGACCATCAACGTCCTGAACACCTACGGCGGCTTCATGTCGCTGGTCACCGGCGTCAGCGGCTTCCGCGGCCGCGCCACCCTGTCGCCGCGCGGCCGCACCGCGTACGTCACCGGCATCATGCTCGCGGGCACCGCCGTCGCCCTGCTCGGCAAGGACTCCTTCCTCACCTCGTTCAAGGACTTCCTGCTGTTCCTGCTGACCTTCTTCACGCCGTGGTCGGCGATCAACCTCGTCGACTACTACCTGATCTCGAAGGAGCGCTACGACATCCCGGCGCTCAGCGACCCGTCCGGCCGCTACGGCGCCTGGAACGGCGGGGCGCTGGCGGTGTACGGCGCCGGCGTGCTGGCCCAGCTCCCGTTCCTCGCCACGCACTTCTACACCGGCCCGCTGGTGGACCCGCTCGGCGGCGCCGACGTGTCCTGGCTCGTCGGACTGGCCGTACCCGCCGTCCTGTACTGGGCGGTCGCCCGCCGCGACACCGGCCGGGTGCCGCCCGCCGCGGTGGCGGGTGCGGAATCCACCCCCGCGAATACGGGGGACAGCCCTACCGCGCGGCCCGCTCCCCGCCCGTAATCTCGCAGCATGGCTACCCATGACCCCGAGCTGAGGAAAGAACTCGACGCGACCCTGCAGACACGCAAGGAGCTGGGGCCGGAGTACGAGTCCGAGCTGGTCGAGTCCTTCCTGGAGAAGCTCGACACGACGGTCGACCAGCGGGTGCGCCGGCAGTTCGCCGAGCAGCAGATGCAGGTCGCGCGCGGTGCGCAGCCGCCCAGGGCGCGCGCGGCGCCCGGCGGTGGCGGCAGCGGCTATGCGGAGCGCTTCGGCTTCGCGACGGTCTCGCTGGTCCTCGCGGTCCCGCTGTCCGCGATCAGCGCGGTGAACGCGGGCCTGACCGGGCTGATCGTCAGCTGGGCCGGCATCGTCGGCGTCAACGCGGTGCACGCGTCCGGCTTCTTCAAGCGCTCCCGCCAGAACGCCGAACAGGACGGGGACGGCTGGGAGTAGACAGGAAGCCGGTCCTCGTACGGGCGCGGTGGTGGCGCGGGGACCGCCGCACCCCGGCCGGTGGCCGAGGGCGGGACGACGGCGGTCCCCGCGGGGGACGCGGGCCGGGTCAGGGCCGGCTGTGCGCGTCCGGGCGATCTTCGGAAGGTCCGGGAGCCGCTCCGGAAGTCCGTATCGCCACCGTCACCAATGTGCCCGCTCAGTGTTAAGTCCGTGCTGCGGGCGCGTGACGCATACGTACACCTTGCGGCGGCCGGACGTTTCCTGACGGTCGCTTGACGCCGGCTGTCCTCGGCGCGGAGCGACCCCGCGGACGAACCCCGCCGCCTACGGGTGCTAGCCCTGCTTCGCCTCCCGCGCCAGGAACGCCAGCAGGTCCTGCCGGCTGACGACGCCCTTCGGCTTGCCCTCGACGAGCACGATCGCCGCGTCCGCCTTCTCCAGGACCGCCATCAGGTCACCGACCGGCTCGCCCGAGCCGACCTGCGGCAGCGGCGGGCACATGTGCTTCTCCAGCGGGTCGCCGAGCGACGCGCGCTGCGCGAACAGCGCGTCCAGCAGCTCCCGCTCCACGACCGAGCCGACGACCTCCGCCGCCATCACGTCCGGGTGCCCGGCGCCCGGCTTGACGATCGGCATCTGCGAGACGCCGTACTCCCGCAGCACGTCGATGGCCTCGCCGACGGTCTCCTCCGGGTGCATGTGGACCAGCGAGGGCAGTGCGCCCTCCTTGTACCGCAGCACGTCACTGACGCGCGCCGCGGGACCGGCGTCCTCCAGGAAGCCGTAGTCCGCCATCCACTCGTCGTTGAAGATCTTGCTGAGGTAGCCGCGGCCGCTGTCCGGCAGCAGGACGACGACCACGTCGTCCGGGCCGAGCTTCTTGGCGACCTCCAGGCCCGCCACGACCGCCATGCCGCAGGAGCCGCCGACCAGCAGGCCCTCCTCCTTGGCCAGCCGCCGGGTCATCTGGAAGGCGTCCTTGTCGGAGACCGCCACGATCTCGTCCGCGACCGTACGGTCGTAGGCGCTCGGCCAGAAGTCCTCACCGACGCCCTCGATGAGGTACGGGCGGCCCGAGCCGCCGCTGTAGACGGAGCCCTCCGGGTCGGCGCCGACGACCTTGACCCGGCCTTCGCTGGCCTCCTTCAGGTACCGGCCGGTGCCGCTGATGGTGCCGCCGGTGCCGACGCCCGCGACGAAGTGAGTGATTTTCCCCTCGGTCTGTTCCCACAGCTCGGGACCGGTCGTCTCATAGTGCGAACGCGGGTTGTTCGGGTTGCTGTACTGGTCCGGCTTCCAGGCGCCCGGGGTCTCACGGACCAGCCGGTCCGAGACGTTGTAGTACGAGTCCGGGTGCTCGGGGTCCACCGCGGTCGGGCAGACCACGACCTCGGCGCCGTACGCGCGCAGCACGTTGATCTTGTCGGTGGACACCTTGTCCGGGCAGACGAAGATGCACTTGTAGCCCTTCTGCTGGGCCACGATCGCCAGGCCCACCCCGGTGTTCCCCGAGGTCGGCTCGACAATGGTGCCGCCCGGCTTCAGCTCGCCGGACTGCTCGGCGGCCTCGATCATCCGCACCGCGATCCGGTCCTTCACGGACCCGCCCGGGTTGAAGTACTCGACCTTCACCAGGACGGTGGCCTGGATTCCTCGGGTGACGTTGTTGAGCTTCACCAGCGGGGTGTCGCCGACGAGCTCGATCATGGATTCGTAAAACTGCACGGTGGTCTCCGCTGTCGGGGGCGCGCTGTCCTGCGCCCATCCGACCAGCCTATTGCCCGCTCCCGGGACGGCGCCGTGCGTTGCGCGGGCCGCCCGACGGGGCACCACCTTGTTGTACCGCTTCTTGTTCCGGCCGCTACGGACATCCTGTACGGGCCGCGCGTCCGGCTCCGGGCCGGCTCCACCCATCCACAGTCACCACACGTTTTCGAACGCACTGCACGGGGAGGTGCCCGGCCTTATGCCGATGACGATGTCCAGGGCGAGGGTGGCACGGCGGATCGCCGCCGCCGCCGCGGTGGGCGGCGGCGGGATCGGTCTGCTCGGCGTGGCCGGTGTCGGCCTGCTGCTGACCGAGGTCCGCCTCGCCCGCCGCACGGTCGGCGGCTCCAGCGCCGTCCCGCCCGGCGCCGACGGCCGCTACGGCTCCGCCTTCGCCCACCGCACCGACCGGCCGCCGCTGCGGCTGGGCTTCCTCGGCGACTCCACAGCCGCGGGCCAGGGCGTGCACCGCCCCCGCCAGACGCCGGGGGCCCTGCTCGCCTCCGGCCTCGCCGCGGTCGCGGAGCTGCCGGTGGACCTGCGCAACGTGGCGCTGCCCGGCGCCCAGTCCGACGACCTCGACCGGCAGGTCACGCTCCTTCTGGAGGGGCCGGAGCCCGCTCCCGACGTCGCCGTCATCATGATCGGCGCCAATGACGTCACCCACCGCATGCCGCTCGCCCGCTCCGTGCGGCTGCTGTCCGATGCGGTGCGGCGGCTGCGCGAGGCCGGCTGCGCCGTGGTCGTCGGCACCTGCCCCGACCTGGGCACCATCGAGCCGGTCTACCAGCCGCTGCGCTGGGTCGCGCGCCGCCTGTCCCGGCAGCTCGCCGCCGCGCAGACCATCGGCGTGGTGGCGCACGGCGCCCGTACCGTCTCCCTCGGCGACCTGCTGGGCCCGGAGTTCGAGGCCCACCCGCGCGAACTGTTCGGCCCCGACAACTACCACCCCTCCGCCGAGGGCTACGCCACCGCCGCGATGGCCGTGCTGCCCACCCTCTGCGCCGCACTCGGCCTGTGGCCCGAGGAGGAGCGCCCGGAGGCGCACCGCCGCGAGGGCATCCTCCCGGTCGCCGAGGCCGCCGCCCAGGCCGCCGACGAAGGCGGTACGGAAGTCACCCCGACCCGCACGCCGTGGGCCCTGCTCAAGCACCGGCGCCGGCGGCAGATCCCGCCCCCGGAGCCCACGGAGGCGGCGGACGCGACGGGCCGCGCGCGGCAGGGCGACTGATCCGGGCCGCCGGAGCGCGGACGCCCACCCCGATAAGCACCCGCTTAGAAAAGAGTCCCGTCTCACAACGCCGACTGCGTGACCTCCGCCTTACGGCCGGGTAACTTCCCCCACAGTCCTGCCCGTCCGCCCGTCTTCCCCAGGAGCCGTCATGCCCGAAGCCGTGATCGTGTCCGCCGCCCGTTCCCCGATCGGCCGCGCCTTCAAGGGCTCCCTGAAGGACGTGCGTCCGGACGACCTGACGGCCGAGATCATCAAGGCCGCGCTCGCCAAGGTCCCCGCGCTGGACCCGAAGGACATCGACGACCTGATGCTCGGCTGCGGTCTGCCGGGCGGCGAGCAGGGCCACAACCTGGGCCGTATCGTCGCCGTGCAGATGGGCATGGACCACCTGCCCGGCTGTACGGTCACCCGCTACTGCTCCTCCTCCCTCCAGACGACCCGGATGGCGCTGCACGCCATCAAGGCCGGCGAGGGCGATGTGTTCATCTCGGCCGGCGTCGAGACCGTCTCGCGCTCCGTGAAGGGCACCTCGGACGGGCTGCCCGAGACCCACAACCCGCTGTTCGCCGACGCCGAGGCGCGCACCGCCGCCCGCGCCGAGCAGGAGGGCGCCGGCTGGCACGACCCGCGCGAGGACGGCCTGCTGCCCGACCCGTACATCGCGATGGGGCAGACCGCCGAGAACCTGGCCCGCGCCAAGGGCATCACCCGCCAGGACATGGACGAGTTCGGCGTGCGGTCCCAGAACCTCGCCGAGCAGGCGATCAAGGACGGCTTCTGGGAGCGCGAGATCACGCCGGTGACCACGCCCGACGGCACGGTGGTCGGCCAGGACGACGGCCCGCGCGCGGGCGTCACCCTCGAAGGCGTCCAGGGCCTCAAGCCGGTCTTCCGCCCCGACGGCCTGGTGACGGCCGGCAACTGCTGCCCGCTCAACGACGGCGCCGCCGCCCTCGTCATCATGTCCGACACCAAGGCCCGCGAGCTGGGCCTGACCCCGCTCGCCCGGATCGTCTCCACCGGCGTCAGCGGCCTGTCGCCGGAGATCATGGGGCTCGGCCCGGTCGAGGCGTCCAAGCAGGCCCTCAAGCGCGCGGGCCTGGGCATCTCCGACATCGACCTGGTGGAGATCAACGAGGCGTTCGCCGCCCAGGTGATCCCCTCGTACCGGGACCTCGGCATCGACCTGGACCGGCTGAACGTCAACGGCGGCGCGATCGCCGTCGGCCACCCCTTCGGCATGACCGGCGCCCGCATCACCACCACGCTGATCAACTCCCTCCAGTGGCACGACAAGCAGTTCGGCCTGGAGACGATGTGCGTGGGCGGCGGCCAGGGCATGGCGATGGTCATCGAGCGCCTGAGCTGACCCCCGCGAGACCGTCGGCGTACGGGGCGGATGCCCGTACGCCGACGGGTGCCGTCCCCCGTGCGCGGCGCCCGTCGCGCCCCGTACGCCGCACCCGTCCCCCAGACACGCCTCCCCCGTACCCTGCGTCCCAACTGACGCACGCAGAGCGACCGTCGGTGACCTGGCTCACCAGGTGACGAGATCGCGATCAAATCTCCCCATGGATTGTGACCAAACCCCCCAAGGCGCGGTGTCCCCGCAGGTCAGCGCGGTGTCACTCGAACGCACCAGGTCCAAATCCCCGTTCTGCTCAGGCCCTCCGCCACTGGGACCGGTCGCCGACGACCGGCAGCCTGATGTAGGAAGTCGGGGGACATTCTGCTAATGGGAGTACGTCAGTGAGCGCCATCACTCTTGCCCTGCTGCTGGCCGCGGCCGTCGCCGTGACCCTGGGAGCGGCTGCCCTGCACACCGCCCACGCGCTGCGCCGCCAGGTCGCCGGGCTGCGCGCCGAACTGCTCGCCGCGCACGCCGAGACCCGCTCCGAGGCCCGGGCGCAGGCCGCCGCCGCGAGCATCCCCGCCGCCCGCCCCGCCCCGGCCGCCGAGCACGCACTCGCCGACATACGCGCCGCCGTCGCCGACGCGCTCGCCGAGGAGCGGGAGCGCGAACTGGCCGAGGCCCGCGCCTTCTGGGCCGCCCAGGAGGCCAGGGACGCCGCGGACGCCCCGTCCCTGCTGGGCCCGCTGGACGGCGGCACCGACCACCTCGACCCGCACGAGCGGCTGGACGACCCGTTCTTCCTGCCCCGGCAGGCGGACCTGGCCGGGCTGGAGCCGCTGCTCGGCCCGGACGCGCTGTACGCCGCCGACGGCCCGGCCCTGGAACCGGTGGACGCGCTGGAGAGCGAGACGGTCGAGGAGGCCGAGTCCGCCGAGCTGGCCGCCGCGCGCCGGCGCCACCCCTCGCACCCGGACTTCACCCCGTCCCCCGCCATCGGCGACCACGAGCGCACCGTCAACCGCCTGGAGGAGCTGGCCCGCGACCGCACCCCGCTCGCGGACGTCCGCCCCGGCCCGCTGGGCACCCTCGATGTGTACGTCTTCGCCGACGGCACCACGATCTGCATGACGCCCGGGCACCGGGAGACCGCCGAGCGCGTCGCCACGGCACTGAGCGAGGGCAGCGTCCCGGTCCTGCTGGGCGGCTCCGGCGTCTCCGGCGCCTACGCCCTGACCTTCTCCTGGGGCCCCGCCACCACCGACAGCGTCTACATCCTCGCGGACCGCGTCATCGCGTCCCTCTGAGAGCCGTCACGCGCCCGCGGGACCCTCGTGTCCCGCCCAGAATCCTCGCTTGCCGCCGGATATCCGGCCGGAAGCGGCCGTTCCCCGGGGACCTCAGCAGCGCACCGCGGCCTCCCGCACCAGCGCTACCGCCGCCGTGAGCGCCCGCTCGTCGCCCGCGGCGCGCACCGCCTCCACCAAGTCGTGCCCGGCCACCGCCACTTGGTCGCCGACCGCGAACATGCCCGCGTCCGGGAGCTCGTACGGTTCCCGCCGGGGGCTTTCCAGGCGCTGCGCCCGGTCCGCCAACTCGCGGGCGAGGGCCAGCGCTTCGGCCGCCGAACCGCGCGCCAGAGTGCTCTGCGGCAGCGCCCGCAGGCGGTCGGCGAGGGCGTCCACAGCGGTCTGCAAAGGCGTCACGTCAAGCACAGCCCGAGCTTATGCGCCACTCCCGGGTGGTTGCCAACACCCGAACGGTCAGGCACGGTGGGCTGAAGGACCAGCATCGAACGCGTCCGGAGGCGCCGATGTCTCAACTCTTCTCCGAAGAGACCCACCGGAACCTGCTCTCCCGTATCCCCCATTGCACCGGTCGCGAAGTCTCCGACTGGCTTCGCACGGTAGACGAAGGCCCCGCTCTCTTCCGCTTCGAGGAGAAGGTCAGCTGGCTCCGGGGCGAGCACAACCTCGCCTACGGGCACGCCAAGGCGATCGTCCACGAATACGACCTCAGGCGCGCAGCGCGCAAGCTGTAGCCGTGCCCGCCCGGAACGCCGAAGGGCCCGCGGGGAGTTCCCCGCGGGCCCTTCGTCAGGTCCGTGCACCGGGCGCCGGGCACGGTCGCCCGGCGCCGCCGCGTCAGTCCCGCAGGATCGAGATCAGCCGCAGCAGCTCGGTGTAGATCCACACCAGGGTCACCGTCAGGCCGAACGCGGCCAGCCAGGACTCCTCGCGCGGAGCGCCGTACGCGATGCCGTCCTCGATCTGCTTGAAGTCCAGGGCCAGGCACAGCGCGCCGAGCACCACGCCGACGACGCCGAACAGGATGCCCAGGCCGCCGCTGCGGAAGCCGAGGCCGTCACCGCCGCCGAAGACCATGAACAGCATGTTGACCATCGACAGCAGCACGAAGCCGAGCATCGCGATGAGCAGATAGCGCGTGAAGCGCGCGGTGACCCGCACGATGCGGGTCTTGTAGGCGACGAGCATGGCGACGAAGACCGCCATGGTGCCCATCACCGCCTGCATCGGCGCGCCGCTGAGCTTCGGGATGTCGTTGATCGCGCCGCTGAGCGCCCCGAGGAAGATGCCCTCGAAGGCCGCGTACGTCAGGATCAGGGCCGGCGACGGCTTGCGCTTGAAGGACTGGACGAAGCCCAGCACCATCGCGATCAGACCGGCGCCGACGGCGAAGCCGAGGCTCTTGGTCAGGAAGATCCAGCCGACGGCCGCACCCGCGATGACCGTGCCGAGCGTCATGCCGGTACGCAGCACGACGTCGTCCATGGTCATCCGGCCGGTCTGCGGCGCGTACGACGGCGCCTGGGTGGCCTGTGCGGCGTCCTGGGCGTAGGGGTTGCCGGGCTGGGCGTACGGGTTCGTTCCGGCGTAGGGGTTCGCTGCGGGGCCCCCGGCCTGCGGCGGCGCGTTGAAGCCGGCGTAGCCGTTGTTGTCGCGGCTGAACCCCCGTCGCGAGAAGACCGGGTTGCTGCTCCTCATCTCACTCCTCCATGGCCGCCGTGCGCGGCCTTCCCACAAGGGTAATGGCTTGGCAAAAGCGCGTTCTAGTTCTTCAGCAGGATCTTCACCCCTACCGCCGGTGGTCAATCCTGCCCGGGAACGATGCGCGCCGGTGGATCTTTCGCCTGTAGGACGTACGGGAGGCCGGGAAGGTGCCCGGACGCCGTCGAGGGACCGTACGCGGGCGGCGTGCGGTCCCTCAACGGATTTCGGCGGCCGGTGGCCGGCCGCCGGTGACGGGTCACTCGTTGTTGGTGCCGTTCTGGGAGAGCAGCGGCAGCTTGTCGATGATGTGCGACAGTGCCTGGTCCTGCTGGCTCTCGGTCGAGTTCTCGACACACTGCTGGTTCTGGTCCGAGGACAGGATGTCCTGCACACCGATGTTGACCAGCGCCACGATGTTCTGCACGTTCGTGATCGGGATACCGATGCACAGCTTGTTCAGCGAGTTGCCGATGAGCGTGGCACTCGGGCTCATGTCGCCCTCGGTCCGGTTGTTGCCGAACGACTGGGCCGAGTGGTTGCCGTTGGCCGTCCCCGTGTCACGGCCGTCGCCCACTGCCATGGCCTGCGGAGCCGCCGCCGCGGAGATACCGACCAGAGACGCGGCAACCGCCACGCCCGCCATCATCTTGTTCATCTCGAAACCCCTTCAGGAAATGAACTCCCATGACGAAGGGAGCCCTGTAAGCAACAACCCGCCACGGCCGGGAAAGTTGCGCATCATCACCCGAACAGATCGACATTCCAGTTCCCGGGCCGCTGTCCCACTCTTCCGGGTGGCTTTCGGCGGCACCGGGCGGGGACGATTCCCAGGCCCGCCGGACAACGAAAGGACAAAGATTTCCGTATGCCAGCCCCGAGGGACGCGACTCGCGTGCAAGAGGAAATCGTCGATGCGGTGCGCCGCGGCGACGATGCCGGCGTCGACACTCTGCTCGGCCGCTTTGCCCGGCTCGCTGATTTCGAGGCCCTGATGAGCCTGCGCCGGGCGTTGCTGGAGAAGCCGGACGAGACCGGCTGACCGTGGTGCGGCCACCGGCGGCGGCACAGGAAAAGGGCCCGCGCTGCCGGCCGGCGGCATTGCGGGCCCTCGCGCCGTTCACGCGGCGGCGGTGTCCGTCACTCGTTGTTGGTGCCGTTGACGGAGAGGATGGGAAGCTTGTCGATGAGGTGCGACAGCGGCCCGTCGCCCTGGACCTGGGACGAGTTCTCGACACACGTCTGGGTCTGGTCCGAGGACAGGATGTCCTGCACACCGATATTGACCAGAGACACGAGGTTCTGCACGTCCTGGACCGGCAGCGCGATACAGGGCTTGTTGAACGAGCCCTGGATGAGCGCGAACTGCGGGCTCATGTTCCCCATCGTGGACATGTTGCCGTACACCTGGGCCGCACCGTTGCCGTTGTAGGTGCCGATTTTACGGGCGTCACCGACCGCCGATGCCTCTGGGGCGGCGGCGGCCGCGATACCTACGACAGAAGCAGCCGTGGCTACTGTTGCCAGCGCCTTCTTGATCATGTGTGATCCTTCGCGTTTCGGGATGCTCTTTACCCGGGGCAGTATGAACAACTCGGTGTGCCGGGCTTGGTTTTGCTCCATCACTCAAATGATGTGGTGCACAACTGAGGGGAACAGCTGTGCCACCGGCCGGCACAGCGGCTCGTCCCTTACTGACCGTGCCGCCCCGAGAATTCGGCCGCGACCGGCAGCAAATCGTGGAACGGGCTACTTTCCGGACCCCCTGGCCACCTCGACACCCTTGAGCCCCGGTGTCTTCTGGGCGACATCCCCGACGGCGTGCACCAGCTTCCGCGTGGCGGGGGAATCCTGGAGGTCGCTGGAAGTCTCCTCGACCGTCCTTACCACCGGGTCGAGCTGCCGGCCGTCCAGCTGCTTGTTCTTCAGAGCTTCCGCAATCCCACCGTTGATGCTGAAACTCGGCCCCTGGCGCGGGGGTCCGGCGAAAACAGGGGACGCCGCTCCCAGAGCCATGGCGGAACCGGCCAAAAACGCGGCAGTCTTCGCGTACTTCACTTTCCGCTGTCCTTTCCTGAGCGGCGCTTTCGGCAATCGCAACCCAATGTGCCGCGCGACCTTTCCGGCATTGCCCGGACCACCGCCCTTCTGGTTTTCAACGATTTCGGCCCGAAAGAGAAACCCAACCGTTTCGCCGCTTCCCGGCCCCCTCGAACGCGACCGGCCCCGGCACGCTTGGCTGGCGCGCCGGGGCCTTTCGCTCCATGCTCTGCTACCCGTCCGACGCGATACGTCAGTCGTTGACGCAGGTGTTGCCGAACGCCGGGTTCAGCAGCCCGATGATGTCGATCGAGTTCCCGCAGAGGTTGATCGGGATGTGGATCGGGACCTGCAGGACGTTGCCGGAGAGAACGCCGGGGGAGTTCTGCGCGGCGCCCGAGGTACCCGCATCGGCGAACGCCGGGGTGGCGGCCCCGACCGCCATGAGCGTTCCAGCAGCGACTGCGGCAACCTTCGCGTACTTCACTTTCAGCCCTTTCCGCAGCGGAGTCTGAAACGGTCACGTCCTTCGTGCCGCACGGGCGCCCTCAGGATTGCCCGTAACACCGCTACCAATATGTGTAACGATTCGTCCGCGCCAACGAAACTCCCGTGGAATAGATTTTCACGAGGAATCGCCCGTATGGTTCAGCGCGGTTCAGAACAGAAGAGTGGGGTGCGAGAACTGCGCGCTTTTCACAAAGCGCAAAGGCCCGAGCCGATCAGGAGGAGAGAACCGACGTCCCGGGCCTTTTACGGCACTCCGGCTCAGCTGTTGTTGACGCCGTTCTCGGACAGCAGCGGCAGCTTGTCGATGATGTGCGACAGCGCCTGGTCGCCCTGCGACTCGGTCGAGTTCTCGACACACTGCTGGTTCTGGTCGGAGGACAGGATGTCCTGTACGCCGATGTTGACCAGGGCCACGATGTTCTGCACGTTCGTGATCGGGATGCCGAGGCAGGGCTTGTTGAGCGTGCCTTGGATCAGGCTCAGCTGCGGGGACATGTCGCCCTCGGTGTCGGAGTTACCGAAAGCCTGCCCCGCGCCGTTGCCGTTGGCGGTCGACGTTCCGCGTCCGTCACCGACCGCCATGGCCTGCGGAGCCGCCATGGCCGAGACGCCGACGATGGACGCAGCTACGGCCGTCGTGGCCAGGAACTTCTTGATCACGATTCACCCTTCTCGAAGCGGAGTGCCCGTTTCCGGAGCGTCCTGGACAACTCGCGTCCGCCAGTTCAGTTTCGCCGGTTCACCCGAATGCCACGAAACCGTAGACACATATCACCGCACTGCCACGCGGCCGGCCGATGCGCCGGGCATTCGAAAGTCCGGGCGCCGGTCGCGGACACTCGTCATCGCGTAAATGAACGAAACCGCCACCGTGGCACCCGCCGCGCCTTTTCCCGGACCGGCTGTCATAATTCGGCCGCACACAGAGTGCCGCACAGAGAAAGGCCCCGCGCGCCGCGGGGCCTTTCGAGGTCTCAGCGGACCGGCGGCACGCGGTGCCGCCCGTCCTGCCGGGGCCGGTTCACTGCTCGACGTTGCCGATCGCCAGGCCGACCTTGGTGACGTTCTTCTTGTACTTGAACTTGTACGTGTCGTTGTCGTTGTACGTGTACGCCTTGTTGTCGTTGTACTCGTTGTGCTCCTTGTGCACGCGGTCACAGTGGAACTTGCCGTACTTGGCAGCGCAGTTGCTGCCGGAGGTGTGGCGCGGTGCGTCGTCCCAGGACGCTGCGGAGGCCATGCCCGAGAGCGGAACGATGGCAAGGGCCGCGATGGCGACCGAGCCGGCGGTACGACCGATGAACTTGCGCATGCTTTCTCTCCTCGTGCGCAGAAATGTGACACGGGATGTCTACCGCGGCCGCATCCGATCGAACACGCACTGCCATGTGATATATCTGTTCGGGTCCGAAGTGCGACCATTTGCAGCACCAGCGTTTCCCCACGGGAAATGCTTGCGCTATCCAGGGCCGCGCGCATTCTCGGGGTGCGCCGAATGCGGCCCCGCCCGGCGCCCGGACCGGCGCCGACGGCGGCCGGGCGGCACACGCGCCGTACCGGGGACCCGGCGCCGCGGGCCGGGACGGCCCGCCCGGCACACTGGGCGGTAGCGGGGATGCGCCCCGGGAGTCCGGCCCGTCCGGGCGCACACGTGGAGGAGCGATGTCCCAAGGCAAGCGGCGCTTGACGATCACCACGGTCGTCGACGCCCAGGAGTGCGCGGTGCTCCGGGTGGCCGGGGAACTGGACGTGCACGCCGAGCGGCAGTTCCTGGACGAGTCCGGGGCGGTGATCGCGGCCGGGCACCGGTTCCTGGTGCTGGACCTGACCGCGCTGCGGTTCTGCGACTCCCGCGGCCTGAACTGCCTGCTCGCCCTGGACTGGCTGTGCCGGCGGATGAACGGGCGGCTGCTGCTCGCCTCCCTGGGCGTCCGCGTCCTGCACGTCCTCCTGGTCACCCGGGCCGTGGAGGCGCTGGCCTGCTTCCCCACCGTCGGCCACGCGCTGGCCGCCGTACCGGCCGAGGTCCGCCCGGTCTGGCCGCCCGGCGGCGGGCCCGCGGACGGGGACGGCCGGGACACCGGTGACGGCGATGACGTCAAGACCGGTGACGGGGACGCGCACCGGTCGTACGATCGGGAACAGCCGTAGCGCGACGGCCGGGACGGGAGCCGGCCGGGACCGCTCGCCGGGCGGGCCGGTCCGCGGCACCGGCGGCCATGTGCTGTGCCCGGAGCCGGACTTGAACCGGCACGGCCCGAAGGCCAGCGAGGTTTAAGCTCGCCGTGTCTGCATTCCACCATCCGGGCCTGGGATCCCCCATGCCACCTCAAAGGGGGCAGCACGAGCCTAGCCCGCAGTACCGTCTGAACAGGGGGCCGTCTTCCCGAGGTTGTCTTATTTTATTGGCAACTGAGGGGTCATCAGCGGTTGGTACGGGCCTTCGGCACATGCCTGCGGCCCACCCTCGCCGTTCCGGCGCCTGCTCCCGGCCGGGTCCGGATTGACGGAAACTCGATGCCGTGCGCGCGCCCCCGCGAGCGCCCTTCCCGCGCCCTTCGCCTCAGGGTCGCCGTCATACCCAGGGATGACCGAAGGGCCGTTCGGATACCCCGCAGGGCTCCCCCAGGACCGGCTCACGGGCTGACGTTGCCGTACCGGGGCCTCCCCCACGATGGAAGGGGCCGCGTTCCACCGGCCCCGACGGTTCCGACGTTCGACAGGAGTCCTTTCCCGTGACCAGCCCCCGCACCGGCGTTCCCACCGCCACCCGCACCACGGTGGCCGCACGCGCCACGGATCTCACCAAGGTCTACGGACAGGGCGAGACCCAGGTCGTCGCGCTGGACCAGGTGTCGGTCGAGTTCCGCCAGGCGGAGTTCACCGCGATCATGGGCCCCTCCGGCTCCGGCAAGTCCACCCTCATGCACTGCATGGCCGGACTGGACGCGATATCCCGCGGCTCGGCCCTGATCGGCGACACCGAGCTGAACGGCCTGAAGGACAAGCACCTGACCCGGCTGCGCCGCGACAAGATCGGCTTCATCTTCCAGGCGTTCAACCTGCTGCCCACGCTGACCGCGCTGGAGAACATCACGCTGCCGATGGACATCGCCGGGCGCAAGCCAGACCGGCAGTGGCTGGACCGCGTCGTCGAGACCGTCGGTCTGTCCGGGCGCCTCAAGCACCGTCCCAGCCAGCTGTCCGGCGGCCAGCAGCAGCGCGTCGCGGTGGCCCGCGCGCTGGCCTCGCGGCCCGAGATCATCTTCGCCGACGAGCCCACCGGCAACCTCGACTCCCGCTCCGGCGCCGAGGTCCTGGGCTTTCTGCGCAACTCCGTACGGGAACTGGGCCAGACCGTGGTGATGGTGACCCACGACCCGGTGGCGGCGGCCTACGCGGACCGCGTGATCTTCCTTGCCGACGGCCGGATCGTGGACGACATGGCCGACCCGACCGCCGACCGGGTGCTGGAACGCATGAAGGGCTTCGACGCCAGGGGCCGGGTCAGCTGACCGGTACCCGCAGCCCGTCCACCGCCCTTCTCCCACAGGACTGACGATGTTCCGTACCGCCGTGCGCAATGTGCTCGCGCACAAGGCCCGGCTGCTGATGACCGTCCTCGCCGTCATGCTCGGCGTGGCCTTCGTCTCCGGCACCCTGGTCTTCACCTCCACCCTCTCCGACGCCACGCAGAAGAGCTCCCAGAAGGGCTTCGACGGCGTGGACGTGGCCGTCCAGCCACACCGCTCGGACGCCGCCGACGCCAATCCGGGCAAGGCCCCCGGGCTGAGCCAGGCGCTGCTCGACCGGGCCGGCAAGGTCCCCGGCGCGGCCGGCGCCACCGGCACCGTCGAGGGCTTCACCGCCATCGCCGACAAGAGCGGCAAGCTCGCCGGCAACGGCGCCGGCTCGAAGGGCCGCAACTACTACCCCGGCCCGGACGGCAAGGACGCCCGCTTCCCGATCACGTCCGGCACCGCCCCCAAGGGGCCGGGCCAGGTCGCCCTGGACTCCGGGACCGCCGAGCAGACCGGTTACAAGGTCGGCGACACCGTACGGCTGTCCGTCGACGGGCCGGTCCGCGAGATGAAGGTCTCCGGCATCTTCACCACGGACGACGGCGCGGTCGCCGCGGGCGGCAGCCTCGCGCTGTTCGACACCGCGACGGCGCAGAAGCTGTTCGCCGAGCCCGGCGAGTTCAGCGAGATCGACGTGAAGGCCGCACCCGGCACGTCCCAGGACGCGCTGAAGTCGGCGGTCGACAAGGTGCTGCCGGACACCGCCGAGTCCGTCACCGGCAAGAAGATGGCCGACGACCAGGCCGAGATGATCGCCAAGAGCATGGACGGCATGAAGACCGGCCTGCTGGTCTTCGCCGGCATCGCGCTCTTCGTCGGCATCTTCATCATCGCCAACACCTTCACCATGCTGGTCGCCCAGCGCACCAAGGAACTGGCCCTGATGCGCGCGGTCGGCGCCAGCCGCCGCCAGGTCACCCGCTCGGTGCTCATCGAGGCGTTCGTGGTCGGCGCGGTCGCCGCCGTCACGGGCCTGCTGGCCGGTATCGGCATCGGCGCCGGGCTGCGCGCGCTGACCGGCGCCCTCGGCAGCGTCCCGGACGGCCCGCTGGTCGTCGCCCCCTCGACCGTCATCACCTCGCTGCTCGTCGGCGTCGTGGTGACGGTGCTCGCCGCCTGGCTGCCGGGCCGCCGGGCCGCGAAGATCCCGCCGGTCGCCGCGATGAACAGCGTGCACGCCGCGGCCACCACCAAGTCCCTGGTGGTACGCAACGCCATCGGCGCGGTCCTCGCCGCCGCGGGCATCGCCTGTGTGCTGGGCGCCACCGCGATCGGCGCCGACGGCAAGGGCCTGATGGCGCTCGGCGCCGGACTGCTCCTGATCGGCGTCTTCGTCCTGACCCCGCTGCTGTCCCGCCCGCTGATCGCGGCCGCCGCGCCCGTCCTGCGCGCCTTCGGCATCTCGGGCAAGCTGGCCCGGCAGAACGCGGTGCGCAACCCGCGCCGTACGGCCGCCACGGCCTCCGCCCTGATGATCGGCCTCACCCTGGTCACCGGCCTGACCGTGATCGCGGGCAGCGTCCAGAAGGGCGTCGACAAGATGGCGACGGACGCCCTGAAGGCGGACTACGTCGTCGGCATGGCCACCATGGGCCCGCTCTCCCCCGACGTGGCGAAGAAGCTGGCGGCCGACCCCGAGGTCACCGCCTCCAGCCCGCTGCGCAGCGCCGCCGCCCGGATCGGCGGCGAGACGGAGTCCCTGACCGGGGTCGACGGCAAGGCGATCGGCGAGCTGACGAACCTGAAGTTCACCGCGGGCTCCCTCGACGGGCTCGGCACCCCGAAGGCGAACCGGGCGGTCGTCGACAGCGGCACCGCCAAGCGGAACGGCTGGCAGGTCGGCTCGTCCTTCGCGACGACCTTCGAGGACGGCAGGAAGGGGCGGCTCACCGTCTCCGGTGTCTTCGAGGGCAACGACATGCTCCACGGGATCATGGTCGACACCTCCGTGCTGACCCCGCACCAGAAGAAGCCCGCCGATATGCGGGTGCTGGTCAAGACGAAGGGCGGCGCGTCCGAGACCACCAAGGACTCCCTGGTCGAGACGCTCGGCAAGAACCCGGCGATCTCCGTGCAGGACAAGAAGGACGTGTCCGAGGGCATCGCGCAGATGATCAACCTGATGCTGAACATGCTCTACGGGCTGCTCGCCATGGCCGTGGTCGTCGCGGTGCTCGGCGTGGTCAACACCCTGGCCATGTCGGTCTTCGAGCGGCAGCAGGAGATCGGCATGCTGCGGGCGATCGGCCTGGACCGGTCCGGCATCAAGCGGATGGTGCGACTGGAGTCGCTGGTCATCGCGCTGTTCGGCGGGGTCCTCGGCATCGGTCTGGGCGTCTTCTTCGGCTGGGCGGCCGGTGAGCTGATCGGCTCCTCGATGGCCACGTACGAGCTGGTGCTGCCGTGGGGCCGGCTGGGCGTCTTCCTGGCGCTCGCCGCCGTGGTCGGCATGCTGGCCGCGCTGTGGCCGGCCCGGCGGGCCGCGAAGCTGAACATGCTGGCGGCGATCAAGGCCGAGTAACCGGCACCCGTACGAAGGGCCCCGGGCCCGGACCGCAGCGCGCGGCCCGGGCCCGGGGCCCTTCCGTGTGCTCCCTGCCTTCAGCCGCGCCACTCACGGGCGCGCAGCGGCAGCCCCGAGGTGCCGGACTCCGGGGTGCGGACGGCCAGGACCTGGTTGACCCCTATCTTGTTGCGCTCGAAGGACAGCGCGGAGGCGGCCATGTACAGCCGCCACACCCGGGCCCGGCCCGGCGTCGTCAGGCGTACCGCTTCCTTCCAGCGCGCCTCCAGGTTGGCCACCCAGGCACGCAGCGTCAGCGCGTAGTGCTCGCGGATCGCCTCCACGTCGCGCACCTCGAACCCGGCGTCCTCCAGCTGCCCGACGGTGCGGCCGACCGGGGCCAGCTCGCCGTCCGGGAAGACGTAGCGGTCGATGAACTCGTCCACGTGGTAGGCGTCCTCGTCCGCCAGCGGGCGGCGGGCGATCTGGTGGTTGAGCAGCCGCCCGCCGGGCTTGAGCAGCGCGTACAGGTCGGCGGCGTACTCGGCGTAGCGGGCGCGGCCGACGTGCTCGGCCATGCCGATCGAGGAGATCGCGTCGAACGGCTCGTCGTGGACCTCGCGGTAGTCCTGGACGCGGATCTCGATACGGTCCGCGAGGCCGGCCTCGGCGACGCGCTTGCGTCCGTAGGCGGCCTGCTCCTCGGAGAGGGTGATGCCGACGACCCGCACGCCGTACTCGCGGGCGGCGTGCAGAGCCATCGAGCCCCAGCCGCAGCCCACGTCCAGCAGCCGCTGCCCCTCCTCCAGGCGCAGCTTGCGGCAGATCAGGTCCAGCTTGTCGCGCTGGGCCTCCTCCAGGGTGGCGTCCGGGCTCTCCCAGTACGCGCACGAGTAGACCATCGACGGGCCGAGCACCAGCTCGTAGAAGTCGTTGCCCACGTCGTAGTGGTGGCTGATGGCTTCCTTGTCCCGGCGCAGGGTGTGCAGCGGGCCGTGGCTCTTGGGGGCCTCTTCGGCGGGCGGCTTGGGCGGTACGGGGAGGCCCGCCAGCGTCACCAGCTCGCGGGCGGCGGCACGGACCTCCGGCTTGGCCAGCGCGCGCAGGGCGGCGGCACGCCGGGGCTTCTCGGCCGCCGTACCGCGTTCCCAGATCAGCCCCGACAACAGGTCCAGGGCCTCGTACAGATCGCCCTCTACGTCGATGTCACCGGCCACCCAAGCGCGCGCAAGGCCCAACTCGCCCGGCTTGAACAGGAGGCGGCGCAGGGCACGGCGGTTGCGTATGACCAGGACGGGGGCGCCCGGCGGGCCGTACTCGCTGCGGTCCCAGGCGCGGATGCGGACCGGGAGCGGGGCTCCCAGCACCTCCTCGGCGAGCCGGGAGAGCCGTCCAGCGGCGTCGGCCATGTCGCACACCTCCGTGTTGACGGGAAGGGCGAAGAAGTTTCACCCACCACGTAAACGCCGTTCGGGAGCCCTGGTAGTCCCGCTCGTTCGTAAGGGAACAGCAAAACGGCCGCGGGGCGCCACAACGAATACGCCGAAGGGGCGGCCGCACCACGGATGGCAGCCGCCCCTTCGGCGGTGGTGTGCGGGGTGACGCGCGCCGGACGGCGTCACCCCAACGGGAAGGTCAGGAAGCCTTGGCCTTCGCCTTGTCGTCGGCCTTCGCCTTGTCGTCGGCCGCGGCGGCGGGCGCCGGGGCCGGCTTGGCGGCCTCGTAGAACTCCTCGCGCGGGTTCTCCATCGCGCCGAGCGAGGTGATCTCGCGCTTGAGGAACATGCCGAGGGTCCAGTCCGCGAAGACGCGGATCTTGCGGTTGAAGGTCGGCATCGCCATGCCGTGGTACGCGCGGTGCATGTACCAGGCCAGCCGGCCCTTCAG
This sequence comes from Streptomyces rimosus, assembly GCF_008704655.1. Taxonomy (NCBI): domain Bacteria; kingdom Bacillati; phylum Actinomycetota; class Actinomycetes; order Kitasatosporales; family Streptomycetaceae; genus Streptomyces; species Streptomyces rimosus. The sequence goes on along the minus strand of NZ_CP023688.1, from coordinate 5,640,534 downwards.
CTTGATCTTCGTCTTGCCGACGACGATCATCGCGACGCCCTTGTGCAGACCCAGGCCCGCGACCGCGCCCTTGTTGGCGTGGCTGTACTCCTTCTGCGGGAAGCCCCGCATACCGGAGATCACGTTGTCGCCGAGGACCTTGGCCTGGCGCAGCGCGTGCTGGGCGTTCGGCGGGCACCAGGCGTTCTCGTTGCCGGCCTTGCGGCCGACCAGGTCCGGGACCTGGGCGTTGTCGCCGGCGGCCCAGATGTAGTCGGTGCCCTGCACCTGGAGGGTGGCCTGCGTGTCGACGTGACCGCGCGGGCCCAGCGGCAGGCCGAAGCGCGAGAGCGCCGGGTTCGGCTTGACGCCGGCGGTCCACACGATGGTGTTGGAGTCGACCTCCAGGTCGTTGCTCAGCACCACGTGGCCGTCGACGCAGGACTTGGTGCTGGTGCCGAGGTAGATCTCGACCCCGCGGCTCTCCAGGTGCTCCTTGCCGTAGGCGCCGAGCTTCGGGCCGACCTCGGGCAGGATCTTGTCCGCGACGTCGACCAAGATGAAGCGCATGTCCTCGCGCTTGACGTTCTTGTAGTACTTCGCGGCGTCGCGGGCCATGTCCTCGACCTCGCCGACGGTCTCCGCACCGGCGAAGCCGCCGCCGACGAAGACGAAGGTCAGCGCCTTGCGGCGGACCTCCTCGTCGGTCGTGGAGTCGGCCTTGTCGAGCTGCTCCAGCACGTGGTTGCGCAGGCCGATGGCCTCCTCGATGCCCTTCATGCCGATGCCGTTCTCGGCGAGGCCGGGGATCGGGAAGGTGCGGGAGACCGCGCCCATCGCGATGACCAGGTAGTCGAAGGGCAGCTCGTACGCCTCGCCGACCAGCGGCGCGATCGTGGCGACCTTGCGGTCCTGGTCGATCGTGGTGACGCGGCCGGTGAGGACCTCCGCCTTCGGGAGCACGCGTCGCAGCGGCACCACGACGTGGCGGGGAGAGATGCTGCCGGCCGCAGCTTCAGGGAGGAAGGGCTGGTACGTCATGTACGAGCGCGGGTCGACGACCGTGACCGTCGCCTCGCCGTACCGCATCTTCTTGAGGATGCGGCGTGCCGCGTACAAACCTACGTACCCACCGCCTACAACGAGGATCCTGGGACGCTCCGTGGTGCTCATGCAATCGAGTATCCACCCCCACTCGGAGCACCCCTCGTGAGCCCCTTCACAAGGTTGCGGGGGGCGTCTGCTACACTCCGCGCCTTCGTGATCGACGCCATAGCTCCACGGGGGAACCACCGTACCCTCCGAAGCGTTGGACACCCCTGTTGATCAGGGATTGCGACCTCGGGAACGGCTGGACCAGCCGTCCCGTAAGGATCTCTTTAACACCGCTGAAACCGCACATTTTTGCGGCGCCAGGGGCCTACGGCCTCAGAAGTAGGGCCTGGTGCCCGGTTTGTGCGCCCGGTGGGCGGTTTTTTCATGTGAAGAGTTTCACGAAGTTTTTCGCGGAAGGGGGCCTTCAGCGGCTCCGAAGGGGCCTGGAGGGCCCTGGACGGGGCGGCCGGAGGGTGCTCCGGCGCCGCCCGGACGCCAGGCGCCCGGGCGGTCGTTCCGCACGGCTTACGCGCAGCTCCAGGCGATGCCGTCCAGGATGTCGTGCTCCGAGACCACGACCTCCTCGGCGCCGGTCCGTTCCATGATCGACAGGAGGACGAGGGCGCCCGCGGCGATGACGTCCACGCGGCCCGGGTGGATGGCCGGGATCTCGGCGCGCTCCTCGTGGGTGGTGGTGAGGAGGCGGTGGGTGATCTCGCGGACCTGGGTGAGGGGGATGCGGGAGTGGTGGATGGCGGCGGAGTCGTACTCCGACAGGTCCAGGGCGATGGCGGCGACGGTGGTCACCGAGCCGGCCAGGCCGACCAGGGTGCGGGCCTCGGAGAGGGGGACGGTTTCCGCTGCCTGGTCCAGGGCCCGGGCGATGTCGGCCTTTATGGCGGCGATCTGCTCCTCGCCGGGCGGGTCGGCGAGGACCTTGCCGTCCCGTACGAGGTGGCGTTCGGTCATCCGGACGCAGCCGATGTCCACGGAGCGGGCGGCGCGTACGGTGTCCGAGCCGAGGACGAACTCGGTGGAGCCGCCGCCGATGTCGACGACCAGATAGGGCGTCGCCAGGTCGGTGCGGCCGGTCAGCTCCTTCGTGGCCCCGGTGAAGGAGAACTCGGCCTCCTGGTCGCCGGTGATCACCTCGGGCTCGACACCCAGGATGTCCACCACACCGCGTACGAAGTCGTCGCGGTTCTCGGCGTCGCGGGAGGCGGAGGTGGCGACGAAGCGGAGCTTCTCGGCACCCAGCTCACGGATGATCCCGGCGTACTCGCGGCAGGCCGCGAAGGTCCGCTCCAGGGCCTCGGGGGCCAGCCGGCCCGTACGGTCCACGCCCTGGCCCAGGCGCACGATCGTCATCCGGCGGTCCAGGTCCTTCAGCTCGCCGGTCGCCGGGTCGAGGTCGGCGACGAGCAGGCGGATGGAGTTGGTGCCGCAGTCGATGGCGGCGACGCGCTTCATTCGCCCTCTCCTTCGCCCGGCTCCGGGCAGGGGGTCACGCACGGGCCCTTGCGCCACCACTGCGGCAGCATCGCCAGCGCCTCGTCGCCGAGCGGGTTGACGCCGGGGCCCGCCGCCAGCGAGTGGCCGACCAGGACGTGCAGGCACTTGACCCGGTCCGGCATGCCGCCCGCGCTGGGGAAGCCCTTGAGCTCCTCGATCTCGTCGCGGCGCCGGATGTAGTCCTCGTGGGCGGCCCGGTACTTCGCGGCCAGCTCCGGGTCCCGGCCCAGCCGCTCGGTCATCTCCTTCATCACGCCGTTGGCCTCCAGCGTGCCGATCGCGGAGGCCGCGCGCGGGCAGGTGAGGTAGTAGAGCGTGGGGAAGGGGGTGCCGTCCTCCAGGCGCGGGGCCGTTTCGACGACGTCCGGCTGCCCGCAGGGGCAGCGGTGCGCGATGGCGCGCAGGCCGCGCGGCGGGCGGCCGAGCTGTTCCTTGAAGGCCGCGATGTCCGCCTCGGTCGGTTCGGTGCGCTCGGTCTGCGGCGGGGGCATGCGGTGTTCAGACACGGACATGATGCTTTCGGTTGTGTGGTGGTGCCGGGCTGGTGGGCGGGGCCGGGGCGGCTCAGGTGCCTTGGCCAGGCTACTTGTCGGCGGCGTCGAGGCCGTTCCAGATGTTGTCGTACCAGGGCCGTTCCGCGGCGCCCTGGCCCGTGCGCCGCTTCCCGTCGCCGGAGCCGTCCTGGACGATGTAGCCGGTCTCCCCCGGCATGACGTAGTGCAGGTGCAGCCGGGCCTGCTGCCGTACGTACTCGGGGTCCTGCCAGCGGGCCTTCTCGTCGCGCAGCTCGTCGGCGCGCTGCCCGGCCCGCTCGGCCTGGCGGCGCTGGTCGGCGATCTCGGTGCGCTGCGAGAGGTACTGCCGGGTGGGGTAGGCGAGGGCGACGACCAGCGAGCACAGGACCAGGGCGAGCAGCGCCGCGCGGCCGGTCAGGCGGCCGCGGCGGCGCGGGCGGGCGCGCTGGACGCGGGCGGCGGCCTGCTCGCCGAGCGCCTTGAGCCGGGTCGCGGTGGAGAACCGTTCCGCGGACACGTCGCCCTCCCTGGGTGAGCGGCCCGGACCGGTGCGGCCCGGAGCACGTACGTCCCCGGCAACGGTACGGGACCGCCGCCGGGGACGTACGTCATTGACTGCCGCCGGGGCCGCGCGGCCCCGGGCGGATCAGTCCATTCAGCCCTTGCTGTGCTTGTCAGTCCGCGAAGCGCTGTGCCTACTGGTCCGCAAAGCGGAACCGCGGGAAGGCGGAGCGGCCCGCGTACACCGCCGCGTCGTCGAGGATCTCCTCGATGCGCAGCAGCTGGTTGTACTTGGCGACGCGCTCGGAGCGGGCCGGGGCGCCGGTCTTGATCTGGCCGCAGTTGGTGGCGACGGCCAGGTCGGCGATGGTGACGTCCTCGGTCTCGCCGGAGCGGTGCGACATCATGCACTTGAAGCCGTTGCGCTGGGCCAGCTCGACGGCGTCCAGGGTCTCGGTCAGCGAACCGATCTGGTTGACCTTGACCAGCAGGGCGTTGGCGGAGCCCTCCTCGATGCCGCGGGCCAGGCGCTCCGGGTTGGTGACGAACAGGTCGTCGCCGACCAGCTGCACCTTGGTGCCCAGGCGGTCGGTGATGACCTTCCAGCCGTCCCAGTCGTCCTCGAACAGCGGGTCCTCGATGGAGACCAGCGGGTAGGCGTCGACCAGCTCCGCGTAGTACGCGGTCATCTGCTCGGCGGTGCGCTGCTGGCCCTCGAACTCGTAGACGCCGTCCTTGTAGAACTCGGAGGCGGCGACGTCCAGCGCGAGCGCGATGTCCTGGCCGGGGGTGTAGCCGGCCTCCTTGATGGCCTCCAGGATGAGGTCCAGGGCCTCGCGGTTGGAGCCGAGGTTCGGGGCGAAGCCGCCCTCGTCGCCCAGGCCGGTGGCCAGGCCCTTGCCCTTGAGCACCTTCTTGAGGGTGTGGTAGACCTCGGCGCCCCAGCGCAGGGCCTCGGAGAAGGACTCCGCGCCGATCGGGGCGATCATGAACTCCTGGATGTCCACGTTGGAGTCGGCGTGCGAGCCGCCGTTCAGGATGTTCATCATCGGGACCGGCAGCACGTGGGCGTTCGGGCCGCCCAGGTAGCGGAACAGCGGCAGGTCGCTGGCCTCGGAGGCGGCGTGCGCGACGGCCAGGGAGACGCCCAGGATGGCGTTGGCGCCGAGCGAGCCCTTGTTGTCGGTGGCGTCCAGGTCGAACATGGCCTGGTCGATCAGGCGCTGCTCGGTGGCGTCGTAGCCGACCAGCTCCGGGCCGATCTGCTCGATGACCGCGAGGACGGCCTTCTCCACGCCCTTGCCCAGGTAGCGGTTCGGGTCCCCGTCCCGCAGCTCGATGGCCTCGAAGGCGCCGGTGGAGGCGCCGGACGGGACGGCGGCACGGCCGGTGCTGCCGTCGTCGAGGCCGACCTCGACCTCGACCGTGGGATTGCCTCGCGAGTCGAGGATCTCGCGAGCTACGACGACGTCGATGGACGGCACGTTGTCTCCTTCATGGGTGTCTGGAGTTCTGCAGCACGAGCCTAACGGCCTCCCGGGGTTCCGCTCGCCGCCAGCCCGGCCCTTGGGACGAATACACCCGCAAAGCCCCTGTTCACGGGACGTACGGGCGCAATGTTCGCTGAACGGGGAAGTGGGCGCGTGGGTGGTACGGGCCCACGGCGGGGCCGGGCGGCCGGCGGGGAAATGGAGAAGCCCCGCCGCGGCGCGTGCGGGGGTTCACACGCCGTGGCGGGGCGGTCTCACGGGATGAGCGGATTCCCGGTGTGAGCGGCCCGGCCCCGGGCGCGTGCCGTTCCGTACATACCGCCGTACGTACGGGGCGACACGGTCACCCGGGGGCCGTCAGGTTTCAGCGGGCTCAGACGGCCAGCTTCTGACCCGGGAAGATCAGGTTGGGGTTGCCGCCGATGACGGACTTGTTGTTCTCGTAGACCGACTTCCAGTTGGTGCCGTGGGAAGCGGCGATCTTGGCGAGGGTGTCACCGGACTTGACGGTGTAGTTGCCCTTGGGGTTCGACTTCGGCGTCGACTTGTGGGACGGGGCCGGGGTCTTGCGGGCCAGCTCCTCGCCCTGCTTACGGGCCTCGGAGCGCGAGGAGTGCTGCGGCGCCGAGTAGGAGCGCTGCGACTTGTAGGACTTGTGGGAGCCCTGCGAGGAGGAGCCGCCCTCGGCCGTGGCGTTCGAGTTGCCCTTGCCCAGGTGGCCGCCGGCGCAGGTCCAGGCGCCCGGGCCCTGGATGGCGAGCAGGCGCTCGGCCGCGGCGATCTGCTGGCTCTTGGAGGCCATGTCGGCGCGCGGGGCGTACTTGGTGCCGCCGGCGGCCTTCCAGCTGGAGTTGGTGAACTGCAGGCCACCGTAGTAGCCGTTGCCGGTGTTGATCGACCAGTTGCCGCCGGACTCGCACTGGGCGACGGCGTCCCAGTTGTTCGCGGCGGAGGCAGAGGTGGCGCCCATCAGCGGGACGGCCACAGCGGCACCGGCGACGCCGGCCAGCGTGGCGACGCGGACGGCCTTGGACGGACGGCGGTGCTTGCCCTTGGAGTTCAGCATGGTTCGTTTCCTCACCGACGCCTACGAGGTGAGCTGTCGGGTTCGGGCTGTGAGTGGCCCGGCCGCGTGAACCTCCACGCGGCTTCACCCCAAGCCGGCTGTCCCGCTTCCGCGGGCGGGGCCGGCGACTTACCTTGGGTCCCCCGCTCCTGCCTTCGGCGCTGTCGCGACGTATGACCTCCGGCCACCGGCAGGATTCGGCGTGTGGCTGAAGGGCCCGCTTTGGCGAGCGATGAAGACGGTAAACACGAACGGCCCGCCGGTTCAAACCCCTACATCTGAGGCCAGTTGGCCCTCAGACATCACAGGATCATTACATTTCCGCAGGTCGTCGCAGGTTTGGAAACAACGGACAGGGCGGACGGCGGGTTGCCGAACGAGATCCATGTCTCACTTTCACCAAACCGGGTAATTGCTCATGAACCGCTCGGTTCGGCGGTCACATCAAGGCGCTGGCCAGGGTGAATGAGGTCCGGATCGCCCCCGATGACACCTTTGTTGGCTTTGTACAGCGCCGGCCAGCCCCCGGAGACCCCGCGGTCCTCGGCGATCGCTGACAGGTTGTCACCCGGCCGCACGGTGTAGTCGCCGGGCGACGCCGGGTCCGTACGGTGCGCGTCGCCGCCGCGCGACGGGTGCTCCCCGTCCCGTCGGCCCGCGTCACCCGCGCCTCCGGTGCCCGTGGCGGGCCCCTCGTCCTCGCTGGGCTTGCCGCGGTGCTTGCCGCCCTGGGACGGGGGCGTGGTGGGGTCCGTGGCCTTGTCGCCGCCGGGAGTGGCCGGGTCCTGCGTACGGCCCGTACCGGACGGGTCCGGCGTACGGGACGCGTCGCCGCTGCCGGACGGGTCGGTCGGCGACGGCTTCGGCTCCGGGGTCCGCGTGCCGCCGGGCTCGGGGGTTCTGGACGGCGCGCCGGAGCCGGAGGGCGACGGCTCGGCCGGAGTGGAAGGGGAGGGCTTGGAGGAGGGGGTCGAGGAGGAGGGCTCCGGCGACGGGGTGGTGCCCGGGTCCACGTCCGGCTTGCCCCCGCCCTTCTTGAGCCCCGCGTTCACCGCGCAGCTCGGCCAGGTGTCCGGCCCCCGCGCGGCGAGGATCGACTCGGCGACGGCTATCTGCTGCGAGCGGCTGGCCAGGTCGGGGCGCGAGGCGTACGCCGCGCCGCCGTTCGTGTCCCACATCTCCTGGGTCAACTGCAGGCCGCCGTAGAACCCGTTGCCGGAGTTGGCGCTCCACACGCCGCCGCTCTCGCACTGTGCGACCCGGTCCCAGGTGGCGGCGTCGGCCGCCTGCGCGTCGGCGGTGGCGAGCAGGGGCATGGCGAGGGCGCCGCCGACGGCTCCCGCCGTGACGAAGATGGCCGGAGCCTGACGGGGGCGACGGTGTCGGCCGGTCCCGGAGCGCATGCGGTTGCCTTTCGAGCGGCGGTTGAGTTGTCGTCGAAAGGCCGGGACCGTGGGCCGCACGGCCCGCCCCGGCCTTTCAGACGGATGAAAGTAGCGGTGCGGCCCGCTCGTCACAAGCCGGTGTAGCGGAGATCACGCTCAGGTCACGGCCTGACGTGGCGTCACTTCCGTACGGGAGGTGGCGTCACTTCCGCACAAGCGGAACCGTCACTTCCGTACGGGCGTGAACTCCACCGGCAGGGCCCGCAGCCCTCGCATGATCAGCCCGCCGCGCCACCGCAGATCGTCCGGGTCGGCGGCGAGTGCCAGGTCCGGCAGCCGGGTCAGCAGCGTGGCGATGGCGGCCTGGCCTTCGAGACGGGCCAGCGGCGCGCCCAGGCAGTAGTGGATGCCGTGGCCGTATCCGAGGTGCTGATTGTCGCGGCGGCGCAGGTCCAGTACGTCCGGTTCCGCGAAGCGCCGCGGGTCGCGGTCGGCGGCGGCGAGCACGACCAGGACCGGATCTCCCTCGGCGATGCGCTGCCCGCCCAGGGTCAGGTCCCGGGTCGCGAAGCGCCAGGTGGCCAGCTCGACCGGGCCGTCGTAGCGCAGCAGCTCCTCGACCCCGGCGGCGAGCAGCTCCGTATCGCCCGCCGCAGCGGCCTTCTGGAGCAGTGCGCGCTGGTCAGGGTGGCGCAGCAGCTGGTACACGCCGTTGCCGATGAGATTGACGGTGGTCTCGAAGCCCGCGAACAGCAGGATGAAGGCCATCGCGGCGGCCTCGTTCTCCGTCAGGTGCTCGCCGTGGTCGGAGGCGCGGATCAGGCCGGAGATGAGGTCGTCGGCCCCTTCCTCCCCCAGGGCCTCGCGCTTGCGGTGGATCAGCTCGGCGAGGTAGCCGCGCATCTTCTTCACCGACCGGGCGACGCCGCCGCGCGGCCCGCCGCCGTGCCGGATCATCATCCCGGCCCAGTCGCGGAAGTCGTCCTGGTCCTCGCGCGGGACACCGAGCAGATCGCAGATGGCGTAGATGGGGAGCGGGAAGGCGAACTCGTGGATGAGATCGGCCTCGCCGCGCTCCGCGAAGGAGTCGATCAGCGCGTCGGTCAGTTCCTGTACGCGCGGCGCGAACCGGGCGATGCGGCGCGGGGTGAAGGCTTTGGAGACCAGGCGGCGCAGCCGGGTGTGGTCCGGTGGGTCGATGTTGAGCAGGTGCGTCATCAGGTTGGCGCCCCGCTCGCCGGGGATGCCGACCTTGCCCTTGCCGTGCGCGGCCTCGCTGTGGTGCACCGGGTTCTTCGACAGCCGGGTGTCGGCGAGCGCCTGCCGCGCGTCCGCGTACCGGGTCACCAGCCAGGCTTCGACACCGCTGGGCAGCCGGGTGCGGTGTACGGGCGCGTGCTCGCGCAGCCAGGCGTACGCCGGGTACGGGTCGGCGGCGAACTCCCACGTGAACAGTTCCGGACAGGGCGGGACGGCCGCCGGTCCGTGGCCGGACACGGGGCAGGCCGTGCCGGGCGCGGCGGGGGCCGCGGGCTGTTCATCGGAGGGGGGCGGGGTCTGCTGGCGCACCCCTCGACGTTAACCCCCGCCGAACGAGCCGCTGTGCCCCTCCTGCCAGCGCTTGCGCTCCCGGTCCTGGTCCTCGCCGTGGCGGGTGGGCGCGTTGCCGTAGTCGGGCAGCTCGTGCGGGGTCAGCCGGTGGTCGCCGTCCCGCGGCACCTCGTTGGGGTCGCGCAGTTCGCTCTCGTACCCGGTCGGGTTCTTGGGCGGCGTCGGCTGGGTCTCCGGCTCGGGCGGAGCGGGCTCGCGGTCCCGGCGGCGCCTGCCGTAGACCACGGCGAGGATCAGCCCCAGAACGATGACGATCCCGGCGACCAGCGGACCGGTGCCGACGACCATGTCCCGGGTGAAGTCCACGGCCTGCTGCACGGAGCCGATGTCCTGGGCCGGTGTGGCCGAAGCGATCGTTGCTGTCATTCGACCCGGGTACCCGGGTGGGCGGGGACGATGCGCGGGCGGGGGCCGTAGCGGACCGTCCGGCCGGTACGGGGGCGAAGCCGCAGGTCAGCGGAGGTTTGTCGGGCTGTCGGCCAGATGCCCTGAGCAACCGGACAGCCGATCAGGTGCTTGGAGCAACCGGATCACCGCTCAGGTGCTTTGAGCAGCCGGTACGGCCGGCACCCGGTCCGGGTCGGTACCCGGGTCCGAAGGATCCACCCCCAGCGCCGCCAGAAAGGCCGCCGCCGCGGGCGAGGGCCCCAGCCGGTTCCATACGACGCGTTCGACCCGGGCGGGGGCGCTGTGGACGCGCACCACGCTCAGCCCGGTCAGCTCCGAGGCGAACGCCTGTGGCACCATGCCGATGCCCAGCCCGGCGCGGACCAGCTTGGCCAGGAACTCCACGGTGGTCACCTCGAAGGCCACCTCGGTCGTCAGGCCCGCCGCGCGGAACGCCTCGTCCCGCTGGCGGCGGGCCGCCGAACCGGCCGTGAAGTCCACGAAGGTCTCCTCGGCGAGCCGCGGCAGATCCGTCCACTCCCGGCCCGCCAGCGGGTGGCCCGGCGGTACGACGGCCACCAGCTCGCCGTGGGCCAGCGCCCGCTCCCGTACGCCCTGGCTGCGGGCGCCCGGCACCAGGCCGACGAAGGCGACGTCCAGCGTGCCCTGCCGGACCTGCTCGATCAGCTGCTCGCTCATCTCCATGCGCAGGCTGATCCGCACCTGGGGATAGCGGGCACGGTAGGCGCCCAGCTCGCGGGCCAGGTCGACGGCCGCGACGGTGGAGATCGCGCCCACGGCCAGCCGGCCGCGTACCTCGCCGGCCACCGCCTCCACCTCGGCGCGGGCCCGGTCGGCCGCCTCCAGGGCCTGCCGGGCGACCGGTACGAACGCCTCGCCCGCGGCCGTCAGCCGCACGCTGCGGCTCGTACGGTGGAAGAGCCGGGCGCCGAGCTCCTTCTCCAGGCGGGCGATCTGGTGGCTGAGCGCGGACTGCACCACATGGCAGCGCTCGGCGGCCCGGGTGAAGCCACCGGTCTCGGCGACCGCGACCACGTACCGCATCTGTTGCAGCTCCATGCGGCGAGCGTAGCCAGCGCCCCGCCACCGGCCGTCGATCGCGGTTCACGATGGGTGGGATGACAACTATGTGTTGGACTCATCGACCGGTGCCGCGGAGGCTGAGGGGCGGAGCAACACCGACGGGGTGGCGCGCAGTGCGGAAAGGGACCTGATGTCTACCCAGGAATCGCGGGAAGAGGGGCAGCCCGGGCTGGGGCGCGGCACGCTGCTGCTGATGTCCGTGGCGACCGGCCTGTCGGTCGCGGGCAACTACTTCGCGCAGCCGCTGCTCGACGTCATAGGCCGCGACCTGCACCTGGGCTCCGCCACCACGGCCCTGGTGGTGACCGTCGCGCAGGTCGGCTACGGCCTGGGGCTGCTGTTCCTCGTCCCGCTCGGCGACCTGCTGGAACGGCGGCGGCTGGCGGTGAGCCTGTGCGCGGCCACCGCGGTCTTCCTGACCATTACGGCCAGTGCGCCCAACGGGGCGCTGCTGCTGACGGGCACCGCGCTCACCGGCCTGGCCTCCGTCGCCGCCCAGGTCGTCGTCCCGTACGCGGCCTCCCTGGCGGCGCCCGCCGAGCGCGGCCGTACGGTCGGCACCGTCATGACCGGGCTGCTGCTGGGCATCCTGCTGGCCCGTACGGCGGCCGGACTGCTGGCCGACCTGGGCGGCTGGCGCACCGTCTACTGGGTCAACGCCGGGCTGATGCTGCTGATGGCCCTCCTGCTGCGGCTGCGGCTGCCCGCGCTGCACACCGCCGCCGGGCTGCGCTACCCCGCGCTGATCCGCTCCACGCTCGCCCTCTTCGTACAGGAACCGGTACTGCGCTGGCGGGCCGCGCTGGGCGCGCTGTCCTTCGCCGCGTTCAGTGTGCTGTGGACGGCGATGGCCTTCCTGATGTCCGGCCCCGCCTACGGGTGGTCGGAATCGGCGATCGGGCTGCTGGGCCTGGTGGGCGCGGCCGGATCACTGTCCGCCTCGGTCGCCGGGCGGCTGGCCGACCGGGGCCTGGCCCACCGGGTCACCGGCCTCGGCGGGTTCCTGCTGCTCGGCTCCTGGGCGCTGCTGGCGGCCGGCGGCGCGGGCGGCCCCTGGGCACTGGCCGCCCTGCTGGCCGGGGTGATCGTCCTGGACGCGGCGGTGCAGGCCGTGCACATCAGCAACCAGAACCTGGTCTACGCGGTACGCCCCGAGGCCCGTAACCGCCTCAACTCGGCCTACATGACCAGCTACTTCGTCGGCGGCGCGGTCGGCTCGGCGCTCACCTCCGCGGTATGGGGCGCGGCCGGCTGGGGCGGGATGTGCGTCGTGGGCGCGGCGGTGAGCGCCGCCGTCGTCGCCGTCTGGACGGCCGAGCGGCTGCGACACCGCGGCAACACGCCGCCCGGCGCTCAGTCCGCGGCGCCCGAAGCGGCCTCCTCGACGGACCGAATGGCATCCCGATAAGTACGAGCAGCGGCCCGCAACGCCGTCTCCGGGTCCGTGCCGGACGCCTCGGCCCGCACGGCGAGAGCCAGCAGCTCATACCCGATGCCCTCCCCCGCCGGGAGGGCATCGATGCCGGCCGTACGGGCCCGGGAGGCCAGCTTGCCGGCCAGCGCCAGGGCGGGCTGGCCGAGCGGGATGCCTTCGGTGACCGAGGCGCGCTGCTTCTCGACCGCTTTCTCGCGCAGCCAGTGCGCCTTGACGTCCTCGGGGGTGTGCGCGGCCTCCTCGCCGAAGATGTGCGGGTGGCGGCGGATCAGCTTGTCCACGAGGGTGCCCGCCACGTCGTCCACGGAGAACGGCTCGTCCGGGTCGTCCTGGGCGATCCGGGCGTGGAAGACGACTTGGAGGAGCACATCGCCCAGCTCCTCGCGCAGCGCCTTCCGGTCGCCCTCCTCGATGGCCTCGACCAGCTCGTACATCTCCTCGATGCCGTACTTCGCCAGGTCCTCGTGGGTGCGCACGCCGCTCCACGGGCACTGGCGGCGGATCTGGTCCATGACCTGCGCGACATCGAGCAGGCGGGCGCCCGGCAGGTCGTACGAGCCGGGCAGCAGCTCCAGGTCCGGCATGGTCTCCCGGCCCGAGCCGGCCATCCGGGCCAGCCCGTCGGTCAGCTCCGAGTCGCCGTCGGCGGAGGTGATGACGGCGGCCGTACGGCCGCCGTCGCGGCAGAACTCCACCAGCTCGCGGGCGCCGGGCACGGCCCGCTCCACCGCGATGCCCGCCTCGCGCAGATACGGGAGCTGCGGATGGGCGTCGTCGGCGCACAGCACGCGGTCGGCGGCGCGCAGCGTCTGCCACGCGGGCCAGGACAGCAGACCGGGCGCGACCCGGTGGCTGGTCGTGAGCAGGACCAGACGGCCGGGGGCGGTGTCCGGCGCGTCGGGGGCGGCGGTGGCGTCAGCGTTCACCCGACGAACGTAACGCACGGCACTGACAACGCGACGGCCCGGCCGGGGCCGCACGCGCTGCGGCTCGGCGGGCGGGTTCCTCTTGCTGCGATCCCGACGAACGGGTCCCTCTCGCTGCGATCCGGCCGGGGCGGGACCCGCGCACAGTCCGTCCCGCCCCTCCCCCGGCCCCGCTCAGGTCTGCTGCTGCTCCGCCGCGCCGGACACGTTCTTGACCCACGGCTCCTTGGTCCGGCCGAGGATGACCTGGCCGTCGTCCCACTTGCCGTAGCGCGGGTTGACGTCGATGCCCATCTTCCGGGACGTCCTGGCCAGCTCCGTGGCGAGCTGCTGCTGGCCCTGCGGCTGGCCGCGGTCGGCGCCGATGTGCTTGGCGATGCCGTCCAGCAGAAGCTGGTTGCGGACCACCGCGTTGATCTCGCCGGGCGCGATGGCCTGCTGGAGCCACATCTGCTTCAGCCGCTCCGCGCCGCCCGCGCTGCGCTCGGCCGCCGCGCGCCACTTCTGCACGTCGCTGCGCGAGACCGTGACCCCGGCGTCCTTCGCGTTCCGCTCCAGCACCCGGTCGAAGATCATGCCGTTAAGGGTGGCGGGCCCCAGCTTGCCGGTGTTCTCGACCAGTTGGGCGGCCTGCGGTGACTTCTCCTGGGCGCTGCGCACGTCCTGGACCCGCGACTGGAGCTGCGCGACGGTGATCCGCTGCCCGTCCACGACGGCCGCGGCGCCGGGGTGCGCGTCCGTACCGCAGGCGGTGAGCAGGGGGGCGGCGGCCAGCAGCGCGGCGGCGGCGGAAACGGGAAGCGCGGTCCTACGGCGGAACATCAAGCCTCCTGGCGGGGTGCAACGACGGTGCGGCGGCGGTGCGGCTTTTCCTACCTGTTTTCCTGGCCTGGCGTTGATCGATGCCGATGCTAAAGAGTCCGCGTGATCCAGGCCACTGATTCGCACAACGAGTTGCCCGGAAGGCGGTTTCTCTCCTGAAGGTATGCCCGTATGTACGGGGTCGGCCGCGGACCTGCCCGGGCCGGTACAGCGTGCGCCGGACCTCGGCGGGGGCGGAACCGGCCCGGCGGCCCGTCCTGCTCCCCCGCCTCTACTCCCCCATTCCTCTACTCCTCTACTCCCCTATTCCTCTACTTCGCCGCGAACCGCTCCGGCGCCTCCGTAGGAGCCCCGCCCGACGGCAGCTTCAGCGTCGGGCACCCCTTGAGCACCCCCGTCATCGCGTCCTTCTCCGCCTGCGTCACCCACAGCCCGTACTTCTTCTTCACGGCGACCTGGTGCGCGACATAGTCACAGCGGTACGCCTTGTTCGGCGGCAGCCATGTCGCCGCGTCGCCGTCGCCCTTCTGCCGGTTGGCGGAGGCGTCGGCCGCGATCAGGTTCAGCGGGTCGTTGGCGAGCGCCACCCGCTTGCGCCCCGGCCACTGCTGCGCGCCCTTCTGCCACGCGTCCGACAGTGCTACGAGATGGTCTATGTCCACCTTGCTGCGCCCGCGCTCGTACGTCACCGCCTGCCCGGTGTACGGGTCCTCGGCCAGCTTCCCGGACGCCACCTTGCAGTGCCCGTCGGTGAACCGCACCGCGGTCAGGTCCCGCTTGAGGATGTCGTCGCGGGTGCCGCAGTGGTTGCCGTCGGTGTCGGCCCAGGCGGTGCCGAAGCGGTCGCGCGCGTAACCGGTCTTGGGGGCGCGGCCTTTGACGGTGAGGGACGCGACGGCGTGCAGCGCGGTGCCCCCGGCGGCCGGTTCCCCGCCGCCGTCTCCCCCCGTACCGCCGCCCTTGCCGCCGTCGGGCGAACAGCCGGTGAGGGCGAGCAGCGCGGCCAGTCCGGCCGCGGCGACAGCGCCGCCGCGTGGCCGGGTCCGTACGCGGGACAGGTTCCGTTCGCGGGGCATGGCGGCAGTCCGTATCCGGAGCAAGAGGGACATCCCATCTCAAATAAGGCGGCAATACCGGCCGGTTCGTCGGCCTCGGATATCTTTTCGGAAGTTGAGAGTGAGGACGCGCATGGACACGGCCACCGCCACCGCGGCGACGGGCAGGCCCCCGGCCCCGGCCAGCGGCGGGGCCGGACCCGCCCCCGCCGCCGGCCGGCTCCGTACCCGTACCGCCGCCCTGTTCGCCCCGCGATCCGTGCCGTACTGGACCGCCGCGGCCCTCTTCGTCGTCTTCTTCGCCGTCTCCGGCCTGCGCTTTCGCGCGATGGCGACGTCCTCGTGGGACCTCGGGATATTCGAGCAGGCGGTACGGGCCTACGCGCATCTGCGGGCGCCCGTCGCCGACCTCAAGGGGCCGGGCACCAACCTCCTCGGCGACCACTTCAGCCCCGTACTGGCGCTGCTCGCCCCCCTTTACCGCATCTTCCCCAGCGCCCTGACCCTGCTGTGCGCGCAATCGTTCCTCTTCGCACTGTCCGCCGTGCCGGTGACCCGGACCGCCATCCGGTTCCTCGGGCGCGGCCGCGGCCTGGCCGTCGGCGTGGCGTACGGGCTGTCCTGGGGGCTGCAGAAGGCCGTCGACTTCGACTTCCACGAGATCGCCTTCGCCGTACCGCTGATCGCCTTCGCGCTCGAAGCGGTGCTGCGCGGGCGCTGGACCGCCGCGGTGTGCTGGGCGGCACCGCTCGTACTGGTCAAGGAGGACCTGGGGGTGACGGCGGCCGCCATCGGCGCGCTGATCCTCGTCCGCGCGCGGCAGGCCGTGCCGCTCGCCGTCGGGCTCGTCGTCTTCGGGCTGGCCGCCACCGCCGTCACCCTCGGCGTGATCATCCCCGGCTTCAACGGCTCCGGCTCGTACGACTACTGGAACAAGATCGGCGGCGGTGACGGGCCCACCCAGCGCATCCCGTTCGACACCGCCGTACGCACCCTGCTGTGGATCCTGCTGCCCACCTCCGGGCTGCTCGCGCTGCGCTCCCCGCTGCTCCTGGTCACGCTGCCCACCCTCGGCTGGCGCTTCATCTCCCACGAGCCGCACTACTGGGGCGTCGACTGGCACTACAACGCCGTCCTGATGCCGGTGGTCTTCCTGGCCCTGGTCGACGCCCTGCCGCGCACGCTGGTCTCCGCGCGCCCCTGGGTCCGTTCGTACGCCCACCACCTGCCCACCGCCGTACTGGCCGCCACGCTCGCCCTGACCACCACACTCCCGCTGGCCCGCCTCACCGAGACCGCCACCTACCGCAAGCCGCCCGCCGCGACGGCCGCGGAACGCCTGCTGGACCGTATCCCCGACGGCGCCACGGTCGAGGCCGACATACGGCCCATCTCCCGGCTGACCGGCCGCGCCCGGGTCTTCTGGATAGGGGACACCCGAGGCATCGCCCCCGACTACATCGCCGTGGAACAGCACGACGACCGCAAGGCCGAACAGACCCTGGACGACGCCCGCAAGCGCCACCCCCGGGCCGTCTACGGCATCGTCGGCACCGCCGGTGACGTGACGGTGCTGCAGCGGATGGGGCGACTCTGATTGCGCGCTCCGGGCCGGCCCTGAACGCGCGCTGCGAGCGGAGCTGACCACGCGCTTCGGCCTCCCCTGACCGCGCGCTGCGGGCCGGCTCCGGCCGCGTAATTACGGAGGACAGGCCCGGCCCCGGCTGCGTACGGTGTCCCGATGACCACCGGCTCCCCACCCCTTCGCACCGATGTCGTCGTCCTGAACGGCGGCTCCAGCTCCGGCACTTCGACGCTCATCCGGCAACTGCAGGAACTCCTCCCCCGGCCCTGGCTGACCTTCGGCGTCGACTCCTTCATCGAGTCCCTGCCGCGGTCGCTGGTCACGCCGGAGGCGTCCGCGACCGCACCCGGCCTCGGCCTCGCGCCCGACGGCAGCATCACCGTCGGGCCGGTCTTCCGCGCCCTGCAGACCGACTGGCAGGAGGGCGTCGCGGCCATCGCCCGCACGGGCACCGGCGTCCTCCTGGACGAGGTGTTCCTCGGCGGCGCCGAAGGCCAGGAACGCTGGCGCCGCACGCTGAAGGGCCTGTCGGTGCTGTGGGTCGGCGTACGCTGCGCCCCGGAGACCGCCGCCGCACGCGAGGCCGCACGCGGCGACCGGGTCACCGGCATGGCGGCGTCCCAGGCCGAGCTGGTCCACCGCGGCGTCACCTACGACATCGAGGTGGACACCACCGACACCGACCCCGCCACCTGCGCCCGGCTGATAGCCGCCCACGTGGTGTGAGGACGGTTCAGGCCGCGGGGCTCACTGCCAGTGCGGACGCCCGCTCTGCATCGCGCAGGTGAGGGTGGCGCCGTGGGCGTCCTGCGTGGTCAGACCGAGGTGGGCCTTCTTGCAGAACTGGCCGCGGCGGTAGTGGTTCCCGGACGGCGCGAGAATCACCCCGTCCGAGGCACCGGACCCGGACCCACCGGAGGACGCCCCACCGGAACCGGAGCCACCGGAGGAGGACCCACCCGAGCCCGACCCACCGGAACCGGAATCCGATCCTCCGCCGGTCCTGTGCGTCTTACGCGCCGGCGGCTCGGCGGCCTCGGGCGTGGGCGTGGGCGCGGCGGACGACGGCGTGGCGCTCGGGCTCGGACTCTCGGTCGGCGAAGCGGACGGCGAGGGCGCAACAGAAGCCGAGGCGGAGGCCGTCGCGGACGGGCTCGCCGCACCGCCCTTGTCCGCACCGCCGTCCGGCGTACAGCCGGAGAGGGCGACCAGGGCCGCGGTGATCAGGGAGGCGGCGGACAGGGCGGCGCGGCGGGGTCTTATCACGGTGGAAACATCCAGTTCTCGATGGCCGGAAACCCCGTGAGACGCACGGGGAAGCCCGACGATAGAGCGATATCTCCTACCGGTCACCGCCAAGATGCCTGAATCGGGCGGAAGACGGGCCAAACCGCGTTACGCCGTATTTCCGCGGCCTCCGGCCCGCACCCGCGGTAGTGGTGCGCGGGGACGGTGAACGCGATGTCGGGGCAGAGGTCGGAGTTCTCCCCCTGCTGCGCGCGGGTGTGGGGCATCCCGTACCGGAAGCGCGCCCCGAGCGGGTAGCGAACCCGCCCTCCCGGCGACGACGAGATCTTCGCCGTCGCCGCACGCAACTCGGGCAGAAGCGCCCGGATGTGGTCCTCCCAGCGCCCCGGGTCCCGGCTCCATTCGCGGGCGAGCCGCCGGGGGCTGTCGTACGCGCCCTGTGGGTGGCCCGCTCTCACCCCAGAACCGACGTCAAGAACTCCCCCACCCAAGCCAGCAGTTCCCGCCCCACCAGCGGCTTGCCGCCGATCTTGCCGGTGGTCGGGCGCGGTACCAGGGCCTGGCGGGTGGCCGGTTTGAGGATGGTGCGGGGGTAGAGGCGCTTGAGGCGGAGTTCCTGGGATTCGCGGAGGTCGATGGGGGAGAAGCGGACGTTGGAGCCCTGGAGGGTGATGTCGGTGACGCCGCAGGAGCGGGCGAGCATGCGCAGGCCGGCGACCAGGAGGAGGTTTTCGACCGGTTCGGGCAGCTTGCCGTAGCGGTCGGTCAGTTCCTCGCGGACCGCCGCGATGTCCTCCTCCGAGGACGCGGCGGCGATCGCGCGGTACGCCTGGAGGCGCAGCCGCTCGCCGGGGGCGTAATCGTGCGGGACATGCGCGTCCACCGGCAGTTCGATCTTGACCTCCAGCGGCGGCTCCTCCTCCACGCCGCCCTCCAGGGACGCCCGGTAGTCGGCGACGGCCTCGCCCACCATGCGGACGTACAGGTCGAAGCCGACGCCCGCGATGTGGCCGGACTGCTCGCCGCCGAGGAGGTTGCCCGCGCCGCGGATCTCCAGGTCCTTCATCGCGACGTACATGCCCGCGCCCATCTCCGTGTGCTGCGCGATGGTCGCCAGGCGTTCGTGGGCGGTCTCGGTGAGCGGCTTCTCCGGCGGGTAGAGGAAGTACGCGTAACCGCGCTCGCGGCCGCGGCCGACGCGGCCGCGCAACTGGTGCAGCTGGGACAGGCCGAAGTTGTCGCCGCGCTCGACGATGAGGGTGTTGGCGTTGGAGATGTCGATGCCGGACTCCACGATGGTCGTGGAGACCAGCACGTCGAACTTCTTCTCCCAGAAGTCGACCACGACCTGTTCGAGCTGTGCCTCGCCCATCTGGCCGTGCGCGGTCCGGATCCGGGCTTCCGGCACGATCTCGCGGAGCCTGGCCGCCGCCCGGTCGATGGACTCGACGCGGTTGTGGATGTAGAAGACCTGGCCTTCGCGCAGCAGTTCACGCCGGATGGCGGCGCCGATCTGCTTCTGCTCGTAGGGCCCGACGAACGTCAGGACCGGGTGCCGCTCCTCCGGCGGGGTGGTGATCGTGGACATCTCGCGGATGCCCGTCACCGCCATTTCGAGCGTACGGGGAATGGGCGTGGCGGACATCGTCAGCACGTCCACGTTGGCGCGCAGCTTCTTCAACTGCTCCTTGTGCTCGACGCCGAAGCGCTGCTCCTCGTCGACGATGACCAGGCCCAGGTCCTTGAACTTGGTCTCGGAGGAGAAGAGGCGGTGGGTGCCGATGACCAGGTCGACCGAGCCGTCCTTGAGCCCTTCGAGGACGGCCTTGGCCTCGGTGTCCGTCTGGAAGCGGCTCAGCGCCTTGACGACGACGGGGAACTGGCCGTACCGCTCGGTGAACGTGCCGAAGTGCTGCTGCACCAGCAGCGTCGTGGGCACCAGCACCGCGACCTGCTTGCCGTCCTGGATGGCCTTGAACGCCGCCCGCACCGCGATCTCGGTCTTGCCGTAGCCGACGTCGCCGCAGATCAGCCGGTCCATCGGGACGGACTTCTCCATGTCCTCCTTGACCTCGGCGATCGTCGTGAGCTGGTCGGGCGTCTCCGCGTACGGGAAGGCGTCCTCCAGCTCGCGCTGCCAGGGGGTGTCCGGGCCGAAGGTGTGGCCGGGCGCCGCCATCCGCGCGGAGTACAGCTTGATCAGGTCGGCGGCGATCTCCTTGACGGCCTTCTTGGCGCGCGCCTTGGTCTTCGTCCAGTCGGCGCCGCCCAGGCGGTGCAGCGTCGGCGCCTCGCCGCCGACGTACTTGGTGACCTGCTCCAGCTGGTCGGTGGGGATGTACAGCCGGTCGCCGGGCTGGCCGCGCTTGGCGGGCGCGTACTCCACCAGCAGGTATTCGCGGGTGGCGCCCTGGACCGTACGCTGCACCATTTCGATGTAGCGGCCGACGCCGTGCTGTTCGTGGACGATGAAGTCGCCCGCCTGGAGGGTGAGCGGGTCGATGGTCTTGCGGCGGCGGGCCGGCATCCGGCCCAGCTCCTTGCTGGCCGCCTTCTGACCGGTGAGATCCGTCTCGGTCAGCACCGCCAGCTTCAGGCCCGGGTCGACGAAACCGGTGTCGATCGAACCGCACGAGACATGGACGACGGACGGCGACAGTTCGCCCAGCTCAGGGTCGAGGCGGGCCGCGATGCCCTCCTCGCCCAGCACTTCGACCGTACGGGCCGCGGGGCCGTGCCCCTCGGTGATGAACACCGAACGCCAGCCGTCCGCGACCCAGCGCTTGGTGTCGGCCAGCGCGCGCTGCGTGTCGCCGCGGTACGTCTCCGGGGCGTGCATCCCCAGCTTGAGGGTGTCCCCGTCCAGCTCCTCACCGGCGGCGAACGGGCTCACCGTCCACCACATCATGCCCAGTTCGCGCGCCCGGTCCCGGACGTCGGCGATGCCCCACAGGGAGGCCGCGCCGACATCGATGGGGGCCTGCCCGCCGCCCGCACTCGCCGCCCACGACGCCTGGAGGAACTCCTGCGAGGTGGCCACCAGGTCGGCGGAGCGCGTACGCACCCGCTCCGGGTCGCACACCACCGTCATGCTGCCCTCGGGCAGGACGTCCAGCAGCAGTTCCATCTCGTCGACCAGCACCGGGGCCAGCGACTCCATGCCCTCGACGGCGATCCCCTCGGAGATCTTGCCCAGCAGCTCGCCCAGCTCCGGGTGCCGCTCCGCGAGGTCGGCGGCGCGCGCCCGCACCTCGGCGGTCAGCAGCAGCTCCCGGCACGGCGGCGCCCACAGACCGTGCTCGGCCACCTCCAGGGACCGCTGGTCGGCGACCTTGAAATAGCGGATCTCCTCGACGTCGTCGCCCCAGAACTCGATCCGCAGGGGGTGTTCCTCGGTCGGCGGGAAGACGTCCAGGATGCCGCCGCGCACCGCGAACTCGCCGCGCTTCTCGACCAGTTCCACACGGGCGTACGCAGCCGCCGCCAGCCCGTCCACGATCTCTTCGAGGTCCGCCGTCTGACCGGACCGCAGGCTCACGGGCTCCAGGTCGCCCAGGCCCTTGACCTGCGGCTGGAGTACGGAACGGATGGGCGCCACGACCACCGAGACGGGGCCCGCGGCCGGGTCGTCCTGGCTGGGGTGGGCCAGCCGGCGCAGCACCGCCAGACGGCGGCCGACCGTGTCCGAGCGCGGCGAGAGCCGTTCGTGCGGCAGCGTCTCCCAGGAGGGGTACTCCACGACCGCGTTCTCCTCGCCGGCCGGCATCAGCGAGCGCAGCGCGGCGGCCAGGTCCTCGGCCTCGCGGCCGGTGGCGGTCACCGCCAGGACCGTACGGCCGCTGCGGCGGGCGAGCGCGGCGACGGCGAAGGGACGGGCGGCCGGCGGGCCCACCAGATCCACATGGGGACGGTTGCCGTCGCCCGCGGCCCGCACGGCTTCGGCGAGCGCGGGGTCCTGGACAACGGCGTCGAGCAGACCGGTCAGGCTCATGAGATCTACGGCTTCCCGTCCTGGTGAGACGAACAACGCGAGCAGCCCGGCACGTGTGACGGGCCGGGTTTCAACAAGCGTACGACTCCCCACTGACACCCGCGTTCCACTCGCCACGGCCGCCGGGCCGCGCCCCGTCGCGAAGCGCCGTTCCGGATACCGCGTCCGCGTGGAAGGGTGTGACGTACACGGAACAGCCGAGGGGGCATGGGCACGTGAACCGCAGCAGAACGGGACGGGACGGCGCGCGGCAGGCGGGGCAGCCAGGGCGCGTGGGGCACTCGGGATCCACGGGGCACGCGGGGCGGGACACGGGTGAGGCGGCGGCGCAGGCGGCGGACGGCGCGCCGATAGCCGGGGCGGGTGAGCCGCCGTCCGGGGCAGAAGGGCCGGGGGCCGGAGCGGGCGTACCGCGGACCGGGGCAGGTGCGCCAGGGTCCAGGGCAGGTGCGCCCAGGACCGGAGCAGGCGCGCCTGGGTCCGGATCGGCCGCGCCGGGATCCGCGGCAGGCGGGTCGGCGTCCGGAGCCGGCGTTCCCGTACGCGCGCCACACGTCCCCGCACCGGCCGCGGTCGACACCCCCGCCCCCACCCACCGCGGCAGGATCGTCGCCGCCCTCATGCTCTGTATGGCGCTGGCCGCCCTCGACTCCACGATCATCGCCACCGCCGTCCCCCAGATCGTCGCCGACCTCGGCGGGTTCGCCGTCTTCTCCTGGCTCTTCTCGGGCTATCTGCTCGCCGTCACGGTCAGCCTGCCCGTCTACGGCAAGCTCTCCGACACCTTCGGCCGCAAGCCCATCCTGGTCACCGGCGTGATCGTCTTCCTCGTCGGTTCGCTGCTGTGCGCGGGCGCCTGGGACATGGGCTCCCTGATCGCCTTCCGCGTGCTCCAGGGCCTGGGCGGCGGCGCCCTCCAGGGCACCATCCACACCATCGCCGCCGACCTGTACCCGATGAAGGAGCGCCCCAGGATCCAGGCCAAGCTGTCCACCGTGTGGGCGACCTCGGCCGTTGCCGGGCCGGGCATCGGCGGCCTGCTCACCGCGTACGCCGACTGGCGGTGGATCTTCCTGGTCAACCTGCCGGTGGGCGCCCTGGCGCTGTGGCTCGTCATCCGGCACTTCCGCGAGTCGCTGCCCGCGCGCGAACGCGACCGGCGGCCCCGTATCGACTGGCCCGGCGCGCTCGCCATCTTCGCAAGCGGCGGCCTGCTGCTGAGCGCCCTCGTCCAGGGCGGCGTCGCCTGGCCCTGGTTCTCCGTGCCCTCGCTACTGCTGTTCGGCGGCAGCGCCCTGTGCGTCGCCGCCACCGTCGTCATCGAACGCCGCGCCGCCGAGCCGATCATCCCGGGCTGGGTCTGGCGCCGCCGTACGATCTCGGCCGTCAACCTCGCGCTCGGCGCCGTCGGCCTGCTCATGGTCGCGCCGACCGTCTTCCTGCCCACCTACGCCCAGGCCGTCCTGGGCCTGGGCCCGATCGCGGCCGGGTTCGTACTCTCCGCGATGACCCTGAGCTGGCCGGTCTCCTCCGCCCTGAGCAGCCACGTCTACAACCGGACCGGCATCCGGGCCTGCGCCATGACCGGCATCGGCGCCGCCACGCTGATCCTGCTCGCCTTCCCGCTGCTGCCCTACCCGGGCGCCGCCTGGCAGCCCGCGCTGATCATGCTGGCGCTGGGCGCGGCCCTCGGGATCTTCCAGCTGCCGCTGATCATCGGCGTGCAGTCGTCCGTCGGCTTCGAGGAGCGCGGCACCGCCACCGCGTCCATCCTCTTCTGCCGCCAGGTCGGCCAGTGCGTCGGCGCCGCCCTCTTCGGCGCGGTCGCCAACGCCACGCTCAACGCCCGCCTGGCCGACGCGCCCGCGGACATCCGGCCCGGCCTGCCCGGCGACCTGGACTCCGTCTCGCACGCCCTGGCCCGCGCGGGCGCCCTCACCGACCGCGCGGCGGACTACCTGCGGCGCGCGGTGGACGTCGCCGTGGAACACGTCTACATCGGCGCCGCGGTCGCCGCCGCCCTCGCGTTCCTGATTCTGCTGCTACTCGCACCGCGCCGCTTCCCGGTGCATGGGGAGGCGGCGTCCGGTACGGCCGTACCGAACACGCGCGGCGAGGGCCTCAAGGGCTGACAGCCCCCGGTCAGGGCGGCCGCCGGGGAAGGATGCGGCGCCCCTCGGCGCCCGCGCCCCTCCCCGTCCACCCGAGGGCGCGTATCACTGCTGCTCGGGCGGGCGCGGCAGCTGGTTCTCCAGGGTGTCCTCGTTGTCGGGGTCCACCGGCGCCCGCGTGTCGGACGGCGCCTCGTCAGCGGCTCCGTCCGGACCGGCCGCCGCCTCCCCGGCCGTACCGGCCTCGGTCGTACCGGCCCCGGTCCCGTCCGTCTCCGCACCGCCGGGCTTCTCCAGCAGCACCGTGCCGCCCTTCGCATGCGACGTGGCCCCCGCGCCTTCGACGCTCCCGGCGTCCTCCTCCGTGGCCGCATCGTCCTCGTCCGGGGCCTTGCCCGTCAGCGCGGCGAGGGTGTTGCGCACATGCGTCATGTGCTCGCGCACCTT
This sequence comes from Streptomyces rimosus, assembly GCF_008704655.1. Classification (NCBI taxonomy): domain Bacteria; kingdom Bacillati; phylum Actinomycetota; class Actinomycetes; order Kitasatosporales; family Streptomycetaceae; genus Streptomyces; species Streptomyces rimosus. The sequence continues at coordinate 5,616,269 of NZ_CP023688.1, read as the reverse complement.
CTCGCGGCGCTCCGCGTGCTCACGCAGTATCCGCTCCGTGGCCCGCTCGATCCGTTCGACCTCGACACGGGCCTGCGCCAGCAGGTCGGCGGCGCGCGCCTCGGCGTCCTCGTCGCGGTGGCGCGCCGCCTCCTCGGCCTCCGCGCGGAACCGCTCCGCCTCGGCGACCTTGGCCCGGCCCAGCTCCTCCAGCTCCGCCACCCGCTGTTCGAGGTCGGCCTCCTGCGCGGCGAGGTCCCGGCCGAGCGCGTCCCACTGCTCGGTCTGCTCCTCCTCCTGCTCCCGCAGCATCTGCGCCGTACGCCGCTCCATCTGGCGCAGCGCCTCCGCCGCCTCGGACCGCCACTGCTCGGCGTCCTTGGCCGCCGCCGCCTCGATGCCGTCCGCCTCGGACCACGCCGCCGCCACCCGGCGCCGCGCCCAGTCCTCGGCTTCGTCGCGCAGCTCCTGGGCCGCCCGGTCCGTGGCCTCGGTGATCTGCCGCTCGTACGCCTCGGCCTCCTCGCGCGCCCGCTCGGCCGCCTCCTCGGCGTCCTTGCGCAGCCGCGCCGCCTCGGACTCCGCGGTCGTCAGTATCAGCCGCGCCTGGTCGCCCAGCGACTCGTACGTCTGCGGCGGCAGCTGCCGTACGTACTCCCGCAGCTCCGCCAGCTCGGCCGTCATCTCATTGGCGAGGACCGTCAGCCGGGCCGCGCGCTCCCAGCAGGAGTCGCGGTCGATGGAGAGCCCTTCCACCCGCCGGTCCACGTCTTCGGGACGGTAGCCACGCCCTCGTACGATCTCGAACCCGTGAGGCGAAACCGATGCACTCATCCCTCAAGCCCCTTCCCGGCGTGCGGCGCGTTTGTGCGCACATCTTTCTGGATCGATTCGAAGCGACCGTTACGCGACACTCCGCCCCTCTCAATGCTCCAGGATGCGTTAATTGTTGCCAGAAGTCGGAATCGGGACATCTTCGCGAAGAGCCCAAAAGAGTCGCCGTGCTCCCTGCTCGTCCCACTCCACCACATCTCCGACACCTCCCAGGTCCACCCCGGGACGAGCCACCGGAACGGTGGTAGCCGCGCCCTCGCCGTCCGCGATGTTCTTCATCGACCAGCCCAGACGCGCCAGGTCCGGCACCCCGGCCGCCCGGTCCACCGTCAACGCCGACAGCCCCGCGTCCAGCGCCGGCACCAGAGCGAAAGGATTCAGCAGCACACCGGCCCCGAGCATCTTTTCGCCGAGCGCGCCGATCAGCTGCCGCTGCCGCCGCACCCGGCCCAGATCACCCTCCGGGTCCGTATAACGCGCCCGTACGTACGCCAGTGCCCTCACCCCGTCCATCTCCTGGCACCCGGCCCGGAAGTCCGCCCCTGACTTCTCGTCCTTCAGCGGCTTGTCCAGACACATCCGTACGCCGCCCAGCGCGTCCACCACCTGCACGAAGCCCAGGAAGTCGACCTCGGCGTACCGGTCGATCCGCAGCCCCGTCACCTGCTCGACGGTACGGGTCAGCAGCTTCGGGCCGCCCTCGGCGAACGCCACGTTGACCTTGTTGCGGCCGTGGCCCGGCACCGCCACATAACTGTCCCGCGGCAGGCTCACCAGATACGGGCCGCTGTCCCCACGGTGCAGCACCATGATCGTGTCGGTGTTCAGGCCCTCCTCGTTGCCCACATGCAGCCGCTTCCGCTGCTCCGGCGTCAGGCTCTGCCGGCTGTCCGAGCCGACCAGCAGCCAGTTCGTGCCCTTGCCGGACGGCGGTCTGCCGGAGTAGTCGGCGAGCGCGTCCGTACGGCGCACCTGGCCGCCCGCCCATACGTACAGCGCCACACCGCCCGCCACCACCAGCACCACCAGGATCAGCAGCACCAGCGCGATCCGCCTGGGCCAGGACATCGGCCGCCGGCCGCGCGGCCGGCGGCCCCGCCGCCCGGCGCGGTACAGCGCCGACGTACCCTCCGGCGACGGCGGCGATGACCAGGATGGCTGACCCATATACAGAGGATCATGGTCACCCGGCCGTCCCGCAGGTCGAGCGCCGCCACCGGCGGCACACCGGGTGAACCGCGCCTACAGCAGCCCGTCCCACATCTGTTCGAGCAGCACCGACCACCACGACTCCGGCGACCCCAGCGCCGGCGCGTCCAGCGCCACCAGCTGCGCCTGGAAGTCCACCGTCCAGCGCCCGGCCTGCTCCGGCGTCAGCCCGTACCGCAGCCGCCACATCCGGCCCAGCATCGCCATACAGCGCACGAACTCCGGCAGCCCGCTGTTCACGAACTGCGGCACGGCAGGCTGACCGCCCGGACCCGCCTCCAGAGGCACCGCCACGATGTGCGCCGTCCCGTACTGCACACACAGCTGACGCCCGAAGTCATTGCCCATCACCAGGTACGACCCCGCGTCCGCCGCCGGACGCACCCCGCGCTCCGCCGCCAGCTCCGCCAGCGTCGGCACCGGACGGCCCGGCTGCGCCTGCGCCCAGAAGAACGGCCCGAAGTCCACCGGCAGCCCGGCCCACACCAGCGTCTGCGCCACCACGTCCGGCACACCCTGCCGGGACACCGCCCGCTGATCGAAACGGAAGACGCCCTGCGGCCCGAAGGACTGCTCCAGCTCCTGCCCGAGCGCCTGCGGCGGCACCGGCGGAACCGGCTGCACCTGCGACGGATGCGGCAACGGCACCCGCACCGGCGCCGGCCGCGCCGGACCGTCCGCCACCTGGTGCAACTCCCCGTGGTGCGCCAGGAGATGACGCATACCCTGCTGCCGCGACGCGTGCTCCGTCCCGTACGGCGCGGTGTGACTGATCCGCACCTGCGGCCACGTCTCCCGCACCATCCGCGCGCAGTAGCCGCCCGGCAGGTCGCACGACTCCAGCTCCGTGTGCAGCTCCACCACCTGCTGTGGCGGGACGTTCATGGCGCGCAGCTCGTGCAGCAGCTGCCACTCCGGATGCGGCGCACCCGGCGCGGAACGCCGCACGATCTTCTGCTCCGAACCGTCCGGCGCCCGGTAGCTCAGCACGGCCATGTAGCCGGGGCCCACCGTCGGCTGCCCGGACGGCGCCTGCGGATAGCCGTACGAGCCGGGGCCCGGCGGCTGCTGTACGGCCGGGCCGGACGCGGGCGGACCCGGAACGGCGGGCGGCGGCATGCCGGGGCCCGGCGCGGCCGGACCGCCCGCGCCGTCGGCGAGCATCGTCGCCGCCGCGTGCACACCGCCACCGGGCGGAGCGGACGGCGGCGGGGGCGGGCCGCCCGCGTCAGCGGAACCGGACGGCTTGCCGGACGAGCCGGACGCCTTGGGGGCGCTCGGCGGGCCGGGGGGCGCGGCGGGCGGTCCGGGCGGGGCGGCCTGAGGCGCCGAGGGCGGAGCGGAGGGCGGCGGCACGCCGGGGCCGCCTGTTTCCGGGCGGAGGACGGCGTCACTGGCGAGCATCGTCGCGGCGGCGTGCACACCGCCGCCGGGACCGCCGGACGCGCCGTGGCCGCCCGGACCACCGGAAGGCGGCGCGGGCGGGCCCGGCTCCGGCCTCGGGGACGCCGCATCCGGGCCGTCCACCGCGCTGAGGTCCACCTCGTCCGCGTCCAGCTGCGAGACGAGCTGCGTCGGGATGTACCCGCCGGCGGGCGCGGCGGCAGGCGGCTGCGCGGCGGCACCCTTGGCACCGCCCTCGGCGCCCGGCGCCGCCGCGTCCGTACGGTCACGGCCCTCGTCACGGGCGCCGGGCACACCGGGAGGCGGCGGCGGACCACCGGCGTTCCCCGGCAGCGCCGAACCGTCGGCCAGCATCGTCGCCGCGGCATGCACCCCGCCGACCGGCGGCCCGGACGGCGGCGGAGGCGGCACACCCGGCCCCTCGGAACCGCCCGGCGCACCGGCCCCACCGCCGGGGCCCGCATACGCAGGTGGCGGCGGCACATCGGCGATCGGCGATCCGGACGGCGGCGGCAGATCGGCCAGCCCGGCCGCATCGGCAGGCGGCATCGGCCCGGCGGGCGGGCCGGGCGGCGCGGGAGGCGGCGACGACGGCATCGGCGGCGACGCCGGCCCGCCGGTCCCCGGCTCCTCGACCGCCGGAGCCAGCATCGTCCGCGGCAACTGGCTGCCGCCCGCGATCAGTTCGGTCTTCGCCTCGGGGCGCGTGCTCGGCGGCGGCGTGTCCTGCTCGTCGAACCCGGCCAGCGGCGGCGCGAAGACGGTCTCCGGCAGCCCCACCGAACGGTCGTCACCGCCCTCGTCGGCCCGGACGTCCGTACCGGACCAAGGAGTGGCCCCGTCCGGGACCCGGTCCCGCACGGGCAGCTCGCCCTGTATGGGCTGCTCGTTCCATACGGGCGGCTCGTCCCGTACAGGCTGCTCGGCTCGTACCGAGGCAGCCCCCGACACCCCGGACGCTCCCCCAGCCGTCTGCCCCGACCGCCGGTCCGCCAGCCCGATCTGGTCCGCGGCCTCCTGAAGCCACTCCGGCGGCGTCAGCAGAAACGACGTCGCCTCCAGGTCGATGCGCTGCGGCGGCGACTCCGCCGGGACGGCGTCCGCCACCGCGCCGTACTCCTCCTCGTACCGCCGGATCACCTCACCCACCGGCAGCCCCGGCCACAGCGTCGTCTCCCCGCTGTCCCGAGCGATCACCAGCCGGGCCCGGCCCCCATCCGTCCTCGGACCACCCTCGCGGTCCTCAGCCCAGGCCACGAACCCCAGCTCGAACTCCCGCACCCGTACCTCACGCTGGAACGGACCCGGCACGTCACCGTTGACCCAGCGCTCCGCGCGCTCCTGCGCCTGCGCGAACGTCACCACCGCGCCTCACCCCTCCACCGGAACGGCACGCGCGAAGCCGCCGTCCACCATCAGGTTCGCCACCGTCTCCAGCTCCGGCGGACTGCCCGCCAACTGCTGGAGGAAATCGTCGAAATCCGACCCGCACGGCAACAGCAGCCGCTCCGTCCGCTCCTGCACCGGCCAGCCGTCCCGGTCCCGCGCGTCGTCGTACGCGCAGAACCACACCGAACCCGGCGCGTCCCCCCGCACCTTCACCGCGATCACCCCACCCTGCACGAACCCCACACCCAGAAAGTCCTTGGTGAAGTGATCGCGCAGACACTTGTTGACGTACACCAGATCGTTCATCGCGGCCTCGTCCCGCACCGTGAAGAACGGCTGGTCCACCAGCAGCCCCAGATCCGCGTGCAGCCCCACACCCACCGGCGCACAGCCGCCCGCCGCCTTCAGGAACGCCCGGTACGCACCCGGCAGCCGGTACCCGAGCGACTCCTCGGCCTGCTGCACCTGCTCCTCCGCCACCGACAGCTCCCGGTGCGGCAGCCCGAAGTGCACCGGCCGGGTGTCCTGCAACGGCCGCGTACCGCGCCTGCCGTGATCCACCGACGCCGTCGCCAGCCCCCCGTGATGCCGCAGCAGCGCCTTCACATCGACCGGCACCAGCTCCATCCGCCGCGTACCCGCCACGTGGTGCCACGTCCAGCCGTGCGGCGTCGCCACCGGCGCCACGTCCTCCCACAGCTCGTGCCCCTCGGCGTGCAGCGCCACATTCGCCGACACATAGTCCGTCAGCCGCAGCTCGTCCACGCCGAAACCCTCCGGCGGCTCCGCGATCTCCGCGGCCGCCCGCGCGTACGACGAGAAGTCCGGGAACCCGCGCCCGTCCACCGGCACACCCCGCGGATACCGGGCGGCCCGCACCGGATCCGGGAAGTGCACGACCTGCCCGGCATAGGCCGAGTTCGGTGGTGCGGCGTGGCCCGCGGCCTGAGGGCCGGGAGGTGCCCCCAGCCCGTGCCGACCTGACGTCATGGCGGTGCTCCCTGGCTGATTCCGGCTACTGGGCACAGCCTATGCCGTGCCGCGACAGACTCTCCCGCGCACGCCGGCCCGGCACCCGCGGCCCCGCACCCAACACCCGCCGCCGACCGCACACTTCACCGCACACCCCCACCGCACACCCCCACCGCGCACCCACCCGCCGCCCGCCCCCGTACCGGTGCCCGTAACGCGACCGGACGTGGACACAACCGTGACATCACCGACAGCCCATCCGACTTCCCCAAGACCCGGGGCATTTGGCAGGCTGATCTCCCCCTACCCTTGCGGGGGACCTCCGGCGTCCCGGGGATTCGGGGAGGGAAAAGCACTGACCATGCGCACCACGGCACACCAGAAGACCGCCGCCACGGGAGACCCCCGCGTCGGCTGGAGCGGCACCGCCGACGACGACCGTCCGCCTGCCCTCCGCCACCGCCGCGACGGCATCCTCCCCACCGTCGGCGCCGCACTGTCCGTACGCGGACGCACCCTCACCTGCACCGCGAGCAAGGCCGAACAGCCCCCCGTGCTCCACCACCTCGTGCAGGACTTCCTCGACACGCTCGCCACCGCCCAGCGCGAACGCTTCACCGGGCGCTGCCCCGAAGCCGTCCTGCTGAGCCGCCACCTGACCGCCGTCGAGGCCAACCGCGGCAAACGCGCCTCCCGCAAACCCCTCACCAACGGCGAGGCCCGCCGCTCCCTGAAACACTCCAAACTCACCGCCCGGCACATCCGCGAGGACGGCGACCCCCTGCACGGCAGCTACGCTCCCCCCTGTCGCTCCTGCGACGCCCTCCTCGCCTTCTTCGGCGTCATGCCCATCGGCACGCACGCAGGGAGCTGATTAGCACCATGCCCCCCACCGCACCGTCCGCGGACTCCGCGGCACCCGTCGCACCGATCTACGACCACTCCCGCAGCGCGGCCACCCGCTTCCCCGTCGCCGTCGACGCGGCCCTCCAGGACGCCGGCTGGCGCCCCGGCCGCTGGGACATGCAGCAGGCCGAACACTGGGCCGACGCCCTGCGCACCCACACCTCCCCCGCCGGACACCGGCACACCGTCTTCCCCGCCGCCGTCGAGGCGTGGGCCGAGTTCGGCGGCCTGGACATCAACCCCACCGGGCCCGGCCGCCACATCGCCCCCACCCCCTTCACCCTCGACCCGCTGCACGGCCTCCACCTCGCCCGCACCCTCGGCGACCTCGGCCGCGCCCTGGAGACGGACGTCGCCCCGCTCGGCCAGGAAGCCGGCGGCCAGGCCGTCCTCGCCATCGACGCCGAAGGCCGCGTCTACAGCCTCGACCACACCGGCGACTGGTACCTCGGCCCGGACATCGACCAGGCCCTGAACACCCTCGTCCTGGGCGTCCGGCCGGTACGGCTGAGCGCGGCGGGGGCGGACTCCGGCTCAGGGACGGGAGAAGAGGAGCACTGAGGGGGCGGGGCCGAGCCTGGATCTGCTCCTGGCCCCGGACCCGCTCCTGCGGCTACGGGACCCGTACGAAACGGAGCCGCCTCAGCCCCCTCACCCCTCCACCTGCCGCCCCGGCAGCACCGCCGACACCCGGAAGCCGCCCGCCTCCGTCGGCCCCGACACGAACACCCCGCCCAGCCCGGTCACCCGCTCCCGCATGCCGACCAGGCCGTTACCGCCGCTCGGCAGCCCGACATCCACCGCGCCGCCCGCCGACGGGCCGTTCTCCACCTGTACGGCGACCTCACCCTCGCGATACGCCAGCCGAACCCGGGCCCGGGCGCCCGGCGCGTGCTTGTGCACGTTCGTCAGCGCCTCCTGCACCACCCGGTACACCGTCTGCTCCACCCCCGACGGATAACCGCTCTCCACGGCCGCGCCGTCCACCGACAGCTCCACCGCCATCCCGGCCGCCCGCGACTGCCCCACCAGATCACCCAGCTCCGCCAGCGACGGCCCCTCGCCACCCTCCGGCTCCGCCGTCACCACCGCGGCACCGCCCCGCGCCCGGTCACCGGCACCGGCCTCCGCCACCCGCGCTCCGGACCGCGGCCCGGCACCTCGCACGCCACCGGACCCCACCGGCCCCGCCGCCCGCGCGTCCGCACCCGAGGCCGCTTCCCCGGCCTCCGCGTTCGCCTTCACCTTGGACGCAACCGCCACCAGCCGCTCCGGCTCACCCGACACCGGCGCCGACGACCGGCCCGACGCCCCCTCCCCGTTCCGCAGTACGCCCAGCATCTCCCGCAGCTCGGTCAACGCCTGCCGGCCCATGTCCCCCACCAGGCCCGCGTTCCGCGACGCCTTCTCCGGATCCTTCAGCGCCACCGCCTGCAACGCCGCCGCGTGCACCACCATCAGGCTCACCCGGTGCGCCACCACGTCATGCATCTCCCGCGCGATCCGGGTCCGCTCCTCGTTACGGGCCCACTCCGCCCGCTCCTCCGCACGGTCGGCCAGCAGCGACAGTTCCCGCTCCAGCCCGTCCGCCCGCTCCCGCAGGCTCTCCACCAGGCGGCGCCGGGCACCCACATACAGGCCCCACAGCACCGGCGGCGCCGTCACGATCAACCCCACCGCGACCGCCATCACCAGCATGAACCACGTCGGCGGCCGGAACCCGGGCTCGTTGAGCAGGTCCTGCCGGAGCGAGAAGAAGCTGCTGACCAGCGTCCCGATCACCGACATCCCGGCCAGCAGCCCGAGCGCCCGGCGCGGCACGTCCGAGACCGCCAGCGAATACAGGCCCACGATGCTCAGCAGCGCGCCCATCTGCGTCGGCGTCACCGCGATCGAGACCAGCACCACCGCCACCGGCCAGCGGCGGCGCAGCAGCAGCACCGGGCCCACGACCAGGCCCAGCAGCAGCCCGGTCCACGACGGCAGCCCGGCGTCCCCGGCGAAGTCCAAGCCCTCGACCACGGTCTCCAGCGTCGAGACGACGGCCAGCGACACGTCCAGCACGGCGCTCCGCCGCCGTGGCCACCACCACGGCCCGGCGGGCGCGTCCCTGGCACCCGTTGCTTCGATTGCCCCCGTTGCGGTCATACCGACCAGCCTACGGGCGCCCGCACGCGTTTTTCCGTCGAGCGCTCTGCACGCGAGTGCACCGTTACGGACGGGTACCGGCTCGCATTCCCTCGAACTGTTGAATCGCCCACATTTTCGACAGCTTTGTACAGCGCCCGGCTCGAAGCTGAGCGCATGCACCGCCACACACAAGCGGACTTCGAGTCCCTGCGCGACCAGGCCGTCACCCTCCGCCGCGACGGTTTGAGCCGCCGCCAGATCCGCGACCGCCTCCACATCCACAACAACGACATCCTCAACCGCCTCCTCCAGGGCGAACCCCCACCGGACTGGACCCGCCGCCCGAACGCGAAGGATGACCTTCGGGCGCGGGCGCGAGAGCTGCGGGGGCGGGGGATGACGTACGACGCGATCCAAGTCGAGCTGGGCTGCTCGAAGAGCTCCATCTCCCTGTGGGTCCGGGACATGCCCAGGCCCCCGAGGCGCAGCAGCGAGCAGGCGTCCGCCATCGCGAAGCGCGGCTGGGAGACGACGCTGCTCCGCCGTGAGGAGGAGCGGCAGCGGACGAAGCGCGCTGCGGCCGACGAGATGGCGGGCCTGAGCGATCGCGAACTCCACGTGGCCGGGGTGTCGCTCTACTGGTCCGAAGGCACCAAGAGCAAGCCACACAGCCCCCAGGAACGCGTCACTTTCACGAACAGCGATCCCAACATGATCCGGCTCTTCCTCGCGTGGCTCGCACTGGTCGACGTCGCGCCGGAGCGGCTGCAGTTCCGCGTCCACATCCACGAGTCGGCCGACGTCGGCAGGGCCGAGCAATACTGGGCGGATCTCGTCGGTGTGGATGTCGCCACCTTCGCCAGGACGACGCTGAAGAAGCACAATCCGAAGACCGTCCGCAAGAACGTGGGCGAGAGCTACCACGGCTGCCTCGTGGTCCGAGTTCGCCAAAGTGCCGACCTCTACCGTCGCATCGAAGGCTGGTGGTACGGCATAGTAGGGGGCGTCCGCGGCAGCCAGGAGGCGAACCGGACATAACGGTGATCCCGGGTCGTCTAAGGGCAAGACCGCTGATTTTGGTTCAGCAGATGGGGGTTCGAGTCCTCCCCCGGGAGCCATGCCAAGTTCGGGTCCCGACCTCCGGTCGGGACCCGCCCGCGTTTCGCCCGCAAACCGCACCGGTATCCTTCGGGTGTCCACCACCCGAAGAAGCCGAAGGGCATCCCGTGAGCGCCAACCGCCCGGCCGCCGTCGTCGTTCTCGCAGCGGGTGAGGGCACCCGCATGAAGTCGTCGACCCCCAAGGTTCTGCACGCGATCTGCGGACGCTCCCTCGTGGGGCATGTCGTCGCCGCCTCCCGAGAGCTGGACCCCGAGCACCTCGTCGTGGTCGTCGGTCACGCCCGTGAGCAGGTCGGCGGGCATCTCGCCGAGATCGACCCGGATGTGCGCACCGCGGTGCAGCACGAGCAGAACGGCACCGGCCATGCCGTCCGCATGGGTCTGGAGGAGCTGGGCAACAGCGGTGTCACCCTCGACGGCACCGTGATCGTCGTGTGCGGCGACACTCCGCTGCTGACCGGCGAGACCCTCAAGAAGCTCGGTGACACCCATGCCGCGGACGGCAACGCCGTCACGGTGCTGTCGGCCGAGGTGCCGGACTCGACGGGGTACGGCCGGATCGTGCGGGACGAGAACACCGGCGCGGTCACCGAGATCGTGGAGCACAAGGACGCGACGGACGCGCAGCGCGCGATCCGGGAGATCAACTCCGGGGTGTTCGCGTTCGACGCGCAGCTGCTGACGGACGCGCTGGGGAAGGTGCGTACGGACAACAGCCAGGGTGAGGAGTACCTCACCGATGTGCTGGGGATTCTGCGGGAGGCCGGGCACCGGGTGGGCGCCGCGGTGGCGGATGATCACCGGGAGATCCTGGGCATCAACAACCGTGTGCAGCTGGCGGAGGCGCGCCGGCTGCTGAACGAGCGGCTGTTGCACCGGGCGATGCTGGACGGTGTGACGGTCGTGGATCCGGCGACGACGTGGGTGGATGTGTCGGTGACGTTCGAGGCGGACGCCACGGTGCACCCGGGTACGCAGTTGCTGGGTGCGACGCATGTGGCGGCGCACGCCGAGGTGGGTCCGGATTCGCGGCTGAAGGACACGTCGGTCGGTGAGGGCGCGTCGGTGTCGTTCACGGTCGCGGACGGTGCGAAGGTCGGTCCGGGGGCGAGTGTGGGTCCGTACGCGTATCTGCGTCCGGGTACGGATCTGGGCCCGAAGGCGAAGGCCGGTACGTATGTGGAGATGAAGAACGCGACGATCGGTGAGGGCACGAAGGTGCCGCATCTGTCGTATGTGGGTGACGCCACGATCGGTGAGTTCACCAATATCGGCGCGGCGAGTGTCTTCGTGAACTACGACGGTGAGTCGAAGCACCACACGACGGTCGGGTCGCACTGCAAGACCGGCTCGGACAACATGTTTGTGGCTCCTGTCACGGTCGGGGACGGCGCGTACACCGCTGCCGGCTCGGTGATCACCAAGGATGTGCCCCCGGGTTCGCTGGCGGTCGCGCGCGGCCAGCAGCGGAATATCGAGGGTTGGGTCGCCCGTAAGCGTCCCGGAAGCGCCGCCGCGCAGGCTGCGTCTGCTGCTGGCCAGGAGTCCGACGGCGAGCAGTGATCGTGCTCGGGTGCGCCGTGCGGGGCGTACCGTGATAAGTGCACGCAAACAGGATTCGAGGAGATTTGCTGTGACCGGGATCAAGACGACCGGCGAGAAGAAGCTGATGCTCTTCTCCGGCCGCGCCCACCCCGAGCTGGCTGAGGAGGTCGCCCACCAGCTGGGTGTCGGGCTGGTCCCGACCAAGGCGTTCGACTTCGCCAACGGCGAGATCTACGTCCGTTACCAGGAGTCGGCGCGTGGTGCGGACTGCTTCTTGATGCAGAGCCACACGGCTCCCATCAACAAGTGGATCATGGAACAGTTGATCATGATCGATGCGCTGAAGCGGGCCTCGGCCCGCAGCATCACCGTGGTCATCCCGTCCTACGGCTACGCCCGCCAGGACAAGAAGCACCGCGGCCGCGAGCCGATCTCGGCGCGGCTGATCGCGGATCTGCTGAAGTGCGCGGGTGCGGACCGAATCGTCACGGTCGACCTGCACACGGACCAGATCCAGGGCTTCTTCGACGGCCCGGTGGACCACCTGTTCGCGCTGCCGGTCCTGGCGGACTACGTGGGCGCGAAGGTGGACCGCGAGAAGCTGACGGTGGTCTCGCCGGACGCGGGCCGGGTGCGGGTCGCGGACCGCTGGTGCGACCGGCTGGACGCGCCGCTGGCGATCGTCCACAAGCGCCGGGACAAGGACGTGGCGAACCAGGTCACCGTCCACGAGGTCGTCGGTGACGTCAAGGACCGGGTCTGCGTCCTGGTGGACGACATGATCGACACCGGTGGCACGATCTGTGCCGCGGCGGACGCGCTGTTCGCGAACGGCGCCGCGGACGTCATCGTGACGGCCACCCACGGCATCCTGTCCGGTCCGGCGGCGGACCGGCTGAAGAACTCGAAGGTCAGCGAGTTCGTCTTCACCAACACCCTGCCCACCCCGTCGGAGCTGGAGCTGGACAAGATCACGGTGCTGTCGATGGCGCCGACGATCGCCCGGGCGATCCGTGAGGTGTTCGAGGACGGCTCGGTGACCAGCCTCTTCGAGGAGCAGTGAGCCGGATTCCGTAGCCCGCGAGGGGCCACGGAGATCGACTTTGGGGGCGGCCTCCCCGCCGGGTAGACTCATGGAGTTGCTCGGCGAGGGAGGCCGCACTTTTCTGTGGTGCGGCGGTCCGTTATCGACGCGCTCTTCGTAGCAGGTCTGTCGTGGGCCGGGTGACGCCCCACAGATCCGTCCGGTCGTTGTCCGACCGTGCCGACTACGAGGAGTGCCACATGGCCGAGGTCAAGCTCGACGCCAAGATCCGTACCGACTTCGGTAAGGGTGCCGCCCGCCGTTCCCGCCGCGAGAACATGGTTCCCGGCGTGATCTACGGTCACGGTGACGCCCCGAAGCACGTCGCCATCCACAACCACGCGCTGATGATGGCCCTGAAGACCCCGAACGCGCTGATCCGTCTGGAGATGGACGGCGAGAGCATGCTGGTCATCCCGAAGGCCGTGCAGCGTGAGGCCATCCGTGGCTTCCTGGTGCACGTGGACTTCCTGGCCGTGCGCAAGGGCGAGAAGGTCACCGTCGAGGTGCCGATCCACACCGAGGGCGACCTGGCGCCGGGTGCCAACCTGCTGGAGCACCTGCTGAACACCCTGCCGCTGGAGGCCGAGGCCACCCACATCCCGGAGTCGGTGACCGTCTCCGTCGCGGGCCTGGACGCCGGTGACTCGGTGCACGCCAAGGACGTCACGCTGCCGTCGGGTTCGACGCTGGCGATCGACGAGGAGACCGTGCTGCTGCAGGTCGTCGCGGCGCAGGCCGAGGCGCCGGCGGAGGCCGAGGGCGACGAGTCCGCCGAGGGCTGATCGCTTCCGTAACTCGGGTTACCGTCTCGACCGCCGCTCCGCACCGTGCGTGCGGGGCGGCGGTCGAGCCGTTTCACGGGGCCGGCCGGGGATCGGCCGGTCCGGCCGGTCCGGTTGCTGCAAGGAGACATGAGGATGACGACGGACGCTGAGGGTCCCTGGCTGGTCGCGGGGCTGGGCAACCCGGGCCCGGAGTACGCGGCCAACCGCCACAACGTGGGGTTCATGGTGGCGGATCTGCTGGCGGAGCGGATGCGCGGGCGGTTCAAGGCGCACAAGGCGCGGGCGCAGGTCGTGGAGGGCCGGATCGGTCCGCCGGGGCCGGGCAGCCGCCGGGTGGTGATCGCCAAGCCGATGACGTACATGAACCTGTCGGGTGGTCCGGTGACGGCGCTGCGGGACTTCTACAAGGTGCCGGTCGGCAACATCGTCGCGGTGCACGACGAGCTGGACATCGATTACGGGGCGCTGCGGCTGAAGCTGGGCGGCGGTGACAACGGCCACAACGGTCTGAAGTCGATCACGAAGTCGCTGGGTGCGGAGTATCACCGGGTGCGGTTCGGTATCGGGCGTCCGCCGGGCCGTATGCAGGTGGCGGATTTCGTGCTGAAGGACTTCTCCGGCGCGGAGCGCAAAGAGCTGGACTATTTCGTGGACCGGGCGGCGGACGCGGTGGAGGCGCTGATCGTGGACGGTCTGGAGCGGGCGCAGAGCGCGTACAACTCGTGACGGCGGGGTGGCGCGGTCCGTGCGGTGCGCCGTCCGAGGTTGACCGCGGACAGTCATATGCCCAAGGATCGCCGCCATGCCCAAGAGCAGTCCGAGTACCAAGACGCGCACCCGTACCGGCCGTACGGCCAAGAAGCGCAGCCGTTCCCGTCGGCTGGGGGAGAGCGCCTACGGGCTGCTGTTGGTCGCGCGTACCGGGCTGATGGCGGTGCTGGCGCTGTTGCTGCTGGTGGCGGGCGTGTGGACGTCGTGGCACACGGCGCAGTACGCGATGTTCGTGAAGGGGCGCGAGCACGGCACGATGACGGTGGCGGACTGCCGTGACGACCGGTGTTCGGGCCCGTACCTGCCTTCGGGGGGTGACGGCCGGCGCCGGGCGCGGGTGTCGTTGGCGGCCGCGGCGGCGCCCGGTGAGGGTGAGCGGGTCGAGGTGATTCTCAAGCCCGGTACGGACCGTGCCGTCCGGACCGGCCCGGCCGGCATCCTGCACGCGTGGGTGCCGTTCGCGGGTTCGCTGCTGCTGGCGGCGCTGGTGGTGGCGGGCGGCATGAAGCTGCGGCGCACGGCGTGGGTGATGGGGGCGCTGGGGGCGGTGTTGCTGGGGGCTACGTTCGCGGCGCTGTGAGGGCTGCGGGCCGGGGTTCAGTGCCGGTGCCGCATCTCCCACATGCCGAGTTCGCCGTCGTGGGCGCGCAGCCGGGTGACGGCTTCGGTGAGGGTGCGCTGTTCGGTGAGTTCGTAGAACAGGAACAGCGGGGCGAAGACGCTGGCGTAGCCGAACGGGGCGCCGCTCGGTGCGATGTAGGCGCTCGCTCCGGCGTCGAGGAAGGCTTCGGCCAGGCGGGGGTCGCCGGTGTCGCAGCCGTTGTTGATGACGACGCTGCCCGGCAGGCGGAGGTGCGCCCGTACGTCCTCGGGTCCTGCGGAGCCGTTGAAGGGCTGGTGGGCGGCGATTTCCGGGGCGAGTTCGTCCAGCAGGACGCGGCCTTCGTCGCCGTGGCAGCAGAGGATGACGTACGGCGCGACGGTGCGGCTGCCGTCGAGGGCGGCGACGAAGTGGCGGGGCTGTCCGATGGGCAGGTAGTTCACCTGCACGCCAAAGCTTTCCAGTGCGTCCCGCAGCGGCCGGCCGTCCCCGCCCTCCAGGTCCAGCACATCGACGGAGGTCCAGGACAGCCGTCCGGCCTGGACTTCCCGTATGCGAGACGGCCGCTGTGTGGCCGGCCAGGTTTCTTCGTCCATGCCCGCCCCTTCATGGATACGGGCCGGCCGGGGCGTGTGCCCCGGCCGGCCCCTGGGTTCAGCCCGTGTTGCGCAGCCCCGCCGCCACGCCGTTCACGGTGAGCAGCAGTGCCCGTGCCAGCACCGGGTCCGCCTCTTCGCCGCGCTCCGCCGCGGCGCGCTGCCGGTGGAGCAGCGAGACCTGGAGGTAGGAGATCGGGTCGAGGTAGGCGTCGCGGATGTGGAAGGTCTGCTTCAGCACGGGGTTGGAGTCGAGGAGTTCGCTCTCGCCCGTGATGCGCAGGACTTCCTGGACGGTCAGTTCGTGTTCGGCCTTGATCGTGTCGAAGACGTGCTTGAGCTCGTCCGGTACGAGGGTGTCGACGTAGTGCCGGGCGATCCGCAGGTCGGTCTTGGCCAGCGTCATTTCGACGTTGGACAGGAAGTTGCGGAAGAAGTGCCAGTGCTCGTGCATCTCGTCGAGGACGACGTCGAGTCCGGCCTCGCGGGCGGCCTTCAGGCCCGTACCGACGCCGTACCAGCCGGGGACGATCTGGCGGGACTGGGTCCAGCCGAAGACCCACGGGATGGCGCGCAGGCCGTCGAGGCCGGCGCCGGAGTCGGGGCGGCGGGAGGGCCGGGAGCCGAGGTGGAGGTCGGCGAGCTGGTCGACGGGGGTGGACGCGAAGAAGTACGCGGGCAGGTCGGGGTCCTCGACCAGCTTGCGGTAGGCGCCGTGGGCGGCGTCGGAGACGGTCTCCATGGCGGCGTCCCAGCGGGCGAGCGCCTCGTCGGACTGGCGGGGCGCGGTGTGCAGCGCGGAGGCCTGGAGGGTGGCGGCGACGGTCAGTTCCAGGTTCTCCCGGGCGAGGGAGGGGACCAGGTACTTGTCGGAGATGACCTCGCCCTGTTCGGTGACCTTGATCTCGCCTTCGAGGGTGCCGTAGGGCTGGGCGAGGATCGCGTCGTGGGAGGGGCCGCCGCCGCGGCCGACGGTGCCGCCGCGGCCGTGGAAGAGGCGCAGGCGTACGCCGTGCCGGTGGGCGACGTCGCGCAGCAGGCGCTGGGCGCGGTGGATCTCCCACTGGCTGGTGGTGATGCCGCCGAACTTGGAGGAGTCGGAGTAGCCGAGCATGACTTCCTGGACGTCGCCGCGCAGGGCGACCAGGCGCCGGTAGGAGGGGTCGGCGAGCATTTCGTCCAGGAGCTGGTCGGCGATCTTCAGCTCGTCGGTGGTCTCCAGGAGCGGCACGATGCCGATCTTGGCCCAGCCGGCGTGCAGGTCGATCAGGCCGGCCTCGCGGGCCAGGACGGTGGCGGCGAAGACGTCGTCGGAGCCCTGGCACATGGAGATGATGTAGGACTCGACGACCTCGGGGCCGAAGGTGTCCTTGGCCTTGCGGATGGTCTCGAAGACGCCGAGGGTCTTGGCGCCGGCCTCGTCCAGGGGGGCGGGGCTGGGGGCGAGGGGGCGGCGCGAGCGCAGTTCCTTGGCGAGGAGCTTGCGGCGGTAGTCGCGCGGCATGTCGGTGTAGCGCCAGGATTCCTCGCCGAGGCGGTCGAAGAGCTGGCCGAGGGCGTGGTGGTGGGCGTCGGCGTGTTCGCGGACGTCCATGGTGGCGAGCTGGAGGCCGAAGGCGGAGATGGTGCGGATCGTGCGCTCCAGGCGGCCGTCGGCGACGAGGCCGCCGCGGTGCTCGCGCAGCGAGGTCTGGATGAGGGTGAGGTCCTCGATGAGTCCCTCGGTGCCGAGGTAGTCGCGGCCGGGGACGTGCGGGGTGTCGTTGGCCAGGCGTTCGCGGGTGTTGACGAGCTTCTGGCGGATGCAGGTGGCCTTGAGGCGGTAGGGCTCCTCGGCGTTCAGCCGCTTGTAGCGGGGGCTGATCTCGGGGAGCGCGTCGAGGTCCTGCTGGAGGGAGGCGAGGAGTTCTTCGGTGGCGCCGCAGTTGCGGATGGAGTTGGACAGGGCGCCGCGCAGCTCGTCGATGTGTTCGAGGGCGTCGGTGATGCCGTGTTCGTGCTGGAGGATCAGCACGTCCCAGGTGACCTGGGGGGTGACGTTGGGGTTGCCGTCGCGGTCGCCGCCGATCCAGGTGCCGAAGGTCAGCGGGCGGGTGCCGGGGGGCAGCTCGGTGCCGGCGCGTTCCAGTTCGGCGGCGAGGTCCTCCAGGACGTCGCCGACGGCGCCGCGGCCGAGTTCGTCGAGGTAGTAGATGGCGTTGCGGGCCTCGTCGGTGGGCTCGGGGCGGGCGACGCGCAGTTCATCGGTCTGCCAGATGAGGTCGATGTTCTCGGCGAGGCGGAGGTCGGCGCGGCGGCGTTCGGTGGCGTCCGTGCGGTCGAGGAGTTCGGCGACCTTGCGGAGCTTGGTGAGGACGGAGCGGCGGGCGGCCTCGGTGGGGTGGGCGGTGAAGACGGGGCGGACGCCAAGGTTGGCGGCGGTGGCGCGCAGGTGCTCGGGGTCGGCGTCCTTGAGCATGTCGGCGGTGCGGGCGAGGATGCCGCCTTCGGCGGCGCGCCTGGCGCGCAGTTCGCGGCCGCGGTGGACCTGCTCGGTGACGTTGGCGAGGTGGAAGTAGGTGGAGAAGGCGCGGACCAGCTTGGCGGCGGTGGCCAGGTCGGTGTCGCCGAGGAGCCGGGCGGCGGCCTCGCCGTCGGAGCGGGTCAGGGCGCGCACCTGTTCGACGAGGTCGAGCAGCTCCTGGCCTTCCTGGCGGACGAGGGTCTCGCCGAGGAGGTCGCCGAGGCGGCGGATGTCGGCGCGCAGGGGCCCGTTGTCGCGGGCGGCGTCGGCGGCGGCCGGGGTGGCGGTGCGCTCGTCGTTCGCGGCGGGGGTGATGTCGGCACTGCTCACAGGTGCGGCTCCTTGCAGTGATCTTCGTGATCTGAGCACGTCCGGGCTTGCAGGGGGTACTCCCTGCCGGTGGTGGGCGGGGAGGGTCGCGGACCGCGCTGTCCGACGTTCCCCAGGATAGGTCTCCGCGCGGTCGGCGGATCACCCTGTCCGTTCTGTGGGACCTACCTGCCACGGGTGGCGCTCACACCTGCGCAATGACCGGATGTGACGGAACTTGCACCGCTCGACTGGCGTGTTCTGCCGCAATTCGGTCACTCGTTACCGACCTGTCGGACCCTTGCCCGCGCCGGGGGCACTGCCATACTTACGAGACCGTAGGTTACGGTCCCGTAGCCGTAGCCGTGCCCCCGAGCCCCCGACGAGGGACGCCATATGACCGCTAGCCCCGAAGTCATCGAAGAAACCCCCAAAGCAGCCGAAACCGGAATCCCGCTGCCGTCCGCGACGCTCGGCGGCGACAGCAAACGCTCGGTCGAACAGATCACCCTGCTGCTGTTCATCACCGTGCCCTTCCTGGCGCTGGTGGCCGCGGTGCCGCTGGCCTGGGGCTGGGGGGTGAGCTGGCTCGATCTGGCGCTGCTGGCGGCGATGTACTTCATCGGCTGCCACGGCATCACGATCGGCTTCCACCGGTACTTCACCCACGGCGCCTTCAAGGCGAAGCGCCCGCTGCGCATCGCGCTCGCGATCATGGGGTCGATGGCGGTGGAGGGGCCGCTGGTGCGCTGGGTGGCGGACCACCGCAAGCACCACAAGTTCTCCGACGCGGAGGGTGACCCGCACTCGCCCTGGCGGTTCGGCGAGACGGTGCCGGCGCTCATGAAGGGCCTGTGGTGGGCGCACGTCGGGTGGATGTTCGACGAGGAGCAGACCCCGCAGCACAAGTACGCGCCGGACCTGATCAAGGACGACGCGATCCGCCGCGTCTCCCGCCAGTTCGTCCTGTGGACGGTCGTCTCGCTGCTCGCCCCGCCCGTGATCGGCGGCCTGGTCACGCTGTCCTGGCAGGGCGCGCTCACCGCGTTCTTCTGGGGCTCCCTGGTGCGCGTCGCGCTGCTCCACCACGTCACCTGGTCGATCAACTCCATCTGCCACGCGGTCGGCAAGCGGCCCTTCAAGTCCCGCGACCGGTCCGGCAACGTCTGGTGGCTGGCGGTGCTCTCGTGCGGCGAGTCCTGGCACAACCTGCACCACGCCGACCCGACGTGCGCGCGGCACGGCGTGCTGCGGGGACAGCTGGATTCCAGCGCCCGGCTGATCCGCTGGTTCGAGAAGGCCGGCTGGGCGTACGACGTGCGCTGGCCGAACGCCTCCCGTCTCGACGCCAAGCGCCTGGACGGGGCCGCGAGCGGGGCGGCCGGGGGGCGGTGGCCGGGGAAGGCATGATGGACGGGTGGCGATCGACGGCAGCAGCGTGAACGACAAACAGGGCAAGGCCCCCTCCGGCGCGGGCACCCGGCGTGCCCGCAGGGTGCGGATGACGGGCGCCGAGCGCCGTGAGCAGCTGCTCGACATCGGTCGCACCCTCTTCGCGGAGCGCGGCTTCGAGGGCACCTCGGTCGAGGAGATCGCGGCGAAGGCCGGTGTCTCCAAGCCGGTCGTCTACGAGCACTTCGGCGGCAAGGAGGGCCTGTACGCGGTCGTGGTGGACCGCGAGATGCGCCAGCTGCTGGACATGGTCACCGGCGCGCTGACCGCGGGACACCCCCGCGAGCTCCTCGAACAGGCCGCGTTCGCGCTGCTCGACTACATCGAGACGTACACGGACGGTTTCCGCATCCTGGTCCGCGACTCCCCCGTCGCCCAGTCCACGGGCACCTTCGCGTCGCTGATCAGCGATATCGCCACCCAGGTCGAGGACATCCTGGGCCTGGAGTTCAAGGCGCGCGGCTTCGATCCGAAACTGGCCCCGCTGTACGCGCAGGCCCTGGTCGGCATGGTCGCGCTGACCGGCCAGTGGTGGCTGGACGCCCGTAAGCCGAAGAAGCCGGAGGTGGCCGCCCACCTGGTCAATCTGGCCTGGCACGGGCTGGACGGCCTGGAGCCGAAGCCGCGGCTGATAGGCCACCGCCGGTCCTGAACCGGTCCGAACCGGCCCGGCCAGGGCCCGGTCACCCGCCGCCGCGCCGCTCCAGGAACTCCAGGCGGTTGCCGACCGGGTCGTACGCGTAGAACCGGTCGTGGCCCGGAAGATCGTCGTTCCAGCTCACCTGCACCCCCTGGCCGGCGAGGCGCTGGGCGTACGCGCGGAGGCCGGCGACGCGCAGGGCCGGGTGGGCCTTGCGGGCAGGGTGGAAATCGGGATCGATTCCCAGATGGAGCTGCCCCTCACCGGCCTCGAACCAACATCCCCCACGTTCGGTGAGCGACGGCGGCTTCGGAATCTCCCGAAGCCCGAGCACACCCCCGTAGAACGCGCGCAGAGCGGCTTCGCTGCCCGGCGGGGCGGCGAGCTGGACGTGGTCGAGGCCGGTGATCATGGGCTCACCTCAGGGGTCATCGCTCCTTGTGGGCCACCACGAAGATGCGCCGGAACGGGAAGACCGTGCCGTGCGGACCGGGTGGATAGGACTTGCGGAGCAGGTCGCGGTACTGGGACAGGAATTCGTCGCGGGCGGCCGGGTCGTCCTCCAGAGCGGTCAGCACGGGCCGCAGGGCGGTGCCCTTGACCCAGTCCAGGACCGGGTCCTCGCCCTGGAGGAGCTGGACGTAGGTCGTCTCCCAGGCGTCGACGGCGCAGCCGAGCGCGGTGAGGCGTTCCAGGTAGCCGGCGGGGTCGAGGATGTGTACGAAGCGGCGGCCGTGGCCGGCGAGGCGGGCGCGCCACTGGGGTTCGTCGCACAGCTCGCCGAGCAGCGCGTGGCTGGGCGCGGTGAAGTTGCCGGGGACCTGGAAGGCGAGGGTGCCGCCGGGGGTGAGGCCGTCGATCCAGGCGGGCAGGGAGTCGGGGTGGTTGGGGACCCATTGCAGCGCGGCGTTGGAGACGATCAGGTCGAACGGCTCCTCGGGGCGCCAGCGGGTGGCGTCGGCGGGCCCGAAGTCGAGGTGGCCGCCGCCGGGGGTGGGGCCCGCGTAGGTCTCGGCCTCCTTGAGCATCTCCGCCGAGCTGTCCAGGCCGGTGATGTGCGCGTCGGGCCAGCGGTCGGCGAGCTGGACGGTGACGTTGCCGGGGCCGCAGCCGAGGTCGGCGATGCGGGCGGGGCGGTTCCGGTTGGGCAGCTCGGGTATGCGGGCGAGCAGATCGTGGAACGGGCGCGTGCGGTGTCCGGCGTGGCGCAGGTACTGCTGTGGATCCCAGGTTGGTGCGACGTGCATGTTCGAACCCCTTCAGCGGATACAGGGTTGGTCCAGGCCACGCGGGCACAGCGTGAGCCCTCGCCGACGATGCCCAATAGTCCACGCAAATATATCTTGACGTCAAGAGACTTCACATCGACAGACCAACTACACTGATCTCCATGGAGGACGAGGTCGACCGACTGGTCGCAGCATGGCGCCGGGAGCGCCCGGACCTCGACGTGGAACCGCTTGAGGTCCTCAGCCGCATCAGCAGGCTGGCCAGACACCTCGACCGCGCCCGCCGCCTCGCCTTCTCCGAGGTGGGCCTGGAGCCCTGGGAATTCGACGTGCTCACCGCGCTGCGCCGCGCGGGGGCGCCGTATCAGCTCTCCCCCGGCGCGCTCCTGACGCAGACCCTGGTCACCTCCGGCACGATGACCAACCGCATCGACAGGCTCGCGAAGAAGGGCCTGGTCGAGCGGCTGCCCGACCCCAGCGACCGGCGCGGGGTGCTGGTGCGGCTGACGCCGGAGGGGCGCGAGGCGGCGGACGAGTCGCTGGCCGGGCTGCTCACCCAGGAGCGCGCGATCCTGGCCGAGCTGTCGCACCAGCAGCGCGGCGAACTGGCCCGGCTGCTGCGCCAGTTGACGGCCCCCTTCGACAACACGCCGGGCTGATCCCACGGGGCCGCGCCAGGACCGCCACGTCCCCTTGCCCGACCCCCGCCCGGTGGGCTTGGATCGCCGCCATGAGCCAGCACGGCCCGCGGGGCCAGCAAGGGCACGAGGGACGGCAGGGACACGAGGGGCGGCACGGGCGTGAGAGCCGGCCGGGACACCGCGAGCAGCAGGACCCGTACGGACGGCACGGCCACCGGCGGCCCTCCGGAGCGCCGGACGGCGCGCGCTTCCCCGGGCGTACGGTCCTGGTGACCGGCGCCGCCGCCGGGATCGGCGCCGCCACCGCCGACCGGCTGGCCACCGAGGGCGCGCAGGTGCTGCTCCTGGACATCGACGACGAGCTGGGCGAGCGCACCGCCCGCCGCATCCGCGCCGCGGGCGGCCGGGCCTCCTACGAACGCTGCGACGTGGCGCGCGAGGAGCACTGGCAGCGCGCCGTACGGGCCGCGCGCCAGCGGTACGGCCCGGTGGACGCGCTGGTCGGCAACGCCGCCCTGCAGGGGTCGCACGCGCCCGCCGACCTGACCGCCCCGGCGGACTGGGACCGGCAGCTGGCGGTCAACCTGACCGGCGCTTTCCTGGGTGTGCGGGCCGTCCTGCCGGATCTGCGGGAGCGGCGCGGCGCGGTCGTGCTCACCTCGTCGGTGCAGGCCCGCTTCGGACTGCCGGGCCGTCCCGCCTACGCCGCGTCCAAGGCGGGGCTGACCGGGCTGACGCGCCAGCTGGCGGTCGAGTACGGGCCGGAGGTACGGGTGAACTGCGTCCTGCCGGGCCCCGTGCTGACCGCCGCGTGGGACGACGTCGGCGAGGCGGACCGGCGGGCCAGCGCGGCGGAGACGGCGGCCGGGCGGCTCGGGCGCCCGGAGGAGGTGGCGGCGGCCGTCGCGTTCCTGCTCTCCGACGACGCGTCGTTCGTGACGGGGACGGAGCTGGTCGTGGACGGCGGCTGGAGCGTGCGCAAGAACTCGTCCTGAGGCGGCCGGTTGTGCGCCCGGCGGCGCCCGCGGGCGGGAATCATGGCGTACGGGCGGCCGTGCCCCGTGTGCCCGCCGCCCGCAGCTCGTGCCGGTACACGTCGCGATCCGGGAGACCCGATGGGCATCCATTTCGGTGCGGACTACAACCCCGAGCAGTGGCCCGAGGAGGTGTGGGAGGCGGATCTGCGTCTGATGAAGCAGGCGCACGTCACGCTGGTGACCGCCGGGATCTTCTCGTGGGCGCGGGCCGAGCCCCGGCCCGGCGCGTACGACTTCGACTGGTTCGACCGGGTCATGGACGGCCTCGGCGGCGCCGGCGTGCGCGTGTGCCTGGCCACCATGACCGCCTCCCCGCCGCCGTGGCTCACCCGCGCGCACCCGGAGGTCCTGCCGCAGGGCCCGGACGGGCAGCGCCGCTGGCCGGGCGGGCGGCAGCACTACTGTCCGTCCAGCCCCGTCTACCGCGAGCACGCGGTCCGCCTCGTCAAGCGGCTCGCCGCCCGCTACGCCGGACATCCCGCGCTGGCCCTGTGGCATGTCGGCAACGAGTACGGCTGCCACACCCGCCAGTGCTACTGCGATGTGTCGGCCGCGGACTTCCGGGACTGGCTGCGCGCGCGGTACGGGAGCGTGGAGCGCCTCAACGACGCGTGGTCGACGGCCTTCTGGTCGCAGGCGTACACGGATTTCGAAGAGGTGCTGCCGCCGCGTACGGCCCCCACCTTCCCCAACCCCGCCCAGCAGCTGGACTATCTGCGCTTCAGCGATGACGCGCTGCGCCGGTGCTACCTGGCGGAGCGGGACGTGCTGGCGCGGCTGAGCCCCTCGGTGCCGGTGACCACGAACCTGATGCCGTTCCACAAGCCGGTGGACGCCTTCGCGTGGTCGCGGGACATGGACATGATGGCGCTGGACTTCTACCAGGACCCCTTCGATCCCGGTACGCATCTGACGGCCGCGTACACCTTCGACCTGATGCGGTCGGCGCGCGGCGGGCAGCCCTGGCTGCTGCTGGAGCAGGCGCCCGGCGCGGTCAACTGGCGGTCCCGCAACGGCCCCAAGCCGCCGGGCGCGATGCGCCTGTGGAGCTGGCAGGCCGTCGCGCAGGGCGCGGATGCCGTCCTGTACTTCCAGTGGCGGCAGTCGCGCGGCGGTGCGGAGAAGTTCCACTCCGCGGTGGTGCCGCACGCCGGTACGGACACCCGGATCTTCCGCGAGGTCTCCGAGCTGGGGCGGGAGCTGGCGTCCGTACCGGAGATCGCGGGGACGCGGGTGGCGCGGCCGACGGCGGCGCTGGTGACGGACTGGGACAGCTGGCGGGCCTTGGAGCTGGACTCGCACCCGTCGACGGCGCTGCGCCTGCCGGAACTGGCGCTGGGGCACTACCGGCCGCTTTTCGAGGCGGGTGTCGCGTGCGACGTGGTGCCGCCGGACCGCGACCTGTCCGGCTACCGGCTGGTCGTCGTACCGAACCTGTACCTGCTGACCGAGCGGGCCGCGGAGCGGCTGACGGCGTACGTACGGGGCGGCGGGCACCTGCTGGTGTCGTTCTTCTCCGGTGTCGTGGACGCCTGCGACCGGGTGCATCCCGGCGGCTGTCCGGGGCCGCTGCGGTCGCTGCTGGGCCTGCGGGTGGAGGAGTTCTGGCCGCTGGACGAGGGGGCGACGGTGGGCGTACGGGGTGTCGCGGCCGTACGGAGGCCGGGCGGGCCGGGGCGCGCGGAAGCGGCGGCGGGTGCCTGGGAGCTGCCGTCCGGTACGGCCGATCTGTGGTCGGAGGCCATCCTCCTCGAAGGCGCCGAGCCCGTCGCCCGGTTCGCGGACGGCGAGTTGGCGGGCAGCCCGGCCGTCACCCGCCACGGCTACGGCACGGGCACGGTCACCTACGTCGGCACCCGGCTCGAACCGGCCCTGATGCGGGCCCTGATGGACGGCGTACGGGCGGCGGCGGGCGTGCGGCCGGTGCTGGCCGGGCTGCCCGAAGGCGTGCAGGCCACCGTACGGGAGGGCGACGGCGGGCGCTTTCTCTTCCTGCTCAACCACGGTGCGCGGGCGGCCGACATCACGCTGCCCTGCCCGATGGCCGACGCGCTCGCCGGGGCGCGCGGGGAGCGGTCGGAGCACACCTACCGGATCGCGCTGCCGGCCCGTGGCGTGGCCGTGCTGAAGGACCCGCGGAGGGCGGTGTCCGCAAGCGGCTGACCGGTGCCGGGCGCGGCGCGGGCGGTCCCCGCGCCGCGCCTCAGGTGAGCGCGGAGGCCGCGGCCGTGGCCGGTTCCAGCTCCACGGGCCCCACTCCGGCCCGCCGCGCCAGCGCCACGGCGGCCAGCGTCGAGTGCACGCCGAGCTTGCCGAGCACGTTCTGCATGTGCGTACGGACCGTGTGCGGCGAAAGGAACAGCCGCTCGGCGACCGCCTTGCGGCCCAGCCCGGCCACCATGCAGCGCAGCACCTCGCGCTCGCGCGGTGTCAGCGACTCCACCAGGCGCTCGCTTTCGGTGCGGTGCTTGCGCGCCGCCGTCAGCTCGCGCAGGACGCCGGTGAGCAGCGCGGGCGGCAGGTGCGTCTCGTCGCGCAGCACGCCGCGGATGACGGCGAGCAGGCGGGAGAGCGAGCAGTCCTTGGCGACCCAGCCGCCGGCGCCCGCCTGGAGCGCGAAGGCGGCCCGGCGCGGGTCGTCCTTCTCGGCGAGGACGACGGTACGGACGTACGGATAGGCCGTACGGACGCCCGCTACCAGCGAGATGCCGTCCAGCGGGCCGCCGTCGGCGTTGCCGTCGCGGCCCGGCGCGGGCTGGGACGGCACGGATGCCAGCGGTGCCGTGACGGTGCCGAGATCGGCGTCGATGAGCATCACGTCGAAGCGCCGGCCGTCGGCGGCCGCCCGCTCCAGGCTGCGCAGGGCAGCCGGTCCGCTGCCGGCCGCCGCCACGTCCACGTCCTGTTCGGCCGCGAGCGCGGCCGCCAGGGACTCGGCGAAGATGCGGTGGTCGTCGACCACCAGAACCCGGATGCGTTGCACTGAGACCCCCTGTCTCGGGGAACGGACCAAGTGGGCACGACGCCCGGGACCAAGGCCGACGCAGCCGCACGGCCGCCGCCGTGCCGCATGACCACCCCACCCCCGGGCGTCGTACCCGACTGTCTCGCCCCCTGATCAGCACCGGCCCCCACCGGTGCTGGGACTCAGATTACGGACGGGGTGCGGCAACGGAAGGCTATTGGCAAAACTGCCCGGCCCAAGTGTTCAGGGTGGGGCCCAGCGGCCGTCGAGGGGCGGAAGTCGACAAGGTTCGTCTCAATTCGATCGGCCGTGGGCGGGCCGTGGCCCCGGTCCCGCCCCCGTGCCTCACACCAGCCGCCGCGCCCCCGCGCTCGGCACGGCCGGGAAGATCCGCGGCGCCGTGTGGCCGGCCGCGGCGAACGCCTCCGTGATCCGTACGGCGACGGCGTCCGCGTCCGTCTCCTCCACGAGGACGATGGCCGAGCCGCCGAATCCGCCGCCGGTCATCCGGGCCCCGAGCGCGCCCGCCGCCCCGGCCGCCTCGACGGCCAGGTCCAGTTCGGCGCAGGAGACCCGGAAGTCGTCGCGCAGCGAGGCGTGTCCGGCGGTCAGCAGCGGGCCGATGGCGCGGGCCTCGCCGGCGTCCAGACGGGCGATGACCTCTTCGACGCGCCGGTTCTCGGTCACCACGTGCCGGACCACCGCCGCCGTGCCGGGGCCGCCGTCGCCCTTCCCGCCGCCCGGCTCCTCGTCCGTCGCGGCCAACTTGTCCAGTGCCTCGGGCAGATGCGCGTACGGCACATCGCGCAGCGCGTGTACGCCGAGCGCCCGCGCACCGCGCTCGCACATGGCGCGCCGTTGTGCGTACGCGCCGTCCCCCAGCTCGTGTTTCACCCGGGTGTCGACCACCAGGAGCCGCAGCCCCTCCCCCGCCAAATCGAACGGAACCTGCCGCTGGGCAAGGTCGCGGGTGTCCAGGAACAGCGCGTGGCCGTCCGTGCAACAGGCCGCCGCGGTCTGGTCCATGATGCCGCAGGGCACGCCCACGAAGGCGTTCTCCGCGCGCTGGGCGAGCTGCGCCAGGCGCTGCCGGGTGAGCCCGAGGCCGTACAGGTCGTCGAGGGCGAGCGCGGTGGCGACTTCCAGGGCGGCCGACGAGGACAGGCCGGCGCCGACCGGGACGGTGCTCTCGTAGTGCAGGTCCGCGCCGCCGACGGGCAGCCCGGCGTCCCGCAGGGCCCAGGCGACGCCCGCCGGATAGCCCGCCCAGCCGCCGTCAGCGGCCGGGCGCAGGGCGTCCAGGCGCAGTTCGACGGTCTGGCCGCCGCCGCTGCCGTCGCCGGAGTGCACCCGCAGTACGCCGTCGGTACGGGGCGCGGCGGCGGCGAGGGTGGTGTGCGGCAGGGCCAGCGGCATCACGAAGCCGTCGTTGTAGTCGGTGTGTTCGCCGATGAGGTTGACGCGGCCGGGCGCCGCCCACACACCGGCGGGGGCGGCGCCGTAGACCTCGCGGAAGCGGTCGGCGGTGTGCCGGGCCCGCGCCGCGTCGTCCGCCGTCAGGTGGTCGGTGTCCGTCATGGCGTGCCGGTCTCCCTGCTGCGGGCGAACTCCCAGGCGTCCGCGACGATGTCGGCCAGGTCCGTACGGCTGGGGCGCCAGCCGAGCCGGTCGATGGCGGTCCGTGCGGAGGCGACCAGGACGGCGGGGTCGCCGCCGCGGCGGCCCGCGGTGATCTCGGGTACGGGGTGTCCGGTGACCTTGCGGACGGTCTCGACGACCTCGCGTACGGAGAAGCCGTTGCCGTTGCCGAGGTTGCAGATGAGGTGTTCGCCAGGAGCCGCGGCATCGAGGGCGAGCAGATGCGCTTCCGCCAGATCGGCGACGTGGATGTAGTCGCGTACGCAGGTGCCGTCGGGCGTCGGGTAGTCGTCGCCGTAGACGGAGATGGCCGCGCGCTTGCCCTGGGCTACCTGGAGGACGAGCGGGATCAGGTGCGACTCGGGGTCGTGGCGTTCGCCGTACGCGCCGTAGGCGCCCGCGACGTTGAAGTAGCGCAGCGAGACGGCGGCCAGGCCGTGCGCCGCGCACTCGCCCGCGATCATGTGGTCGACGGCGAGCTTGGTTGCGCCGTACGGGCTGGTGGGCGCGGTGGGCGCGGACTCGGTGATGGGGGTGCGCTCGGGTTCGCCGTAGGTGGCGGCGGTGGAGGAGAAGACCAGGGTGCGCACGCCCGCGCCGCGCATCGCGGCGAGCAGGTCCATGGTGCCGCCGACGTTGTTGCGCCAGTACTTCTCGGGGTCCGTCACGGACTCGCCGACCTGCGAGAAGGCGGCGAAGTGCAGCACCGCGTCGTAGGAGGCGTCCAGGTGGCGGGCGGCGTCCTGGACGCGGCCCTCGATGAAGCCGGCACCCGCCGGGACGCCTTCGCGGTGTCCGGTGGACAGATCGTCGAGGACCGTGACGGTGTGCCCGGCCTCGACCAGGTGCGCCGCCACAACGCTGCCCACGTATCCCGCTCCGCCGGTGACCAGGTACTTGTTGCTCACTCGCTCGCTACCTCTCGCAGTCGCTCGGCCGCAGCCTCCGGCGGCACGTCGTTGATGAACACGTTCATGCCGGATTCGGAACCCGCGAGGAACTTCAGCTTGCCGGAAGTCCGGCGGACGGTGAAAAGCTCCAGATGGAGCGCGAACTCGCCACGGTCCGCGGCGTGCAGCGGCGCCTGGTGCCAGGCGGAGATGTAGGGGGTCGGTGGCTCGTCGGGGCCGAAGATCCGGTCGAACCGCCGCAAGACTTCCAGATAGACCTGTGGGAACTCTGTGCGCGCCGCCTCGCCGAGCGCGAGCAGGTCGGGGACCCGGCGCTTGGGGTAGAGGTGGACCTCGTACGGCCAGTGGGCGGCGTACGGGACGAAGGCGGTCCAGTGCTCGGCGTCCAGCACGATGCGGCGGCCGTCGGCGCGTTCGTCGGCGAGCACGTCGTCGAAGAGGTTGCCGCCGGTCTTCTCGCGGTGGGCGGCCAGCGAGGCCAGCATGCGCTCGGTGCGCGGGGTGACGAAGGGGTAGGCGTAGATCTGGCCGTGCGGGTGGCCGAGGGTCACGCCGATCTCCGCGCCGCGGTTCTCGAAGCAGAAGACCTGCTGGACGGCGGGGTGCTGGGAGAGTTCGGCGGTGCGGTCGGTCCACGCCTCCAGGACGAGCGCGGCCTGTTCCGCGGTGAGGTCGGCGAAGGACGCGTCGTGGTCGGACGTGAAGCAGACGACCTCGCAGCGGCCGGTGTCGCCGGCCAGGGAGGGGAAGCGGTTCTCGAAGACGGCGACGTCGTAGTCGGCGGCGGGGATCTCGGTGGCGCGGCCGTCGCGGGAGGGGCACAGCGGGCAGGCGTCGGCGGGCGGGAGGTAGGTACGGCCCTGGCGGTGCGAGGCGATGGCGACGGAGTCGCCGAGCAGGCGGTCGTGGCGGATCTCGGAGGCGGTGGAGACCGGGTCGAGCGGCCGGTGGTCGGCGTCGTCGCGTACCACGTCGTCGCGCAGGTCGTAGTAGATGAGCTCCCGGCCGTCGGCGAGCCGGGTCATCGTCTTCTTCACTGGAGCACTCCTTGGCAACACTGCCACACCCACCAAACACAAACACACACAATGAAGCACAACTAAACAAGCCCGTCAACGCCGGACAGCGCCGCACCGCGGCCGGATCTCCACCCGGAGATTCCGCCACAAAGCGCGCGCCCCCATCACGATCCCACCACGGGAACGAACAAAAGTCTTCAGTTTCTGAACGACCGCGCGTAGGTTCCTGTGCGTTCATCACGCACAGAGAAGTGAGTGCCCCCATGATCACCTTGGCCGCAGGGCTACGGCTGCCCACCAACGGGCTCGATTACGCGATTCTGGCCATCTACTTCGTCGTCGTCCTCGGCATCGGCTTCGCCGCCCGGCGCAGCGTGAAGACCAGCCTGGACTTCTTCCTGTCCGGGCGGTCGCTGCCCGCCTGGGTCACCGGCCTCGCCTTCGTCGCCGCCAACCTCGGCGCGACCGAGATCCTCGGCATGGCCGCCACCGGCGCGCAGTACGGCGTCGCCGTCGTGCACTGGTACTGGATCGGCGCCATCCCCGCCATGGTGTTCCTCGGCCTGGTGATGATGCCCTTCTACTACGGCTCGCGGGTGCGCTCCGTACCGGAGTTCCTGCTCCAGCGCTTCGACAAGTCGGCGCACCTGCTCAGCTCGGTGCTGTTCGCCTTCGCCGCCATCCTGATCGCGGGCGTCAACCTCTACGCGCTGTCGATCGTCGTCGAGGCGCTGCTGGGCTGGCCGCAGTGGGTGGCCATCGTCGTCGCCGGGCTGTTCGTCCTCGCGTACATCACCGTCGGCGGCCTGTCCTCGGCGATCTACAACGAGGTGCTGCAGTTCTTCGTGATCCTGGCCGCGCTCATCCCGATCTGCGTCATCGGCCTCAAGCGGGTCGGCGGCTGGGACGGGCTGAGCGCTTCGCTGGAGAAGAGCCACGGGCACAGCTTCCTGACCGCGTGGGACAACACCGGCATCGGTGAGCCCAACGCGCTCGGCGCCAACTGGCTGACGATCATCCTGGGCCTGGGCTTCGTGCTCTCCTTCGGCTACTGGACCACCAACTTCGCCGAGGTGCAGCGCGCGCTGTCCGCGAAGAACCTCTCCGCGGCCCAGCGCACCCCGCTGATCGCCGCCTACCCGAAGATGTTCATCGCCTTCCTGGTGATGATCCCCGGCCTGGTCGCCGCGGTCGTCGTGCCGCAGATCGGCCACGACGGCTCCGGCCTGACCTACAACGACGCCATTCCGCTGCTGATGCGCGACCTGCTGCCCAACGGCGTCCTCGGCATCGCGGTCACCGGCCTGCTGGCCGCCTTCATGGCGGGCATGGCGGCCAACGTCTCGTCGTTCAACACGGTCTTCACCTCCGACATCTGGGCGAAGTACGTCAGGCCCGGCCGCGAGGACCGCTACTACCTGCGGTTCGGCCGTATGGTCACCGCCGTCGGGGTGCTGTGCAGCATCGGCACGGCCTTCCTGGCCGCCACCTTCAACAACATCATGGGCTACCTCCAGACGCTGTTCTCGTTCTTCAACGTGCCGATGTTCGTGGTGTTCATCATCGGCATGTTCTGGAAGCGGGCGTCCATGAAGTCCGGCGTCTGGGGCCTGGTCGCGGGCACCACGGCGGCGATGGTCAACTACTTCTGGATCTACAAGCAGGGCATCATCGCCATCCCCACCGACCAGGGCGCCAACTTCGTCTCCGCGATCGTCGCCTTCGTCGTCGGCGCCGTGGTGATGGTCGCCGTCACCCTGTTCACCGAGCCCAAGCCGGAGGCGGAACTGGCCGGCCTGGTCTACGGCACCCGGTCCCCCGGCCTGGAGGAGCCGCCCGCCAAGGGCGACGACGCGTGGTACCGCAAGCCGGCCCTGCTCGGCTGGGGCGCGATCATCCTGGCCGCGCTCTGCTACGTCCCGTACTCCTTCTGACCGCACCCCTGCCGAAGGAACCAGCACCATGAGTGACTACCAGCACGAGGTCGAACTGGAGCGCAAGTCGGCCACGGCCGCCCGGCTCTTCGACATCCGGCTCATCATCGGCGGTCTGTTCACCCTCTACGGCGTCATCGTGATGATCGCCGGGTTCACCGCCTCCGACGCGGACCTGAAGAAGGCCCAGGACATCAACATCAACCTCTGGACGGGCGTGGGCATGCTGCTGCTCGGCCTGTTCTTCCTGGCCTGGATCAAGCTGCGCCCGGTCGTCCCGCCGACCGCCGAGGAGATCGCGGCCCTCCAGGAGGACACCGACTGAGCGGCGCCCGTCACGGCGGCGGAGCGGCCTCGGCCCCCGCCGCCGCGCGCGCGTCCGCGCCCCGCGTCGCCGCCCGGTCCAACAGCCCCGTACGCGCCGCCAGCGCCGCCGCCTCCAGCCGCGAGCCGACGCCGAGCTTCATCAGGACCCGCTGCACATGCGTACGGGCGGTACTCGGCGCGATGCCCATGCCCGCCGCGATCAGCCGGGTGTCCTCGCCCTCGGCGACCCGCACCAGCACCTCCACCTCGCGCGGAGTGAGCATCTGCAACAGCCGGGCACCCTCGTCGTCAGGCTGCGCTGCCGGATGCAGCAGTTCCTCGAAGGCTTGCTGGAGCAACTGCGGCGCGATCGCCGCCTCGCCGGCCCGCGCCTTCATCATGGCGCGTTCCACGCCCTCGATCCGCTCGTCGTGCCGTACGTATCCCGAAGCACCAGCGGCGAACGCGGCGGCGATACCGCGCGGATTGGGCACCGGCCCGAGCACCACCACCGCGACCTGCGGCCGCTCCTTCTTGATCCGTACGACCGGGTCGAAGGCGCCCGGCTCGGCCGGGGTGGCGGTGCCCAGCAGGCACACTTCGGGCGCGCGGCTCACCACCAGATCCGCCGCCCCGGCGCTCGGGGCGGCCGCCGCGAGCACGCGGTGCCCGCGCAGTTTCAAGGCCGAGGCGAGTGCCTCGGCGAGCAGTCGGTGATCGTCGACCACCATCAGCCGCACGCCCATTGCAGCAACCCCCCAATTCCCCGGCGAGCCCAGCCCCCCGGCCCTCGCCGGGCCCCTTGTCCCCGGAAGCTACACGCTTGTTCGACGTTGCGCTCCCCCTAAGGGGAAGAAGCCTGCCGCAACGCTGAAATCCCGGCCAATCAGGCCCACTTACCCACGCCTTCCTGTCCGTATGTGACAAGAAGAGCACCGAAGCGGGCCTTACCGGGCCGGCGGAACGGGCCGTACGCTACGCGTCCTCGGCCAGTTCCAGCCACCGCATCTCCAGTTCCTCCCGCTCCCCCGCCAGCTCCCGCAACTGCGCGTCCAGCCCCGCGACCTTCTCGAAGTCCGTGGCGTGCTCCGCGATCTGCGCGTGCAGCTTCGACTCCTTCTCGCCGATCCGGTCGAGCTGCCGCTCGATCTTCTGCAGCTCCTTCTGCGCGGCACGCGTCACAGCGGCCGGCTTCTGCTTGGGCGCGGCCTCGGCCGGAGCCGCGGGCGCGGCGGCCTCGATCACCTTCTGCCGCCGCTCCAGATACTCGTCCAGCCCGCGCGGCAGCATCCGCAGCGTCGCATCGCCCAGCAACGCGAACACCCGGTCCGTGGTCCGCTCGACGAAATACCGGTCGTGGCTGATAACCACCATCGTTCCGGCCCACCCGTCGAGCAGGTCCTCCAACTGCGTCAGCGTCTCGATGTCGAGATCATTCGTCGGCTCGTCCAGGAACAGCACATTCGGCTCGTCCATCAGCAGCCGCAGAATCTGCAGCCGCCGCCGCTCACCACCCGACAGATCACCGACCGGCGTCCACTGCTTCTCCTTGGTGAACCCGAACTTCTCGCACAGCTGCCCCGCGGTCATCTCCCGGCCCTTGCCGAGATCCACCCGCTCCCGCACCCGCTGCACGGCCTCCAGCACCCGCCAGGTGGGGTCGAGCTCCGCGACTTCCTGCGACAGATAAGCGAGCTTCACGGTCTTGCCGACAACAATCCGCCCCGCCGCGGGCTGCGCCTCGCCCCCCGTACGCGCGGCATCGGCCAGCGCCCGCAACAAGGACGTCTTGCCCGCACCGTTCACCCCCACCAACCCGATCCGGTCCCCCGGCCCGAGCTGCCACGTCAGATGCTTCAGCAGCATCTTCGGCCCGGCCTGTACGGTCACGTCCTCCAGGTCGAAAACCGTCTTGCCCAGCCGCGAGTTGGCGAACTTCATCAGCTCGGCGGTATCCCGGGGCGGCGGCACATCGGCGATCAGTTCATTGGCGGCTTCAATACGGAACCGCGGCTTACTCGTCCGCGCCGGAGCCCCCCGGCGCAGCCAGGCCAGCTCCTTCCGCATCAGATTCTGCCGCTTCGCCTCTTCACTGGCAGCGATCCGCTCCCGCTCGGCACGGGCGAAAACGTAATCGCTGTATCCACCCTCGTATTCATGGACATCACCGCGCTGGACGTCCCACATACGCGTGCACACCTGGTCCAGGAACCACCGGTCGTGCGTGACACAGACCAGCGCGGACCGCCGGGCCCGCAAATGCCCCGCGAGCCACGAAATGCCTTCGACATCCAGATGGTTCGTCGGCTCGTCCAGCACGATCAGGTCCTGCTCGGCGATCAGCAGCTTCGCCAGCGCGATCCGCCGCCGCTCACCACCCGACAGCGGCCCGATCACGGTGTCCAGCCCCTGCCCGAGCCCCGGCAGGTCCAGCCCGCCGAAGAGCCCCGTCAGCACATCCCGGATCTTGGCATTGCCCCGCCACTCATGATCGGCGAGATCACCGATCACCTCATGGCGCACCGTCGCGGCCGGATCCAGCGAGTCGTGCTGGGTCAGCACCCCCAGCCGCAGCCCGCTGTTGTGGGTGACCCGCCCGTCGTCGGGCCCCTCCAGCTTGGCGAGAATCCGGATCAAGGTGGTCTTGCCGTCGCCGTTACGCCCCACGACGCCGATCCGGTCCCCCTCATTGACACCCAGGGAGACACCGTCGAGCAGCGCACGCGTCCCGTACACCTTGCCCACGGCTTCCAGATTGACGAGGTTGACGGCCATAACGCTCCTGCACTTCGATTCGGTCGACTCCCCACCCTAGTCGGCAAGCCGCCGCACCCCCGTACAGATACCGTGCGCCCATGGACATACGGACCTACGGCCCGAGCGGCAAATCCCTGGACATCCACCGCCCCGACGGGCCGCCCACCGCCACCGTCCTCCTCTGGCACGGCACCGGCCCCGACGAACGCGACGTCCTGCGCCCCCTGGCCCGTACGGCCGCGGACCACGGCCTGACCGTCCTCGTACCGGACTGGCGCTCGGACGCCGCGGACAACGGCCGCACCCACCTCCTGGAGTCCCTGGCCTTCGCCCGCACCTTCGCCCAGGACGAAGCAAACGGCACCTTCCTCCTGGCAGGCTGGTCCGCCGGCGCAGGCGCCGCAGTAGGCACAGCCCTCCACCCCCACCTCACCGCAGGCCACCCCCCGACCGCCGTACTGGCCCTCTCCGGCCGCTACGACGTCCCGGCCCGCACCACCGGCACCCCACCCCTGACAGACCTGGAGAAGGGCATGACACCCACCGCCCCCATCCACCTCCTGCACGGCACAACCGACACGGTGATCCCCACGACCCACTCCCGCACCATGGCCGAGGCACTACGCAAGGCCGGCCACACCACCACGTACACGGAATGCCCCACAGACCACGCCGGCACGATCATGACCGAGTACGACCCAGCAACAAACCGCTGCCGCCCCACCGAGGACGAGGCGGCGGTAGCGGCCGGGGAAACGGCGGTGCAGATCCTCGCGAAGAGCGCCACAACCACAGGTCTGTAAGACCCCAGCCACGGCGGCGGGAAAGCCGCCCACGGCGCGGGCTCGGGGACACGTAGGGGTCTCCCCGCAGGCGACCGAAGCCCCGGTTGCGTCCAAACTATTCGGCCGCTCCAGGCAACGAGGAGAGACCCCTGCGGGGCCCCGAGCCCCCACCCACCGAACCGAAGGCGCCAAGGCGCACCCTAGACGACAGTCGCCCCAGGAACCGGCCCAGCAGCCACCCGAGCAACCCGACACGTCCCGGACGCCATCAACGCCGCAGCCACCCCCGCAGCCGCATCCGCATCCTTCGCGAGAAACGCCGTCGTAGGCCCAGACCCGGACACCAACGCGGCCAACGCCCCCGCACCGCCCCCCGCCTCCAACGTGTCGACCAACGACGGCCGCAACGACACCGCAGCAGCCTGAAGATCATTCGACACCGCACCGGCCAACGCCACCGCGTCCCCCGCCGCAAGCGCCTCCACCAACGCCCCCGACGCCACGGGCTCCGGAACGGACACGCCCTCGTTCAACCGGTCGAACTCCCGGTACACAGCCGGCGTCGACAACCCCCCGTCGGCCACCGCGAACACCCAGTGAAACGTCCCGCCAACCTCCAGCGGCGTCAGCAGCTCCCCGCGCCCACGCCCCAGCGCCACCCCACCCACCAGCGAGAACGGCACATCACTACCCAGCTCGGCACAGATCGCCAGCAACTCGTCCCGCGACGCACCGGTGCCCCACAGCGCATCACACGCCACCAGCGCCCCCGCCGCATCCGCACTGCCCCCCGCCATGCCCCCCGCGACAGGAATGTCCTTGGCGATATGCAGGTGCACATCAGGCGCGAGACCGTACCGCGCCGCCAGCAGCTCCGCAGCCCGCGCAGCCAGGTTCGTACGGTCGAGGGGAATCCGATCGACATCCGGCCCGGCAGCGGTGACGCGGAGCGACTCGGCAGGCGCCGCCGTCACCTCGTCATACAGCCCCACGGCCAGGAACACATTGGCCAGGTCGTGGAACCCATCCGCCCGCGCACCCCCCACAGCCAGCTGAACGTTGACCTTCGCAGGCACACGAACCGTAACGGCGGACCGACCGGTCACGCGGCACCCCCCTCACGACCCGGCTTGTGCTCGGCGATACGCGCGAACTCCTCCACCGTCAGCGCCTCCCCCCGCGCCTGCGGCGAAACCCCCGCGGCCACCAGCGCCGCCTCGGCCGCCGCGGCCGACCCGGCCCACCCGGCCAACGCGGCGCGCAGCGTCTTGCGGCGCTGCGCGAACGCCGCGTCCACGACGGCGAAGACGTCAGCGCGGCTCGCGGTGGTGGCGACCGGCTTCTCGCGGCGGACGAGCGAGACCAGCCCGGAGTCGACGTTGGGCGCGGGCCAGAACACGTTGCGTCCGATCGCCCCGGCCCGCTTCACCTCGGCGTACCAGTTGGCCTTGACCGACGGCACGCCGTAGACCTTGTTGCCGGGCCGGGCCGCGAGCCGGTCGGCGACCTCGGACTGAACCATGACCAGGGTGCGGTCGATGGTCGGGAACGTGGCGAGCATGTGCAGCAGCACCGGCACCGCGACGTTGTAGGGCAGGTTGGCGACCAGCGCGGTGGGCGCGGGCCCGGGCAGCTCCCGTACGAGCATCGCGTCGCTGTGCACGAGCGCGAAGCGGTCCGCGCGGCCGGGCAGCCGCGCCTCGACCGTGGAGGGCAGCGCCGCGGCCAGCACGTCGTCGATCTCGACGGCGGTGACCCGGTCGGCGGCCTCCAGCAGCGCCAGGGTCAGCGAGCCGAGCCCGGGGCCGACCTCGACGACGACGTCGTCCGGCCGTACCTCGGCGGTGCGCACGATGCGCCGGACGGTGTTGGCGTCGATGACGAAGTTCTGGCCGCGCTGCTTGGTGGGGCGTACGCCCAGCGCGGCGGCCAGTTCGCGGATGTCGGCGGCGCCCAGGAGGGGGCCGGGCTCATCGGTGGTGCTGTTGCTCACCCGTGCAGCTTACGGCGCCCGGCCCCCGGCCCGGCCACACCGGCCCGCCGGGCCCTCCCGCCCGCCCCCCGCTCACCCCTCACCCGTGCAGCCGCCGCCCGCACACCGGCCACGGACTGGCCCCGCGGCTGATGTAGAGCTTCTTCGCCCGGAAGGTCTGCTCCCCGGCGGGCGCGTCCTGCGGCCGCCCGCTGCCGCCCAGCCCCTGCCAGGTGCCGGTGTCGAACTGGTAGAGCCCGCCGTACGTACCGGACGAGTCGACCGCGTCCGGCCGTCCGCCCGCCTCGCACTCGGCGAGCGCGTCCCAGTTCAGATGGTCGGCGCCGGCCACCCGCTCCGGCACCGGCTTGGTGCCGACGTGCACGATGCGGTCGCGCGGCTCGCGGACGACCTCGGAGCCGACCTTCTTGGGCTTCTGCTGGACGCCGTTGACCGTGCGCACCTCGTACGTCAGGCGCCGCACACCGGGCCGGCCCTGCCGTACCACCGTCTCGGTGCCCTTGAAGAGCGTCGGGTCGGCCTTCTTGACCGTCTCGAACGCGATGGTCTCCTCGCGGACCTTCTCGGCCCCGGTGATGCGCAGGACGGAGACGGTCTGCCCGTCGCGCGGGAAGGAGTCGGGCGCGACGGAGGTGGTGTCCTCGCCGCGCAGCGCGATGCCCGCCTGGTCGAGGGCTTCTCGGACGGTGGCGGCGTTGGTGCGCACGGTGTGCTCGCGGCCGTCGGCGACGAAGGTGACGCTGCGCTCGGTGCGGACGTCCAGGTCGAGGCCGTTGCGGCCGATGCGCCGGGCGGGGTCGGCGGACAGGTGGGCGCCTTCGGCCCGGACGCCGAACTGGCGCAGCGCGCCGCCGACGGTCTCGGCGGTCGTCCAGACGTCGCGGCGCTGGCCGTCCAGGGTGAGCCGGACCGGCCGCCCGTAGCGGATGACGACCTCGTCGCCGCTGGTCAGCTCGGCGTCGGCGGCGGGCTGGACGGAGTCGTGTTCGCCGACCCGCACGTCCTCGTCGGCGAGCAGGTCGCCGACGTCGGAGGCGAAGGTGTGCAGGGTGCGCGGTTCGCCGTCCACGTCGATGCGGACGGCCTTGTCGTGGGCGATGAACGCGGAGGTGCCGCCGGCGAGGAAGGCCACGACCAGGGCCTGCGGGAGCAGCCGGCGGCGGGTTTCGGTGCTGTCGGTGCTGCGGCGGTCCACGGTGCCGAGGCCGGTCATGCCGCGGCGGTGGGCGGTGCCGCGGGCGGCCCGGCGGGCGGCGGCCCGGCCCTGGTGCGGCGGCAGGCCGGGGGTGGACACCCCGGCGAGGTCGTCGCGCAGCGGAACGAGCGGTCCCTGGTGCGGCACCCGCCCCGGCGGCACCGCGGGCATCTCGGAAGCCCCGGCCTCCGGGGCACCCGCGCCCCCGCCAGGTTCCGCGGGCCCACCCGGCGCTTCCTGGAGCTGCGCTTCGTAGCGCGGCGCCGGGTCGAGGGCCGGTACGGGGTCGCCGTGCTCATAGCGGTCGTACGTCCCCGCACCGTAGGTCTCGTACACGTCGTACGGCCCGTTCTGCCCGTACGCCGCGTACGTCCCGTACGAACCGTAGGCGCCGTACGCCTCGTACTCCCCGTACTCCCCGTACTCCCCGTACGGCGCGTACCTCCCGTACGGATCGGGTGCCTCGACCGCTCCGGTCCGCGGCTCGGCGCCCGGTCCGCGTCCGGCGTGCGCGGCGCGGTGGCTTCGACTGCCCTGCGAATGAGTCACGGCGCTCCACATGCCACGAGTCGGGGTTGTCGGGCCGGAATGTAGCGGAGCACCGGTGACTCAACAAAGCGGACCCGCTACGCAGTGTCGCCGCGCTATCCTGCCGCGCCGACCGCGTGGCACCGCTCAGTAACCGAAGGCGCGCGCCGTATTCGCGGCCACGGCGGTGGCCAGCGCTTCCTCCGTCATCCCCTTGACTTCGGCCATGGCCCGCAGCGTGACCGGAATGAGATACGGCGCGTTAGGCCGTCCGCGGTACGGCGCGGGCGTCAGGAAGGGGGCGTCGGTCTCGACCAGCACCAGCTCGGGCGGGGCGACGGCCAGCGCGTCGCGCAGCGGCTGGGCGTTCTTGAAGGTGACGTTGCCCGCGAAGGACATGTAGTAGCCGGCCTCGGCGCAGATCTTGGCCATCTCGGCGTCGCCGGAGTAGCAGTGGAAGACCACGCGCTCCGGGGCGCCCTCTTCGCGCAGGATGCGCAGCACGTCGTCGTGGGCCTCACGGTCGTGGATGACCAGGGCCTTGCCGTGCCGCTTGGCGATCTCGATGTGGGCGCGGAAGGAGCGCTGCTGTGCGGCCATGCCGTCAGGGCCGGTACGGAAGTGGTCGAGACCGGTCTCGCCGACGCCGCGGACGTGCGGCAGCGCCGCGAGGGCGTCGATCTCGGCGAGCGCCGCGTCGAGGGCGGCATCCCCGCCGGGCTCGCGGGCACCTTGCCGCGACCAGCCGTCCGGGTCCCCGAGGACAATCCGCGGGGCCTCATTGGGGTGCAGCGCGACCGTCGCATGCACCGCTTCGTACGCGGCGGCGGTCTCCGCGGCCCAGCGCGAGCCGTTCACGTCACAGCCCACCTGCACGACGGTGGTCACACCGACGGAGGCGGCCTTGGCGAGGGCGTCCTCGACCGTCCCGTCCTGCATGTCGAGGTGCGTGTGCGAGTCCGCCACCGCCACCCGAAGCGGTTCGGGCAGTGGCGGCGGCGTGTCCTTGGTCGTACTGCTCATGGCCGCGATCCTACGAGGGCCCGGTGACACCCACCGGCCCGGACCGCGGCCCCGGCTCACCTGCGGTGGTGCTGGAAGGGGTGCAGCAGGTCGGAGAGGTGCCAGTGGTGGCGCTCGCGGTGTCCGTCCTCCGCGGCCGGGTCGGCGTCGTCGGTGTGCTCGCCCTGCTGGGGTACGGATCCCGCGCCCGCCCCCGCCTGGCCTTCGGCGGCGCCCGCCGACGGCTGGCTGTGCAGGCCGGCCATCACCTTGGAGACCATCGAGACCTGTCCGGCCCGCATGATGCGCACGACGTGGCCGCCGCAGTTCAGGCAGGTGGGCCGGGTCAGCGGCGACGGTACGCGCTCGCCGTCCGCGTAGTACACACAGTGCGCGCGCCCGTCCGCGTCGACGTGGTGCGTTATCTCGTACGACTGCTCCCAGCCGTGGCCGCAGCTCATGCACGCGAAGGCGTATGCCTCGTGTGCCGGGGGGTCCGTCTGGGGGGTGGGGTGGGCGCCGGTGGTGGTACCCGGCGTACGCGCGATGTCACTCATAGCCGCTCCTCTTGCCCGCTGGACAAGGTCTCCGGGGACGAACGTCCCACCTCCCAGGGAACGCCTTTCCCGGCGGTGGCGCAGCAGGGCCTCCGACCTGTTGGCACAGATTTGGCGGGGTGTAGAGAATGCGCCCGGCTGCGCGGCCCACGTTTTACTTTCAAGGCTAGTCATTTACCTCCCGCTGGTCCCGTTCGCGCCGCATTCTTTGCCGCCACGACGGCATCGAACACCTCGCGTTTGGGCAGGCCGGTCTCGGCGGCGACGGCCGCGATGGCTTCCTTGCGGCGCTCTCCGGCCTCTTCCCTGACGTGTACGCGACGTACGAGTTCTTCGGGTCCGAGGTCCTGCGGGCCGGTCTCGGGGGCGCCCTCCACGACGATGGTGATCTCGCCGCGTACGCCGTCCGCCGCCCACGCGGCCAGCTCCTCGAGCGGGCCGCGGCGCACCTCCTCGTACGTCTTGGTCAGCTCGCGGCAGACCGCGGCGCGGCGGTCGGCGCCGAAGACCTCGGTCATCGCGGCGAGGGTGTCGTCGAGGCGGTGCGGGGCCTCGAAGTAGACGAGGGTGCGGCGCTCGTCGGCGACCTCGCGCAGCCGGGAGCGGCGCTCGCCGCCCTTGCGCGGCAGGAAGCCCTCGAAGCAGAACCGGTCCACGGGCAGCCCGGAGACGGCGAGCGCGGTGAGCACGGCGCTGGGTCCCGGCACCGCGGTGACCTTGACGCCGCGCTCGACGGCGGCGGCGACCAGCCGGTAGCCGGGGTCGGAGACGGAGGGCATGCCGGCGTCGGTGACGAGCAGGACGCGGGCACCGGCTTCGAGGGCGTCGGCCAGCTCCGGGGTGCGGGCGGCCTCGTTGCCCTCGAAGTACGACACGATCCGGCCGGTCGTGTGCACGCCGAGGGCCTGGGTCAGGCGGCGCAGCCGCCGGGTGTCCTCGGCGGCGATCACCTCGGCCGCGGCCAGTTCGGCGGCGAGCCGCGGCGGCGCGTCCGCGACGTCGCCGATGGGCGTCCCTGCAAGTACCAGCGTTCCAGTCACGCCCCCATCCTCCCAGCCGTACGGTCCCGGCATTCCCCGGCGGCGTCCGCGCGCCGTGCGGACCGGCCGTGCCGCCCCCACGTCCCGCACAGGGTGCTTCCCTACGATGGGCCGGTGACGAGTGACACCGCGACAGACGCCGACCGCGCCGAGGAGAGTGCCGGGCAGTCCGGCCGGTGGCAGCGCAGGCTGCGCCGGTTCGGTTACGCCGGGGCGTCCGAGGCCGACGCCCGTGAGCGCCTGGTGCCGGCGTTCCCCGAGCCGGGGACGCGGTGGTGGTCGGTGCTCGGGCTGGGCCCGGCCGCGGCGGGCCGGCTGGCGCGCTGGTCGGGCTGGGGCGGGCCGCTGCTGGTCGCGCTCTTCGCCGGTGTGCTGCGCTTCTGGAACCTGGGCAGCCCGGCGAAGGTGATATTCGACGAGACGTACTACCCGAAGGACGCCTGGTCGCTGCTCCGGTACGGCTACGAGGGCACCTGGGCGAAGGACGCCAACGACGCGCTGGTCGCCCACCCGCAGCAGATCCTGCTGTCGCCCGAGCACTCTTACGTCGTCCATCCGCCGCTGGGCAAGTGGATGATCGCACTGGGCGAGTGGGCGTTCGGCATGAACCCCTTCGGCTGGCGGTTCGTGGTGGCGCTGCTCGGCACGCTGTCGGTGCTGATGGTCTGCCGTATCGGCCGCCGGCTGCTGCGTTCGACGGCGCTGGGCTGCCTGGCGGGCGTGCTGCTGGCGGTGGACGGTCTGCACTTCGTGATGAGCCGTACGGCGCTGCTGGACCTCATCGTCATGTTCTGGGTGGTGGCGGCGTTCGGCTGTCTGCTGGTGGACCGGGACCATACCCGGGCGCGGCTGGCGGCGGCGCTGCCGGTGGGCCCGGACGGGCTGGCGCGGCCGGACGAGGAGGTCGGCGACCGGCTGCGGCTGGGGTGGCGGCCGTGGCGGCTGGCGGCCGGGCTGTGCCTGGGGCTGTCCGCGGCGAGCAAGTGGAACGGCCTGTACTACCTGGCGGCGTTCGCGGTGCTGATGGTGCTGTGGGACGTGGCCGGGCGGCGCACGGCGGGCGCGCGGCATCCCGTACGCGCCGTGCTGCGCCGCGACCTGCTGCCCGCGTTCGTCTCGACCGTCGTGGTGGGGATGGCCGCGTATCTGGCGACGTGGACCGGCTGGCTGGTCACCAAGGGCGGCTACTACCGGGACTGGGCCACCGCCACCCCGGAGGGGCGTGCGGGCAGCGGGTCGTGGCTGCCGGACTGGCTGCGCAGCCTGTGGCACTACGAGACCGAGGTCTACGACTTCCACAAGGGCCTGTCCACGCCGCACACCTACCAGTCGAATCCGTGGAGCTGGCTGGTGCAGGGCCGCCCCGTCTCGTACTTCTACGAGGACCCGAAGATGGGGCACGACGGGTGTACGGCGGCCGAGGGCTGTGCGCGTGAAGTGCTCGCGCTGGGTACTCCCCTGCTGTGGTGGGCCGGGTGTTTCGCGCTTCTGTATGTGCTCTACCGCTGGCTGTTCAAGCGGGACTGGCGGGCGGGCGCCATCGCCTGCGGGATCGCGGCGGGCTATCTGCCGTGGTTCCTGTACCAGGACCGGACGATCTTCCTGTTCTACGCGGTGGTGTTCGTGCCGTTCGTGTGCCTGGCGCTGGCCATGATGACCGGCGCGATCCTCGGCCCGCCGGGGTCGGGCGAACGGCGGCGCGCGGTGGGCGCGGTCGGCGCCGGGGTACTCGTCCTGCTGATCGTCTGGAACTTCATCTACTTCTATCCGCTCTACACCGGGCAGCCGATCCCCAAGAGCGCCTGGCACAACCGGATGTGGTTCGACACCTGGGTCTAGCGTCACGACACGAACGGGGCCCGTCCGCCGAAAGCGCCGTCCGCGCAGCGGCGGCGGTCATACTTGGGCGCCGTCGGAGGATGCCGGTCAATGCCGATCGCCGCCTTGGGGGCACGGACACCGGGGAGGGACCGTAATTGAGCACGCCACAGGTCGTGTACGTCATCGAGCACAACAAGCCGGAACAGGTCGAGGACCACGGTGCGCTGCGTACGGTCGCGCCCGCCTGCAAGGAGCTGGCCCTCGCGGCGTTCACCGACATCGAACAGGCCAGGGAAGAGGCCGAGGTCTGGGCCGAGCGGCAGCACTATCCGGGCCTGACCTGGCAGGAGAGCAACAACCCGCTGATCGGTGACGCGGTGGGGCTGACGGCCACCACGGAGGTCGACGGGCAGAAGACCGTGGTCTTCCGCGTCAGCGCGTTGGTGGTGGTCGAATCCCGGACCTGGTCCCCGCTGTCCCTGCAACGGGCGCAGCGGCGCTGAGGCGTCACCGGCACCGGCCGGGCGGCACGGCGTCGCCCGTATCACAGGGTCGAGACTCACCCCCGTACCCCGTGTCCCATAGAGTGCGCTGCACGTTCTTGTGTGCGTGCGGAAGAACGAGGATTCGGGAGGGGATCGGCGACATGCGCCGTGAGGTGAGGTACGGGCTGATCGGCGGGGCGGTGGCCCTGGTCGCGGGCGGTGTCGGCGGCTACACGCTGCTGGGCGGCTCCGGTGACGACGAGCGGCCCCAGCAGGTCCGCGCCGCCCAGGACGGCAAGCCCGCCGGCGCGCCCGCGGTGAAGTCCGGCCCGCTGTCCGCCGCCGAAGTGTCCGGCACCGCCGGGAAGTTCCTGGACGCCTGGAAGGCGGGGGCCGCCGACAAGGCCGCCGCGCTCACGGATGACGCGAAGACGGCGGCGGCCGCCCTGACCGCGTACCCCAAGCAGGCCCACTTCACGGACCTGAAGGTCACGCCCGGCAAGGC
The DNA here is from genome assembly GCF_008704655.1 of Streptomyces rimosus. Taxonomy (NCBI): domain Bacteria; kingdom Bacillati; phylum Actinomycetota; class Actinomycetes; order Kitasatosporales; family Streptomycetaceae; genus Streptomyces; species Streptomyces rimosus. The sequence goes on along the minus strand of NZ_CP023688.1, from coordinate 5,571,688 downwards.
CACCGGCGACAAGGTCGCCTACACGGTCAGCACCCAGATCGCGTACAAGGACATGAAGGTGCCGTTCTCCTACGGCACTTCACTGACCGTCAAGCGGGACGCGGAGACCGGCGAGCCGCGCGTCGCCTGGGCGCCCAGCGTCCTGCACCCCAAGCTGGGCAAGGGCGACGTGCTGCGCACCGGCGAGTCCGAGGCGCCGCCCATCAAGGCGGTGGACCGCAACGGCGCCGAGCTGACCAAGGAGGCGCACCCGGCGCTGGCCGGGGTGCTGGACAGCCTGCGCGACAAGTTCGGCAAGAAGACGGACGGCAAGCCGGGCATCGAGGTGTTCGTCGACCGGCCCGACGGTGACAAGGCGCAGCGGCCCGACGAGACGCTGAAGGTGCTCTCCAAGGGCAAGCCCGGCACGCTCAAGACCACCCTGGACGCCAAGGTGCAGGCGGCGGCCGAGAAGGCGGTCAAGGGCAAGCCGAAGGCGTCCGCCGTCGCCCTCAAGCCCAGCACCGGCGAGATCCTCGCCCTCGCCAACTCCCCGGAGAAGGGCTTCAACACCGCCGCCCAGGGCTCGCTGGCGCCCGGCTCCACGATGAAGATCGTGACGGCCTCGATGCTGATCGACAAGGGGCTGACGGCGCCGGACAAGCCGCACCCGTGCGAGAAGTTCGTGACGGTCGGCGGCTGGAAGTTCCAGAACCTGAACGAGTCCGAGATCAAGAACGGCACCTTCGCGCAGAGCTTCGCCGCGTCCTGCAACAACGCGTTCATCTCCATGGCGCCCAAGCTCAAGGACGACGACCTGACGAAGCAGGCGCGCGACGTCTTCGGCATCGGCCTGAACTGGCAGACCGGCATCCCCACCTTCGACGGCGCGGTGCCGGTGCAGAGCGACGCGCAGATGGCCGCCTCGCTGATCGGGCAGGGCGGGGTGCGGATGAACCCGCTGACCGTCGCCTCGCTCGCGGCGACCGTCCAGAACGGCGGCTTCCACCAGCCGTACATCGTCGCGCCCTCCGTCGACGGCCGGTCGCTGGCCAAGGCCCCGCGCTCGATGAAGCCGGACACCGCGTCGGCGCTGAAGTCCCTGATGAAGCTGACCGCCACGTCCGGTACGGCGGCGGAGGCGATGTCCGGGCTCAGCGGCGACATCGGCGCGAAGACCGGGTCGGCCGAGGTGGACGGCCAGGAGAAGCCGAACGCCTGGTTCACCGCCTACCGCGGGGACATGGCCGCTGCGGCCGTCGTCCCGGCCAGCGGCCACGGCGGCTCGAACGCCGGGCCGGTCGTCCGCTCGATCCTGTCGGCGGGCTGAGGCGCTTCCGGGCCGGGACCGCGGTCCCGGCCCCGGGGTGATCTGTCACACCCCTCCCGCCGACCATCGCGTGGCCCGTACACCTGGAGCTAGCGTGCGGGCCATGCGCCATTTCCCGTACGGTCACCCGGCTCCCCGCCCGCCTGCCCCGCACGCCCGCGGCCGGACGGCCGGCATACGTGAGCGGACGGCCGGATGAGCCCCCTGGTCGTCGCGGCGGTGCTGACCGCCGCCGTCACGCACGCCGGCTGGAACGCGATCGCCCACCACATCAAGGACCAGCTGCTCGCCTTCACCCTGGTCGGTGGCGGCGGCGCGCTCTGCGGGGCCGTGCTGGCCTGCTTCGCGCCGCTGCCCGCGGCCGGCGCCTGGCCGCCGCTCCTCGCCTCCGTCGTCCTGCACATCGTCTACCAGGTGCTGCTGATGCAGTCGTTCCGGCTGGGCGAGTTCGGGCAGATGTATCCCATCGCACGCGGCACCGCGCCGCTCGTGGTCACGGTCCTGGCCGCCGTCTTCGTCGGCGAGGTGCCGGACGTGTGGGGCGTGGCCGGGGTCGCGCTCGCCTCGGCGGGCCTGGTCGGCGTCGCGCTCTGGGGCATCCGCGGCTCGGGGACGAAGCCGCACTGGCCCGCGCTGGCCGCCGCGCTCGCCACCGGTCTGGCCATAGCGTCGTACACCACCGTCGACGGTGTAGGCGTCCGCGCCTCCGGCACCGCGCCCGGCTACATCGCCTGGCTGATGATCCTGGAGGGCCTGGCCATCCCCGTCTACGCCCTGGCCACCCGCCGCCGCGCCCTGCTCACCGAGCTGCGCCCGGTGGCGCTGCGCGGGGCGGCCGGCGGTGTCCTGTCCGTCTTCGCCTACGGCCTGGTCCTGTGGGCCCAGACCCAGGCCCACCTGGCGCCCATCGCCGCCCTCCGCGAATCCTCGATCATCGTCGGCGCCGCCATCGGCACCCTGTTCTTCAAGGAGCGCTTCGGGGCCCCGCGCCTGGTGGCGGCGGGGCTGATGGTGGCCGGGATCGCGTTGATGATGCACGCCTAGGGCGTCGGTGCGGGGCCCCCGCGCAGCGCCTCGCGCATCGTCGCGTTACTGGTCAGGATGCCGCCGTCCACGGGGAGCGTGATGCCGGTGATCCAGGCGGCGTCGGTGGAGGCCAGGAAGGCGACGGCCGCGGCGATGTCGTCGGGGCGGCCGACGCGGCCCAGGGGGTAGGCGGACGCGGCGCGCTTCAGGGCGTCGGGGCGGTCGGCCCAGTTCGGGGTGTCGACGGTGCCCGGGGCGACCAGGTTGACCCGTACGCCCCGGGCCGCCGCCTCGCCCGCGAGGGTACGGGTGAGGGAGGCCAGGCCCGCCTTGGCGGCGCTGTAGGCGTGGTTGCCGAAGTCCTGCTCGCCGTTGACCGAGCCGACGCTGACGATCGCGCCGCGGCCGCCGGCCGCGGCCAGGTGCGGCAGCGCGGCGCGGGCGCAGCGGAAGGCGCCGCCGAGGGTGATGTCCAGGTCACCGGCCCAGTTGTCGTCCCCGTAGTCCTCGAAGCGCGGTGGGTCGGGACGGCACCGGCAGGCGTTGTTGACCAGCACGTCGAGGCCGCCGAAGCGGTGCGCGGCGTGCGCGACGGCCGCCTCGACGGCGGCCCGGTCCGCCACGTCGCAGGCGAGCGCCTCGGCGGTGCCGCCGCTGTCCCGTACGGGAGCGCTCTCGCGGATACGGGCGGCCGCCTGCTCGGCGCGGTCCCCGTCCAGGTCGGTGACCAGGACCCGAGCGCCCTCGGTGGCGAGCCGCTGTGCGGTGGCCTCGCCGATGCCCCGGCCGGCGCCGGTGATCAGTACGCTGTAGCCGTCGAATCGCCTCATGCGCACACCTTGGCGCATGAGCCTCAGGAGCAACAGACCGTGTCGCCCCTGCCCGCCCGGTCAGTACCGCTTCGGCGCGGGCTTCGGCTTCTCGCCGCGCACGGACGGCTGGTCCGCGTTGACCTCCTCGGCGCTGCGGTCCCGCTCGCTCCGGTGCGGCTGCGGCTTGTCCTGGGCCGGTCCGGCTTCCCGGGGGTCCTTCATCTTCCGCTCGTCGGCCATGTCGGCTCCTTCAGGTGGGGTGTCAGGCGTACGGGTGCCCCACCCGCCACCTACGACACGTCCGCCCCGGGCTCAGGCGTCGAGCGCCGCCCGCACCGCCCGTACGAGCGCCTGCGCGCGCGGGTCCGCCGTTACGTTCTGCTGCATGCCGTTGGTGACGTAGCCGAAGGCCGTACCGGACTCGGGGTCCGCGAAGGCCAGGCAGCCGCCGCGGCCGGGGTGGCCGAAGGAGCCGGGGGCCAGCAGCGGCGAGGCGGGGCCGTGCAGCATGTAGCCGAGGCCGAAGCGGGTGTTGACGACGAGGGTGCGGTCCGGGCCCGCCGACTCCTCCGTACGGGCCAGGGTGAGCGTGGCGGGCGCGAAGAGGCGGGGGTGGCCGTCGACGGGGCCGATGAGCGCCGCGTAGCAGCGGGCCAGGGCGCGGGCGGTGGCGATGCCGTTGGAGGCGGGGAGTTCGGCGGCGCGGTAGGCGTCGGCGTTCTCGTCGGGGGCCGGGGCGATGGCGCCGAAGGCGCGCCGGGTGAGGGAGGCGGGGTCGCGGTAGGCGTCGGCCACGTCGCGCTTGGGGCGGACGCGCAGCCCGGCCGCCGCGGGCGGGGCCGGGGCTTCGACGTCGGCCAGGCGGCCGGCGCGGGCGAGCGCGTCGGCGGGGGCGCCGACCCACAGTTCGAGGCCGAGCGGCCCGGATATCTCGTCGGCTATCCAGGTGCCGATGGTGCGGCCGGTGACCCGCCGTACCAGCTCGGCCAGCAGCCAGCTGTAGGTCTGGGCGTGGTAGCCGTGCTCGGCGCCGGGCGTCCAGGCGGGGGCCTGGGCGGCGAGCGCGTCGGGGCCGCTGACGCCGTCGAGGGCCTGCTCGGGGGTGAGCGGGGTGTCCAGTACGGGCAGGCCCGCGCGGTGTGAGAGGAGGTGGCGGACCAGGACGCGGTCCTTGCCGGCGGCCTTGAACTCGGGCCAGTACGTGCCGACGGGCGCGTCCAGGTCGAGCAGGCCGCGCTGGTGCAGCAGGAGGGGCACGATGGCCGCGACGCCCTTGGTGGCGGAGCGGATGACCTGGGCGGTGTCCGCCTCCCAAGGGGCTCCGCCGTCCTCGGGGCCGTCCGCGTCCCGGCTCCCGCCCCACAGGTCGACGATCTTGCGCCCGTGCCGGTAGACGGCGACAGCCGCGCCGCGCTCCCCGCGCCGCGCGAAGTTGGCCGCGAAGGCGTCGCGGACCGGCTCGAAGCCGTCCTCGACCGTGCCCTGGACGTCCACCACTGTTTCCCGCTTCCCACTCATCCGTCGCGTTTGTGACCTATCAATGGTGCAACGCGCGGATCAGTGCTGGTGACCAGGGGCGTCGGCGAACGCGGTGTCCAGGGGTGCGCTCAGGACGTGGGGATCGTCACAGAGCGCGGGTCGAATCCGAAGGGGAGTTCGAGTCGGTGCGCGGCCATCAGGTCCGCGTCGCTCAGCAGTTCCTGCGTCGGCCCGTCGGCGGCGATGACGCCCCCGGACAGGACGACGGCGCGCGGGCACAGTTCGAGCGCGTACGGCAGGTCGTGCGTGACCATCAGCACCGTCACGTCCAACACCCGCAGGATGTCGGCCAGTTCGCGGCGCGAGGCGGGGTCGAGGTTGGACGACGGCTCGTCCAGGACGAGGATCTCCGGGCGCATCGCGAGCACGGTCGCGACCGCGACCCGGCGGCGCTGCCCGAAGGAGAGATGGTGCGGCGGGCGGTCGGCGAAGTCCGCCATGCCGACCCGGCCGAGCGCCTCCGCCACCCGCGCGTCGAGCTCGGCGCCGCGCAGCCCGGCCGCGGCGGGCCCGAAGGCCACGTCCTCGCGGACGGTGGGCATGAACAGCTGGTCGTCGGGGTCCTGGAAGACGATGCCGACGCGGCGGCGGATCTCGGCGAGGTGGCGCCGTTCGACGGGCAGCCCGGCGACCGTGACCGTGCCGGCGCCGGGCACGAGGATGCCGTTCAGATGCAGGACGAGCGTGGTCTTCCCGGCGCCGTTCGGGCCGAGCAGCGCGACCCGCTCGCCGCGGGCCACGGTCAGATCGACGCCGAAGAGGGCCTGGTGGCCGTCGGGGTAGGCGTAGGCGAGCCCGGCGATCTCCAGGGAGAGCGTGGAGGCCGCCGGGGCCGCAGCGGGAGACGCCGGTACGGGTGCGGTGGTGCGGGCGGTCGCGGGGCTGTTCAAAGGTTCCATCCCAGTCAGAGGGTCCATCCCGGTCGAAGGGGCCGTCCCGGTCGAAGGGGCCGTCCCGGTCGAAGGGGCCGTCCCGGTCAGAGGGTCCACCCCAGCAGGCATACGGCGAGGGCGGCGGCGGGCAGGGCGGCGGCGCGCGTCCACTCGGCGGCGGTCGCGGCGGCGGCGTCCGGTGCGGGCAGGGTGCCCGTGTAGCCGCGGCTGACCATGGCGAGGTGGACGCGTTCGCCGCGCTCGTAGGAGCGGATGAACAGGGCGCCGGCGGATTTCGCGAGGACGCCCCAGTGGCGTACGCCGCGCGCCTCGAAGCCGCGGGAGAGGCGGGCGATGCGCATCCGCCGCAGCTCGTCGGCGATGACGTCGCCGTACCGGATCATGAAGGAGGCGATCTGGACGAGCAGTGGCGGCATCCGCAGCCGCTGCAGGCCGAGCAGCAGGCCGCGCAGTTCGGTGGTGGCGGCGAGCAGGACGGAGGCGGCGACGCCGAGCGTGCCCTTGGCGAGGATGTTCCAGGCGCCCCAGAGCCCGGACTCGCTCAGCGACAGCCCGAGGACGTGCACCCGCGGCCCGGTGGCGACGAACGGCATCAGGACGGCGAACGCCACGAACGGCACCTCGATGAGCAGCCGCTTGAGCAGGAATGCGGCGGGCACCCGGGCCGCCGCGGCGACCGCGGCGAGCAGCAGCGCGTACAGGGCGAAGGCCCACAGGGCGGTGCGCGGGGTGGCGACGACGGCCAGGACGAAGCACAGCACCGCCGCGATCTTGCAGTGCGGCGGCAGCGCGTGCACCGGCGACCGCGCGGGCCGGTAGAGCTTGTGGGCGTGCCCGGCACCCATGTCAGGCCGATTCCGGGGAGTGGCGCGGGGACGCGGCGTCCCCGGCGGCTTCTGGGACGGCGGTGTCCCGCGCAGAGGCCCGCCGCCTCCGTACGACGACGAAGACCCCGGTGCCGACGGCCAGCGTCGCCCCCACCCCGATCACCCCGGCGAGCCCGCCCGCGATCCGCGGGTTGGCGATGTCCTTGACGCTGTAGTCGGCCAGCGGCGAGTCCTTCGCGGCGTGCTCCTCGGCCTTGGCGTCGATGCCCTGGTCCCGGGCGACCTTCTCCAGGCCGTCCGGGCTGGTCGAGGCGTAGTAGCTGAGGCCGCCCGCGCAGACGAGCGCGGCGGCGACGCCGGCCAGCCAGACGCGCCGGGTGGAGCGCCGGGCGGCGACAGGACGCGCCGGCTCCGCCGGTTCCGGCTCCCGCTCCCCCGCTGCCGCCGCGGGCCCGGCCAAGGGGGAAGTCCGCAGTTCGAGCGGCTTGGCCAGCCCGCGCGCCCCGTACACGAGGTCGGGGCGCACGGCGAGGACCGCACCGACGGTGAGTGCGGTGATGGCGGCCTCGCCGAGGCCGATGAGGACGTGCACGCCGGTCATGGCCGCGAAGACGGTGGCGATCGGTACGTCGGTGGTGCCGCCCAGCGCGTACAGGCCGGTGAAGGCGACGGCGGCGGCCGGTACGGAGACGGCCGCCGCCACGAAGGCAGCGGCCGTGACCGCGCGGCGTCCGCGCGGCAGTACCTTGACCAGGCCACGGAAGATCCCGTACGCGACGAGGACGGTCACCACCGCCATGTCGGTGATGTTCACGCCCAGCGCGGTCAGCCCGCCGTCCGCGAAGAGCACGCTCTGCATGAGCAGGACGACGGAGACGCAGAGCACGCCGGTGTACGGGCCGACGAGGATCGCGGCCAGCGCGCCGCCGAGCAGGTGTCCGCTGGTCCCGGCGGCGACGGGGAAGTTGAGCATCTGCACGGCGAAGATGAAGGCGGCGACCAGCCCGGCGAGCGGCGCGGTGCGCTCGGCGCCGAGCCCGGTGTGCGGGCCGGTGCCGCCCAGTTCGCGGCGGGCGCCGCGCAGGCTGACCGCGACGGCGGCAGCGGCGAGGACACCGGCGGCGGCCGAAACGGGGGCGTCGATGAATCCGTCGGGTACGTGCATCAGGGTCTCCGCTCAGCCGCGCATTCCCCTCATCGTGGCCGTACTGCAAACGGGTCGCAAGAGCCCACAGGCCGCGAAAGGGCGCCGGTACGTCACCCCCGCGGCAGCAAAAGGTGGCGAAGCGGGCCATTGGCGCAAAGGCTGGGACGCATGACCACGGCCGCCGCGCACGCCCCCGCCCCCGAAGCGCGCAGCGCTCCGCCCGCCCTCGGCCGCCGCCGTACCAACCTCGTCTTCACCACGATCGTGCTCGGCATGCTGCTGGCCGCGCTGGACCAGACGATCGTGTCCACCGCGCTGCCCACGATCGTGGCCGATCTGGGCGGCGGCGGGCACATGGCATGGGTGGTCACGGCATATCTGCTGGCGGAGACCGTCTCGACGGTGCTGGTCGGCAAGTTCGGCGACCTCTTCGGCCGGAAGATCATCTTTCAGGTGAGCGCGGTGGTCTTCGTCGGCGGCTCCGTCCTGGCCGGTGCCTCCACCTCGATGCTGATGCTGGTCGTCGCCCGCGCCGTGCAGGGCGTCGGCGGCGGTGGCCTGATGGTCACCGCGATGGCGCTGATCGCGGACGTCATCCCGCTGCGCGAGCGCGGCAAGTACCAGGGCGCGCTGGGCGCCGTCTTCGGCGTGACCACGGTCGTGGGCCCCACCTTGGGCGGCCTGTTCACCGACCACGCGTCCTGGCGCTGGTGCTTCTACGTCAACATCCCGATCGCCATCGTCATGGTCGCGATGGCGGCCCGGACGATCCCGGTGGTGCGGGCCGCGGTGCGCCCGCTGATCGACTACCTCGGCATCGTGCTGGTGGCGCTGGGCGCCTCCGGGCTGGTCCTCGGCCTGGAGTGGGGCGGCAACGAGTACGCGTGGGGCTCGGCGGTGATCATCGGCCTGTTCGCGGGCTCGGTGGTGCTGCTGGCCGCCTTCGTCGTGGTGGAGCTGCGGGCGAGGGAGCCGATGCTCCCCATGCACCTGTTCCGCAACCCGGTCTTCACGATCTGCTCGGTGCTCAGCTTCATCGTCGGCTTCGCGATGCTCGGCGCGATGACGTACCTGCCGACGTACCTCCAGTTCGTGGACGGGGTCTCGGCGACCATGTCGGGGGTGCGGACGCTGCCGATGGTCGCCGGGCTGCTGGGCACCTCGATGCTCTCCGGCGTCGTCGTCAGCCGCACCGGCCGCTACCGCGTCTTCCCCATCATCGGTACGGGGGTGATGGTCCTCGGCCTGTATCTGATGTCCACCATGGGCGCGGACACCGGCGTATGGCTGGAGTCGCTGTACATGTTCGTGCTCGGCCTCGGCATCGGGCTGGCCATGCAGGTGCTGACGATCGCCGTGCAGAACACGGTCAACTACCACGAGCTGGGCTCGGCGACCTCCGGTGTGACCTTCTTCCGTACGCTCGGCTCGTCGTTCGGCACCGCCGTCTTCGGCACGCTCTACAGCAACCGCCTCGAACCCAACCTGAAGGCGGCCCTGGCGAAGTCCCCGGGCGTGCCGCCGGAGGCCGCCGCGAGCCCGCAGGCATTGCACCGTCTGCCCGACGCGCAGGCCAGGCCGGTGATCGACGCGTACGCGGACACCGTCAACCATGTCTTCCAGTGGGTGGTGCCGGTCGCGCTGGCCGGGTTCCTGGTGGCGTGGTTCCTCAAGGAGGTGCCGCTGCGGGACAGCGCGCGGGCCGCCGCCGGCGACCTGGGCGAGGGCTTCGCCGCGCCCGACTCCACCGACTCCGACCAGCAGTTGGAGCGCGCGGTGGCCCGGGTGATGCGCAAGGCGGAGGGCCCGGTGAGCCTGGAGGTGCTGGCCGCGTCCGGCAGCCCGATCACGCCCGGTGAGGCGTGGGCGCTGGGCCAGATCCACTGGCGTACGCGCATCCACGGCGAGACCTCGCTCGCGGCCATCGCCCGGGCCCACCGCATGCCGGAGGAGGTCCTGGAGCCGATCTTCACCCGCGTCGTCTCCGCCGGGTACGCGCGCCACGACGGCGGCCGGCTGGTGCCGACCGAGGCGGGCCGCACCGAGATCGACCGGCTGATCGTCGCCTGGCGCGACTGGCTGGACCACCGCCTGGAGGGCTGGACCGCCGAGGACCCCGAGGACCGCGCCCGCCTGGCCCGCGCGCTGGACAACATGGCGGCCCGGCTGCTGGACGAGGACTCCTCGCACCGGGAGCGGACGGCGGTCTGAATCCGGAGCGCTCCCGGGCCGTCCAACTGTTCGGAAGCGGCCTGGACGGGGCCACTGCCCGGAGTTAGGTTGCCAGGGCACCCATCCCGCCCGTGTGAGGAGTCGGTGACCGTGGCACCCACCGTTCAAGGCACCTGCGCCTCCGAATTCGAGAACGTGCGGGCCGAGTTCGCGCGCAATTTCGCCGAGCGCGGCGAGGTGGGCGCGGCGCTCGCGGTGACCGTGGACGGCGAGACGGTCGTCGACCTGTGGGGCGGGCACGCGGACGCCGACGGCACCCGGCCGTGGGAGCGCGACACGCTGGTCAACGTGTACTCGACGAGCAAGGGCATGACCTCCTTGTGCGCCCATCTGCTCGCCGACCGCGGCGAACTGGACCTGGACGCGCCGGTCTCCCGCTACTGGCCGGAGTTCGCGCAGGCCGGCAAGGGCGACGTACCGGTGCGCTGGCTGCTCTCGCACCGCGCGGGCCTCATCGGGCCGCGGGAGCGTCTGACGCCGGAGGACGTCCACGACTGGGAGAAGACCTGCGCGGTGCTGGCCGCCACCGAGCCGTGGTGGGAGCCGGGCACGGCCCAGGGTTACCACGCCGTCAGCTTCGGGTTCCTGGTCGGCGAGGTGGTGCGCCGGATCACCGGCGTCTCGCTCGGCACCTTCCTGCGTACGGAGATCACCGAACCGCTCGGCGCGGACCTCTACATCGGCACCCCGGCCGCCGAACACCACCGCTGCGCCCAGCTGATCGGCCCGGACGGCGACGGCACCCTCAGCAGCGCGTTCCCCGGGGTGCCGGACGGCACCATCCGGTCCCTGGACGCCCACCCGTTCGCCCCGCTGGCGCTCGCCATGCGCCATCTGCCCACCGGCGACGTGAACAGCGCCGCGTGCCGCTCGGCCGAGATCCCCGCCGCCAACGGGAACGCGACCGCGCGCGGTCTGGCGGCGGTCTACCGCGCGCTGATCGACGGCGAACTGGTCGGCCCCGACACCCTCGCGTCCCTGCGGGAGCGGCAGAGCCGCCCCGGTGAAACCGACCTGGTGCTCGGCGCGTTCGCGCCGGATTCCGCCTTGCCGTTCGCCTGGGCCTGCGGCTACATGCTCAACACGGCCGGCTTCTTCGGCCCGAACCGGGCGGCCTTCGGCCATGGCGGCGCGGGCGGCTCGCTCGCCTTCGCCGACCTGGAGAACCGGCTGGCGTACGCGTATGTGATGAACAAGTTCGAGGGCGGTACGACGGGCGACGACACCCGTAACCTCGCGCTGGTCAACGCGGTGTACGCGGCACCGGGACTGGCCGGACGCGCCGCCTGACCCCGGGAACGCGGCACGGCCCGGCGACCGGCCCCGTACCGTACGGGACCCGTCGCCGGGCCGTGCGTCGCGCGCCGCTCCCCGTCCCCACGGGGCGGCGCGGGCCGGGACGGCCGCGCCGCTCACACGGCCGCCCCGGAGCGGATCACACCTTGGCGAGCTCCGGCCGCTCCCCGGCCGGCTCGGGGGCCAGGTGCTTCTGGAGCTGTTCGCCCTCCACGTCCACGTTGGGCAGCGCCCGCTGGAGCCACTTGGGCAGCCACCACGCGGCGCGGCCGAGGAGCGCGAGGACGGCGGGAACGATGGCCATGCGGACCACGAACGCGTCGAAGAAGACCGCGACGGCGAGCCCGAAGCCAATCATCTTGATCATGGATTCGGAGGAGCCGATGAAGCCCGCGAAGACGGAGATCATGATGACCGCGGCGGCCGTGACCACCCGCGCGCCGTGCCGGAAGCCGGTGACGACCGCCTGGCCCGGCCGCTCCCCGTGGACGAACGCCTCGCGCATCCGGGTCACGAGGAAGACCTCGTAGTCCATGGCGAGGCCGAAGACCACGCCCACCATGAAGATCGGCATCATGCTCATGACCGGGCCGGTCTGCTCGACACCGAACAGATCCGCCAGCCAGCCCCACTGGAAGACCGCGACCACCGCGCCGAGCGCCGCGACGACGGAGAGCAGGAAGCCGAGGGCGGCCTTCAGGGGGACGAGGACCGAGCGGAAGACGACCATCAGGAGCAGGAACGCCAGGCCGACCACCAGCGCCAGGTAGGGCAGCAGCGCGTCGTTGAGCTTCTCGGACACGTCGATGTTCATCGCGGTGGTGCCGGTGACCAGCGCCCGCGCGTCCGCGTCCCGCGCCGCGTCGCCCGCCTTGCCGCGGATCTCGTGGACCAGGTCCTCGGTCTCGGTGCTGCTCGGCTTGGACTTCGGTACGACGTTCAGCAGCGCCGTGTCGCCCGCCTGGTTGAAGGTGGGCGGGGTGACGGCCGCGACGCCGTCCAGCTTGGAGACGGTGGCGGCGACCCCGGCCGCGGCGGCCTTCGGGTCCTTGCTGCCCTGCCCGTCCACGACCAGCATCAGCGGCCCGTTGAAGCCCGGACCGAAGCCGTCGGAGAGCAGGTCGTACGCCTTGCGCTGGGTGGTGCTGGTGGGCTGCGCGCCGTCGTCCGGCAGGCCCATCTCCAGCGAGCTCGCGGGTACGGCGATGATGCCCAGGCCGACGACACCGGCCAGCAGCACGGCGACCGGCCGCCGCAGCACGAACCGCGCCCAGCGGGTGCCCATGTTCGGCTTGCCGCCCTCGGCTTCGCTCGCGGCGACAGCGCCCTTACGGGCCTTGCGGCTCAGGACCCGCTTGCCCGCGAAGCCCAGCAGCGCGGGGATGAGGGTGAGTGCGACCAGGACGGCGATGACGACCGTGCCGGCCGCCGCGATGCCCATCTTCGTGAGCATCGGGATGTTGACCACCGACAGGCCCACCAGCGCGATGACGACGGTCAGCCCGGCGAAGACCACCGCGGACCCGGCGGTGCCCACCGCGCGCCCGGCCGCCTCCTCACGCTCGCGGCCCTCGGCCAGTTCGGAGCGGTAGCGGGAGACGATGAACAGCGCGTAGTCGATGCCGACGGCGAGGCCGATCATCATGGCGAGCGTGGATGTCGTACTGGACAGGTCCAGGACGCTGCCGAGCGCGGTGATCGACGAGACGCCGATGCCCACCCCGATCAGCGCCGTCAGCAGCGGCAGTCCGGCGGCTATCAGCGCGCCGAAGGTGATGACGAGGACGACGGCGGAGATGACGATGCCGATGACCTCGGTGGCGCCGGTCTCCGGCATGGCCTGGAGCGCGTTGCCGCCGATCTCGACGGTCAGCCCGGCGTCCCGGCCGTGCTGGGCCGCTTCCTTGAGCGCGTCCCGCGCGTCGTCCTTCAGCTCGAAGCCGGAGACCTTGTAGGTGACCTGCGCGTAGGCGATCGTGCCGTTCTTGGCCACGCCCTTGGCCAGGTACGGGTCGGAGACCGAGGCGACCTGCGGCGAGGACGACTTCAGCTCGCCGACGACCTTCTCGACGGCCTGCTTCTGCGCGGGCGCGGTCACCTGCTGCCCGTCGGGCGCCTTGAAGACCACGCGCGCGGTGGCGCCGTCCGCCTTGGTGCCGGGGAAGCGCTCGCCCAGCAGGTCGAAGGTCTTCTGGGACTCCGTACCCGGTACGGAGAAGGAGTCGGCCGCGGGCGAGGAGGCGGTGGCGGCGCCGACACCGGCGACCGCCAGCAGCGCCACCCATATCAGGGCGACGAAGCGGCGTCGCCGGAAGGCGAACCGTCCGAGTTTGTAGAGGAATGTAGCCACGAGAAGGGGCGCTCCCGTCGGGATGAAGGACGTACAAGGGCGTGTGGAGCCGGCCCGACGACGAGAGCGGCGCGTCGAGTGCTGCCGTTGTGGGGGGGTGCGGGGAGTGGGGGTGGGGACGGGGCTCCGGCCGGGCGGGCCGGAGCCGTCAGACGCCGAGGGCGGGGAGGACCACGGCGTCGATGTAGTCGGCGAGGAACGCCCGGTCGGCGGGCCGGTCCTCGATGAGCTGCCGGGCGACGAAGGCACCGATCAGCATGTGCGGTACGAAGCCGAGCGCGGGGCGGTCCGCGGGGATCTCGCCGCGGTCCACGGCGCGCGCGAGCATCGCGTCCAGCCCGCTGATCTCGGGCCCGATGAGCAGCTCGCGCAGCGCCCGGTGGAGGTCCGGGTTGTCGTGCGCGGCCCGCGCCAGGCCCCGGATCAGCGCGGAGTCCTGCTCCATCCGGCAGTCGTCGTCGCGGGCGACCATCGCCTGGAGGTCGCCGCGCAGGCTGCCGGTGTCGATGTCCGCGACCCGTACGGGCTTGTAGTGGTCCAGCGCCCTGGCGACCAGCTCCGGTTTGCCCTGCCACTGGCGGTACAGGGTGGCCTTGCTGGCGCGGGTGCGGGCGGCGACGGCGTCCATGGTCAGGGCGTCGTAACCGACCTCGCGCAGCAGGGCGAGCACGGCCGAGTACAGCTCGGCCTCGCGCTCGGGGGTCAGCCGGCTGCGGCCCATCGCGGCACACCTCCTCGGCGATTCTCAGCGGAACGAAACGGTTTCGTACAGCTTGCGTACGGCTCGACCGTACCCCCGGCTCCAGCGAAACGGAAACGTTTCGATGGTGGTCTGTGTCACGGAAACACGGGCCCCGGCCGAGTTGCCTCGTCCCACCCGCGCCGAAACCATGGGTGCGTGAGTGACGGCGCGTATCTCCGGTTCCCGCATCTCCACGGCGAGATGCTGTGCTTCGCCGCCGAGGACGACCTCTGGGTGGCACCGCTGACCACGGACGGCGGCGATGCCCCCCGGGCCTGGCGGCTGACGGTCGACCGCACCCGGGTCAGCCACCCGCGGTTCTCCCCGGACGGCAGACACCTCGCCTTCACCACCTGGCGCAGTCTCGACCCCGAGATCCACCTCGCCCCGGTGGAGGGCGGCCCGGCCCGCCGCCTCACCTATTGGGGGAGCACCGACGCCCGCGTCTGCGGCTGGACCCCGGACGGCCAGATCCTGGCGGTCTCCTCGCACGGCCAGCCCTTCTCGTACTACTCCTGGGCCTACAGCGTCCCGACGGACGGCAGCCCCGGCGGGCGGCTGCCCTGGGGCCCGGTCTCGGACATCGCGGTCGCCGACTTCGCCGCCGACGGGCACCGGCTGGAGGGCGACGGCCATCCGTACGGGAACGTCGCCGACGGCGGCCCCGACGGCAACCACGACGACACGGTCGAGCGCCGCACGCTGCTGCTGACCGGCAAGCCGCCGCACGAGCCCGCCTCCTGGAAGCGCTACCGCGGCGGCGCGATGGGCCGGATGTGGCTGCACGGCACCCGGCTGCTGCCGGACCTGTGCGGGCACCTGGACGCGGTGATGTTCGTGGGTGACCGGATCGCGTTCCTCTCCGACCACGAGGGCGTCGCCAACGTCTACTCCTGCAAGCCGGACAGCACGGACCTGCGGCGGCACACCGACCACGCCGACTTCTACGCCCGGCACGCGTCCACCGACGGGCAGCGCATCGTCTACCAGTGCGGCGGCGACCTGTGGCTGGTGGACGGCCTGAGCCCGACCGGCAAACCGAGCCGCCTTCAGGTGCGCCTGGGCGGTCCGCGGGCCGGGCGCCGTACGTACCAGGTACCGGCCGGTTCGCACATCACCTCCCTCGCGGTGGACACCACCGGACGGGCCAGCGCCGTCGGCGTGCGCGGCAGCCTGTACTGGCTCACCCACCGCGACGGCCCGGCCCGCACCATCCACGACGAGCCGGGGGTACGCGTCCGGCTGCCCGAGATGCTGGGCTCCACCGGGCGGATCGCCTATATCACCGACGCCGAGGGCGACGACGCGATCGAGATCGCCGACCTGCCCAAGGCCGGCATCCCGCGCGAGCCGCGCCGCCTGGCGGCCGGGCGGCTGGGCCGCGTCCACGAGCTGGTCGCGGCGCCGGACGGGGAGCGGCTGGCGGTGGCCGCGCACGACGGGCGGCTGCTGCTCGTCGACGCCTCGGACGGCGACGGCGAGGGCCGGGTCACCGAGCTGGTCAAGTCGGTCAACGGCCCCGTCCGCGACCTGGCCTTCTCCCCCGACTCGGGCTGGCTGACCTGGTCCCACCCGGGCATCGGCCGGACGCTGCGCAGCATCAAGATCGCCCGGCTGACCGGTACCGACGGAGCCGGGGACGGCGAGGGCGCCGGCACCGTCGTGGACGTCACCAACGGCCGCTTCGAGGACGAACAGCCGGTCTTCACCCGGGACGGCCGCTACCTCGCGTTCCTGTCCTGGCGCGGCTTCGACCCGGTCTACGACGTGCACACCGGCGACCTGTCCTTCCCGCTCGGCTGCCGCCCCTACCTCGTACCGCTGTCCTCCGCGACGCCCTCCCCCTTCCAGCTGTCCGCCGACGGACGCCCCGCGGCGGGCGGCCTGGACCCGGCGGAGGCCCCGGTGACGGCCGAGGGCACGGCGCTGGTCGAGGTGGAGGGGCTGGCGAGCCGGGTGACGCCGTTCCCGGTGTCGGCGTCCAAGTACTCGGCGCTGCGCCCGGTCGCCGGGGGCGGGCTGGTCTGGCTGCGCTGGCCGATCTCCGGCGCGCTCGGCGAGACCTTCGCCAACCCCGACAACACCTCGGGCCAGCCGACGCTGGAGCACTTCGACCTGGTCAAGGCCAAGCGCACCGAACTGACCGGCGCCATCGACTCGTACGCGCTCAGCGGCGACGGCACCCGGCTGGTCGTCAACGACGAGGGCGACCTGCGGGCGGTGCCCGCGACCGAGCCGCCGGACGCCGACTCCACGGTCCATCTGGACCCGCGGCGCATCCTGCACGACGTGGACCCGCCCGCCGAGTGGCGCCAGGCGTACGACGAGGCGGGCCGGATCATCCGCGCGTACTTCTGGGACCCGGGGCTGTCCGGCGTGGACTGGGACGGGGTGCTCGACCAGTACCGGCCGCTGGTCGAACGGGTCGCCTCCCCCGACGGGTTCGCCGACCTGCTGCGCGAGGTGCTGGGCGAGCTGGGCACCTCGCACGCGTACGTGACGGCCGGCAAGCGCAACGAGGGCCCGCCGCACTACCAGCGCGCGATCGGCCTGCTCGGCGCCAACTTCGTCCTCAAGGACGGCTACTGGGTGGTGAGCCGCATCCTGCCCGGCGACTCCTCCGACTCCCGGGCCCGCTCCCCGCTGGCCGGTACGGGCATCCGCGAGGGCGCAGCCCTCACCCACGTGGACGGCCGCCGGGTCGATCCGGTGGCCGGTCCGTACGCCCTGCTGGCCGCGGCCGGGGGCACCACCGTGGAGCTGACCTTTGCGCCCGAGGGCGGCGGCCCTTCACGACGGGTGGCCGTGGTCCCGCTGATCGACGAACGGCCGCTGCGCTACCAGGACTGGGTCGCCAAGCGCCGCGCGGTCGTACGGGAACTGAGCGACGGCAAGTGCGGCTACCTCCACATCCCCGACATGGGCGGCTCCGGCTGGGCGCAGTTCAACCGCGACCTGCGCATGGAGGTCTCCCGGCCCGCGCTGATCGTGGACGTACGGGGCAACGCCGGCGGCAACATCTCCGAGCTGGTCGTGGAGAAGCTGACCCGCACCATCGTCGGCTGGGACCTCACCCGCGACGCCCAGCCGGTCAGTTACGCCAGCAACGCGCCGCGCGGCCCGGTCGTCGCGGTCGCCGACGAGATGACCTCCTCCGACGGCGACATGATCACCGCCGCGTTCAAACTGCAGGGCATCGGCCCGGTCGTGGGCCTGCGCACCTGGGGCGGCGTGGTCGGGATGACCGGGCGGCACCGGCTCGGGGACGGTACGTACATCACGGTGCCGATGAACGCCGCCTGGTTCGACGCGTACGGCTGGGGCGTGGAGAACCACGGTGTCGAGCCGGACATCGAGGCGCCCCGCTCGCCGCTGGACTGGGCCGAGGGTCGCCACCCGCAGCTCGGCGTCGCCGTCCGTACCGCACTCGACCTGCTGGAGCGCCACCCCGCCACGGAACCGCCGGACCTGTCGGACGTACCGGACCGGCGGCGCCCCGAACTGCCGCCCCGCAGCGGCTGAGCACCGACCGCACACCGACAGGAGTTCCTGCATGGGCACGCGCATATGCACAGCGTCACTGGCCGCCACCGCGGCGTTGACGGCCGGGCTCACCACGACACCCGCCCACGCCACCGGACCCACCGGACCCACCGCCCCCTCCGCCCGGGACGGCGGCACCCACCTGCTCTTCGACAAGAATCACCGCGACCCGGCCGATTCCCGGGTCCGCCTCGTACAGTCCGGCACGGGCAAGGTGCTGGCCGACTACCGCGCCGGTTCCGGGCAGGGCGGTACGGCGGGCCGCGACGAGTGCGCGCGGAACAAGGGCTGGGTGCCGGACGGCACGTACCGCATCCTCGGGCACACCACGCGCAAGAAGGGCGGGCGCGACGGCATCAACGGATACGCGATCCGCCTCGCGGACAAGACGTGCCGGGACGGCCGGACCCGGCGCACCGCGCTGTTCCTGCACAGCGAGATGCGCTCGGACGGCACCCAGGGCATCGCGGTGCCGGGCCGCGACAGCCCGTTCCGCTGGGACGGCGACAGCGACTACCACTCGCTGGGCTGCGTCAAGCTGGCCCCGGCGGACGTGAAGCACTTGTTCGCGGCGGCGGAGCGGTACGGGTGGCCGGCGACGCTCAAGGTCGTCAAGTAGCCCGGGATGTACAGGTTGAGGGGTGCACCCGACGCTACGGGTGCACCCCTCAGGACGCGCGCAGCGTGCGGTACGCGCGTCAGCCCTTGAACGTGTCCCGGGCGTCCTGCTCGGCGTCCGCGACCTGCTGGCGGGCCTGCTCCTCTCGGTCGCGGGCCTGCTCACGGGCCTGCTGCGCGCGCCCGCTCGCCTCCTCCCGGCCCTGCCGGCCGCGCTGTTCCGCCTTCTCCCGAAGCTGCGCTTTCCTATCCTCGGACTGATCCTTGATGCCCATGCTGTTCCCTCCTGGAGGGTGCTCGGGGTGGGCCCCGACCAGCCTCGCACGCAGGGACACCGCACGCATTTCGATCAATTCACGGCGTTACGGAACGGCTGCGGCGCAGCGCTACGGAGCACCGCGCACCGGCCTCAGCGGTTCGTACGGGCCTTCTCGTCCGCCTCCCCGCCCGCGCCGACCAGCCCCACCCGCAGCCCTTCGATCCGGCTCCCGAAGCGGCGCATCTCGCGCTGCCCCATGGTGCCGATGACGGACGGCAGACAGCCGCGCACCGCCTGCATGCCGCGCAGCCACCACTGCCCGTACACATGCGGGGAACGGCGCTCGATGCCCGCCACGAGCCGGTCCACGGCCGGGCTCAGCGGATACGTCTTGTTCGACGGCCAGGGCAGCCGCTGGCGCAGCTCGCGCATCACGTCGTCCGCGTCCGCGCCGCGCACCATGTCCGTATCGGTCCAGCTCAGATAGCCGACGCCGACCCGTACGCCCTTGTGGCCGACCTCGGCGCGCAGGCTGTGCGCGAACGCCTCGACGCCGGACTTGGAGGCGCAGTACGCGGTCATCATCGGCGCCGGGGTGACGGCGGCGAGCGAGGCTATCTGGAGGAAGTAGCCGCGCGACTCCATCAGGACCGGCAGGAACGCCCGCCCGGTGACGGCGCCGCCGATCAGGTTCACCTCGATGACCCGCCGCCAGGACACCGGGTCGGAGTCCACGAACGGGCCGCCGGAGGCGACCCCGGCGTTGGCGACCACGATGTCCACCTTGCCGAAGCGCGCCTTGACCTCGCGCGCCACCTCGGCCATCGCCTCGTGGTCGGTCACATCGGCGTGCCAGTGCGCGGCCTCGCCGTGCAACGCGGCGGCCACCCGCGCCAGTTCCTCCGGCTCCAGGCCGACCAGCGCGAGCGTGGCGCCGCGCGCGGACAGCTTGCGGGCGAGGAGTTCGCCGACCCCGCGCGCCGCGCCGGTGACGACGGCGACCTGCCCCTCCAGGCTCCTGCGTACGCTCATGCGGTCTTCTTCTCCTCGGCGGTGGGGTGGGCAGGCGTGTTCGTCTCGGCGGCCGTCGCCCCGTCGTCCCGGAGGTGGTCCCGGACCAGCTCCCGGATACGGCCGATGACCACGTCCGGCTCCTCGATCGGCGTCATGTGTCCGGTGCCCGGCAGCTCGGTCAGCCCGAGGAAGTCCGGCAGTACGGAGGCCAGCCGGCGGGACTGCACGATCGGGGTGAGCCGGTCGGCGGTGCCCGCGATGACGGCGGTCGGTACGTCCAGCCGCGCCGCCTCACCGGTCAGTTCGAGTCCGGCCAGGACCTTGCCCCACCGGGACCGCACCCCCGACGGGCAGGCGTGCACGATCCGCGCGCACGCCTCGACCTGCTCGGGGGTCGCGGCCGGGCCCATCGTCGCGTACTTCAGGATCCGTTGGGCGAGCGCGGTGACCGGCCCGAGCGGCGCCCGCGACCCGAGGATGACCTGATGCGCGACGCGCCGCCCGCCCGGCGAGCGCAGCGGGATGACCAGCGACTCCGCCGACAGGTTCGCGCTGCCGGTGTTGCACAGCAGGACGGCGGCGGCCCGCTCCCGGAACTCCGGGCGCCCGGCGGAGGCCATCATCGTCATGCCGCCCATGGAGTGCCCGGCCAGCACGGCCCGCTCCCCCGGCTCCAGCGCCGCGCCGAGCACGGCCACCAGGTCGTCGGCGAGCGCGGTGGTGGTGTAGCCGCGGGGGCCGACGGCAGGGGTACGGCCGTGTCCCCGCTGGTCGTAGACGATGACCTTGTGGTCGGCGGCCAGGTCCCGTACGACGGGGGCCCAGAAGGCGGTCGAGCAGGTCCAGCCGTGCGAGAGGACGACGGCGGGGGCCTCGGCGCCGTCCGGCCCGTGGACCTCCACGTACAGCCGGGACCCGTCGGCCGAGGCCGCGGTCAGCTGCCGGCGCGGCGCGGGCGGCGCGTACGGTCCGGCGGCCATGGGGGTCGGTGCCATTACGCCACCGCCTTCACGGTCTGCGCGGACCGCTCGCCCCTGCGGGCCGCCGGGACGCGCAGCACCTCGTACTCGGCGAGGTCCACCTGCCGCGTCACCTTACGGAACTCGGCCGTGGTGCCGGGCCAGGCGGTCGTGTTGCGCCCGTTGGAGTCCAGGTACCAGCTGTCGCAGCCCCCGGTGTTCCACACGGTCCGCTCCATCCGCTTCTGGACGCCGCGCGTCCAGGCGTGCACCGCCGAAGGACGGGCGTTCAGCGCGATCTTCCCGCCCAGTACGTCCAGCTGCCGCATGAAGTCGACCAGGTAGTTGAGCTGGGACTCGATCATCAGGATCATCGAGCTGTTCCCCAGCCCCGTGTTGGGCCCGATGATGGTGAGGAAGTTGGGGAAGCCGGCGGCGGTCGTGCCGCGCAGCGCCTCCATGCCGTCCTTCCACTCCTCGGCGAGCGTGGTGCCGTTGGCGCCGGTCACGCGGTGCGCGATCGGCATGTCCGTCACGTGGAAGCCCGTACCGAAGACGATCGCGTCGGCCTCGGTCTCCGTACCGTCCGAGGCGACCAGCACCTTGCCCCGGACCTCCTTCAGACCGCTTGCCACCACGTCCACATTCGGCTGCGTGAGCGCCGGGTAGTACGAGTTCGACAGCAGGATGCGCTTGCACCCGATCCGGTAGTCCGGCGTCAGCTTCGCCCGCAGCACCGGATCCTTGACGGAGCGCTTCATGTGCCCCTTGGCCAGGCGCTCGATCAGGCCCAGCTCGTTCGGCCGCTTGGTGAACGCGCTGACCTGCAACTCCCTGATCCCCCACAGCAGCCCGCGGCGCGCGGCCCGGGTCGCCGGCACCTTGGCGTGCAGCCAGCGCTCCAGGCCGCTGATCTTCCGGTCGGCGCGCGGCAGCACCCAGGCCGGGGTGCGCTGGAAGAGGGTGAGCCGGTCGACCGTCGGTTGTATGGACGGCACGATCTGGATCGCCGAGGCGCCCGTACCGATCATCGCGACGCGCTTGCCGCGCAGGTCGTAGTCGTGATCCCAGCGCGCGGAGTGGAAGACCTTGCCCGGGAAGGAGTCCAGCCCCAAAACGTCCGGCACCTTGGGGTCGGACAGCGGCCCGGTCGCGGACACCACCACATCGGCGGTCAGCGACCCGCTGGCCGTCTCCACCTCCCAGTACAGCTCCTCCCCGTTCCACCGCAGGCTGCGCACCTCCGAGTCGAAGCGGATGTGCGGCCGCAGCCCGAAGGTGTCGGTGACCCGCTCCAGGTACGCGCGGATATGCGGCTGCCCGGAGAAGTTGCGCGGCCACTCGGGGTTGGGCGCGAAGGAGAACGAGTACAGGTGCGAGGGCACGTCGCACGCGCATCCCGGATAGCTGTTGTCACGCCAGGTGCCGCCCACCGAGCCGGCCCGCTCCAGGACCACGAAGTCGGTGATCCCCTGGCGCCGCAGCCGTACGGCCGCCCCCAGACCCCCGAACCCCGATCCGATCACCGCCACCCGTACGTGCTCGTGTTCGCGCTCGGCCATGCCGCCGCCTCCCGAGTTCGACCGTCGATACTGTGAACCTTGGCCTCAACCGCGCCAGCAATCACTGGCACGATTGGAGGGTAGGACACGGACGTACCGAGCGGTAGGGGGTATGCGGCGGGAAGTTACCGCTGGTTGCACCTCGGCCCGGCCCCGGTGGGGCGACATAGGCTGAGCTCGTGGCAGAGAACAGGAACGGCGTAGCCAGGCCGGAGGGTGTGAGCCCGGAGACAGCCGGGGCGGCCGGGGCAGCGGCGGCGGAGCCGGGGTCGGGGTCGGGGGAAGCCTCCGGCCCGGCCGAGGCGGACCCGCGCGCCGGCGACGCGACCGGCGCCCCCGCCCCCTCCCCCCGCGAATTCCGCATGGCCGACCTGGCCAGAGAGGCCGGTATCACCGTCCGTACCCTGCGCTTCTACCGCGAGCGCAAGCTCATCCCGCCACCGCGCCGCGAAGGCCGTATCGCCTGGTACAACGAACACCACCTCGCCCGCCTCCGCACCATCGCCGGCCTCCTCGACCGCGGCCACACCCTCGGCGGCATCGCCGAACTGCTCTCCGCCTTCGACAACGGCCGCGACGTCGGCGAACTGCTCGGCCTGGAGGGCACGCTCGTCGCCCCCTGGTCCGAGGAAACCCCCGTACGCCTCACCCCCGAGGAACTCGCCGACCACTTCAAGGACGACGTCACCCCGGAAAACCTCTCCGCCTCCCTGGACATCGGCTACCTGGCCGTGGACGGCGACGAGTTCGTCCACATCAGCCGCCGCCTCCTCGACGCCTCCACCGAACTCGTCGCCAACGGCGTCCCCCTGACCGCCGTCCTGGCCGCCGGACGTGAGGTACGCGCCCACGCGGACGCCATGGCCGACCTGTTCATCTCGGTGATCCGCACCCACGTCCTGAACGACGTCCTCACCCGAGCCGCCGCCGGCGAACCCCTGGCCCCCACCGAGGTCGCCCGCATAACCCAGACCATCGAAAAACTCCGCCCCATCTCCAAGGGCATCGTCGACGCGGAACTCTCCATGGCGATGGACCGGAGGGTGCGGGCGGAGCTGGAGTCATGGCATCGGGGGCGGGGGGACGAGGGCGAGGCGTGAGTCACCGCCCGGACACTCACGTACGATCCAACGATCAGAACCCGGACCGACCTGCCCCCGAACCGATCCCGCCCGGAGGCGAGATGAGCAGTGCCCTTCTCGTGATGGACGTCCAACAGGCCATCGTGGACATCGCCGACGACGGCTCCGGCTATCTGCCGCGCCTGCGCCGGGCGATCGAGGGCGCCAGGGCGGCGGGCATTCCCGTGGTCTACGTGGTCATCGGGCTTCGCCCCGGCTACCCGGAAGTCGGCACGCGCAACAAGCCGCTCGCCGCCATCGCCCAGGCCGGCCTCTTCGTCGAGGGCGCCCCGGGCACCGAGATCCATCCCGAGGTCGCGCCCCGGCCGGGCGATGTGGTGGTCACCAAGCGGCGGGCGAGCGCGTTTTCGGGAAGCGACCTCGACGTGGTGCTCCGGGCGCGCGGTATCGACAGCCTCGTACTCACCGGCATCGCCACCAGCGCGGTCGTCCTGTCCACCCTCTGCCAGGCCAACGACATGGACTTCGGCCTGACCGTCCTCTCGGACGCGTGCCTGGACACGGACCCCGAGCTGCACCAGGCCCTCGTGGAGCGGCTGTTCCCGCAGTGGGCGGACGTCCCCACCGTTGAGGACTGGCTGAAGACGCTGCCTCGTTAGGCGGGCAGCTTGGTGTCGACGAGGAAGCTGATCTCGATGACCTGGTTCCGGGTGACGCCGTAATGGTTCAGGACCTTGTCCATGTTGGCGTAGGTCTGCCGGGCCTGAGCGGTGAAGTCGTCCGCGTACCGGAACTCGCCCGTCTCATCGAGCGAAAGCTGTCCCGATACGTGGATCAGCTCGCCGGACTTGATCGCCTGCGCGTAGCCGAAGTCGCGCTCGGCCGGTACGTCATGGTGAAAAACATCGACGGAAGTCACCGTGTCCCCTTCCCGGCACACTCTCTTGCGGTGACTTGAAAACCGTAGGAGAGTGGCGGCTGACCTGGAAGAACGCACTTTTCCGTGACTGAGGAACCCGATGGTGACCAAGCATCTGCTCAAGGGCCTGCCCGAGAACGCGGACCTGCGGCGCGCGGACTCCCTGGCCCGGGAGATCTTCTCCGACGTCGCCAACAAGTGGGCGCTTCTGATCATCGAGGCACTCGGCGAGAGCACCTTGCGCTTCAGCGAGTTGCGCGACGAAGTCGAGGGCATCAGCCACAAGATGCTCACCCAGAACCTGCGCATGCTGGAACGCAACGGCCTGGTCGACCGCAAGGTGCACCCCACCGTCCCGCCGAAGGTCGAATACACCCTCACCGCCCCGGGCCGGGACCTGCGCGCCACGGTCGACGCGATGTGCGGCTGGACGCACCAGCACCTCGGTCGCATCGAGGAAGCACGCCGCCGCTTCGACACCGCACCCGGCGCTTCGCAGTAGCGCATGAATTGAGCCAGATGCCGGTGCCGCATTGACCGGACCATCACTTACGGAGTATTCGGACGCCACCAACAGCCCCCGAACGTTGCCGACTTCCGGCAATGCCCTCAGGGCGCACCGTAGAGATGATCACTGCATCGGCAGTTCACCTACGGAGGCACCACGCCCATGAGACCGACCCGCGCTGCCCTGATCGTCGCGGCCACCGCCCTGACGCCGGCCCTGCTCCTCGCGACCCCGGCGTCCGCCACCGCAGCGGCGGCCGCGCCGGCATCCGCCCCGGTCACGCAGGCGACCGCCGGGAACGACAAGCCCGTCGACGAGATGTCGGAGGACGACCTCCGTGTCGCCGTCCTGCGCATCCTGGGCGGCAAGAACGTGGGCGTTGGGGTCACCCGAGAAGCCAACGCGGCTCTCAACGGCACCCCCGATGACCTGCGCGCCTTTTTGAAGACCGGCTACCGCCTCGCCCAGGCCGAGGACGACCGCGTCGCCCTCTTCACCATCCTCGGCCGCAAGGACACCGGCCGCGGAGTCAAAGAAGCGATCTCCAGACTTGTCGGCGACGGCACACCCGAAGAACTGCGTGCCTTCCTCGAAACCGGTTACCGACTGGCCCGATTCGAAGACGACCGCGTAGCCCTCTTCACCATCCTCGGCCGCAAGGACACCGGCCCCAGAGTCAAAGAGGAAATCAACAAGCTCCTCAACAACAATGGCTCGCCCGAAGAGTTCCGTGCCTTCCACGAAACCGGCTATCGCCTCGCCCGAGCCGAGGACGACCGCGTAGCCATCGGCAGGATCCTGGCCAAGCCGAATATCAGCAAGGCTCTCCGAAAGGCTGCCGAGAACGCCCTCGTCGACGGAACGCCGGAGACACTGCGGCACTTCCTGGAGGTCGGACAGTACGAGGCCGGCGGCAAGTGACCTAAAGCCCCCAACCGCGCGGCCGGCGCTCGGCACCGGCCGCCGCGGCGGGCCCACCTCACAGCCCCCACGACTCCCCTGCCCCGTCCAGCCACACCCGCTCGCCCTCCGCCGTGACCGTCAGCCCGAACCGTTCGTGACCGGGCCGGTCACGCGCCACCCACCACCGGTACGCGGCCTCCACCTCGTCCCAGAGCCGACGCGGCCCGTACTGCCAGACCCGGGCGTCCGCACCGTCCCGGAACAGCACACAGGCCCAGGACCGGTCCCGCAGCCCGTAGAACCACACCGGCCGGGCCCCGTCCCGTTTCTCCGCCCCCACTTGCAGGCAGTCCCGCACCCGCAGCCCCACCACGAACCGCTGCGGAGCGAACCCCTCCCCGAGGAATTCCGCCTCCGTAATTCCCGTCGAGGACTCCCATCCCTCGGCCACACTCCCCCGTACGTACTCGCCGTGTACCACCCCCGGCAGCCGTTGCCCCCGCAACTTCATGAATTCCACCGGATCGGTGAACCGCCCCGAAGCACTCCGCCCGTCGGCCGCGACCACCAGCCGGGCCACGGCGTCTCCGTTACCGAAGTACGTCCCCCAGGGCGCCACGATGATCCCGCCGGGACGACACTGCTCCACCCAGGCCCACGGAAAGCGCCGAAGCCCGCAGGTCCCGATGATCCGGTCGTACGGAGCGCCTTCTGGCCACCCCTCGAACCCGTCACCGCGCACGACACGAGCCGAGCTGCCGAACCCCTCCAGGCTCGCTCGGGCCCGCTCCGCCACCCCCTCGTCCACCTCCATCGTGATCACGCGGCCGTCCCCGGCTCCGGCCCGGTGGTCCAGGAGGGCGGCATTCCACCCCGTCGCCGTGCCGATCTCCAACACCCGGTCACCGGCCCGTACGTCGAGGTCCCGAAGCATCCGGAACACCACCGACGGCATGGAGGCGGAACTGGTGGGGACCGCCCCCGGCTCCGCCCCGGTGTGCTGCCCGTCGTCCCACTGCGTAACCACCGGGCAGTCGGAATCGGCGTAGGCCCGCCACCGCTCCGGATCACCCGTACGGGAGACGGGCACGCTACGCCCGGCCGCCATGTCCCAAGGCCACATGAGCTCGGGCAGAAACGCCGCCCGGGGTACGTCCGCGAACGCACCGGCCCAGTCCGCGGACAGCACCCCACCCGTCACGAGCGCCCGCCCCAGCTCGGCGTGGCCGGGGCTCACCTGTCGTACGTACGCCATGTTCACGCTTCCTTCGGCGGGTTGGGTACACCGGGGCCGCCGTCGGGGGTGGGCGGCAGATGCGGTCCGGGATAGGGCTCGCCGGGCAGCTTGTCACCGCCGTGGCTGTGCAGGAGGTGGCCGGCGGGACTTGTCGCGTGATCCGGGTGCCGGCGGATCAGGACTTGGCAGTCCGTTGCCCTGGACTGGTCGCCGGCTTTCAGCGCGGCCACCAAGGCGCGCGCCAACTCCAGGCACCCCGTGCACTCCGAGGTGCCCTCGTACGTTCGGGGCGAGATCGTCATGTCCGGCCCCCTCGCCCGTGCGGGTGCCCGGCGATGACTCCGTTGCAGCTCAGCACGGCGAGCGAGCGCCCCTCGGCCCGGGCTGGTTCCCGGACCCCGTACGCGGACGCGCACACGTCGCAACCGGGCACCGGCACCGGGTCCGTGGGCCGCCTTTCACCGATCACGCCCAGCTTTTCACTGATTCCCATGGAAGACCCTTCGCCTGTTCCCGATCCGCACATTTACTCAATGCGTCCAACCGGTTACAGAGTGGCGCAACACTCAGTAGTCTGGGGACCGTTCGGGCGCTCGATCTGAGGGTTGAGTGTCGCGGCATATGCGCGCGCCGTTGACCACGGGAAACGACCCGAACAAGAGCCATGACCAGACCTTGAGTCGGGGGAATCGTGGACGAAGAAACCGACAGCCCGGAAGACCCACGCCGGGAATTCGCCGAAGAGTGCCGCAGCGCGCGGGAACTGCACGACCCGAAGGCGCTGACACAGGAAGACCTGGCCAGGCTGGTCCGCACCTCCAGAAGCACGATCTCCCGAGTGGAGAACTGTCAGGGGGCGATCCCGCCGGAGATTCCGCCACGGCTGGACGAGGTGTTCGGCACGGACGGAAAGTTCAAGCGGCTGCACGAGGAGGCAGTGGCATCGTCGTTCCCCACGCTCTACCGGCGACGTATGGCCATGGAGCGCGCCGCCGTAGCGATCCGGGAATGGTCTCCCACCCTCGTCCCGGGGTTGTTTCACACTGCCGACTACGCACGCTGCCTGTACAAGGGCGGCTTCCCGCGAGCCAGTGCGAAGGAAACCTCGGCGTTCGTGAACGACCGGCTGGCGAGGAAAGCCGTGTTTGACGGAGACATGCCGCCGGACGTCCGTCTAGTGCTCTGTGAGTCCGTCCTGTACCGCCGATTCTGTCCTCCCGACGTCATGCGACGGCAGTTGAAAGCCCTGCTGGATGCCGGGGAACGGCCCACCGTCCGGGTGCAGGTCCTTCCCCTGGATGCCCCCGGCCACCTGTTCAGCGACTGGCCGGTGTCGCTCATCACCTCCCCAAACCACACCGTTTCCGTGTGTGTTGAGAATTTTCGCACCGCTGGCATCGTGGACGATCCGGACTATGTTCGAACAGCGCTCCGGACCTACGATGAACTGACCGGCGACGCCTTGTCCGCCCGGGAGAGCGCGCATCTGATCGCTGAGCAGATGGAGAAACTGACGTGAAGATCGGTCCCACTCGGTGGGTCAAGTCGAGCTACACCAGCGCGGAGGGCGGCAACTGCGTGGAGTGGTCACCCTCGACCGCCGAGGCGATGGGCATCGTCCCTGTCCGAGACAGCAAGGCCCCGGCAGGCCCCATCCTCACCTTCCCCGCCCACTCGTTTGCCATATTCATCGCGGGCGTCAAGGCCGACGCGTTCTCACGCCGCCAACGGTGAACACAAACAAGGCCCCGACCGGCAATGGTTGCCGGTCGGGGCCTCATTGACGCCCGAGTCCTCAGCCGCCGAAGTGGCCCGAGTTGTGCTTCTCGGAGTCCTGGCACTGGGCGATCCGCTTCTCGATCGCGCGGGCCTTCGCGCGCTCCTTGTTGGCCGCCTTGTGGTGGCCGCTGCGGTCCAGCTTCGCGGCCTTGGACTTGTGCTGGGCGGCCTCCTCTGCCATCTGGGAGATGTGGCAGGTGACCTGGCCGGCGAAGGCGGTCTGCGCGGGGACGGCCGCGAACAGGACGCCGCCGGCGAGGGCGGTGGACACGGCAAGGCTGGTGAGACGTCGACGCATGGAACTCCCCGTTCTGCCGACGGTTATGGCGCCCCGTCGGCACGTACTGACAACAGCTGATCACTGTATCCGAAGAGAACGGCATACCCGGCGCCAGTCAAATCACCGCTTAGCCTCCAAAAGCCCGCCCTATTCCACCAGTACGACCTCCACCCGCTTCTCCTCCAGAAAGCCGATCACTTCGTCGAAGAGGCTGTACACCGCGCCGTCGGGCGCCAGGCACCGGCCCACGTTGCGGCGGGCCACGTCGGGGTGGTGCCAGCGGAGGGTGAAAGGGGCGGTGGCGCCGAAGCGGCCGTTGAGGCAGTCGGACAGGGCGTTGAGGCAGCCGCCGAAGTAGCCGCCGGGGCCGTTGATCGCTTCGCCGAGTGCGCAGTACAGGCCGATGTCGTCGGTGATGTGGCGGCCGTCGAGGTCGTAGACGCGGCCGGCCGGGCGGTCCGGGGCGTGAAGGAAGCGGCGGCAGCCTCGCTCTCGCACGATGTCGAACCACTGAGCGTTTTCCAACCTCAGGCTGATGGGGCCACGGGCCAAAGGCGGGGTCTGGAGCAGCGCGAGCAGTCGTGAGATAGCACTGGTTGCGACCAAACTCACTGCTGTCTAGGACAGAAACTGACCTAGTTCGCGCCTATCGTCGCTGCCGACCACCAGCGTCAGCGAAAGGACCGCGATGCCCGAGCAGATCAGCCCCGCGCCGGAGGGCTACACCACCGTTGCGCCCTGGGTCGTCACCGACGACACGGGCGCCTTCCTCGACTTCGTCGCCCAGGCGTTCGGGGGCGAGGAACTCGCGCGGGTGGCGACCGAGGATGGTTTGATCGGTCACGCTGAGATCCGAGTCGGCGACACCGTCGTGCTGGCCTTCGACCGACACGCGGACTGGCCCACCATGCCGAGCCTGCTGCGTGTATTTGTCGCCGATGCGGACGAGGCGTTCTCACAAGCCCTCGCAGCTGGCGGCCATGTCGTCACTTCCCTGGCCGACGACGCCTTCGGACAGCGCGGAGGGCGTATCAAGGACCCCTTCGGCAACATCTGGTGGGTGGTCAGCTGCGTTGAGGACGTCTCTGAGGGCGAGATGTGGAAGCGGCTGCGGGACCCCGTATACGCCGAGGCCATGCGCGTGGCTCAGGAGACACTCGACGCCGAGCTCGGCGGTCGACACCACGGGCGCAGCAGCGCACCCGTCAGGACAACCAGCTAGACCCACGATGTCGGGGTTCGCCAGCGCCAAACCGGTAGCCACGGAGCGTTTTCATTCTGCTTCGGCAGTCTGCCAGTTGGCCTGACACAGGGGTGAAGCCCCTGGTAGATGGGTTTTCGCCCAAGAAATCCGTCTCTACTAGAGGCTTCACGTGCTTGTTTACCCATCCGGGCTGGACGTGTCCAGTTCTGCCCTCCGCTTCCTCTCCGCCCGTCTGCGGGAACACCGCCGGGGTCTCGGCACCCGGTGGCGGCGACTGAGCGCAGGTCGGCAGGCTCTGCTCGCCCTCGCCCATCTCCGCAACGGTCATCCGTATATGCAGCTCGCGGCCGGGTTCGGCGTGGGCACCACCACTGCCTACCGCTACGTCACCGAGGCGGTTGAGGTCCTGGCCACCCTTGCCCCGACGCTCGCCGAGGCGGTACGGGCGGCGTCGATGAAGGCGTTCGTCCTGCTGGACGGGACGCTGCTGCCGGTCGACCGAATCGCCGCCGACCGGCCTTTCTACTCTGGCAAGCACAAGAAGCACGGGATGAACGTGCAGGTGATCGCAGATTCTTCCGGCCGCCTGCTGTGGGCCTCGCCGGCCCTGCCCGGGGCCGTCCACGACGTCCGCGCGGCCCGCGAGCACGGCATCATCGACACGCTTGCCGAGGCCGGCGTCAACTGCTGGGCCGACAAGGGCTACCAGGGCGCCGGAGGCACAGTCCGTGTTCCCTACCGCGGCCGATGGGAGACACTTTCTACAGGGCAGCAGGCCGTCAATCGATCCCACGCCAAGATCCGGGCGCTCGTCGAGCAAGCCGTCGCCACCCTCAAGTCCTGGCGACTCCTCCGTAAGCTCCGTTGCTCGACCACCCGCATCACCGTCCTCGTCCAGGCCGTCCTCTGCCTGCATCAGGCCAGCTCAGCTTGAGGATGGAAAACGCTCACTGCTCCCGTTCGCGGGCCGGGTAGGCCGCCCAGAGGTTGGGCTCGGTGGGCGGGCCGGTGAGCCAGCGGTTCCAGACGGGGCGGGCCCAGACGGGAATCTGCGGGTAGGGACCGTCGGTGAGGTCGATGTCGAGCAGGCCGTCGCCGAGGGGCGACGGGCGCCAGCCGGATATCTCGGGAGCGGATACCAGGCGGTCGGCCAGCCTCGCGCCGGTGCGGTCGAGGATCTGGAGTTCGGCTTCGTCCAGGCGCAGCGAGCGGCGGGTGCCCGTCGCCAGGGCCGCGCTGAGCGCTTCGCTCGGAGCGCAGCCGAGGAGCTGGAAGGGCGGGCCGGACGGTTCGTCGTCCGGCGGGAGGATGATCGAGAGGTCCCGGCAGTGGCCGAGCCAGGTGCGTTCGTCGTGCAGGCTCACGCCCGCTTCGAGGTACGGGTCGTCCGGTTCCCCGTAGAAGTCCTCGACGCCGTCGAGGGTGATGTCCCAGCGTTCGGCGTCGGCGGGGCTGCGGCGGCTCCCGGTGACGCGTACGTCCACCAGGCGCCACGCGTCCAGCCGCTCGGAGCCTTCGGGACACCGGTCGTCCGCCTCGGGCCGCAGCCAGATGTCCCCGAGCCGGTCGGCCCCGTCCCCCGTGCCCGCGGCGCCCCGCATCGCGTCGAGCAGTGGCCCGGCCGGGGCGCAGCCGAGGAGTTCGTACGAGCGGCGGGGCGGGTCGGCGTACAGGCCGGTGACGTCTGCGCAGACTCCCCAAGCGGCGTCGTCATCCGTGCTGACCAGCGCGTATGCCGGTATGTCGGTACGGGCGAGGCCGGGCGGCCAGTGGTGGGTCGGCTGATGGTTCAGCGGTGTTCCACTCCTGTGGTCATGGTCGCGCCCGGCCCGTGCGGCTCAGGCGTCAACCATGATCGTAGCCAGCGCTCACCGGCCGAGTGCCGACCGGTCACTGCCAGAAGATCTCTTCCACGACGATCTGCGGGTCGTCGGTCCGCCCTACGAATGTGTACTTCAACCAGCCGTGGCCGTTGTCGAAGTGCAGAATGCGAGGGCCCTTCGGAACGCTGGACCTGGCGGGCTCGACAAGCATGCCTTCGGGCAGGTCGTCATCCGCGTCGATCCCGCGGAAGTACGGGTCATTCGCCGTGACCAGCTCTGCACAGACTGCGTCGTTCGTCTTACGCTCGCTCAGGCAGCGCGGCGCGCACGCGCCGCCATGTGGCGAATGTTGGACGCTTCCTCAAGGAGTGCCTTGGCTTCGGCCGGGTCGGCGCACTCGTGGGCGGCGCGGTGTTCGAGGCCGGT
Organism: Streptomyces rimosus; assembly: GCF_008704655.1. NCBI lineage: Bacteria > Bacillati > Actinomycetota > Actinomycetes > Kitasatosporales > Streptomycetaceae > Streptomyces > Streptomyces rimosus. The sequence goes on along the minus strand of NZ_CP023688.1, from coordinate 5,539,399 downwards.
GACGTGGGCGTCGAGCTGCGGGTCGCGGGCGATCGCGTACTCGCCCCACCACCGGGCCATGAAGGCGGGCACGGTGCTGATGTCGTACGCGTCGGCGACGTACCGCTTCCAGTGCGCGTCGAAATCGGGCAGGAGCTTGGGGGCATGCTGGGCGATGGCTTCGCGGAGGGCCTTCGGGGTCCTCTCCGGCATGGGCGGGATGCCTGGCTCACCCACGGCAGATGTGGTCATTGCGCCCCTCCTCCGTCCGGCCTGCGCTTTCTGGTTTCCCGGTGCGGGCACCGCCTGTCAGCCTATCGCCGTGCGGGCCTTTGGCGAGGGTGTACAGGGCGAGTCCGAAGCCGGGCCCCGTCCGTGCGCTGTCTGCCACGTGGCGCGTGGGCGAGCTGTCACGTGGCGCATGGGCGAGGCTCTCCGGCCGGACTAGAGCTCGTAGGCCACCGTCACCGGCGCATGATCCGACCACCGCGTGTCATACGAGGCGGCGCGCTCCACGAAGCCCTTGACCGCGCGGGTCGCGAGGCCGGGGGTGGCCATGTGGTAGTCGATGCGCCAGCCCGCGTCGTTGTCGAAGGCGCGGCCTCGGTAGGACCACCAGGAGTACGGGCCCTCGGTTTCCGGGTGGAGGGTGCGGATCACGTCCGTGTAGCCGCCGTCGTGCTCGTCGAGGACGCGGGACAGCCAGGCGCGCTCCTCGGGGAGGAAACCGGCCTTCTTCTGGTTGGCCTTCCAGTTCTTCAGGTCGGCCTCCTGGTGGGCGATGTTCCAGTCGCCGCAGACCAGGACCTCGCGGCCGGACGCGGCGGCCCGCTCGCGCAGCGCGGCGAGGTAGGGCAGGAACTCGGCCATGAAGCGTTCCTTCTCGTCCTGCCGGTCCGTGCCCACGTCGCCGGAGGGGAGGTAGAGGCTGGCGACGGTCACGCCGGGCAGGTCGGCCTCGACGTACCGGCCGCTAATGTCGAACTCCGCGGACCCGAATCCGACCTGTACGCGCTCGGGCTCGCGGCGCGTGTAGAGGGAGACGCCGGCCCGGCCCTTGGCCGCCGCGGGCGCGTGCACCGTGTGCCAGCCGTCGGGCTCGCGGGCACCGGCGGGGAGCTGGTCCGGCTCGGCGCGCACTTCCTGGAGGCAGATCACGTCGGCGTCCGTCTCCGCCAGCCACGGCAGGAAGCCCTTCTTGGCCGCGGCGCGCAGGCCGTTCACGTTCACGGTTGTCACAGTTAGCACTACTTGCTCCCTCATCGCGCTGGCGGCAGCGCAGCCTACGCGATGGCGGGGGGCCGGGACGATTCGGCGCTACGCGCGCGGGTGCCCGGCGCGGTGAGCGCCGGGCACCCGGTGAGCGGTCCCCTGCCGTCAGTGGCAGATCGAGGAGGCCGGGGTCGCGTACAGGTCGCGGTAGCAGGTGGGCAGCCGGTCGCTGTCGGTCTTGTTGACCGCGGTGATCACGTACCTGCCGTTACGGTCGCCGAGCAACTGGTACGGCTTGTGGCCCCACCCGATCGTGCCGGGGTAGTCGAGGTCGCCGCGGCCGTCGCCGCTCATGCCCTCGTTGCCCGTGGTGTTGCCGAAGGTGACCGGCGGCGCGGGGTCGGCCGCGAGGGCGGTTCCGGTCAGGCCGGTGGCGGACAGCGAGAGTACGGCGGCGGCGGTGGCCAGCACAGGACGCAGACGCATGGCATTCTCCTTCGGTTCAGCGTCAGTGGCGCAGCAGCCGTTCCCCGCCACCGGCCCGGTTTGTCCCATTCCGTACCGACACACCCCCATCGGGTGCTTTGGCTCCGCCGAACCGCCGTATGCGACGGGAGGGCGGGGAGGGAGTCCGGTAGAGGAGCGGGAGGGGCGGAACGGGGTCCCGGGGCGCTGCCCGATGCCGGGCCCGGCCCCGTTCTCACCTGTGACTCTCGCCCCGGCGGCCGGACATCCGTACGATTCGGCGGATGGAGATCCGTCCCGTCCCCTACGACCACGCCGACGCCGTCGCCCTCGACCGGCTGGTGCAGCGGGAGTACGCGCAGCGGTACGGCGAGGGCGACATGACCCCGCTCGACCCGGCGATGTTCCGGCCGCCGCACGGCACGTACCTGCTCGCGTACGAGAACGGCCGCCCGCTGGCCACCGGCGGCTGGCGCTCCCAGGACGCCAACCCCGAGGGGTACGCGGACGGCGACGCCGAGATCAAGCGGATGTTCGTGGTCGAGGAGGCCCGCGGGCGCGGGCTGGCCCGCCGCATCCTGGCGGCGCTGGAGGCGGACGCCCGCGCGGCGGGCCGCGTCCGGATGGTGCTGGAGACCGGCATCAAGCAGCCCGAGGCCCTGGCGCTGTACGCGTCCTGCGGCTACCGGCCGGTGCCGAAGTTCGGCCTGTACCGCACGTACGAGGACAGCCGGTGCATGGGGAAGGCGCTGGTGAGCGACGGGGTCGGGGTGCAGCGTGGTGCGGGGGCCCGGGAGGCCGGGAGCGGCGCTGGGGTGTAGGGGGCGCAGGGGGTGTAGGAGGCTGTAGGGGCCATGGGGGTCGTACGGGAAGCCGTACGGGCTCTCAGCTTCCCTCCGCGATCGCCTCCTCCACGTACTTGCGGACCGCGGCGGCCGGGTAGCGGGCGGCCTCGCCGCCGATGTCGGCCAGGGCGGCGTCGACCGGACCCCGGGACGGTTCGGAGACCTCGGCGAGCAGGACGGTGCTGCCCGGCGGGACCTCCGCCGCCAGCATGTCGACGGCCGCGTTGTCCGCGCTGGCCCGGCGGGCGTCGTGGGCGCCGCCGAGGAGGCCGCCGGCGCCGAAGCCGACCAGCATGCCGAGCGGGCCGCCCAGCAGGCCGACGAGACCGCCGACCAGGCCGCCGACGGCGAAGCCGCGGGCGGTTCCGGTGTGGTCCTCGCTGTCGGGGAAGGTGAGGTTGCCCTCGGCGTCCCGGGCGATCACGGTAGCCTCGCGCAGCACGATCCGGTGCTCCGCGTCCTCGTGGCGCAGTGCGTCCAGCGCGCGCCGCGCCGCGCCCTCACCGGCCTGGGTGAGGTCCATGAACAGCACGTTCTCGTCCATTGCGGCGACTCCAGCGGTCTGCTCGGAAAGGGTCGGTCCCTGGGACGCCTCTCCGGACACGGGGCGTCCCACACCACTCTTGGGGCGAGTGGGGCGGGGCGCACGTCAGGGACGGTCGGAGGGGGTGCGGCCGTGGCCCTGTTGCTGGCTTTGGCCTTGGTCCCGGTCCGTGCCGTCACCGCCTGCCTTCTCCTCGGTACGCCCGGACTCCGCCCCCACCCGCAACGCCCCGCTCAGATCCAAGGTCGCCTCCGCCCCGCCGCCCTCCGGGTTGGCGAACGTCAGGCGGGCGCCGAGCACCCGCGCCTGGCCGGACGCGATGGTCAGGCCGAGGCCGAGCCCGTGGCCGTCCGAGCCGCCGCCCGTGCGGAAGCGCTGCGGGCCGTGGGCGAGCAGCGCTTCCGGGAAGCCGGGGCCGCCGTCGCGGACGCGCAGTACGCCGCGTTCGACCTCGACGGTCACCGGGGCGGCGCCGTGCCGCAGCGCGTTGCTGATCAGGTTGACGAGGATGCGCTCGACGCGGCGGGGGTCGGTCTCCACCAGGCCGTCGGAGAGCACGCGTACGTCCACGGCCCGGCGGGCGGCACCGTCGCCGTCCCCGCCCGCGAGGCCCGGCGCGACCCCCGCCCCCATCGCGCCCACCGTCCGCCGTGCCAGCTCGCCCAGCGCCCGCAGCTCCGTGTCGGCCTGCTCGGTGCGCGCGTCCAGGCGGGCCACTTCGAGTACGTCCTCCATCAGCCCCCGTACGTGCTGCGCCCGGTCCTGGACCAGCTCGGTGGGGCGCGAGGGCGGCAGCAGGCCGGCTGCCGCGACCAGCCCGGCGACGGGGGTGCGCAGTTCGTGGGCGATGTTGGCGGTCACGTCGCGTTCGGCCTGGAGGCGGGCGGCCAGCGCGTCGGCCATGGTGTTCACCGCGGTGGTCAGCTGGGCTATCTCGTCCTTGCCGCCCAGCGGCAGCCGCGCGGTCAGATCGCCCTCGGCGATCCGCTGGGCGGTGCCGGCCGAGGCGGTCAGCCGCCGCCCGAGCCGGTGGGCGACCAGCAGGCCGACCACGCAGCCCAGCGCGGTGCCCGCGATGCCGGCCATCCACAGCACGCGGTCCAGGCTGCGCAGGGTCTCCTGCTCGCGCAGGTACGGGCGCTTGAGGGCGATGATGTCGCCGTCCAGCTCGGTCGCGGCCCACAGGTGCGGCTTGGGGCCGTCCGGTTCCAGGTAGACGCCGCGCTTGCCGTGCTGGACCGCGGCCTTCAGCGGGGCGGGGAGGTCCGGCGGGTTGACGATGGCCCGGCCGCTGTCCACGCCGGCCGCCCGGTCCTGCACCAGGCTCTGCAGCCGCCCGTCGATCGATTCGGCCGCCAGGTCGAACTGGGCGTCCACGGTCCGGTTGTGTACGAGCACGCCGATGAGCACCGCGACCACGGCGGCCGTGGCGGCGATGGCTATGCCGATCTTCGCGCGCAACCCCATGACGGCCTAGAACTCCGGGGTGTGCAGGCTGACCCTGCCCAGCTCGGCGGCCTTCTCCGGCGGCAGGCGGTCGGAGACGAGCGTGGCGCGCGAGTAGAACCTCACCCGGTCCTGCCCCTCCTGCTTGGTCAGCCCGCTGAGCGTGACCTTGACCGGGTACGGCTGGTTCTCGCACTCGGGTCGGCACCAGCCGCCGCTCAGCCCGCCGGTGGCTTCGGCGGTCGCCTCGCCCCAGTGCAGCCAGCTCAGGCCGGTCAGGCTGACCGACTCCTTGAGGACGAAGGAGGCCGGGCGCTGCAACGGCCGGCGCGCCGCGTCGGAGACGTACACCGGGTCGGTGACCTGGGCCGGGCCGCTCGGCGGCGAGGGGGAGACGGCGGGGCCCGCCACCCGCAGGCCACGCGGGTCGGAGCAGCCGGACAGCAGCAGCACGGCCGCGGTGAGCGCGGCGGCGCAGGCGGTCGCGGTGAGTGAGCGCACGAGATCCTCGGTGTCCGGTAATGGGCTTTTACGACAAAGGTATCCGTCTCCGCCCAGATTGCCCCCACGCTAAGCAGCCCATTTCACGGCACCCGCACGGCCGTGTAACAGCGGCCCATCGTTGGCCGCGTGCCCGGGCACTGTCCGCCGCACGCCGGTCACTGTCCACGGTGCACGGTCCGGCCTCGGCCATCCACCCACCGGGCCCCACCCGTCCCTGGCTCCTCGCCTCGCACTCCCCGCGTGCCCGCCCCCGGGACCCCGCTTGACCCTCACCCCACGTCAGGCCACAGCCTTGCCCCGTACGGCGCGGGCCGTACGGCGGCCCGCGGGCCGTGGCACGGAAGAAGGCGGTTCCATGGCGTACTCGGTCGGGCAGGTCTCGGGCTTCGCGGGCATCACGGTCCGCACCCTCCACCACTACGACAGGACCGGCCTGCTCTCCCCCAGTGCCCGCAGCCCCGCCGGCTACCGCCTCTACAGCGACGCCGACCTGGCCCGCCTCCAGCAGATCCTCTTCTACCGGCAGCTCGGCTTCGCCCTCGACGAGATCGCCGCCATCCTCCGCGACCCGCAGGCCAACGCGCTGGACCACCTGCGCGCCCGGCACCGCCTGCTCACCGAGCAGATCGGCGAGCTGCAGCGGCTGGTCGAGGTCGCCGAGCGGGCCATGGAGGTGCAGCGTACGGGGGTGGAGTTGACGCCCGAGGAGCGCTTCGAGGTCTTCGGCGAGGTCGCCTTCGACCTCAGTTACGCCACCGAGGCGCACCTGAAGTGGCAGCACAGCGAGGGACACCGGCGCTCCATGGCACGTGCCGCCGCGCACACCAAGGAGGACTGGGCACTGATCATGGCCGAGGCCGGCGCGTGGCGGCACCGGCTGCTCGCCGCGTTCGACGCCGGGGAGGCCGCCGAAGGCGACCCGGCCATGGACCTGGCCGAGGAGCACCGGTCGCACATCACCCGCTGGTTCACGCCGTGTCCCACCGACATGCACTGCCGCATCGCCGAGGACTTCGCCGCCGACGCACGGGCCTTCGCCCTGGTCGTCCCGCCGTCCCAGCAGCGGCCGGGCCTCGCCGCGTACCTGCGGACGGCGGTGCTCGCCAACGCGGTACGCCAGAACGCCGGCCCCGCACAGACCGACCACGCACAGACCGGTCCCGCACAGGCCGGTCCCTCCGCCACCCCGGAGCAGTCATGAAGATCCTCATCGCGGCGGCCGGTTCGTACGGCGATGTCGCCCCGTACACCGGTCTCGGCGCCCGCCTCCGGGAGGCCGGGCACACCGTCGCCCTCGCCGCCGATGCCTCGTACGCGCAGCTCGTACGGGCCGCCGGGCTGGAGTTCCGGTCGCTGCCCGCCGATCCCCGGAGAGAAGGCAGCGGAGCCCCCGGCGGAAAGCGGGAGCTGATGCGCCGGGCCGCCGCCTTCGTCCGCGAGCTCGGTCCTGGCATCGCCGGCGCGGCCGCCCCCGGCACCGACCTGCTGCTCCTGTCCGCGACCACCGCCCCGCTCGGCCGCCATGTCGCCGAAGCCCTGGGCATCCCGTCGCTGGACCTCCCCCTCCAGCCGAACGCCCCCACCGGCGCCTTCCCGCCCGTCGTCACGGGCACCCGCTCGCTCGGCCGCTGGGGCAACCGCGCCGCGGGCCGCCTCTCCCTGCGGATCGTGGACCGCCTGTACGCGGACGGGGTACGGGACCTGCGCGCGCAGCTCGGGCTGCCTCCCGCCTCGGCGCGTGCGGTACGCCGGCGCCGGAACGCGGACAGCCGCCCGGTACTGCACGGCGTCAGCCCGGCGCTCGTCCCCCGGCCCGCCGACTGGCGGCCCGGCCTGGAGCTGGTCGGCAACTGGTGGCCGTACACCGCGCCGGACGCCACCCTGCCGCCCGAGCTGGAGGACTTCCTCGCCGCCGGACCGCCGCCCGTCTTCGTCGGATTCGGCAGCATGGCGGCGGGCGCCCGGGACAACGGAGGCTCCGAACGGCTCGCCGCGACCGTCGTCGGCGCCCTGCGCCGCGCCGGGGTCCGCGGCGTGATCCAGTCCGGCTGGGCGGGGCTGAGCGGCCCGGCGGACGGCGCCGACATCCTGACCGTCGGCGAGGTCCCGCACGCCCTGCTCTTCCCGCGTACCGCCGCCGTGGTGCACCACGCGGGCGCGGGCACGACGGCCGCAGCGCTGCGGGCCGGGGTCCCGGCGGTCCCGGTCCCGGTCACCGCCGACCAGCCGTTCTGGGCCGCCCGGCTGGCCGCGGTGGGCGCCGGTACGGACGCGGTGCCGTTCCGTGCCCTGGCGGCGGAGGGTGCCGTGGAACGCTTGGCCGAGGCCATCGGGCGCGCCGTACGGGAGCCGTCGTACCGCGATGCCGCCACCGCCGTCGCGCGGCGCATGGAGGCGGAGGACGGTGCGGGGGAAGTGATCAAGGCGGTGGAGAGCGCGGCGTGAGGAGGGGCGGGCCGAAAGCACCGACGGCCCGCCCCTCGCCCGTCTCAGCCCGCCGCTCCCCGCACCAGCCGTACGGTCACGACCTGGAAAGGCCGCAGTGTCAACGCCACCCGCCCGTCCCGCACCTCGCCGACCGCCGAACCCTCCATCGCCCGCTCCAACAGGTCCGTCTCGACCGCTTCCGCCACCGGGAACCCGGCCGTCAGCGTCGCCGACGCCCGCCCGCCGTGCGACTCGTACAGCCGGACCACGACATCGCCGCTCCGGTCCTCGGCCAGCTTCACGGCCTCGGCCACCACCGCGTCGTTGTCCACGCCGACCAGCGGCGCGACCGGGCCGCCGCCCCGCACCGTGCGCTCCGGCAGGTTGATCCAGTGGCCCTCGCGCACCGCGTCCGCGATGTCCGCGCCGGGGGCCAGCGCGCAGCGCAGCCGGTGGAGGCCCTGGTCGGTCTCCGGGTCCGGGTAGCGGGGCGCGCGGAGCAGGGACAGCCGTACGGTCGTGGTCTGGCCGCCGTCCGGGCGGATGTCGCGGGTGACGTCGTGCCCGTACGTGGAGTCGTTGACCAGCGCCGCGCCCCAGCCGGGCTCCTCGACCTGGATCCAGCGGTGGGCGCAGATCTCGAACTTGGCGGCCTCCCAGGACGTGTTGGTGTGGGTGGCGCGGAAGACATGCCCGAACTGGGTCTCGGACGCGGACCGGTCGGCCTTCACGTCCAGCGGGAAGGCGGCCTTGAGGAACGTCTCGGTCTCCCGCCAGTCCACCTCGGTGTCGATGTCCAGCACCTTGGCGCCCGCCCGCAGCGTGAGCGTCTGCTCGACGGTGGAGCCGTGACCGAAGGAGCGGGCGACCTTGATCCGTACTTCTTCCGGTCCGGCTTCGGCGACCGTCAGCTCGTCGACGGCCACCAGGTCGGTGACGTTGTGGCGGTAGAACTCGTCCACGTCCCAGGCGTCCCACATGTTGGGGAAGTCCGGGTGGATCTGGAGCAGGTTGGCCGCCGCGCCCGGTGCCACGGCCTCCCGTTCGGCCTCGATGTCATATGCCGACACGACCAGCCCGCGTGCGTCGACGTCGATGCGCAGCCGGTCGTTGGCGAGGCGGTAGCCGCCGGTGGCCCGGCCGTCCACGGTCAGCGGCTCGACGGTGACCGGGCGTACGGCGACGGGCGTGCCACCCTGGCCGGGCGCGGGTTCCGCGCCGCCCGCCGGGACGCCGCCGCGCGCGTGCGGGGCGGCATTGAAGACGATCTCCTGGTCCCCCGGGCCCGCCAGCGCGGTCTGCGCCGCGACCACGATCGCGGTCAGCTCCTCGCGGACCCGCGCGTACGTCTCGCGGGCCTCCCGGTGCACCCACGCGATCGATGAACCGGGCAGGATGTCGTGGAACTGGTGCAGCAGCACCGTCTTCCAGATCCGCTCCAGGTCCTCGTACGGGTACGCGTAGCCCGGTACCCGTACGGCGGCCGTGGCGGCCCACAGCTCGGCCTCGCGCAGCAGCGACTCGCTGTGCCGGTTGCCCTGCTTGGTCTTGGCCTGGGAGGTGTAGGTGCCGCGGTGCAGCTCCAGGTACAGCTCGCCCGCCCACACCGGCGCGTCCGGGTACTCCGCGTGCGCCTTCTCGAAGAACGCCTCGGGCTTTTCGATCTCGACCCGCGGCGAGCCCTCCAGGTCGCGCAGCCGGGCGGCGCGGGCCAGCATCTCGCGGGTGGCGCCGCCGCCCCCGTCACCCCACCCGAAGGGCGCCAGCGACCGCGAACCGCGGCCCTTTTCCCGGTAGTTGCGGGCGGCGTGCGCCATCTCCTTGCCGCCGAGGTCGGAGTTGTACGTATCGACCGGCGGGAAGTGGGTGAAGACGCGGGTGCCGTCGATGCCCTCCCACCAGAAGGTGTGGTGCGGGAAGCGGTTGACCTGGCTCCAGGAGATCTTCTGCGTCAGGAACCAGTCGGCGCCGGACAGCTTGACCAGCTGCGGCATGGCCGCGGTGTAGCCGAAGGAGTCCGGCAGCCACACCTCCTTGGTCTCGATGCCGAACTCGTCCAGGAAGAACTTCTTCCCGTACAGGAACTGCCGGGCCATCGCCTCGCCGCCGACCATGTTGGTGTCCGACTCCACCCACATGCCGCCGACCGGCACGAACTGCCCCGCCTCGATCTTCGCCTTCACCTTGGCGAACACCTCGGGCCGGTGCTCCTTGATCCAGGCCAGCTGCTGCGCCTGCGACATGGCGAAGACGAACTCGGGGTGCGCGTCCATCAGGTTGACCATGTTCGAGGACGTACGGGCCACCTTGCGGACCGTCTCGCGCAGCGGCCACAGCCAGGCGGAGTCGATGTGCGCGTGGCCGACCGCGCTGATCCGGTGGGCCGAGGCGTGCGCCGGGGACGCGAGCACGTCCGCGAGCTGTGCGCGGGCCCGCGCGGCCGTGCCGGGGATGTCCTTCAGGTCCACCGCGTCCAGGGCGCGTTCGACGGCGCGCAGGATGCCGTGCCGCCGCGCGTCGGCCACGTCCAGCTCCGGCATCAGGCCGCCCAGCACCTCCAGGTCCTGGACCAGCTCCCAGACCTCGGTCTCGAAGACGACGAGGTCCATCCGCCGCACCCGGTACAGGGGCGCGTGGCTCGCGGTGAGCCGGTCGCCCTCGTAGGTGGGCCGGTGATCCGCCAGTACGGGGTTGGAGGCCGCCTCCACGTACAGCTCGACCTCCTCCCCGCCGGCCGCCGGGTCGGCGACGCGCACCCAGTCGTTGCGGGGGTTGAGGCCCTTCACGGCCTCGCCGTCCCGGCGGTAGACCAGGCCCTCGCACTGGAAGCCGGGCATGTTCGCCTCGAAGCCGAGGTCCAGTACGGCTTCGACGGTGCGCCCGGCCCAGTCCGCCGGGATCTGCCCGGTCACCCGGAACCAGGTGGTGCCCCAGGCGGGCCCCCACGCCTCCCCGGCCTTCGTCGGCTCGTAGTCGGCGGCCAGGCCCTCGGCGGGCGGCACCGGTTCGCCCGGCGCCTCCCAGCGCTCGATCGTCAGCGGCACGGACCGGCTGCGGACGGCGGGCACGATGCGGTCGGTCAGGACACGGCGCAGGCGGTGTTCGACGATGCTGCGGTCGTCGTGCATGGGGGCGGCTCCGGTGGGTGCGAGACGGGTACGGGATGACGTGGCTGTGGGTGGGGTACTGCGGGGTTTCTGCCCGGTGTGCGGGCGGCCTACCAGGTGAATACGGACGCGGCGGATGCCGACGCGGTGTGCGGTTCGCCGGCCGCGCGCCCGTCCAGCCGGGTTCCGGGCCCGCCGGGCGTACGCCGCGGTGCGGGCAGGAAGAAGGCGGCTTCGCAGGTGCCGCCGAGGTAGCGGCGCTTGCCGTCGGGGAGGGGTGGGTGGATTTCGTAGTGGCGTACGGGGGTGCGCTCAGCGGGCGGCTTCCCGTTGAGGCGGAGTTGGGCCGGGCCGGGGGCCGTTACGGTCGTGGCGGGGGCGGCGGGTGCGGCGGGTGCGGCGGCCGTGACGGTCGCGCCGGATGCGCCGGCCGTGACCGGTCGTACGGGCGCTCCGGCGTCGGCCGCCGTCAGCGGGGGCGCCGGGCCGGCTCCGGCGGCTCCGGCGGCTGCGGCACCGGTCATCAGGCCGCGGCGGGGCATTCCGTGTGCGGTGCCTTGTCCACCGTCATGTCGTACGTCTACGTCACGTCTCGCATCCACTGCGTCTTCCGCCTCTCCGCCTGTCGACTGGTCGTGCCGCCTGGTCGTGTCGCTGGTGCTGGTGCCCGGCCTCGGCGCGCCGGTCGTCTCCGCGCCCGTACCGCTCCGTTCCTCACTTCACGTCCGAGGGCCGGACCACCTCCGTGATCCCCCGGCTCTCCAGGTACACGGCGTCCCGTACCCGGCCCGCCAGGACGGCTGCGGCCCGTACGCCCTGGTCGGCCAGCCGTACCCACGCCTCGAAGAAGGGGCCGCCCGGCGCGCACACCGACCGGTGCGGGGCCGTGGCCTCCTCCCCCGCGTCCAGCACGAGCGCGGTCGTCCGGCGCACCGGCCGGGGCGGCTCGGCCCGCAGCCGGGCCGCCGCCTCGGCCAGCGCCCGGCCCGCCGGCTTGACCTCGCCGTCCGAGGTGAGCAGGCCCAGCCCGTACTCCAGCTCGGGGAAGTCCGCCAGCTCCCGTGACACGTCGTGCGAACACCACCACGTGATGCCGGAAAGCCGTTCGCAGGTCAGGGCGTTGCCGACGGTCGCGGTGGCGAACGCGGCGGCTTGCTCGGGCGGGACGAGCGGGGCGGGGGCGCCCACCTCCTGGAGCCAGACCGGCCGCGCCGGATCGTCCGCCCAGGCCGTGGCCAGCTCGATCAGGTACTCGGCCAGCCGTACCGTGGCGGTCCCCTCGTACCCGTGCCGCTGGGCGGTGCCGTTGAAGACCCAGGAGTGGATGGTGGTGGCCCGCCCGAGCCGCGCGGCCTGCGCGGGCGTGAAGGGGTGGCCGTCCTGGAACCACACCGCGTCGTACTCGGCGTGGGTGTGCAGCCGCCCCGGCGCGGCCCGCTCGCAGACCTCCAGCAGCCGTGTCAGCCACTGCCCGGCCTCCTCGTACGTACACGGGTCGGGGTCCGGGTGCGGCGGTCCGGAGAACTGGTTGACCTCGTTGCCCAGCGTCATACCCAGGAAGTTGGGACGTCCGGCAAGTGCCGAGGCGAGCGTCTCCAGATAGCGGGCCGCGCCGTCGACCGCGTCGGGGTCGGTGAACAGGTTCCGCCGGTGCCAGGTGCGCAGCCAGGACGGTACGAAGTCGAAGCTCGACAGGTGGCCTTGGAGCGCGTCCACCGCGACGTCGAGGCCGCACTGCGCGGCGGCGTCCACCAGCTGCCCGAGCTGTTCGACGGCGCGCGGGCGGACGAAGGAACGGTTGGGCTGGAAGACCGGCCAGAGGGCGAAGACACGGACGTGGTCCAGGCCGAGCGTGGCGAGCGCGTCCAGGTCGCGGCGTACGTCGTCGAGATCGAAGTCGAGCCAGTGGTGGAACCAGCCGGTACGGGGCGTGTAGTTGGCGCCCATGCGGGGCACCGAGTCCGGGCCGGTGGGCCAGAGGGGCGACGGGCTGGAGGCCGTACCGGCAGACGTCGTCACATCGCTCCCCTTCACATTTTCCCTCACGTCGTTCCCCACGTCTTCCCTCACGTCTTCAGCGCCCCCTCGCCCACGCCGCGGAAGAAGTACCGCTGGAGGGCGAAGAACAGCGCCATCATCGGGATCAGCGCGGCCATCGCCCCCGCCGCGATGAGCCGCTGGTCGTTGACCGTGGTGGCTCCGGCGAGCGATTTCAGACCGAGTTGCAGCGTGTAGTGATCGCTGTTGGTCAGTACGATCAGCGGCCACAGGAAGTCGTCCCAGGCGCCCATGAAGCTGGTCAGACAGACCACCGCCAGCGCGCCCTTCGCGGCCGGCACGAACACCCGCGTGAAGCGCTGCCACTCGTTGGCCCCGTCCAGGACGGCGGCCTCCTCCACCTCCTTCGGTACGGCGAGGAAGGCGGCCCGCATGATCATCAGGTTGAGCACGGAGACGGCGCCGGGCAGCCACACCCCGATGAGCGTGTCCACCAGACCCATCGACCGCACCGTGAGGAACATCGAGATCATCACGGACTCGAACGGGAACATCAGCGTCGCGACCAGCACCGTGAAGACCGTCCGCCGCCCGCGCCACCCGGCCCGGGACAGCGCGTAGCCGCCCATCGCGGCGAACACGCAGTTCGAGGTGACGGCCAGGGCGGCGACGATCAGCGTGTTGCCGACGTACTGGACCAGGGGGAACGATTCGGCGACGCGTACGTAGTTGTCGAGCGTCGGCTGGCTGGGCAGCACGCCTCCGTAGACGTTCTCCCCACGGCCCTTCAGCGAGGTCAGGAACTGCCAGACGATGGGGCCCAGCATCACCACCAGCATGAGGCAGAGGGTGAGGTAGCGGCCGGTGAGGCCGAGGGTTGCTTTGCGGCTGCGACCGTGGGGGCGGAAGTGGCGGCGGTCGCGGCTGGGGCGGTGGTCGCGGCTGCGGCCCGTGGCCGGGGCGCGCGGGGCCTGCCGTACGCCTGGGGAGGACAGTTCGGTCACCTCTCGTCTCCCTTCGACAACCGGTGCCCCAGCAGGCTGAACACCAGCGTCAGCAGGAACAGCAGGATCGAGATGGCCGCCGCGTACCCCGTCTCCCCGGCGAAGCCCAGCCCGACCTGGCGGATCAGGAACGGCAGCGTCCGGGCGCCGCCGCCGGGCCCGCCGCTCTCCCCGCCGAGGATGTAGATCTCGGTGAACACGCGCAGCGCCGAGATCGCCGACAGCGTTCCGACCAGCAGCATCATCGGTTTCACGCTGGGGATGGTGATGCTGAGGAAGCGGCGTACGGCCCCCGCGCCGTCGAGTGCGGCCGCCTCGTACAGCGACGTCGGCACGTTCCCCAGCGCCGCCAGGTAGAAGACCATGTAGTAGCCGAGGCCCTTCCAGATCGTGACGATCATGGCGGAGACCAGCAACATCGTGGAGTCGGTCAGAAACGGAACCGGCCCGGATATCAAGTGCAGCTTCTCGAACACGGTGTTGACCAGTCCGTCACTGCGCAGGACCCACTGCCAGATCAGCCCGACCACGACCGCCGAGGCGATGACCGGCGTGTAGAAGGCGGAGCGGAAGAAGCCGATCCCGGGGATCTTGCGCTGGACGAGGACGGCCAGCGCCAGCGGCAACAGCACCAGGCAGGGCACGACCACGGCCAGGTACACGACGCTGTTGACCGTCGCCGTCCAGAAGTCGGGATCACCGAGCGCCCGCCCGTAGTTCTCCAGCCCGACGAACCGCCCGCCCTTGAGGATCTGCGCATCGGTCAACGACAGGATGACGGTGTTGACGAACGGCCAAAGGCTGAACAACACCACCATGACCAGGCCGGGGAGAAGGAAGAGGTACGGGGTCCACCAGCGGCGATGGGGGAGGCCGGGGTCCGTGTCGGGGGATTTGGCGCGGCGGGGGGCGGGGGCGGTGAGTGCGGCGGGGGCCGGTGAAGGGGCGGGTACCGGTGAGGGGGCGGGTTCCGGTACATGTGGCGCGGCTATCGGTGCCTCTTCGCGGCGTCGCACGGTGTCATCCATGTCCGGGCCCTCGGTGCGTGCCGTGTGCGGGGCCCCAGTGCGGGTGACGTCCGTACTCTCGGAGGGGGCCACGTCCGTGCCGTCGGAGCGAGATGCCCCCGTACTCTCGGAGCAGGCCGCGCCCGTACTCACGGAGCGGGCCGCGCCCGTACCCCCGATGCGGGCTGCCTCCGTACTCACGGAGCGAGCCGCGCCCGTACCCCCGGCACACGCCGCATCCGGCCCCTCGCGACGCGCCACCCCCGAACTCCCGGTTCGCGCCATCGCCCATCACTGTCGCTTCTTCTGCTGCGCGAGGATCTTGTTGGCCGCTTCCTGCGCGTTCTTGACCGCGGCCGTCGCGTCCTCTTCCCCCCTGATCCCCTTCTGCATCTCCCGCACCACCGCGTCACCGACCTGCGTGGTCCACTCCACGGGCGTATTGGCGTCCAGCTGCGCGGACTTCAGCTCCTCGGCGCCGACGGTGCGCGCCATCGTCTCGGGGTCCTTGCCGTCGCCCTGGTCCGCGAAGTACGGGTCGGCCAGCCCCTTCGCGTTCGACGGGTAGATCGTCACCTGCTTGGAGAACGCGACCTGGTTGGGCCCGTTGGTCACCCACTTCGCGAACTCCGCCGCCGCGTCCGGATGCTTGGTGTCCTTGCGTACGCCCAGCGACTGCGTGTAGATCCCGATGTGCCCGAGCTTCCCCGTCACGGCCTTGGCGACCTGCGTCTTCCCGTACGCCGCCGGCGAGTTGCGCTTCACGTCCTTGAGGATGCCGGGGGACCCGGGCCCGAACACCAGCTTCCCGGCCCCGTAGAGCTGCGCGAGATCGTCGGCCTTGGTCAGCGACTCCTTCGGCATCGCCCCCATCGCGTACAGCTTCTTCATCCGCTGCACCCACTCGACGGCCTTCGGCGTGTCGAAGACGAACGCGTTCTTCTCCTTGTTCAGGATCGGCACGCCCATCTTCTGCCAGTCCCCGGGCAGCCGCCCCTTCGGGTCCGCCATGAACGCCGTGTACCGGCCGCCCGAGGCGCCCGCGATCCGCTCCGCGTAGTCGAAGAACTGCTCGACGCTCGTCGGCGGCTTGTTCACGTCCAGCCCGGCGTCGGCGAAGAGTTCCTTGTTGTACGTGAGGATCTCGGGCGTCACGTACCAGGGGTACGCGTACACCCCGTCCCTCTTGCCCGGCAGCTTGTACTGGTCCCAGGCGCCGGGCACGTACTCCTTGGCGACCTTCGGGTCCAGCTCGGCGACGTCCGCGAGCATGCCCCGGTCGCCGAGCAGCTGGAACGAGTCGGTGTTCAGGTTGACCACGTCCGGCAGCCCGCCGGCCTGCGCGTCCGCGACGAGCTTCTCGTTGTAGCCGTCGCCCGGCACGTCCTCCCAGGTCACCTTCACGTCCGGGTACTTCTTCTCGAACGCGTCGATGACACCCTGCACATACGCGGTGAAGTTCGGCTTGAGCTGCAACGTACGGAAGGTGATCTGGCCGGACACCTTGCCGGTCCGCTTCGGCTGCCCCTCCGCGGCCGACCCCTCGGCACCGCCGACGCCGCAGGCGGCCGTGACGGACATCAAGGCGACGGTCAGCGCGGCGGCCAGGACAGGGAGAGGGGTGCGGTTGCTGCGGGCGTCTCGGGGGACGAGGGCGTCACGGGTGTCACGGGTATCACGACCGGAACATAGGGGGTCTGGGTCCAAGTGTCTGCGCGTCATGGTCACTCCTGCGTCGGGGAAACGCTTCTGCCCGGGAAGCACCTCCGCGACGAAGAGCGCTTCCACGGAGGAAAACCGCGAGGAAACAGCAAAGAAGACGGTGAAGAGGACAGCGAAGAACCACGCACGGTCCGGCACACGACCGGCCGCGCCGCCGGATGGCGATGCCAACGTTGTCGCCCACCTGTGCTCCCGTCAATGCACAACCCCCAACTCCGCCCTGCACCACCCCACTTCCCAGCGGCCCTACGCAACCCGCCCCCCTTACCGCCCCCACCCGACCACCATCCCCCACCTGCACTAATGCGCTAAAGCCAAGCCCACCGGAACCCGCCGTCTCAATTCCATAACAAAGACCGCGACTTCGGCTCTCACCGCATCTTCCGCACAGCGATTGACTTCTCACCGACCCCCCGTGATCCTGAACGCGCTAAAGCGCATTAGCAGTACGGACTAATGCGCTTTAGCGCACGCCCCCGCCACTGCCCCCCACGGCGACCGACCGATGAATCAACCAACCCCCGGGCTGCCCAGGCCAACCGGAGGAGCTGACGCGCGACATGACCACCGGCACTGGCACCGGCACCGGCTCTCCAGCCGCGAACGCCGACGGCCCCCGCCCCAGCAGCCCCCGCCACCCCACCACTCCCCCACGCCGCCGTCCGACCATGAAGGACATCGCCGAGCGCGCCGGCGTCTCCCCCTCGGCCGTCTCCTTCGCCCTCAACGACCGTGACGGCGTCTCCCCCGACACCCGCGCCCGGATCCGCGAGGTCGCCGAAGAACTGGGCTGGCAGCCGAACAGCGCCGCCCGCGCCCTGTCCGGCGAACGCTCCGGCTGCGTCGGCCTGGTCCTCGCCCGTCCCGCCCACACCCTCGGCGTCGAGTCCTTCTTCCTCCAACTGGTCTCCGGCATCCAGGAAGCCCTGGCCGCCCAGCGCGTCGCCCTCCTGTTCCAGGTCGTCGAGGACCTGGACGCCGAGTGCGCGATCTACCGCCGCTGGTGGGCCGAACGCCGCGTGGACGGCGTCCTCGTCGTCGATCCCCGAGCCGAAGACCCCCGCCCCGCCCTCCTGGCCTCCCTGGCCCTGCCCACCGTCGTCATAGGCGACACCAGCACACCGTCGGCCCCAGGCCCCACCAGCCCCTCCGCTCCCCTCTCCCCCGCCGCTTCTCCCTCTCCTCCGGCCCCCCCGCCCCCGCCCCCCTCCCCCCTCTCCACCATCTGGGCCGACGACGCGGCCGCGATGCGGTCGATCATCGATCACCTGTACGAACTGGGTCACCGCCGCATCGTCCACATCGCCGGGCTGCCCGGCCTCGCGCACACCGAGCGCCGGGTGGCCGCCCTGCGCGCCGAGGCCGCCCGTCTCGGCCTGGACGCCGCCGAGGTCCGCTCCGTGTCCACGGACTACTCCGACGAGCAGGGCGCCGAGGCCACCCGCCGCCTGCTCGCCGCTCCCCGCCCGCCCACCGCGATCGTCTACGACAACGATGTGATGGCCGTGGCAGGCGCCGCCGTGGCCGCCGGACGCGGCGTTCCCGTACCCGCCGCCCTGTCCATCGTGGCCTGGGACGACTCACCCCTGTGCCGGGTCACCCACCCACGTCTGACCTCCCTCGTACGCGACACCGCCGGCTTCGGCCGCCTGGCCGCCCAGGAACTGCTCTCCCTCCTCGACGGCGCCCCCACCCGCCGCCTCCAGGCCGAACTCCCCCATCTCGAACTCCGCGAAAGCACCGCCCCCGCTCCCTGAGACCGCGTCACCCAACACACTCGGTTACCACTCCGTACGGGGAACCTCTCGGCCGTTCGGGCGCCCACCGGGCGTTTCCGGATGCGTCCGCCCGGCGTAGGGCGTGTCCTCACAACTATGAACTGGCTCCGCAGACGACTCCTGCTGCACGGCGTGGTGCCGACAGCCATCGGTACCGTCCTCGGCCTGGCCGCGACCGAGGCGGTCCCGGCCGTGGCCGCGGGCCCGTGGACCCGCCCGATCGCCGCCCATGCCCGCATCAGCTCGCCCTACGGCGTCAAGGGCGACTGGGCCGCCGGCCACCACACCGGGGTCGACTTCGCCGTCCGCACCGGCACCCCCGTCTCCTCCGTCGGCTCCGGCACCGTCATCCTGGCCAAGCGGTCGGGCGACTACGGCCTCGCCGTCACCATCCACATGACCGACGGCTACTACACCCTGTTCGGGCACCTCTCCCGCATCACGGCCCGCGTCGGCCAGCACGTCCGCGCCGGCACCCGTATCGGCTACAGCGGCGCCACCGGGCGCACCACCGGCCCCCACCTCCACTTCGAGGTCCGCAGAACCCGCCACTACGGCTCCGACATCAACCCCCTCTCCTACCTGTCCAACCGAGGCATCCGCATCACCAAACGCACCCACCCCCGCTGACCGACCCGCATCCCAGGGCGGCCGTCCCCCTAACCGGCTCGCCCCCGGGGCTACCGTCCTCCCCCCGACCGGCCCAGCCCCGGGGCTACCGCCCGCCCCGCTCCACCGCCGACCTCGCGCGAGAGCCCCTACTCCCTCCCCGGCAACCCCTCCACCGCCGCCCGGTCGTACCGGCCGAGCCGCCCCGGCACCAGCCCGTTCCGCTCCGCCGTCACCTCGAACTTGCCGGCCGGCCACCCCAGCAGCACCGCGGCCTCCTTGGCCGTGACGCTCCGTTCGATCCACCGCTGCCGCTCACCCACCACGGCCGCGACCCGCTCCCGGTCGAGCCCGTCCAGGCTCTCCAGGCTGAACATGGGGTACCCCCGGAACTCCCCCACCGGCCGGAGTATCCCCTCCTCGGCCAGCACGCGTACGTCCTCCCGCTCGACCTCCAGCTCCATACGCTCCGCCAGCCGCTTCGCCGCGTCGATCGAGCCCAGCCCGGGGTGATCACCGAGCGTCTCCCTGATCCGCTCCGCCTCACCCCGCAGGCCGTCGACCACCTCCCGCGACCAGCGCTTGCCGTCCACGTCCGGCGCCGGGATCAGCCCCCGCTGCTCGGCCCGCCCGACCTGCCACCGGTGGAGCCCCAGCTCACTCGCCAGCTGATGCGGCCCGTACGCGTCCCCCGTGACCGCCTTGCGGCGGCCGGCCTTCCCGGCGTCCTGAGCCATCGCGTAGTTCTCGTCCCCCACCACGGACAGGATCTCCTCGACGCGGTCCGGCAGCGTCTTGGCCACCCCCTCCGACCACCGCTCGTCCCCCACGTCCGGGGGCGGAATCAGCCCCCTGGTCTCCGCCCGCCGTAGGTGCCGCGGCTCGATCCCCAGCCACTCCGCCAGCTGATGCGGTCCGAACGCCCGTTCCTTGGCCATGTGCCCTCCCGTTGCCACCGCCATCGGATACCCGATCACGTACCCATGACGAAGCCCACCGGCCCCGCGAAAACCAACTTTAGGGCCCAGCACCGACACTCAACTCGCCCTGTGGACAACCCCGTTCCCACATCACCGATCAGGCGGTTGAGCTGGGAGGACCCGCGCACCCGCCCTACTTCACCGAGGCGCGACACGAAAAAGCCCCCACCGGATCTCTCCGGTGGGGGCTTCGATGTCTGTGGACCTGAGGGGATTCGAACCCCTGACCCCCTCGTTGCGAACGAGGTGCGCTACCAGCTGCGCCACAGGCCCTTGCGACGAGTGAAACTCTAGCATCCCTGTCGGGGTGCTCAAAAATCGCTTCTGCTGCTGGTCAGGTGCGGGGGGTCACTCGTTTGCCGCGCGGGGGCGGTCGTCGTCGGCGTACTGGTCGAACAGGGGGGTGCGGCCGCGGCGGCGGGACGTCGTCGGGTGGGGGCGCGGGTCGGCGGCCGGTGTCCGGCGGCGGGACTCGGTGGCGGGGCCGGACCGGGCGGAGCTCCAGGCGTCGTCGGCGTCCAGGTCGACGTGGCTGGTGGCGCGGGGGGCCACCGGGGCCGTGACGTACGTCGGGAGGGGGACCGGGACCGGGTCCCAGCCGCCGGGCTCGGTGCGGTCGCGTTCGCGCTGCTGGTCGACCCACTCGGCGTGGTCGGTCTCCTCCACCAGGGCGCGCCGGCCGGCCGTGGACGCCGGCTCGGGACGGGCGGCGGGGGCGGCGGAGTGCGACGGGTCGGGGAGCGGGGCGGCGGCGTCCTCAGCGGGGGGTTCGTCGGCGACGGGCTGCTGGGACGCCTGCGGAGGGCGTGGCCTGCCCTCCCGCAACCTCTGGGCCGCCGCCTCCGCCTGGCGCTGGTCCATGGTGAAGGTGAAGCGGCGGCGTTCCTGGGCGCGGAGGTAGACGATGTACGCACTGAGGAGTATGGCCGGGATGGCCGGTGCCCAGAGGAAGGCGAGGCCGCCGACGGCGGCGACGATCGCGCCGACGGTGAACGTGAGGAAGAGCACCGTGATGGTGCGCCGGCGGCGGGCCAGGACCTTGGCGCGCTTCATGCGCTCGGCGGTGGAGGGCAGGCGGGAGCCGGGCTTCTTGCGGGAGCGCGGCACGGCGCCGGACGGGGCCGGGGACCCGGCACCGGGCAGCACGCCACCGGACGGACCGGACGGGGACGACGCCCCGCCACCGGACGACGAGGCGGCAACCGCGGCCCCCGAACCGGACGGCGCGCCCTCGGAGGCAGCCACGTGCTGGCGCTGGGCGGCGGGCGGCGCTTCGTCCGCGGGCGCGTCGAAGTCCCGGACGTCGGCCGTCCCGGCCGCCGCGTCCGGCTCCCGCGCGTCGCTCGCATCGTCGGTGCGGCCGCCCTGTGCCGCCAGCCCCTTGGCGTAACGGCGTTCCATGGCCGCACGCCCGGACAGGAGCCGGATGGCGGTACTGAAGCGTTCCGTCGGCCGGGCTTCATTGAGCTCGTCCTGCCTACGGAGCCACATCGGCACCAGGTAGGCGGCCCAGGCCCCGACGATGACTGCGTAGATGAGGCCGCTGCTGCTCACGCCTCACACGGTAGAGGGGTTTGCGTGGGGCCATCCGCCAATTGAGCCGGTGTGTCGCACGATCTGGCTGATATCTCGAACTTTTTTTGTGATTGTTGAGATCAGCCGTATGCGGTTGTGAGCAATTGGTGAAATAATTCGAACACTTATTTTATTTGTGGGGTGTACTGGGCTTCTCCCGGTGCCAGCGGTTGAGCAGCCCCTCGGGCACCTCCTCCGCGGTCAGCGCGAATACGAGGTGATCGCGCCAGGCGCCGTCGATGTGCAGATAGCGCGGGCGCAGTCCCTCTTCGCGAAAGCCGAGTTTCTCCACGACCCGGCGGCTGGGCAGGTTCTCCGGGCGAATGCAGACCTCGATGCGGTGCAGGCCCACCGTCCGGAAGCAGTGGTCGACGGCGAGCGCGACCGCGGTCGGTATGACGCCCCGGCCGGCCACCGCCTCGTCGACCCAATAGCCGACGTGTCCGGAACACATCGAACCCCAGGTGATCCCGGCCACCGTCAGCTGTCCGGCCAGCCGGCCCCGGTGCTCCACGACGAACGGCAGCATCCGGCCCGCGTGCGCCTCGGCGCGCAGGTGGCGGACCATCTGACGGTACGTGGGCCGGTGCGGCGAGGGGATGCCGGGCGGGGGCGGCGGGATGGTCGCTTCCCAGGGGCGCAGCCAGTCGCGGTTACGGCGGTTGACCTCGCGCCAGGCCCGCTGGTCGCGCAGCTTTATCGGGCGGAGGGCGGTGTCGCCGTCCGCCAGTACGACCGGCCAGGGGGCGTTCAGTGTGCGCTCCCGGTCGGTCCCGGCCGCCCCGTATGCGGGGCCTTTTGCGCTGTCGCGCCGGTGTCCGGGCGCGGGTGGTCGCCGCCGCGCAGCTGGTCCACCGCGTGCGGGAGGAGGTCGGCGAGTACGGCGAGGCCGTCGCGTACGCCGCCGGTGGAGCCGGGCAGGTTGACGATCAACGTACGGCCGGCGACACCGGCCAGGCCGCGGGAGAGCGCGGCGGTCGGCACCTTCGCGCGGCCCGCGGCCCGGATGGCCTCGGGGATGCCGGGGACTTCGTGGTCGATCACTCGGCGGGTGACGTCGGGGGTGCGGTCGGTGGGCGAGATGCCCGTACCGCCGGTGGTCAGGACCACGTCGTACGCGGCGGTGACGGCGGCGCGCAGGGCGGCCTCCACGGGGTCGCCGTCCGGCACCACCTGCGGCCCGTCGACCGCGAAGCCCAGCGCGGTCAGCCCCTCGGCGAGCACCGGCCCGCCCTTGTCCGCGTACACACCGGCGGCCGCCCGGTTGGACGCGGTGATGACGAGGGCGCGGGGTGGGTGGGCGGGGGAAACCGTTACGTCTGCGTCCCGGGCCGCGGGCGCGGGGGCGTGGGCAGCGGCGCCCTCAGTGGCGCCCGGGCCCGGATTGGCCGGCTTCCGAACGTCCCGGTCCGCGCGCTCGGATGCAGCCGCCTTCCCCGCGGCCCCCGGCCCCGGATTGGTCGCCGCGTCCGAGGGCCCGCCCTGCCCCGCCGCTGCGGGTGCGTCGGAGGCCGTCCCCGGCCCCGGGTTCGCCGTCGTCCGCCGCGCGCCGTCGCCCGCCGCGTCCGGCCCCGGGTTGGCGGTGGTGTCCCGTACGTCCTGCTCCGGCTCCCGGTCCCCGGCGGTCACGACCGGCTCCAGCTGCCCGACTTGCCGCCCGTCTTCTCCTCGACGCGTACGTCGGTGACGACGGCGCCCTTGTCGACGGCCTTGACCATGTCGATCACGGTGAGGGCGGCGACCGAGACGGCGGTCAGGGCCTCCATCTCGACGCCCGTGCGGTCCGTGGTGCGGACGGTGGCCGTGATCTCCACCGCGTCGTCGGCCACGTGCAGGTCGACCTCGACGCCGGAGACCGCCAGCGGGTGGCACAGCGGGATCAGGTCGGGGGTGCGCTTGGCGCCCATGATGCCCGCGATACGGGCGGTGGCGAGCGCGTCGCCCTTCGGGACGCCCTCGCCGCGCAGCAGCTCGATCACGCGCGGCGCGACCAGCACACGGCCGCTGGCGCGGGCCGTGCGCGCGGTGACGTCCTTCCCGGACACGTCGACCATGCGGGCCGCGCCCGACGCGTCGAGGTGGGTGAGATCTTGCTGGCCGCTGCTCATCGTTCTCCCGGTCCGGACCGTGCCGCCTGTGCGACGACACCGTACCCGCAGGCGTCGGGCGTCACCCGGCTACCCGGCGAGGAGGGCGCACCCGTCTCCTCGCCCGTCTGCTCCCCGGCCCCTCACCCCAGCAACACCACCTCCACCTCCGCCCCCGCCGCGACCTCCGTCGTCTCCTCCGGGATCACGATCAGCGCGTTGGCCTGGGCCAGCGCCTTGATCAGATGGGAGCCGGAGCCGCCGACGGGCGTGACGGTGCCGGTGTCCGCGTCGTGGCGGCCGCGGAGGAACTGCCGCCTGCCCTTCGGGGAGTCGGCGATGGCGGCGCCGCACGTGGCCAGGGAGGTGTGGCGGTGCACGTCGGGCAGGCCCATGAGCGTACGGATGGCGGGGCGTACGAACAGTTCGAAGGAGACGTACGAGCTGACCGGGTTGCCGGGCAGGGCCAGCAGCGGGGTGCGGTCGGGGCCGATGAGGCCGAAGCCCTGCGGCTTGCCGGGCTGCATGGCCAGCTTGCGGAACTCGACCACGCCCTCCTCGGCGGAGAGGTCGGCGAGGGTCTCCTTGACCACGTCGTACGCGCCGACGCTCACGCCGCCGCTGGTGACCAGGATGTCGGCGCGGATGAGCTGGTCCTCCAGGGTGGCGCGCAGCGTCTCGGCGTCGTCGGCGACCGCGCCGACCCGGTAGGCGATGGCGCCCGCGGCGCGCGCCGCGGCGGTGAGCTGGAAGCTGTTGGAGTCGTGGATCTGGCCGGGCGCCAGGGCCTCCCCGGGCTGCACCAGTTCGCTGCCGGTGGACAGGACCACGACCCGCGGGCGCGGCCGGACCCGGACGGTGGCGCGACCGATGGCTGCCAACAGGCCGATCTGGGCGGGGCCGAGGAGGGTGCCGGCCGACAGGGCCAGTTCGCCGGCCGCGACGTCGCTGCCCCGGGCGCGGACGTGCTGGCGCTCGGTGACCGGGCGGTGGACCAGGACCTCGCCGCCGGCGGCCTCCGGCGCGGCGCTGTGCGCGCTCATCGCCTCGGCGGGGCCGCGGCCCGTACCGCCGTCGGTCCACTCCACGGGGACGACGGCCTCGGCGCCGGGCGGCAGCGGCGCGCCGGTCATGATGCGGGCGGCCTCGCCGGGGCCGACGGCGGGGAGTTCGGCGCTGCCCGCCGCCACGTCGCCGATCACGGTCAGCGCGGCGGGGAAGTCGGCGGTGGCGCCCGCGACGTCGGAGACGCGGACCGCGTATCCGTCCATGGAGCTGTTGTCGAACGGCGGCAGGGCGGCGGGGACGGTCACGTCCTCCACCAGGACGCAGCCCTGCGCGTCGAGCAGATGCAGGTCGATCGGCTCCAGCGGGTGGATCTTGGAGAGTACGTCGTCGAGGTGGTCGGCCACCGACCAGACGCGTTCCTGGTGGGTGGTCCGGCCGGTGGTGGCGCTCACGGTGTCACATCTCCTCGCTGACGAAGCTGCGCAGCCAGTCCCGGAACTCCGGGCCCAGGTCCTCACGTTCGCATGCCAGTCTGACAATGGCACGGAGGTAGTCGCCACGGTCGCCGGTGTCATAGCGGCGCCCCTTGAAGACCACGCCGTGCACGGGACCGCCCAGCTCCGGATCGGCGGCGAGCGCCTGGAGGGCGTCGGTCAGCTGGATCTCGCCGCCGCGGCCCGGCTTGGTGGTGCGCAGCACCTCGAAGACGGCCGGGTCGAGGACGTACCGGCCGATGATGGCGAGATTGCTGGGCGCGTCGGCCGGATCGGGCTTCTCGACCAGGTCGGAGACGAGCACCACGTCGTCGTCGCCGTCGGGGGCGGCGGCCGCGCATCCGTAGAGGTGGATCTGCGCGGGGTCGACCTCCATGAGGGCGATGACGGAGCCGCCGTGCCGCTCCCGCACCTCGATCATGCGCTGGAGCAGCGGGTCGCGCGGGTCGATCAGGTCGTCGCCGAGCAGCACCGCGAAGGGCTGGTCGCCGACGTGCGGGGCGGCGCACAGCACGGCGTGGCCCAGGCCCTTGGGGTCGCCCTGGCGGACGTAGTGCATGGTCGCCAGGTCGCTGGACTCCTGGACGCGGGCGAGCCGGGACTCGTCGCCCTTGCGGTCCAGCGCCTCTTCGAGCTCGTAGTTGCGGTCGAAGTGGTCCTCAAGGGGACGCTTGTTGCGTCCGGTGACCATCAGGACATCGCTGAGCCCGGCGGTGGCGGCCTCCTCCACGACGTACTGGATGGCGGGTTTGTCGACGACCGGCAGCATCTCCTTGGGCGTGGCCTTGGTCGCCGGGAGGAAGCGGGTCCCGAGACCGGCTGCCGGAATGACAGCCTTGGTGATCCGAGTACGCGATGGAGTCATGCGGATCACGATAACCGGCGCTTTGCGCCGGAAGATGGGGTCCTGAGAACGGGTCACAGGAGCGGGAGCGGCGGCGCATCATGGGCGGTTACGACGGTACGAAGTACGGGTTGCGGCGCGCCCTCCTGGACGTGAGGGCGCAGTTGCCGCCGGATGAAGTCCGGGCGACGGGGGCGGTGCTGGCGCGCCGCGCGCTGGCGCTGCCGGAGTTGGCGCGGGCGCGGACGGTCGCCGCGTACGTGTCGGTGGGGCGCGAGCCGTCCACGCGCACCCTGTTGGACCAGCTGCGCGCCGCCGGGACGCGGGTGCTGCTGCCCGTACTGATGCCGGACAACGACCTGGACTGGGCCCCGTACGAGGGCGCCGACGGCCTCGTACGCGCCGGACGCGGGCTGCTGGAGCCCGCGGGGCCCCGGCTGGGCCCGCAGGGCGTCACCGAGGCCGACGCGGTGCTGCTGCCGGGGCTGGCGGTGGACCGGCGCGGGCTGCGGCTGGGGCGTGGCGGCGGTTCGTACGACCGGGTACTGGAGCGCCTGGAGAAGGCGCGGGTACAGCCCGCACGGGTGGTTCTGTTGTACGACACGGAGGTGCTGCCGGAGGTACCGGTGGAGGAGCACGACCGGCCGGTGGATGCGGCGGTGACGCCGGGGGGTGTGCACCGGTTCGCCACCTAGGGGGCGGTACGGCCGGTACAGGAACGTACGTACCCGGCGCGCATCTCCCCCGTACGCGCACCTCCCCCGTAAAAACCACCGGGCGGGCCCGAAGATCTTCGAGCCCGCCCGGCCTACGAGGTCAGCACCCCGTCACGGGGTCCGTCACGGCGACAGCGTCAGCGTGTCCTTGGCCGCCGCCTTCACCGCCTGCTGGGAGAAGGCCCACGGGAGCAGTTCGCCCTTGGCCCACTTGTCCGTCTGGTCGTAGTAGTGCGCGTTGTACGCGTGGCCGGAGGCGCCGGTCAGGTTGATCCAGCGCGACTTGTCCAAGTCGGCCAGGTTGACGACCATCCGCATGGACGGGACCCAGGTGACGCCGTAGCCGCCGGCCGCGTTCCAGCCGGTGGCGTCGACGGCCGCCTCGCCGCCGCCCATGTTCCAGGGGCCGCGGTTGAACAGGCCCTGGAGCAGGCCCGGGCCGCTGGTGCCCAGGGTCTGGTTCTTCAGGGTCATCTGGTGCAGGCGGCCCCAGCTCCAGTTGTCGACATTCTTGCCGAGCTTGCTGGTCAGCTCGTAGCGCGCGTCCTTCATGGCGTGCCGGAGGAGCTGGTCGCGGTTGGCGTCGAGGACGCGGCCGGGCCGGGACTCGGTCTTCCACCAGTCGTTCTTCGGGTCCTCCAGGATGGACCGCACGACCTCGAACCAGCGGTCGCCGCCGTCCGGCTGCGCCTGGTCGGGATCCCGCTCGCCGCACTCGCGCACCAGCTTGTCCTGGTCGTCGACCGGGCCGGTGTCGTTGGCCGCGCGGACGTTGAGGCACTGGCCCTTGACCCGCAGTTCCTTGGGCATCTTGTTGCCGAAGGCCAGCTTGAGGGTGTTGCGCCAGACCGCGTTGAAGTACGCGGCCGCCGCCGAGTCGGGCTCCTGGGTGTAGTCCCAGCCCTCCAGCAGCTTCTGCGCCTCGCGGACGTACGCGTCGTTGACGTCGATCTTCAGCAGGTAGGGCGTCAGCAGCTTGGCGATCTCGCTGCTGTTGTCCTTCTGCATGGTCTGCATGTCGTCGGTGGAGACCTTGCCGCCGTCCTTGATCTTCGACTGGATGAGGTCGTTGATCCGCTGGCTGCGGGCGCCGTAGCCCCAGTCCTTGGTCAGCAGGTACGGGTACTTGTCCGGGTCGATGACGGCCTGGTTGGCGGTGACGATGTAGCCGCGCGCCGGGTTGTACTCGTTGGGCAGCGCCGACTGGGGCACGTCGCCGGTCCACTGGGCCTTCGGGTCCCAGCCGGGGGCGGGCAGCGTGCCGTCGTAGCCCTTGCCGCGCATCGGGATCCGGCCCGGCGCCTGGTAGCCGATGTTGCCCTTGGTGTCGGCGTAGATCAGGTTCTGCGACGGCACCTCGAAGTGCGCGGCGGCCTTGCGGAAGTCCGTCCAGTTCTTGGCGCGGTTCAGCTCGAAGACCGCGTCCATGGAGCGGCCCGGGTCCAGGGCGGTCCAGCGCAGCGAGACGCCGTAGCCGTCGCCGCGGTCCGGCGCCGCGTTGCCGACCGGGGCCTGCTTGCCGACCCGGGTCATCTCGTCGTCGCGGTCGGAGATCAGCGGGCCGTTGTTGGTGGAGCGGACCGTGATCTCACGGCTCGCGCCGCCGGCGACCTTGATGGTCTCCTTGCGGGTCTTGAAGGGCTCCAGCTTGTCCTTGAACAGGTACCCGTTGGAGTTGATCTTCTCCAGGTACAGGTCGGTGACATCGGCGCCGAGGTTGGTCATGCCCCAGGAGATGTCCTGGTTGTGGCCGATGACCACGCCGGGCATGCCGGAGAAGGTGTAGCCGGCCACGTCGTAGTTGCACTTCGCACTGGTGGTGCGGCAGTGCAGGCCCATCTGGTACCAGAGCGACGGCATCTGGGGGGCCAGGTGCGGGTCGTTGGCCAGCAGCGGCTTGCCGGTGGTGGTGTGCGCCCCGGAGACGACCCAGGAGTTGGACCCGATGCCGTTGCCGTTGGGGCCGAGCAGCGCCGGGATCTTCTCCAGGGACTTGGAGACGGAGGAGAGCTGGGACTTCAGGCCCTGGGTGGCGGCGGAGGCGGAGTTGGTTCCGGTGCCGGGGTTGGTGCCCGTACCCGTGCCGGTGCCGTTGCCCGTGCCATTACCCGTACCGGCGCCGTTGCCCGTACCGGCACCGTTACCCGTGTTCGTACCCGAGCCGTTCGGCGACTGCGCGTTGCCGCTCGGGGTGGCCTTGGGGTCGAACTCCTTGGTGGCCGGGTTGACCGCGCCGCCCTCGACGATCGGCTTGTTCCGCTGGGCCGGGTACTTCGGGTAGAGCTGGTCGATCTGGGTCTGGCTGAAGCGGCTGGTGAGCAGGGCGCGGTCGATCTCCTCCTGCATGTTGCCGCGCAGGTCCCAGGCCATGGCCTTGAGCCAGGCCACCGAGTCGACCGGGGTCCACTTGCCGGGCTTGTAGTCGTTCTGGAAGCCGAGCGCCGCGTACTCCAGGGAGAGCGCCGAGCCCTCGTGGTCCTTGAGATAGGCGTTGACGCCGTCGGCGTACGCCTGGAGGTACTTCTTCGTCTGCGGGGAGAGCTTGGTGTCGAACTCCCGCTGGGCGACGTCGTGCCAGCCGAGCGTCCTGAGGAAGGCGTCGGTGTCGACCTGGCTCTGGCCGAACATCTCGGAGAGGCGGCCGGCCGTCATGTGACGGCGTACGTCCATCTCCCAGAAGCGGTCCTGGGCCTGTACGAAGCCTTGGGCGCGGAAGAGGTCCTCGTCGGTGTCGGCGTAGATCTGCGGGATGCCGTTGGCGTCGCGCGAGACGTCGACGGGGGCGCTCAAGCCGGCCAGCTTCAGTGAACCGGTGGTCTGCGGGTACGAGGCGCGGACGGTGCTGACGCCCCAGTACGCGCCGTAGCCGATGCCCGCCACGAGCAGAAGCACGACCGTGATCGCGACGAGGCGGCCGCGCCGCCCCTTCTTCTTGGGTTTCTTCACAGCCTTGTCAGGGGCGGGGGCGGACTTGTTGGCGGGCATCTCTGTCCTTCGAGGGGCAGGGTGGGAGTGCTGGAGCAACCATAGGCGCACGGGTCCGCCGAGCCCTACGCGGTGTAGCCGCCGGCACCTCGAAGATTCAAGCAATGGTAAATTGTTAGTCTCAGTAACTAGATACAGTAAGGAAAGACCGACCGCTCCACCCCTGTGCCCGACCCCCGTGC
Source organism: Streptomyces rimosus (assembly GCF_008704655.1). Taxonomy (NCBI): domain Bacteria; kingdom Bacillati; phylum Actinomycetota; class Actinomycetes; order Kitasatosporales; family Streptomycetaceae; genus Streptomyces; species Streptomyces rimosus. The sequence goes on along the minus strand of NZ_CP023688.1, from coordinate 5,509,881 downwards.
CCGATCCGGCCCGCCACGAGGAAGGACCAGCTCCTGACTGTCGACCACCTCAACGAACTCCTGCTGATCTGCGCCCTCGTCCTGCTGGTCGCGGTGGCCGCGGTCCGCGTCTCCTCCCGGAGCGGGCTGCCCAGCCTCCTCATCTATCTGGGCATAGGCATCGCCATAGGGCAGGACGGCTTCGGCGGCGTCGTCTTCGACAACGCCGAACTGACCCAGATACTGGGCTACACCGCGCTGGTGGTGATCCTGGCCGAGGGCGGCCTCGGCACGAAGTGGAAAGAGATCAAACCGGCGCTGCCCAGAGCCGCGGTGCTGTCGACGTTCGGCGTCGCGGTGAGCGTGGGGGTCACCGCGGCCGGGGCGCACTACCTCGTCGGCCTGGACTGGCGTCAGGCGCTGCTGATTGGCGCCGTGGTGTCCTCCACGGACGCGGCGGCGGTCTTCTCCGTACTGCGCAACGTGCCGCTGCCCGCCCGGCTGACCGGTGTCCTGGAGGCCGAGTCCGGCTTCAACGACGCCCCCGTCGTGATCCTCGTCGTGGCCTTCTCCACCGCGGGACCGGTGGACCACTGGTACGTCCTCATCGGCGAGATCGCGCTGGAGCTGGCGATCGGCGCGGCCATCGGCCTGGCCGTCGGCTGGCTGGGCGCGTACGGCATGCGGCACGTGGCGCTGCCCGCCTCCGGTCTGTACCCGATCGCGGTGATGGCCATCGCCGTCTCCGCCTACGCGGCCGGCGCGCTGGCGCACGGCTCCGGGTTCCTCGCGGTCTACCTGGCCGCGCTGGTCCTCGGCAACGCGAAACTGCCGCACTCGGCCGCCACCCGCGGCTTCGCCGAAGGACTCGGCTGGATCGGCCAGATCGGCATGTTCGTGCTGCTCGGCCTCCTGGTCACGCCACACGCGCTGTACGACGACGCCGTACCGGCCCTGATCATCGGCCTGATCCTGACGATCGTGGCCCGGCCCACCTCGGTCTTCCTGGGGCTGCTCCCCTTCAAGGTGCCGTGGCGCGAAAAGGCGCTGCTCTCCTGGGCCGGACTGCGCGGTGCCGTACCGATCGTGCTGGCCACCATCCCCATGGTGGGCGGCGTGCCCGGCAGCGACCGGGTCTTCAACATCGTCTTCATCCTGGTCGTGGTCTATACGCTCATCCAGGGCCCGACGCTGCCCTGGCTGGCCAGGAAGCTGCGCCTGGGGGACGACGAGGAGGCCGCGGATCTGGGGATCGAGTCGGCGCCGCTGGAGCGGCTGCGCGGCCATCTGCTGTCCACCACGATCGCCCCCAAGTCGCGGATGCACGGCGTGGAGATCAGCGAGCTGCGGCTGCCGCCGGGCGCCGCGGTCACCCTCGTCGTACGGGACGGGACCAGCTTCGTACCGTCGCCGACGACCGTGCTGCGGCGCGGGGACGACCTGCTGGTCGTGGCCACGGACCCGGTGCGGGACGCGGTCGAGAACCGGCTCCGGGCGGTCTCCCGGCACGGCAAGCTGGCCGGCTGGCTGGCGCCGGGCACGCCCGGCGGGCGGCGGCCCGTCAAGAAGCCGGGAGTACGGCCGGGCGACCGGTCCGGCGAACGGCCGCCGGGGAAGTCCGGCAAGCCCGGCAAGCATCCGGACGGCAGGGCCGGAGGGCGGCCGCCGCATACACCGGCACGGTGAGCGAGGCGGCGGGAAAGCAACGGGAAGCCCTGGTCGATACCAGGGCTTCCCGCGTATCGGCCTGTACTATGGCATGGCAATCAAAGGAACCAACTCTGCCTGACGCAGAGCTGGCGCGACCGCTCGGCGGCCGCGGTCCCCTGCCACACGCAGCCACCTCTTCCAGGTGCGGACCACGCGGTATCACTCGGTCCAGCGCGAGAGGACAGCTCTCGGCGCGCACCCCGTGACAATCTCGCGGGCAGCGCGCTACCAGGCGGCAGAAAGGCTCGGCCGTGGCATCCGCGGTCAAGGACAACTCGGGCAAGGGGACCCGGGGCGAGACGACCCAGGACACGACCACCCCTGCCCAGCAGACTCCGGTCAAGGAAGCCCGCCCCGGTTACGGGCAGCTGCTGCGCACCCCCGGCGCGTGGGCGTTCCTGCTGCCGGGTTTCCTGGCCCGTCAGCCCTTCGCGATGCTGACGTTCAGCATCCTGCTCCTCGTCCAGCACACCACCGGCTCGTACGGCACCGCCGGTGTCGTCTCCGCGGTGACCGGCGTCTCGATGGCGCTGTTCGCGCCGCAGAGCGGCAAGCTGGCGGACCGCTTCGGGCAGCGCGCGGTGCTCGTGCCCGGCGTACTGGTGCACGCCGCGGCGGTCACCGCGATGATCACGCTGGCGCTCTCGCACGCCCCGCTGTGGGCGCTGCTGGTCATCGCCGTACCGACCGGCGCCTCGACGCCGCAGATCGGCCCGATGGTGCGCTCCCGGTGGGCGGCCAAGCTGACCGGCACTCCTCTGATGCCGACGTCCACCGCCTTCGAGTCGGTCACCGACGAGTTCACCTTCGTCATCGGCTCGGTGCTGGCGACCGCGCTGTGCACCGGCATCCACCCGGCGGCCGGCCTGATCGCCGAGGGCGCCCTGACGCTGGGCGGCGGCCTGCTCTTCGCGGCGCAGCGGCGCAGCCAGCCGCCGGTCCACCGGTCCGCCGACAGCTCCGCCAAGCGCGTGTCCGCGCTGTCGGTGCCGGGCCTGCGGGTCCTGATCGCGGCCCTCTTCGGTATCGGCACGGTCTTCGGCGGCATGCAGGTCTCCCTCACGGCCTTCACCGAGGACATCGGGCAGCCCGGCATCAACGGCCTGCTGTACGGCGTCTTCGCGGCGGGCAACATGCTCGCCGGCATCGTCTGCGGCGCGATCGCCTGGAAGGTCGGCCCCCGGCGCCGCCTGCTGGTCGCGTACGCGCTGCTGGTGCTGATGACCACCCCGCTGTGGGCGGTGGCCGTGGCGCCCCTGATGGGTGTGGTGGGCCTCCTGGTGGGCCTGTGCATCGCGCCGGCGCTGATCACCGGCTACACGCTGATCGACTCCCTGGTCCCCGCCGCGGCCCGTACCGAGGCGTTCACGTGGCTGACCGGCGCGGTCGGTCTCGGTCAGGCGGCGGCGTCCACGGTCGCCGGCCTGATGGCGGACCACTTCGGTCCGCATGCCGGATTCCTGGTGCCGCTGTGCGGTACGGGACTGGCGCTGGTGGTGCTGGCGGTGTTTCGGGGACACCTGGTGCCGCGCTCCGAAACCCGGGTGGTCGGACGTGGGGTCGGTCACCGAACCCCGGCAACAGTGGACTGACGGGCCGGAATACTGCACTATGGAGCGTCGTTAGCACTCATCGAGTGAGAGTGCCAGGAGGAAGTCACAGTGCCGACCTACCAGTATCAGTGCACCGCGTGCGGCGAGGGCCTTGAGGCGGTGCAGAAGTTCACCGACGATGCGCTCACCGAGTGCCCCGCCTGCCAGGGACGTCTGAAGAAGGTGTTCTCCGCGGTCGGCATCGTGTTCAAGGGCTCCGGGTTCTACCGGAACGACAGCCGCGGCTCGTCGTCCAGCAGCAGCCCCGCGTCGTCCTCCTCGTCCTCGACGAGTTCCTCGTCGACCTCGGGTTCCTCGTCGTCCTCGGGCAGCGAGTCGAAGTCGTCCAGCGGCTCTTCGAGCTCGTCGGGCTCCAGCTCGACGCCCAGCACGTCGGCTGCCTGAGCGGCGCTTCGCGCCCGGCAAGTCTTCGCGGAAGCCCCGCCGTCCATGGCCTCATGGACGGCGGGGCTTTCGGCGCACCTGAGGCGCGTAGGGCGCCTGGGACCGCCCTCCAGGCCCCCTCCTCGCCGTCCCCTCCCCCGATTACTGTGGCCGCATGGCTGACGCGGAGATCGGTGTCATAGGCGGGTCCGGCTTCTACTCCTTCCTCGACGACGTGACCGAGATCACGGTCGACACTCCCTACGGCGCCCCGAGCGACTCGCTCTTCCTCGGCGAGGTGGCCGGGCGCACGGTCGCCTTCATGCCCCGGCACGGCCGCCGGCACCACCTGCCGCCGCACCGCATCAACTACCGCGCCAACCTGTGGGCGCTGCGTTCGGTCGGCGTACGGCAGGTGCTCGGCCCGTGCGCGGTCGGCGGACTGCGCGCGGAGTACGGGCCGGGAACGCTGCTCGTCCCGGACCAGCTCGTGGACCGTACGAAGGCCAGGGAACAGACGTACTTCGACGGGACGCCACTGCCGGACGGCAGCGTGCCGAACGTGGTGCACGTGCCGTTCGCCGATCCGTACTGCCCGGCCGGGCGGCAGACGGTGATCGCCGCGGCCCGGGGGCGCGCGTGGGAGCCGGTGGACGGCGGCACCCTCGTGGTCGTCGAGGGGCCGCGCTTCTCGACCCGCGCGGAGTCCCGGTGGCACGCGGCGCAGGGCTGGTCGGTGGTCGGCATGACCGGCCACCCGGAAGCGGTCCTGGCCCGCGAACTGGGCCTCTGCTACACGTCACTGACGCTGGTCACGGACCTGGACGCGGGTACGGAGGCGGGCCAGGGCGTCTCCCACGCGGAGGTACTGGAGGTCTTCGGCCGGAACGTCGGCCGGCTGCGCGAGGTGCTGTTCGACGCGGTGGGCGCGCTGCCGGCGACGTCGGGGCGGGTCTGTGGTTGTGGGGGCGCGCATGAGGGGTGGGAGCTGGGGATTCGGTTGCCTTGAGGGGCCGGGATCGGCTCGGTCGGGAGCCGGACCTGGGGTGAGGCGGGTCGGGACTGAGGTGGGGGCGGGCGCAGTCATGCCTGAGCCTGGGCCGGGGCTTGGGCCTCGGCACTCGGGCGGGTGAGCGGTTTTTCCACAACCCGCGGGTAACGGGTCCGGCCGTCCACAAGGCCGAGCGGGCTTCGGCGAAGTCCGGCACGGTGGGGCTCGTCCGCACCGATTCCGGCACCGCAGGCGGTGGTCACCGTGTCCCAGCCCCCCTCCCTCCACACCTTCCCCACCCTCTCCCCGCCCCTCGTCCCCACCCCTCCACTCCCCCTTCCCCCGCCCTGTGAGGTTGCCCACTTCGCTCCCGTACGGGCCCGCGGCGGACGCCACCGGCTGCGGCGCGCGGTGCGACGGCGACGACGGACCCTGACGGCGGGACTGGCGATGACGGCCGCGGCCCTGGCCGCGACGGCCCACCAGAGCGGCGAAGGACGCGCCTCGGGGATTGCGGGCGCCTGCGCCGCGCCGACGCCGGGAGCGGCACCGGACGCGACACCGGGCGCGCGTCCCGGAGGGGAGCGGTCATGAGGATGCCGACCGCCCCTCGGACCGCGCCGAGGAAAGATCGAGTGGCCTTTGCCCGATATGCGCGCCACACTGGCGAAAGTGGCGGGGTGCGTTTGGCGTGCCGGCGGGAAGGCTCTTCCCCGGCCGACCGGAACAACGCGGCGCCGATCCGTACGGACGCTCTGTCCGCTCACCGGTTCAGGTCATGGGATTGGACAGCCGCGCCCTGCCCTGCCGTAGGTTGCGGTGCTGTTCGTTGCACAAGTCGTAGTGAGTGTGGAAAGAGGCTGTCAGGTGAGCCAGAAGACGGGCGTGTTCGCGGGATTCAAGGAATTCCTGATGCGCGGCAACGTGATCGAGCTCGCCGTGGCGGTCGTGGTCGGAGCCGCGTTCACGAACATCGTGAACACCGTGGTCAAGGGCGTCATCAACCCGATCGTCGGCGCCCTGGGCTCGCAGAACCTGGACCACTACAAGGCCTGCCTGACCACCTGCCACACGGACGCCAAGACGGGCGACTACACCGACGGCATCTACATCCTGTGGGGTTCGGTCCTCAGCGCCGTCCTGACCTTCCTGATCACCGCCGCGGTCGTGTACTTCCTCATGATCCTGCCGATGAACAAGTGGAAGGCACGCCAGGACGCCAAGAAGCCGGTGGACAACGCCCCGGCCGCCCCGACCGAGGTCGAGCTGCTGACGGAGATCCGCGACGCGCTCATCGCACAGCGCAACGGCTCGGCGAACGGGTCGCCCAGTGGTGGCGCGGGCTCGGTGGTCCCGCAGAAGACGCAGCAGTAAGGGGCCCCGCCCCCGGCACGGGGAAGCCGCCCCGGCGCCTCGGTCAGAGGTGGTGGGGCGGTTTTTCGTCGAGAAAGCGCGCCAGGTCGGCAGCGCTGTCGTTGCCGCCCGGACGCTCGCCCCAGCCACGGTCGGTGTCGTCCGACGACGGCCGGCTCAGCGGATCATCAAAGATCAACGCCGCCAGCGCCTCCGCCCGCGCCGGGCGTGCGGACTCCGCGGCCTGCTCCGCATCGGCCTCGGGCCGGGATTCAGGGGTGGTACTCACCCCTCCAGGGTACGGCCGCCGAAGCGGAGGGGCCCGCGTCCGGGTTTGGGTCCCCGCCCGGGGCCGGGTCCGGGTTCGGGCCCGGGTTCGGGTTCGGGTCTGGATTGGGGCCCGCTCCCGGGCCCGCGTCCGGGTTGGAGTCGGAACCCTTAGCGTGCCGCCGCCCAGGTCGGTCCCGTCCGTCCCAACGGCCCGCGACCAGCACCGCAGCCGCGAGCTCATCTGGACCGTACCGGCGGACGGCGGTGGCGCTCCGGCGCTACGGGTGGCCGGCGGCTCGTCTTCCGCGATGGTCCGCTGGGCGGACGGCGCGGGGCGGGCGACCCCGGCGCACAGGCGCGGCGCGTTCCCGGCCGCCTCGACCGGGTCGCCGCGCTCGCCGAGCCGGTCCGGCAGGTGCTGGGCCGCATCGGCCGGGTCCGGCCTCCCCTCACGAGGAACTTACAGCCAGGCTGTTAGCTTGGCTGCAAGTTTCGTCGAGAAGGGGTCTGTCATGACATCCGAGCGCCGCAAGCTTGAGATCGCCATCCTGGTCTGCCCCGGCTATATGCCGGTCGACATCATCGGGTTCCACACGGCCATGGGCATGCTGCCGGACGTGAACCTGCACCTCGTCTGGAAGAACCGCGACGAGATCGCCGGCATGCCGCACTTCCCCACCCGGGCGACGACCACGTTCGAGGACTGCCCCGCGGACCTCGATGTGCTGTTCGCGGGAGCCGTGCCGGCGGAGATCTTCGAGGACGAGGAAGTCCTCGCTTTCCTCGCCGACCGGGGAAGCCGGGCGGGCTGGATAGCGGGCGTGTGCGTGGGGTCGCTGCTGATGGGGGCGGCGGGGCTGCTGCGCGGCTACCGCGCGACGACCAACTTCCAGGTGCACGAGCACCTCGCGGCCTTCGGGGCGATACCGGAGCGCGGCAACGTCGTGGAGGACCGCAACCGGATCACCTCCGGCCCGGCGACCGGCAGTTTCGAGGTCGGGCTGCGGCTGATCCAGGTGTTCTTCGGCGACGATGTCGCGCGCAGGTCCGAGCTCATGATGGAGTACGCGCCGCGGCCCCTGTTCGGTGTGGGCACCCCGGAGCTCGCCGGGCCCGAGCTGACCAAAGAGATTCTCGCCTCGGCCGCTCCCATGAGCGCCGACTTCGGGAAGGTGGCCGGGCGGGCGGCACGGCGGCTCGGCATACGTACCGAATCGGCCTGACCGTACGTCTACGGCCGCCGCCTGCGAAACTAGGGGGACGATTCCGGCCGTCGCGCACGCCGTCAAGGAGAGCCGCAGTGAGCACAGCGCCCGAGATGCCCTCGTCGACAGTGATGTTGATGATCGCCGCCGGGCGGCAGCTGCAACGCGAGCTGGAGTCGGATCTCTCCGCCATCGGCCTGTCGCTGCGTCAGTTGGGAGCGCTCGGCCACATCGCCGGCAACCCCGAGCTGTCCTACAGCGACCTGGCCCGGCGCGCCGGAATCACGACCCAGAGCATGCGCGCCACCATCCTCATGCTGCAGGAGCAGGGCGCGGTACGCAGCAACCTCTCCGGTCAGGGGCGGCGCGCGAACCTGGAGCTGACCGAGACCGGCGAACAGCTCCTGAACGAGGCGCGGCGCGTGATCGCTCTGCGGGACCGCGCGTTCGCCGAGAGGCTGGGCGCCGAGGAGGAAAAGGTGCTGAGCGCTGTTCTCCGCCGGGCCGCGCCGGGCCCGGCGGACACCGCGAGGCGGGGCTGAAGGCGCGGGATGCGGCGAGCGGGCCCGCTGCCGCAGCCAAGCACTAAGAACCGGCTCGGCGGGGCGGCACGCGCGGGCGACAGGGGCACGGGCTCCAAGCGGGGTAGTGGGTCGGCAGCCGCGGAAGACCCGTAGGCGCGGAAGAACCGTAGGACCTGAGGAGCCGTCGGCCCTGAGGAGCCGTAGGCCCCGAGGCGTAGTAGACGCGACTGGGCGGCAGGCACGACGCGAAGACAGCAGGCGCGGCCCTGCCACAGCGAGAGCCTGGCGGAGAGCAGCTCCGGGCACAGCGGGAACCTGGCGCAGCGCAAAACCGGGCGCGGCGCGGACCTGACACAGCGCGCAACCGGGCGCGGCGAGAACCTGGCGCACGCATCCGGGCGCGGCGAGAGCCAGGCGCGGCGCGTCCGGGCACAGCGCGGACCTGACACAGCACGCATCCAAGCGCGGCGCGGACCTGACACAGCACGCCTCCGGCACAGCAAGAGCCAAACGCAGCACCCATCCAAGCCCGGCAAGCGCCGAACGCCACCACCAAAGCCAACCCGCTCGCACAAAGGCCCACAGAGCCCGCAGGGCCCGCAGACCCCCGTGCCCATGCCACCCTCAGCGAGCGGCCAGCGCCTCGTGCCACCAGTGGTCGCGGCCCGCCGTCCAGGAGACCGGGCGGCTGGTGCGGTTCACGACCAGTACGGACCGTACCTGCGGGCAGTTGTGTCGCAGGGCGCGGTCCAGTACGGGCTTGACCGGTCGTACCGCGCCGTCCCAGAACGCGGCGTCCGCCGTGACGATCACCTTGGCGCCGGACTCCCGGGTGCGGGCGGCGAGTTCCGGCACGGTGAGGTAGACCGGCAGTGTCGTGCGCACGGCGTCGAGGCGGCCGCAGGCGAGTGTGACGATCACGGACTCCGGTACCAGCGGCAGGTGGACCGCCACCGGGTCGCCGGCCCGCACCCCGAGCCGGGCCAGCGCCGCCGCGGCCCGTTTGGCCTGGCCCATGAGCATGGTGTGGGTCAGCTCCTCGTGACGTCCCGGCTCGCCGTGCCAGGTGAGGGCTATCGGGGACGGGGACGCCGGGGGCTCTTGCGGTACCCGGGTCGTTTCTGCATGCTCGGAGGTCACACTGCGCAACATGCGGACCAGCATGAAGATCAAGGATCAACGATCGCTGAACGTCCGCTGTACGGCATCGGCCGGCCGTCCCGTACGGACGGCCCGCGCGGCGCACGATGTGCGAACCGCTCTCGCGGCGCCCCAGGGCGGCGTCGCTTCTCGTGCCCTTGGGCGACGGGCCCGTAAGACCGCATAGGCGGCGGGTCCGTAAGACCTCGTCGGGGACGCAGGACTCGCGAGCGCTCGTGAGCACCCTCGCGATCGCCCTTTCCCCGTACGTCCTTGCCCCCTCTCCGGCACACCCAATCCCCAGCCTCACCTTCTTCTTCCGTACGCGAGAGATGGGCCGGTGTGCCGGATGAGTGAGCGAAGTGGTCAGCGACGTGGTGAGCGCGGTCGTGGGTTGTGGGCTGTGGTGGCCGTGGCGATCGGTGGGTTCTGTGTGCAGCTGGATGCCTTTGCGCTGAACATGGCGCTGCCGGTGATCCGCCGGGACCTGCATGCCTCGGCGGCCGCGGGCCCGTGGGTGATCAGTGCGTATCTGCTGGCGGCCGGAGCGTTGATGCCCGCCGCGGGGCGGCTGGCCGATGTGTTCGGGAGGCGGCGGCTGCTGGTACTGGGGCTGGCGCTCTTCGGGGGCGCGTCGGCGGCATGCGCACTGACGCCGTCGTTGCCGTTTCTGGTGGTGGCCCGTGTGGCGCAGGGGGCGGGTGGTGCGTTGGTCATGCCGGTGGGGCTGGCCCTGCTGACACGTTCCTTCCCGCCGGGGCGGGCGCGCCTCGCGACCGGGCACGCCCTGGGGCTGGCCGGTCTGGCCACGGCTTGCGGACCCTTCGTGGGCGGGGCGCTGGCCGATGCCCTGTCCTGGCGGGCCGTGTTCTGGGCCAATGTGCCGCTGTGCGGGGCGGCGATGCTGTGCGCCCGGCGGGCGCCGAGGTCCGGGGACGGGAGGAGTGCCCGGGAAGGCCGGAGGGAGGGGATGGGCCGGCGGGGCTGGGGCGCGCTGGTCCTGGGGACCGGGGTGCCCGCCTGTCTGGCGGTGGCCGTGGAGAGCGCGGGGACGTGGTGGCACGCCGGCGCTTGGGCTGCGGGCGCACTGGTGCTCGGGGCGCTGTTCGTACGGACCGAGCGCCGGTCGCGCGCGCCGGTCATCGACCTCGCGCTGTTCCGTAACGGGCCGTACGTAGCACTCACTTCGGCCGGTGCCGTGGCCAACGCGGCGACCGTGGTGCTGCTGTTCGTGGTCCCGCTGATGCTTCAGGAGACGCTGGGGATGTCCGTACTGGGCGCGGGGACCGCGTTCCTCGTACCGGCGGTGGCGATGGCCGCGGCCGGGCCGGTCGCCGGGCGGGTGCCGCCGCACGCCGCCGAGCGCACGATGGCCGCCTGCCTCGGCATCGCGGGCGCGGCATTGGGAGCGCTGGCGGCGCTGGAACCGGCACCGTTCGGCACGGCGCCGGTTCCGGTACTGATGGTGGGCGGCGGCCCCTCGCTGGTACTTCTCCCCGTCGCCACCATGGCCGCCGCGGCCCTCGGTATGGCGGGCGCCCTCGTGCTGACCGCCACCCAGGCCGTCGTCCCCCCGGACCGCGCGGGCGAGGCGTCCGGGCTGACCAAGTGCGCGATCACCGTGACGGCCGGGCTGGGGCTGACCCCCGCGGGAACCGCCCCGGGCGCCGCGCTGTTCGGAGCCGCGGCCGGGTGCGCAACAGCATGCCTCGCCCTGCTCGCCCGCAGGGCAACCACCGCCCTCCGCAGGGCACCCGGCCCCACCCGCAGGACAACCGACCCCACCCGGAGGGCAACCACCCCCCACCCGTAGGGCCCCCTCACCCGTAGGGCCCCTCACCCGCAAGCCGAAACAGCCCCCTCATACCCCCCGACGATGTCCCGCACATCCCGGAACCCCCGGGCCTCCAGCAGAGCCGCGGCGATGACCGATCGGCTGCCGCTGCGGCAGTAGAGGACGACCGGGCGGCCCGGGTCCAGGGTCGCGCAGCTGGTGGGGAGGGTGGCGAGGGGGAGGTTGACGGCGTTGGGGAGGGCGCCGGCCGCGTACTCGGACGGGTTGCGGACGTCGATCAGCTGAGCGTCGCCGGGCGGCGCTTCGCCGGCGGCCAGGCGGTGGGTACGCGTCACCAGGTCGGGGTGTCGGACGAGTTCGGCGGCCGGGTCCGGTACGTGGCCGAGGACGTGGTCGTACCCGATGCGGGCCAGACGCAGACGCGCCTCGGACTCCGTACCCGGGTCGCTGATCAGGACGATCGGCGTGCCGGGCTCCACCACGCTGCCCGCGTACTCGGCGAACCGGGTGTCCAGGCTGGTGTGCAGCGAGCCGGTGAAGTGCGCCTCCGTGTACGCGGCGAGGGGGCGGCTGTCCAGGAGGACGGCGCCCGCGTCGCGGCAGGCGGCCAGCGCCGCGTCGAGGGTGAGGGCGGCCGGCGGGGCGGTGTCCAGGAGAGGGTGGCCGTCGCGGTTGAGGGCCGCGTCGTGCGCGAAGTAGCCGGGGGTGGCGGGCTGCCCGGCGGTGACCAGGCGGACGAACTCGTCCTCCGGCATGGGCTGGAGCGCGTAGTTGTAGCGGCGCTGTTCGCCGATGGTGGAGGTGGTTTCGGTGGAGAGGTTGCGCCCGCAGGCCGAGCCCGCGCCGTGCGCCGGGAAGACGCGGGTGGCATCGGGCAGGGTGAGCAGCTTGTCGTGCAGGGAGCGGTGGAGCCGTCCCGCCATCTCCTCCGGCGTCAGACCGGTCGCGGCGAGCAGGTCGGGGCGGCCCACGTCGCCGACGAAGAGGGTGTCGCCGGTCAGTACGCCGTACGGCTCGGGCGCGTCCGGCTGTTCGTGGACGACGATACAGATCGACTCCGGAGTGTGGCCGGGGGTGGCCAGGACGGTGAGCGTGACGCCGGAGGGCGCAGCCGGAGCGGCCCCATCAGCCGTAGCGACCCCGCCAGCCCCGTCGGCCGCCGCGTCCACCCCCAGGAATATCCGCTCCCCGTCCCGCAGCCGCCGTATCGGGTAGCCCGTCTCCGCGGCCTCGCCGAAGGCGATGGTGGCGCCGGTGGCGCGGGCCAGTTCCAGGTGTCCGGAGAGGAAGTCGGCGTGGAAGTGGGTCTCGATGATCAGCTCGATGCGCAGTCCGGCCGCTTCCGCGTCGCGCAGGTAGTCGTCGATGTCGCGGCGTGGGTCGACGAGGACCGCGCGTCCGGTGGTCTCGTCGCCGATCAGGTACGACGCCTGGGAGAGGCAGTCGAGGTAGTACTGCGCGAAGTGCACGGTCGACCTCCGTGGTCCTGCGGGCCCGCCGAACCGCGGACCCCGCGGGGGGTTGTTGTGCGGATGCACGGATGTACGTACATTAGGCAGACCAAGCCACTGCCGACAAGTTCGACACCAGCCGGACGCACCGGCCGGGCTCCCGGCCCGGCAGTGGAAGACAAGGGAAGACGAAGAACAACGCAAGGCCCGGGAGGCGCCACGCCGGTGCAGTCCGGCCCCGCCCGTACCGTACGAGGGCTCCGTACGCGGGACCCGTCCGCGTACCGCCCGTCCGTACGGTCCGCCCGTACAGCCCGTACCCGCTCGGAGGCGACTTCATGACCGCACATCCCCCGGGCCCGCGTCCCCTGGACCGGCGCTCACCGCTTCCCCTGTGGGCCCAGCTCTCCGAAGACCTGCGGCGCCGCATGGAAGCGGGCGAGTTCACCGAGGAGTTCCCGGCCGAGCACCGGCTGACCGGGGAGTACGAGGTCAGCCGGCACACCGTCCGCGAGGCGCTGCGCAAGCTGCGCGCGGACGGGCTGGTGATCGCCGAGCGGGGGCGGGCCAGCCGCCTGAACACCCGGCGCATACAGCAGCCGCTCGGTTCGCTCTACAGCCTCTTCCGCGAGCTGGAGGGCCAGGGCGTGGAGCAGCGCAGCGAGGTGCTGCGGCTGGAGCGGACGGCGGACGGACCGATCGCCGACCAGCTCGGTCTCGTACCGGACGCGCCGCTGATCGTCCTGGAGCGGCTGCGGCTGGCGGACGGCGAGCCGCTGGCCCACGACACCACGTATCTGCCCGCCGAGGTGGCCGAGCCGCTGCTCGACGCCGACTTCCGGCACACCTCCCTGTACGGGGAGCTGCAGCAGCGCTGCGGGGTGAAGGTCACCGGCGGCCGCGAGCGCATCCACCCCTTCCTGCCGGACATCCGGCAGGCGTGGCTGCTGGGGCTGGCCGACCGCGAGCCCGCGTTCGCGATCGAGCGGCTGGGCCGGTCCGGGGAGCGGCCGGTGGAGTGGCGCGAGACCGTCGTACGCGGCGACCGCTTCGCCTTCGTCGCCGAGTGGACCAGCGACAGCCGGGCGGTCGAACTCGCGCCCCGGGCATCGTGTCCGTCATGAGAACGGGGCGCGAGCCGCAACCACCGGCACCGGGCCCGATAGCGCCGGCACAGCCGCCCTGCGCGGCCAGCCCGTCGCTGCCGTCCCACACGGCCACCCCGGCGCAGCCGCCCAACGCGACGACCGCCCCGACGCCCCGTCAGGCACCGGACCCTTGCTAGCCATAACGGCACTGCCCTGCGGGCTGGTCATCGGTCTGCTGCTGGGCGCGCTCGGCGGCGGCGGGTCGATCCTCGCCGTACCGGCGCTGGTCTACCTGCTGCACCAGTCACCGCACGAGGCCACGGCGGGCGCGCTCGTCGTGGTCGGTATCGGCGCGGCCTCCGGCCTGGCCTGTCACGCCCGCGCGGGACGGGTCCGCTGGGCGGCGGGCGCGGCCTTCGGCGGGCTGGGCACCGCCGGTACGTTCCTGGGCTCGCGCTGGAGCGCGGCGCTGGACCCGACGGTCCTGATGACGGCGTTCGCCGGGCTGATGCTCGCGGTGGCGGCCGCGATGCTCGTACGGACCTGGCGCGAGCGGGAGAAGGCGCGCCCGGCCGGGCGGGACGAGCCGGGGCAGGCGCCCCAGCGCACCCCAGCCGCATCCCCGGCCCTCACCGCCCGCCTCGTCTCGGCCCTGCGCATCGGCGCGACCGCCACCGCCGTCGGCCTGCTGACCGGCTTCTTCGGTGTCGGCGGCGGGTTCGTCGTCGTACCGGCGCTGACGCTCGTCCTCGGTCTGGAGATGCCGGTCGCCGTCGGTACGTCCCTCCTCGTCATCCTCGTCAACTCGGTGACGGCCTTCGGCACCCGGGCCGGTGCGGGCGGTCTGGACTGGCCGCTGCTGGCCTCCTTCGCCGCCTGCGCCGCGCTCGGCAGCTGGCTGGGCAACCGGCTGGCCGCACGGGTACGGCCACAGGCCCTGTCCACGGCGTTCGCGTCGCTGGTCACCGTGCTCGCCATATCGATGGCCGTCACCAGCATCCCCCGCTTATGAGTCCCCGGACACACCCCGATCCCACTCCGACCCCAGGAGGAAACACCCCATGACCCCCGCCTCGTCGCACCACCAGGTCGTCATCATCGGCGGCGGTACCGCGGGCATCACCGTCGCCGCCCGCCTGCGCCGCGCCGGACTGCGCGACATCGCGGTGCTGGAGCCCTCCGAGACGCACTGGTACCAGCCGCTGTGGACGCTGGTCGGCGGCGGCCAGGCGCCGCTGCGGGCCGCGCTGCGCACGGAGGCGGAGGTCATGCCGCCCGGGGTGCGCTGGCTGCGCGAGTCCGCCGCCTCGGTCGACCCCGCCGCGCGGACGGTCGGCACCGCGTCGGGGCGGACGATCTCGTACGACCGGCTGGTGCTCGCCCCCGGGCTCAGCCTGGACTGGGACGGCATACCGGGGCTTGCGCAGGCCCTCGGCCACGGCGGTGTCTCCAGCAATTACCGGCCCGATCTGGCGCCGCTGACCTGGGACTTCATCCGGCGCACCAAGCGCGGCACGGCGCTGTTCACGATGCCGTCCGGGCCGGTGAAGTGCGGCGGCGCGCCGCAGAAGATCGCGTATCTCGCCGCCGACTACTGGCGCAAGCGCGGGGTGCTGGGCCGTATCCGTACGATCCTGGTGCTGCCCGAGCCCGCCATGTTCAAGGTGCCGGTCTTCAACCGGGCGCTGGAGGAGACGGCGCGGCGCTACGGCATCGAGGTGCGCCTCCAGTCGGAGCTGACGCAGGTGGACGGCGCCGCGCGGGAGGCGGAGATCGTCGATCACGCGACCGGCGAGAAGGAGACGGTCCACTACGACCTGCTGCACGCCGTACCGCCGCAGCGCGCGCCGCAGTGGGTGGCGGACAGCCCGCTCGCCGACCCGGCCTCGCCCTTCGGTTACGCCAAGGCCGACCGGGCGACGCTCCAGAACCCGGACTTCCCCGAGGTGTACGCGATCGGCGACGTGGCCAACCTGCCGACGTCCAAGACGGGCGCCGCGATCCGCAAGCAGGCCCCGGTCGTCGCCGCCAATCTGCGGGCCGGGCTGCGCGGGCGGCCCGCCACCGCCCGCTACGACGGCTACACCTCCTGCCCGCTGGTCACCGCCCGCCACAAGATGCTGCTGGCCGAGTTCGACTACGACCTGGAGCCCGCGCCGTCCATCCCCTTCATCGACACGACGAAGGAGCGGACGGACATGTGGTTCCTGAAGCGGTACGGGCTGCCGCAGCTGTACTTCAAGGGGATGCTCAAGGGCCTGGCCTGAGCGACACGTCCGCCACCACACAGCTCACGTTGTCCGGCGCACCGGCCTGATGGGCCAGCGCCACCAGGTCCCGTACGCCCTGGCCGGGGTCCGGTGCCCCGGCCAGGGCGTCCTGTACGGCGTCGGAGGGCACCACCGCAGACAGGCCGTCGGAGCACAGCAGGTAGCGGTCGCCGGGGCGCGCTTCGCGCAGCCCCACCTCCGGCTCCCAGTCGGCGCCGCTGCCCAGGGCCCGTGCAAGGAGCGCACGTTGCGGATGCGACTCGGCCTCCTCAGGGGTCAGCCGCCCTTCCTCGACAAGCGACTGTACGTGGGTGTGGTCGTGCGTGATCTGGAACAGCGCGCCGTCGCGCAGCAGGTACGCACGCGAGTCGCCCACGTGGACGAGGGCCAGGTGGGAGCCGGTCCAGAGCAGGGCGGTCAGTGTCGTACCGGCGGTACAGGCCCCCGTCTCCCCCTCGGCCGCCACCGCCTCCCCCACCGACCGGTTCGCCTCCCGAGCCGCGTCCGCCAGCGTGTTGAGGAGGTCGCCGGGCCGCAGCGCCCCGCCGTCGAGGTTCTCCAGGCGGCGCAGGGCCTCGACGGCCGCGGCCCCGGCGGAGGCCCCGGCCCCGCCGAACCCGTCGGCCACGGCGAGCAGCCGCTCCCCCGCGTACGCCGTGTCCTGGTTGCTCTCCCGTACCAGCCCGGTGTCCGACAGCGCCGCGTAACGGATCTCCAGCCGGCGCCGCGCCCGCGGCTCCCCTGCCGGTGTCCGCCCCGTGTCCGTCTCCATGGCCGTGTCCTTCCCGCTCAGATGGTTGACGAGGAAGGCGGCCAGCTCGCGGCGGGCGGCGGTGTCGGCCTCGGTCCGCGCCCAGTACGCCGCCACCGCGTCGGCGGCCGGCCCCGGTGGCAGCCCGCACACGTCCCGGATACGGGCCAGCGGCATACCGAGCTGCCGCAGCCAGGCGACCAGCCGGGCCCGCTCCAACTGGGCGACCCGGTAACGCCGGTAGCCGTTGACGGGATCGACCTGCGCGGGCGGCAGCAGCCCCAGCTCGTCGTACAGACGCAACGCCTTCGGCGAGAGCCGCGAGGCCCTGGCGAACGCCCCGATGCTCAGCAGTTCCCCACCCGGTTCCCGGTCCACCGTCCACCCTCCTCGTACGGGGCTGTCCCCCGCTGCCCCGAGCCTGGGTCTTCCCCCAAGGGCAAGGTCAAGCGCCCTGCCGCGCCTTGGACGGGCGGCGGACTTGAACCCGACGCGACGTGAGGTTGCACAGTAAAAGGCATGACCACTGCCACCACCTGGAAGGTCGGTCAGCTCGCCGAGGCGAGCGGGCTGACCGTCCGGACCCTGCACCACTGGGACACCATCGGGCTGCTCAGCCCGTCCCGCCGCACCCCCGGCGGCCACCGCGAGTACACCGAGGACGACGCGGCCCGCCTCTATCAGGTGCTGGCCCTGCGCGGTCTCGGTCTGGGGCTGGAGACCATCGCGACCTGCCTGGACTCGGGGATCGATCCGCTGCGGCTGGTACGGGACCACTTGGCGGACGTCGAGGAGTCCCTGTCCGCCCTGGAAGCGCTGCGCGGACGGCTGCGGCGACTGGAGGAGTCACTGTCGGCGGGTACGGCACCGGAGACGCGCGACCTGCTGGCGGCGCTCAAAGCGCTCGGCCGTACCGGCCCGACGGCGGACCGGGCCCTGCGCCGCCACCTGGACGCGGACCAGCTCCAGGTCCTGGCCGCGCGCGGCGCGGCGCTGGGCCCGGCGGCGCACTATCTGCTGGAGGTGGAGTGGCCGGAGCTGTACCGCCGGGCGGCCCGGCTGCGCGAGTCGGGAGTCCCGCCCACGGACCGGCGGGTGCGGCGGCTGGCGGCCCGGATGGACGAGCTGGGTGTGCTGTTCAGCGGCGGGGACGCGGGCGTGTCCGCCGGGGTGCGGGCGGCGTGGCGGGCGGAGCCGGAGGAGATGGCGGGTGGGGGCGGATCAGGCTTCGGGCCCGGAGCCGGTTCCAGCTCCAGCCCCGGTCCGGGCTCCGGCCCGGCGCCCGATGCCTGGCGTGAGCTGGCGGATTACCTCGACCGGGCCCGTACGGAGCCCGACGGCCTCCCCCATGCCCCCGGCACACCCCACACGAAGGACCACCCATGACCCACCCGCATCACCTGACCCCACGTCACCGCGCCCGCCTGGCCCTCTCCTCCGTCCTCCCCACCCTCCTCACCGTCCCCTTGTGCGCCGCCCTGGCCATCGCCGGAGTGCTCCCCTGGAGCATCGCCCCCACGGTCGCCGTGGCGCTGGCGATCCAGGCGGCCGTCGCCTACGTACGGTCGGGCCCCGGACTCACCGGCCGGCCTTCAAATGGCTCAGCGCCGCCACGGTGAGAGCCTCCACGCCCATGGCCAGCGTCGGCTGCTTCACCGGCGCGAAGTGCGGTGAGTGGTTCGAGGGGATGTCCTGGGCAAGGCGGCCGGAGGCCATGGCGGTGCGGAACTCGTCGGGGTCCCAGCCGCCGAGCCACCAGTAGTAGAGGGGCGCGTCGGCGGCCGTGGCGATCAGGCCCGCGTCCTCGCTGCCGGCGGCCGGTTCGTAGGCGAACAGCCGCGGGGCGCCGAAGTGGTCGGTGAAGGCCGCGTTGACCTGCTCCAGCGTCCGGTCGTCGTTGCGGGTGACGGGGAAGGTGTTCAGCACCTCCGTCTCCGGCTCCCGCGGCGCGCCGGAGGCTGCGGCCTCCGCCATGGCGATGCGGTCGACGGACGCCAGCACCTGAGTACGGATGTGCTCGTCGAAGGTACGGACGCTGAGCTGCACCACCGCCTGGTCGGGGATGACGTTGGGGGCGTCCCCGGCCTGGAAGGAGCCGACGGTGACGACGGCCCGGTCCTTGGCCGCGATCTCGCGGGCGACGACGGACTGGAGGCGCTGGACGAAGGCGGCGGCCATCAGGATCGGGTCGACGGCGGTCTCGGGGCGGGAGCCGTGGCCGCCGGTGCCATGGAAAGTGATCTTCAGGCTGTCCGAGGCGGCCATACAGGCGTCGTGCGCGTATGCGATCAGCCCGGCGCCGAACGGGGCGACGTGCTGGGCGAACATCACATCGGGGGTGGGGATGCCGCTGTGTTCCGCCCCGAACAGTCCGTCATCGATCATCGCCCGCGCCCCGTCGCCGACCTCCTCGGCGGGCTGGAAGAGCACCACCAGGGTGCCGGACCAGTGCTCCCGCCCCGCCGCGAGCAGGTCGGCGGCGCCCGTCAGGCACGTGACGTGCACGTCGTGGCCGCAGGCGTGCATGACGCCGGGGACGGTGGAGGCGTACGGCAGGGCGGTGCGTTCGGTGACGGGCAGGGCGTCCATGTCGGCGCGCAGCAGGACGACCGGGCCCGGCCCGTTGCGCAGCACGCCGATCACGCCGGTCCGGCCGATGCCGGTGGTGACCTCGTAGCCGTACGAGGTCAGGCGGCGGGCCGCCTCGGCGGCCGTACGGGATTCCCGGAAGCCGAGTTCGGGGTGCCGGTGGAGGTCTTCGTAGAGGGATTCGAGGTCCGCCATGCGGGCGTCGAGCGGGGCCAGTACGGTGTCACGCGCGCTATCGCTCATACGTAGCATTTGATCACGTAACGGACGTACGGACGAGGCCCGGACCGGTCGCACCGAGCCCGGAACAGGCTGGAGCCGCCAGGGCTGCACGGGCCGGCGCGCACCCCTCGCTCCTCCTTTAAAGGCTTTACAGAAAACGCCTCTTGCACGCCGTGAGTTCCCCAACCGGCGAGAGCCCCGCGCGCCTCATGGCGGCTTTCCGGCCACGCGGGCTGTACTGGGGCGCGGCCCTCGACGCGACACGGGAGCAAGGAGCACCAGATGCAGGGGACACACCGGAGGTACCGGACGCAGCGGAATCACCGGACGGTCCGCCCGTGATGGCCCGCATGCGGGCGCGCGGGCGCTCCGAGAGCCACCGCGCCGCCACTCCGCTGGAGCTCTTCTTCGACCTGTGCTTCGTCGTGGCCGTCGCGCAGGCCGGGCGACAGCTCGTGCACGCGCTCGCGGAAGGGCATCCGGGGCACGGCATCACCGGCTATCTGATGCTGTTCTTCGCGGTTTTCTGGGCCTGGATGAACTTCACGTGGTTCTCGTCCGCGTACGACACCGACGACGCGCTGTACCGGGTGGTGACGCTCGTACAGATCGCGGGCGTGCTGATCCTGGCGGCCGGGGTGCCGCGGGCCTTCGACGGCGACTTCGCGGTGGTGTGGTTCGGCTACCTGGTGATGCGGCTCGCGATGGTGTCGCAGTGGCTGCGGGCCGCGCGCAACAGCACCGGCCGGGAGCGGACCACCGCGCTGCGCTACGCCGCCGGGGTGACGCTGTGCCAGGTCGGCTGGCTGGTGCTGCTGCTGTCACCGGACGCCGCCCGGCCGTGGGTGTTCGTGGCGCTGGCGGTCGCGGAGATGGCCGTACCCACGCTGGCCGAACGGGACCATCAGACTTCCTGGCACCCGCACCACATCGCGGAGCGATACGGCCTGTTCGTCATCATCGTGCTCGGCGAGACGGTCTCCGCCGCCACGGTGGCGGTGCAGTCCGCGGTGGACGAGCAGGACGCGCTGGGTGATCTGCTGCCCATCGCGGCGGGCGGCCTGCTGCTGATCTTCGCCGCGTACTGGATCTACTTCGCGGTCCCCATCCACCTCCACCTCGTCTCGAACCGCCAGGCGTTCGTCTGGGGTTACGGCCATTACCTGGTCCTCGGCTCGGCTGCGGCGATCGGCGCGGGCATCGAGGTGGCGGTGGAGGAGTCGGTCGGCAAGGCGCACCTCTCCGTGTTCGCGGCGTCCGCGACGGTGACCGTGCCGGGCGCGCTGTTCCTCTTCACCGTGTGGCTGATCCACTCCCGCCACCAGAAGCGCAACCTGGCCCAGCAGCTGGTGCTGCCGGTGTCCTCCGTACTGGTCCTGGCCTGTACGTTCGCGGGGCACGCCGCGGTCCTGCTGGCCGGAATGGTGGGGGCGGTCACGGTCGCGGTGGGGGCGACGCTGACGGCGCGGCAGGGGCAGGCGCTGGAGAGCTGACGGGCCGCCACTTCCACCCCTCCAGGCCCTACGACCTCGCCATTCCGGCCAATGGTCCCGTCTCTTTCGGCCATTGGCCGGACGTGACGCATGAAGACACGAGGTGCGGGGCGGGGCGTTTCCCTGGACGGTGTAGGGTGCGGATTGCCCGTTTTATGCCTACGACAGCCCACCGGCCCGGAGCCGACGGGCGAGGAGACGCCACGAACATGGCTGCCCGCCACGCCCAGCAACGCGGTATGCGAATAAGGATGACCCGTCGCGGCAAGGCGGTGAGCGGCCTCGCCCTGACCACGCTGGTGGGCACCGCGCTGTGGGCCTGGCCCGCCTCGGGCGACGACCACGACGGCCACCGCTCCGAGCAGGCCCGCCCGGCCCCCTCGGCGCCGGAGGTCCCCGCGCACGCCGCCGCCGGCCACGCGCAGGCGACCGCGCCGCGCGCGATCCCGGGCCTGAGCGACGCCACCCGCAAGCAGATCCCGGCCGACTCCCGGCAGGTGCTCGTCGTCACCGGGCAGGGCGTGGACCAGCACGACTCCTCCGTCGTCCTCTACACCCGCGCACAGGACTCCGACGACTGGCGCCCCGGCGCGCGCTGGGCCGCGCACAACGCGTCCCGCGGCTGGACCAAGGACCACCGTTACGGTGACCTGCGCTCGCCGGAGGGTGTCTTCACGCTCAGCGACGCGGGCGGCAAACTGGCGCCCCCGGAGGGCACCAAGCTGCCGTACGACCGCAACGACAGCTTCGTCGCGCACGGCACCGGCGTGGAGGGCGAGCCGCTGGGCGGTGCGTTCGACTACGTCATCGCCATCGACTACAACCGGGTCAAGGGCTCCTCACCGCTGGACCAGCGGCGTCCGATGGGCGACCGGAAGGGCGGCGGCGTCTGGCTGCACGTGGACCACGACGGGCCCACGCAGGGCTGCATCAGCCTCAAGCCCGAGGTGATGCAGGAGCTGCTGCGCACGCTGGACCCGGCGCAGCACCCGGTGATCGTGATGGGCCCGGCGGGACACTGAGGGGGCCGGCGGGCGGCCTGCCGCCCCCGCTCCGTGAAGGGGACCGCCGTGCCTATGCTGTACGGCACCTGACGGCCCGTCGCGGCTCATGACACCCGTACCGCCCCCGCATCCCCCGTGGTACGCATGTGCCATGGCCGACGACACCGAGCAGCCGGGCAACGCAGCCGGCACCCGTACCCCGGCATCCCGCCCCGGCCCCCGCGACGCCCTGACCGACGTCAGCGGCCTGCGGGTCGGGCATGCGCAGCGCATCGGCGACGGGTGGCTGTCCGGAACCACCGTCGTCCTGGCCCCCGAAGGCGGGGCCATCGCCGCCGTGGACGTACGCGGCGGCGGACCCGGCACCCGCGAGACGGACGCCCTGGACCCGCGCAATCTGGTCCAGCGCATCGAGGCCGTCGTCCTGTCCGGCGGCAGCGCCTTCGGACTGGACGCCGCGTCAGGTGCGGTGGCCTGGCTGGAGGAACAGGGCCGCGGCTACCGCGTCGGCCCGGACCCGGCGCAGGTCGTGCCCGTCGTACCGGCCGCGGCCCTGTTCGACCTGGGCCGCGGCGGCGACTGGCGGGCCCGCCCGGACGCCGCGCTCGGCCGCGCCGCCATCGAGGACGCCGCCGCCACGGAACCGGGCGCGCCCGTCGCCCAGGGCAACACCGGCGCCGGTACGGGCGCGGTGGCCGGCGGCGTCAAGGGCGGCATCGGCACCACCAGCCTGGTCCTGCCGTCGGGCATCACGGTCGCCGCGCTGGCGGCCGTCAACGCGGCGGGCTCGGTGGTCGATCCACGTACCGGCGTGCTGTACGGGCGGTACGGAGAGCAGGCGGACGAGGAGCACGGCGTGCCCCTCGCGCCCTCCCCCGACGCCCACGCCGCCGCGCAGCGCCGCCTCGCCGAGGCCCGTAGCGCTTCCGAGCGACGTTCGGCCACCTCCGTACGCCAGCCCCTGAACACCACCCTCGCCGTCGTCGCGACCGACGCGGTCCTCACGCGTGCCCAGGCCCAGAAGCTCGCGGGCATCGCGCACGACGGCCTGGCCCGCGCGGTGCGCCCGGCGCATCTGCTCACCGACGGCGACACCGTCTTCGCGCTCGCCACCGGGGACCGGCCGCTGGTGCCGGAAGAGGCCGCGGCCGACCCGGCGTTCGGGGTGCACGCCGAGACCGGTGCGCTGAACGACGTGCTGGCCGCGGGGGCCGAGGTGCTGACCCGTGCGGTGGTCAAGGCCGTGCTGGCGGCCGAGACGGTGGACACTCCGGGCGGCCGCTTCCCGTCGTACCGCGACCTGTACGCGGCCCCGTAACCGGCCCCGGCCTCCCACCCGTCGGAGCCCGCCACCCGGCTCCGGTGGTAGAACGGGCCATATGTCCGTGCCGCCGCCTCCCCCCACGCTCGTCCAGCCGCCCACCGGAAGGAAACCCGGTCCGCCGAGACGGCGCCGGCTGTGGTGGCACCGTCTGGTCCTCGGCCTCTGGTACCGGCCGGTCGAGGTGATGGACGAGGCCCGGGACCGCAGCGCCTGGAGCGCGGCGGTCCTGCTGTGCCTGGTCAGCGGCGCCCTCGGCATCGTGTCGGTGGACGCGTTCCGCAAGCAGTGGGCGCTGGACCAGCAGCTCGCGTTGCAGATGGCGGCGATCGCGGAGGCGGGGGTGCTGGTCGCCAGCCTCGCGCTGGGCGTGGTCACCCACGCCATCGCCCGCACGATCGGCGGCAACGGCCGGTTCGAGCCGACGGTCAGCCTCTTCGTCGTGCTGTTCTGGGTGACCGACCTGCCGCGGCTCGCGCTGGCGACATGGCTGCCGCACAACTCCACCCTGGTCCAGGCGGTCGCGTGGACGACCTGGGGCTTCGGCTATCTGCTGGCCATACTGCTCATCCGGGGCCAGCACCATCTGTCCACGCTCAAGGCGGGGGTGGCGGTGGCGGTGCAGATGCTGGCGTCACTGGCACTGCTGAAACTGGGGCCGGTGCGGTGACGGCCTGACGGCCTGCACCGCGCTCATGGGCACCGGTTCAGTGCCGCTCCGGCCGCTCGTCCCCGTTCAGCTGCTTCAGTTGCCGTACGAGTCCGGCGAACGCCTCGCGCTCGGCGGCGCTCAGCTCCACCCGCTCGGACGGCGGCCCGGCCGGGCCGGTCTGCCGGGGCACCGCGCGGAGCACCGGTCTCGGGCCGTTTCCGCCCGGGATCTCGAAGCGGTGCCGGCGCACGATCCGGGCCTGGCTCACGGCCCACCCGATGGTGACGGCGAGCAGGATGGCCAGGCCGATCTGCTGGAGGAGCGAGACGGAGGGGAGCATGCGGTCCTCCAGGTCGGTGCGCGGTTCCGGGCCCGCTGACGGGCCCCGGCGGGGCGGACTCCAGCAGTAGACACCATGTCAGGGACCAACGTCAGGGGATTGAAAGGACTTACACCCCACAAGTGATGTTTCTCCCACACCTGCGCACCTCCCGCCCGCCGCCCCCACGCTTCACCCACACCCCACCGGCCCGGCCCCGGACACCGCCCCCTTCCCCTCCCCCAAGATCGTCCCCCAGCATGTCGGCACACCGCCCGCGCGACGTGAGGAGTACGCACGTGCCGCAGCCGACCACCGCCACCACCCCCGCAGCCGCCACCCCCAAGGCCCTGGCGGGCCTCCTCGTGGCCGACTTCAGCCGCGTCCTGGCCGGGCCGCTGGCCGCCGCCACGCTGGCCGACCTGGGCGCCGATGTGATCAAGGTGGAGCGGCCGGTGACCGGCGACGACACCCGCTCCTGGGGGCCGCCCTTCGCCGCCGACGGCACGGCCGCGTACTTCGACGCCGCCAACCGCTCCAAGCGCGGCCTCGCCCTGGACCTCGCCGACCCCGGCGACGCGGCGGCGGCCCGCGAGTTGGCCCGCCGGGCCGACGTACTGATCGAGAACTTCCGGCCCGGCGCGCTCGCCCGCTACGGCCTGGACCCCGCGACGACCACCGCCGCCCACCCCGGCCTGGTCCACTGCTCGATCACCGGCTTCGGCTCCGGCGCGGGCGCGCACCTGCCGGGCTACGACTTCGTCGTGCAGGCCGTCGGGGGCCTGATGAGCATCACCGGCGAGCCGGGCGGCCCGCCCCTGAAGGCGGGCGTCGCCCTCGTCGACGTACTGACCGCCAAGGACGCCACCACCGCCGTACTGGCCGCGCTGCGCCACCGCGACCGTACGGGGCAGGGCCAGCACGTCGAGGTCAACCTGCTGTCGTCGCTGCTCGGTTCGCTGGTCAACCAGACCTCCGGGCAGCTGGCCACCGGCCGCGACCCGGGCCCGATGGGCAACCGGCACCCGAGCATCGCCCCGTACGAGACGCTGGCCTGCCGGGACGGCGAGCCGCTGGCCGTCGCGGTCGGCAACGACCGGCAGTTCCGCGCGCTGGCGCACGCGCTGGGCGCGCCCGGGCTGGCCGACGACGAGCGTTTCGCACGTAACCAGGACCGGGTGCGCCACCGCACCGAACTGGTCAAGGAGCTGGAGGAGCGGCTGGCTGCGGACACGCCGGCGGCCTGGACCGAGCGGCTGACCGCGGCGTCCGTCCCCTGCGGGCCGGTCAACACCGTCGGCGAGGCGCTGCGGCTGGCCGGACGGCTCGGCCTGGAGCCGGTCGTGCCGGTCGGCGCCGACCGGATACCTCAGGTGCGCAGTCCGCTGCGGCTGTCCGCCACACCGGTCGCCGCACCGTGCGCCCCGCCCGCGCTGGACGAGCACGGCGAACCCCTGCGCGCCTGGCTGTCCGGCCCGCCCGAAGCTCCCCTGCCACCCCTGAAGTGACGTTCATCACACCAGCGTCGGGAGTGCAACCAAACCCGCCCGTAGTTGCTGTTTACCAGCACTGACTAACAACACCCTTGCATGGAGCAGCCCGTGACAATGCCGGACAACACCGCGCCGCCCGCACCGTCCCGCACCCGTCGGCTGCGTCGCGGACTCGCGGCGGCCTCCCTCCTCGCCGCCGGTGCCCTGGCCCTGTCCGCCTGCGGCGGCGACGCCTCGGCGGGCGGCAAGGACGGCAAGGACCAGGCGGCCGGCGCGGATGCCGCGGCCGCCAAGGACGCCTCCGAGGCGAAGATCTCGGTCACCTCGAAGGACGGCGCCACCAACGCCAGCATCAACGAGACCGGCGTCCAGGTCAGCGGCGGCAAGCTCACCGATGTGAAGCTGGTGCAGGCGGACAACGGCGCCGAGGTCAAGGGCTCGATAGCCGCCGACGGCTCCTCCTGGAAGCCGTCGAAGCAGCTGGAGCGCGGCACCAAGTACAAGCTGGTCGCCAACGCCAAGGACGGCAAGGGCCGGGCCGCCACCGAGAACCGCACCTTCACCACCGTCTCCTCGAAGAACAGCTTCATCGGCTCCTACACGCCGGACGGTGGCAAGACCGTCGGCGTCGGCATGCCGGTGTCGTTCACCTTCGACAAGGTGATCACCAACAAGAAGGACGTCCAGTCCCACATCACGGTGACCTCCAGCAGCGGCCAGAAGGTCGTCGGCCACTGGTTCGGCTCGCAGCGCCTGGACTTCCGTCCGGAGCAGTACTGGAAGGCCGGCTCCAAGGTCACGCTGAAGATCGACCTGGACGGGGTCAAGGGCGGCCAGGGCATCACCGGCGTGCAGTCCAAGACGGTGAACTTCACCGTCGGCCGCTCGCAGGTCTCCACCGTCGACATGAAGACCCAGACCATGACGGTGGTCCGGGACGGCAAGACGGTCAAGTCGATCCCGATCTCCGGCGGCAGCCCGAAGAACCCGACCTACAACGGCCAGATGGTCATCTCCGAGAAGTTCACCCAGACCCGGATGGACGGCTCGACGGTCGGCTTCGGCGGCGAGTACGACATCAAGGACGTGCCGCACGCCATGCGGCTCTCCTCCTCCGGCACGTTCATACACGGCAACTACTGGGGCAGCCCGTCGATCTTCGGCCGGGCCGGGACGAGCCACGGCTGCGTCGGCCTCCAGGACAACAAGGGCGGTGGCGGCGACACCCCGGGCAAGTGGTTCTTCGACAACTCGCTCGTCGGTGACGTGGTGGTCGTCAAGAACTCACCCGACCGGACCGTGAAGCCGGACAACGGTCTCAACGGCTGGAACATGTCGTGGGCGGAATGGCAGGCGGGCAGCGCGGGCTGATCCCGTAGCTCCCAAGCGCAACGACGGTGGCCGGTCCCCGCGGGGGACCGGCCACCGTCGTTGCGCGTCCGTGCCGTCAGACCCCGGCCGGCTCACCCGCGACCGCCGTCGCCTCCGGCGCGGCGACCGCGGGCGCGGCCGTCTTCCGCAGGCCCTTCAGGAGGACGACCAGCGCCGCGGTGACCGCCGTACCGGCCAGCACGGCCACCAGGTACAGCAGCGGCTGCCCGATCAGCGGCACCACGAAGACACCGCCGTGCGGGGCGCGCAGCGTGCAGCCGAACGCCATCGACAGGGCGCCGGTCACCGCGCCGCCCGCCATCGCGGACGGGATGACGCGCAGCGGGTCGGCCGCCGCGAACGGGATGGCGCCCTCGGTGATGAAGGAGGCGCCCAGCACCCAGGCCGCCTTGCCGTTCTCCCGCTCGGTACGGGTGAACAGCCCGCCGCGTACGGTCGTGGCCACCGCCATCGCCAGCGGCGGCACCATGCCCGCCGCCATCACCGCGGCCATCACCTTCAGGCTGCCGTCGTTGGGGTTGGCCAGGCCGCCCACCGCGAACGCGTAGGCCACCTTGTTGAGCGGGCCGCCGAGGTCGAACGTCATCATCAGGCCGAGGATGACGCCCAGGATGACCGCGTTGGCGCCCGACAGCCCGCTCAGCCAGTCGGTCAGCGCCTTCTGGAGCGCCGCGATCGGCTTGCCGACCACCAGGAACATCAGGAACCCGACGACGGCCGACGAGATCAGCGGGATGACGACCACGGGCATGATGCCGCGCAGCGCGGGCGCCACCCGGACCCGCTGGACCGCCATCACCACCGCGCCCGCGATCAGTCCGGCGATCAGGCCGCCGAGGAAGCCGGCGTTGACGGTCAGGGCGATCGCGCCGCCGACGAAGCCCGGCACCAGGCCCGGCCGGTCGGCCATGCCGTATGCGATGAAGCCGGCCAGTACGGGGACGAGGAAGCCGAAGGCGACGCTGCCGATCTGGAAGAGCAGCGCCGCCCAGCTCGCGGACTCGGTCCATACGAAGTGCTCGGCGACGGACGGCGCCTTGTTGATCCCGTACCCGCCGATCGCGAAGGCCAGCGCGATCAGCAGGCCGCCCGCGGCGACGAACGGGACCATGTAGCTGACGCCGGTCATCAGCCACTTGCGCAGCCGCGTGCCGAAGCCGTCGCCCGCCTCGCCGTCCCGGTCCATGGGCGCGGACCCGGCCGCCGCGGGTGCGGAGACGTCGCCGCGCGCGGCCTTCTCCCGTACCTCGGCGATCAGTTCGGCGGGCCGGTTGACGCCGGCCTTCACGCCCACGTCGACCGTCGGCTTCCCGGCGAACCGCGCCTTGTCCCGCACCTCCACGTCATGCGCGAAGATCACGCCGTCGGCGGCGGCCACGACCTCCGGGTCCAGCCGCTTGAACCCGGCCGACCCCTGCGTCTCCACGACCAGTTCGACCCCGGCCTCCTTGCCCGCCTTGGCCAGCGCTTCGGCGGCCATGTAGGTGTGGGCGATGCCGGTGGGGCAGGAGGTTACGGCGACTATCTTGAAGGGGGGTGCGGGCTCGGGCTTCGCCTCCGGCCCGGCGTCTGTCTCAGGCTTCGCCGCAGGCTCGGGCTCCGCCGCAGGCTCGGTTACGGCCTCCGCCTCGGGCCCGGCCTCCGCCTCCGTTACGGCCTCCGGCTCGTCCCCCCGGATGAGCGCCGCAGCCGCCGCCGGATCGTCCGCCCTGCGCAGCGCCCCCGTGAACTCCTCGTCCATCAGGTGCCGGGCCAGCGTCGACAGGATCGACAGGTGGTCGGCGTCGCCGCCCGCCGGTGCCGCGATCAGGAAGATCAGGTCGGCCGGGCCGTCGGCGGCGCCGAAGTCGATCCCGGCGGCGCTGCGTCCGAAGGCGAGCGTCGGCTCGGTGACGTGCGCGCTGCGGCAGTGCGGTATGCCGATGCCGCCGTCCAGGCCGGTCGGCATCTGGGCCTCGCGCGCGGCCACGTCCGCGAGGAAGCCGTCCAGATCGGTGACCCGGCCCAGCCCGGCCATCCGCTCGGCCAGCGACCGCGCCGCCGCCTCCTTGCTCCCGGCGGACAGGTCCAGATCGACCAGTTCCGCGGTGATCAGCTCACTCATCGCGGGCTCCTTCGCTCGCATCAAGTCCCAGCAAACTCAG
This sequence comes from Streptomyces rimosus, assembly GCF_008704655.1. NCBI lineage: Bacteria > Bacillati > Actinomycetota > Actinomycetes > Kitasatosporales > Streptomycetaceae > Streptomyces > Streptomyces rimosus. The sequence goes on along the minus strand of NZ_CP023688.1, from coordinate 5,480,749 downwards.
CCCGTCTGGGGGCCCCTCCCAGCGCCTAGCTGGGGGAACTTGAGGACGAGCGAAGCGATAACACGTGAGCCGGCCCGGGGCGCTCATCCCGCCGGCTCCCGCAGTTCCAGCCCCACCGGCACGGTGTCGCCCACCAGGACCGCCGAAGGATCCAGATCCATCGGCGCCGGCATCGCACTGCCCGGCAGTTGCACCGCCGCCGCCCCGTACGCCACGGCCGAGGCCAGCGCCCGTACGCCGACGCCGCCCGCCGCCAGGAACCCGGCCAGCGACGCGTCGCCCGCGCCCACGTTGCTGCGTACGGTCGCGACCCGCGCGGAGGCGAACCGCTCGCCGTCCGCGTCCACGAGCAGTTGCCCGTCCGCGCCCAGGGAGGCGAGCACCGCGCCCGCGCCGAGCTTCCGCAGGTCGCGCGCGGCCTCGACCGCGTCGCCGACGGTGCGCAGCGGGCGGCCCACCGCCTGGGCGAGTTCCTCCGCGTTCGGCTTGACGACGTCGGGGCGGGCCGCCAGGGCGGCGGTCAGCGACGGTCCGGACGTGTCCAGCGCGATCCGGGCTCCGGCCTGGTGCACCTGGGCGACCAGTTCCGCGTACCAGGAGGGGGCCAGCCCGCGCGGCAGGCTGCCGCAGCAGGCGATCCAGTCCGCCCCGGCCGACCGGGTGCGTACGGTCTCCAGCAGCGCCCGCGACTCGTCCGCCGACAGTTCGGGACCGGCCGCGTTGATCTTCGTCAGGGTGCCGTCCGGTTCGACGGCGGAGATGTTCGACCGGGTCTGCCCGGCCACCGGTACGCCCGCGACCTCGATGCCCTCCGCCGCCAGCAGATCGCCCAGCGCCGCGCCCGCCGGGCCGCCGAGGGGCAGCACGGCCAGCGTGCGGTGCCCGGCCGCCGCGACGGCCCGGGAGACGTTGACGCCCTTGCCGCCCGGGTCGATCCGGTCGGCGGTGGCGCGCAGCACGGCGCCGCGCTCCAGCGTCGGGATCTCGTACGTACGGTCCAGGCTGGGGTTGGGGGTGACGGTGAGGATCATGCGCGCACTACTTCCGTGCCCGCGCGCTCGATGGCGAGGGCGTCGTCGGGGCTGAGCCCGGTGTCGGTGACGAGCAGGTCCACGTCGTCGAGTCCGCCGAAGCGGGCGAAGTGGACCTGCCCGAACTTGCTGCTGTCCGCGACGAGCACGACCCGCCGGGCCGCGGCGACCGCAGCCCGCTTGACGGCCGCCTCGGCGAGGTCGGGGGTGGTCAGGCCGCCTTCCAGGGAAAAGCCGTTGGTCGCCAGGAACACCACGTCCGCGTTGATCTCGCGGTAGGCGCGCAGGGCCCAGTCGTCGACGGCGGCCCGCGTACGGTGCCGGATGCGGCCGCCCACGAGGTGCAGGGTCAGGCCGGGGTGATCGGCCAGCCGCGCGGCGACCGGGAGGGCGTGCGTGACGACGGTCAGCTCGGCCTCCAGCGGCAGTTCGGCGGCGATCCGGGCGGCCGTGGTGCCCGCGTCGAGGATCACGCTGCCGGGGGCGGAGCCGCCGGGCAGCTCGGCGAGCGCGGCCCGCGCGATGCGCTGCTTCTCGTCGGCGGCGACGGTGTCCCGCTCGGCGAGGTCCGGCTCGAAGTCCAGGCGCCCGGCGGGGATGGCGCCGCCGTGCACCCGGCGCACCAGCCCGGCCCGGTCCAGGGCCTTCAGGTCCCGGCGGACGGTCTCGGCGGTGACCTGGAACTCCTCGGCGAGCGAGAGCACGTCGACCCGCCCGCCCTCGCGTGCCAGTCGCAGGATCTCCTGCTGCCGCTCCGCTGCGTACATGGTGATTTGCGCCTGCCTCATGCCCGACCGTGTGGTTTCAAGCCAAAGGTACGACTGGAACGCCAGGAAGTAAACACACTCGGACCCACGGCCAACACAAACGGGCATGGCCGGGCAGCAAAGAGCCCCGGTACCGAAGGGGGGGTAGCGGCACCGGGGCTCGTCTATGGGGGAAGGGGTAAGGAATCACTCGGGGTATGCGGACGGCCGCACATCAGCCCACGTCAGGCCACCACCGACGGGGAGCACGGGCGCAGGGCGGGCGCCCTTACGCCGCCGCGTCGAACCCCGTGTCGCGCGCCATCCGCTTCAGCTCCAGCAGCGCGTGCTTCTCTATCTGCCGGATGCGCTCGCGCGTCAGGCCGTGCTGCTTGCCGACCTCGGTGAGGGTGCGCTCGCGGCCGTCCTCGATGCCGTACCGGGCCTTGATGATCGAGGCCGTACGGTGGTCGAGGCGGTCGATCAGGTCCTCCAGCTCCTCGCTGCGCAGCAGCGTCAGGACGGACTGCTCGGGCGAGGCGGCGGAGGTGTCCTCCAGCAGGTCGCCGAACTGGGTGTCGCCCTCGTCGTCGACCGACATGTTCAGGCTGACCGGGTCGCGCGCCCAGTCCAGGACGTCCGTGACGCGCTCGGGCGTGGAGCCCAGCTCCTGGGCGATCTCGGCGGGCTCGGGGTCGCGGCCGTTCTCCCGGTTGAACTCGCGCTGGACGCGGCGGATGCGGCCCAGCTCCTCCACGAGGTGGACGGGCAGCCGGATGGTGCGCGACTGGTCGGCGATGGAGCGGGTGATGGCCTGGCGGATCCACCACGTCGCGTACGTGGAGAACTTGAAGCCCTTGGCGTAGTCGAACTTCTCGACCGCGCGGACCAGGCCCGCGTTGCCCTCCTGGATCAGGTCGAGCAGGGGCAGGCCGGAGCGCGGGTAGCGGCGGGCGACCGCCACGACCAGGCGCAGGTTGGAGCGGATGAAGATGTCCTTGGCCTTCTCCGCCTCTTCGGCCAGCGCTTCGAGCTCTTCACGGGTGCCGCCGGCGGCGTTGCCGTCCTCGACGACCCCGTCGAGGATCTGCCGGGCGTAGACACCCGCTTCGATCGTCTGGGACAGCTCGACCTCACGGGCGGCGTCGAGCAGAGGGGTACGCGCGATCTCGTCGAGGTACATGCCGACCAGGTCGCGGTCGGCGATCTCCCCGCCTACGGCGCGAACACTGTTGGTCCCGTCGGCACCGCTGCTGGTGGCCTGACGACGGGCGACGGCACGGGTTGCCATGCGTGTGCTCCCTTGCGATGAGTCTGCGTGAGTCGGTCGCGGGATGGTGGCGGTGGGACACCGGGTGCGGTCTGAGCCCCCGAGTACCCCTTCCGAAGGAAACAACGGCTGGAATCCGGACAGAATTCCCACACCGAGCACCGATTTTCGTGATCATGCAGTACCCTGCATCCCCACCAAGGAGGGCGGATGCCGTCGGAGTACCGGGAAGTGCAGGTCAGACCGGCCACCGAGGCTGATCTCGGGGACCTCACGGACCTCTACAACCACTACGTCCGTGAGACGACCATCACATTCGACACGGAGCCCTTCACCCCCGAGCAGCGCCGCTCGTGGTTGCTCTCCCACCCTGTAGACGGCCCGCACCGCCTTCTGGTTGCTCAGGAGAGGGCGCACGGGGCGCGGGCGCGCGGCGGGCGGTCCGCGGATCGCGGTGGACGGCTGTTGGGTTATGTGACCAGTAGTCCTTTCCGGATCAAGCCCGCCTATTCCACTTCGGTCGAGGTCAGCGTCTACTGCGCGCCGGGGGCCGCGGGCCGCGGCGTCGGCACGCTGCTCTACAAGTCCCTCTTCGAGGCGCTCGCCGGCGAGGACGTGCACCGCGCGTACGCGGGCATCGCCCTGCCCAACGAGGCGTCCGTCCGGCTGCACGCCCGCTTCGGCTTCCGGCACGTCGGTACGTACGGCGAGGTCGGCCGCAAATTCGGGCGCTACTGGGACGTCGCTTGGTACGAGAAACACCTGGGCACCGGCTCCTCCGGTTGACGCTCGCGGTACCCGGGTGTGGCCTGGAAGACGGGGCGAGTGAGAGGAGCCCGTCATGCAGACGCCCGCCCACCGGCACGGCGCGACCGCCGACCCGCAGTCGCGGGACGCGTCGCAGCCGTACACAGCGCACTCGGACACCCCGGTACACCGCGACACCCCGGTACACCGCGACACCTCGGTACACCCGGACAACCCGGCCGCGGCCTCCGGGCCGCACGGCAGGTCCACCATGGCCGTGGCCCTGCCCGTCGCCGCGGCACTCCTCTACGGCCTGTGGACCGTCTTCGTGGACCGCACGAGCGGTTCCTCGCTGGGTCACGCCTGGCTGCTGGGCCTGATCACGGCCGTCGTCAGCGGCGTGCTCGGCCTGCTGCTCGTACGGGTCCAGCCGACCCTGGTCACGGAGGTACGGGCGCTGGCGTACGGAGCGTTCTTCGGCACCGCGATCGGCTACCTCTACAGCATCTCCGGCACGGCCGGGCACACCACCCTGGAGTCGGTGCGCATGGGAGCGGTCATGGGCGCGGTGATGTTCGCCGTCTCCCTGTACATCTTCCGCACCCACCGCGTCCGCGAGCCCCACGGCGAACACCGCCCGCGCCGGACCCACCACCACCCGCACCCGTCCAACTGAGCACGCGCCTCCACCGCGTCCGGAGCGTTGACCGCCGTCGCCGGCACCACCCCGGCGACGGCGGCCGTACGCGGCGCCCCGCCGTGTGGCCTCCCCCATGGGCGACCCGGACGGCTTCCACATGGGGCAGCGCCCCAGAGGATCTGCGGACCGCCCCCGCACCTGCACCTTCCAGATCACCGCGACCTGAAGGGGCGCCCCCGCTCCGGCTCACCCGGGGACGACCGTGACCTCGGGCGGCTCGGCCCCGTTGCCCCGCCGGATGACGCGCTGGGGGCCGCCGGGCCGCCAGGTCTCCAGCACGATGTGCGGGTCCTCCACGTACGTGCGCACCACCTCGGTCAGCTCCGCCCGGAACAGGTGGAACGGCTCCGGCGGCTTCGTCTCGCCCACGTACCACGCGAGCACCGCCGGGTCGGTCACCTCCACGGCCCGCCCGGCGACCCGTACGTCGCCGCCCGCCAGGTCCGTGCCCGGCCCCGGATTGGCGTGCAGCGCGAAGCGCGGGTCGCGCCGCAGGTCCAGCGCCTTGCGGGAGCCCGCCATCATGCCCAGCCACAGTTCGCCGGCGCGGAAGTCCGCCTCGATGCCGGTCAGGCGCGGCGAGCCGTCGCGGCGGAGCGTCCCGAGGACGTGGTGCCGGTACGCCCCGAAGCGCGCCTCCACCCGACCCGCCGCCTCCGGCTGCTCGGCCGCGAATCCGGCCCAGCTCACGCCTGCGCCTGTGGCTGTACCCGTACGTGTACCTGTGCTGTCGCTCGTCATGCGCTCACCCTCCCCCCCCCGATACCCGACACCTCCTGTCGGGTATCGCGTCGGTCCTGGCGCACAAGGTCCTACGCCCGTCCCCCGGCCGTACGACCATCGCCGTACCGGGGCGTAGGACCGCCGTCCGTTACCGCGCCCGAACCACCCGCCTAGCCTCGGCGCATGGACATCACGAGCGGAATTCTCGACGAGGCCCTGGAGCGTCTGCACGGCTCGGGTCCCGAGTTCCAGGGCTTCCTCGCCAACCATGGGCCGATGGCCGTGGAGGCGCTGGTCAGGCATGGGCAGGCGGGTTCCGTGCACCGCTGGCTCGATCACTACGAGGAGAAACTGGAGGACGTGCCGAGCCTCCAGGGCACGGTCACCGACGCCAACTGGCAGGAGGCGCTGGGCGATCCGCGCCGGGTCTCCGACTGGACCGCGTACTTCACCCGGCTCGTCGCCGAACGTCCGTGGCGCGACGTGCTCGCCGAGTGGTGGCCGCGGTTACTGCCCGGCATCGCCGGGGCCGCGACGCACCCCGTCATCCGCGTCGGCCACGTCGTACGCACACTCCTTGAGGACGGCGAAGAGGCGCCGCGCATCGCGGAGTTGGCGCACGCTCTCGGGTACTGGGCCGCCCGGCACACCACCCTGCCCGTCTCCGTGAACCCCACCGGCACCGCCTCGCCCGCCGAAGCGCTGGCCGCCCTCCCGCGCGTCGCCGACCAACAGGTGCTGCCTCTCGACGGTTTGGCCCAGCTGCCCGGTACGCCCGGCTGGCTGGCCACCGCCGAGTCGCTGCACGTACCGGCCGACGACCCCGACGCCGTACGCGACCGGCTCACCGCGCTCGTCGGGGCCGCCGTGCACCACTACCTGGACCACGGGTACGGCCATGGCGTCCTGATGGTGCACACCGCCACCGCCCCGAACGCGGTGCTGCGCACCCTGCCCGCGCTCCCCCGCGAACTGTGGGCGGTCTCGCTCGGCGCGGTCTGGACGGCGAGCGCGGCGATCACGTCGGTCTACTCGGCCGCCGAGGTGCAGTCGCCGTTGAAGGAGGGCGGCCGGCTCGTCGCCGAGGAGGTTTTCGAACGGGCGGCGCGGCACGGCGACGAACATGTCATCAAGATGACCGACACCGCGCTGGACGTGGCGAAGTGGTCTGCGGAGGGTGACGAGGGTGCGGGCGGTGGCGTGGACGGCGAGTTCTTCGGCGCCGATCGGGCTCTGGCCGCCGCGGTGCGCGCTCAGCAGCTGATTCCCGCCGATTCCTGAATGGTCCGGCCCGGTTTCAGAGCGTTCCTGAAAAACCCGGATCCTCATGTAAGCCCCACGTACGGTGGCTCACCTGCGCATTTCCTGCCCGTCACCCTTAGTTAAAACTTCAAGAAATGGCGGAGCGGTGAGACAGTGGATGGTATGAGCAACGAACCCGCAGGCGAGCCGCGCTGGCTCAGCGACGAAGAGCAGTACGCCTGGCAGTCGTACCTGCATGCCACCACGCTCCTGGAGGACCATCTCGACCGCCAGCTCCAGCGTGACGCGGGCATGCCGCACGTCTACTACGGGCTGCTCGTCCAGCTCTCCCGGGCGCCCCGGCGCCGGTTGCGGATGACCGAACTGGCCCAGAACGCCAAGATCACCCGCTCCCGGCTGTCGCACGCCGTGGCCCGCCTGGAGAAGAGCGGCTGGGTCCGGCGCGAGGACTGCCCCTCGGACAAGCGCGGCCAGAACGCCGTCCTCACCGACGAGGGCCTGCGCGTCCTGGAGAAGGCCGCGCCCGGCCATGTCTCCGCCGTACGGGCGGCCCTCTTCGACCGTCTCAGCCCCGAGCAGGTCCGCCAGCTGGCCGACATCTGCCGCACGGTGGCCGACGGCCTGCAACCGCAAGGCGCCGACCTGCCCTGGCTCCGCTGAGTAGCGGGGGGCGGGCCGGCGCCGGGCCGGTTCGGTGGGGTTCGGGCGTGCGTACGGGCCGGTGGCCGCGTGGCCACCGGCCCGTACACCTGCGCTCGGTGCACCGTGATCAGCGCTGCGTGATCAGTGCGGCGCGATCGGTCGGCGTGATCAGCACACCGTGATCAGTTGGCGTGCTCGGTCGGCGTGATCAGTCGGCGTGATCAGTGCGCCATGACCGGAATCGGTACGTCCGCCTCCGCGTCGGCGTCTGCCGCCGCGTCCGCGCCGTCGCCGGAGCGGGCGACCGGTCCGCCGCCCTGGCTGCCGGTGGTGACCATGGTGAACGCGATGGCCGCGGCCACGGCCAGGATGCCGACCGCCCACCAGATCGCGGAGGTGTAGCCGTGCACCATCGACTCCAGCTTCAGCAGGTCCACCGAGGGCGCGCTCTTCGCGTGCGAGGTGGCGTACGCGGTGGTGGCGCTGGCCGCGATGGTGTTCAGCAGGGCCGTACCGATCGCGCCGCCCACCTGCTGCGAGGTGTTGACCATCGCCGAGGCGACACCCGCGTCCCGCGGCTGGACGCCGTGCGTGGCCAGCGACATCGCGGGCATGAACGCCGTACCCATACCGAGCCCGAGCAGCAGGAACGCGGGCAGGATCTGCGTCGCGTAGGACGTGTCCAGGTCGATCTGGGTCAGGATCAGCATGCCGACGGCGGCGAGCAGGAAGCCCGGGGCCATCAGCAGCCGCGGCCGGACGCGGGTCATCAGCCGGGCGCCGATCTGCGTCGAGCCGGTGATCATGCCGACGATCATCGGCAGGAAGGCCAGGCCGGTCGTGACCGGCGTGTAGCCCTTCACGATCTGCATGTAGTACGTCAGGAACAGGAACAGACCGAACATGCCGATGACGGCCAGGCCCAGCGACGCATAGACACCGGCGCGGTTGCGGTCGGTGAGCACCCGCAGCGGCAGCAGCGGGGACTTGACCTTCGACTCGACCAGCACGAACGTCGCGAGCAGCACGGCGGCCGCCACGAACAGGCCGATGGTCATCCCGGCGCCCCAGCCGTCGGACTCGGCGCGCGTGAAGCCGTAGACCAGGGACACCAGGCCGAGGGTGGCCAGGATGACGCCGGGCACGTCCAGGCGGGACGGGTTGCGGCTGCCCGCGGGCTCGCGGATCACCAGCAGTGCGCCGGCCGCGGCGACCACGGCGAACGGGATGTTGACGAAGAAGGTCCAGCGCCAGTTCATGTACTCGGTCAGGACGCCGCCGAGGATCAGACCGACGGCACCGCCGCCACCGGCGATGGCACCGAAGATGCCGAACGCCTTGGCCCGCTCCCGCGCCTCGGTGAACGTCACCGCGAGCAGCGACAGCGCCGACGGCGCCAGCAGCGCGCCGAAGACGCCCTGGAGGGCGCGGGCGCCGAGCAGGACACCCTCGTTGGACGCGGCGCCACCGAGGGCCGAGGCCAGCGCGAACCCGACCAGGCCGATGATGAAGGTCCGCTTGCGGCCCCACAGGTCGGCGACGCGTCCGCCGAACAGCAGCAGGCCGCCGAAGGCGAGCGCGTACGCCGTGATGACCCACTGCCGGTTGGCGTCGGAGATGCCGAGGTCGGCCTGGGCGGAGGGCAGCGCGATGTTCACGATCGTCGCGTCGAGCACGACCATGAGCTGCGCCAGGGCGATGAATATGAGCGCTTTCCAGCGCCGGGGATCGACGTGCGTGGCCGATTCAGACATGGGTGGGTCCACCTAGTGGTGCGTGAGCGAGAAGCGGGCTGTGGGCGTGAGCCGTTGCGGTGTGCGTAAGTGAGGAGGTCGGTGCTGTTGTGGTGTTGAACGTGTGTTGATCAGGCGTTGATCGGCTTGCGGTATGGCCGGGCGGGGGCGGTTGCGCCGCCGCCGGGGCGGCCGGGGCCGTCTTGTGCCGGGTGTGGTGGCGGGTGTCGTGGCGGGTGCCATGACGGGTGTCGTGGCGGGCGCCGTGACGGACGTGGTGGCGGGTGTTGTGCAGGCCGGTGGCCGGGTGGCGGCGTCATTCGGCCGGGTTGAAGCCGGACGTCGGCTGCCGCCGGACGGTGGTCGGCGTCAGCTGGTGGTCGGCTTCGGCAGGCGGTCGGCTTCGGTCGGTGGTCGGCGTCAGCCGGTCATCGGCTTCGGCAGGCGGTCAGCTTCGGCCGGCAATCGGATTCGGCTGATGGTCGGCGTCTGCCGGTGGTCAGCTTCGGCCGGCGGTCAGCTTCGGCCGGTGTTCGGATTCGGCTGATGGTCGGCGTCTGCCGGTGGTCGGCGTCGGTCGGTGTTCGGCTTCGGCTGATAGTCGGCGTCAGCCAGTCATCAGCTTCGGCAAGCGGTCAGCTTCGGCAGGCGGTCGGCTTCGGCAGGCGGTCGGCTTCGGCAGGCGGTCGGCTTCGGCCGGCAATCGGCGTCGGCTGATGGTCGGCGTCAGCCGGTCATCGGCTTCGGCAGGCGGTCAGCTTCGGCCAGCGGTCGGCCTCGGCGTCGGCGTCGGCGTCAGCTGGTGGTCAGCGTCTGCGTGATCGGCGTCAGCCGATGCTCGGCGTCGGCGGCCCCGACCGGGCCCCGGCCCGCCTGGGTGCCGGCCCGGTCGGACCCGGCCCCAGCCGGGCCCGGGCTCCCCCGTGATCCCCGTTGTTCCCCATGTTTCTTCCTTTCCCCCGTGTTTCTTTCTTCCCCCGTGTGGTCCGCTAGCTGTGCCGGAGGTCCTCCAGCGTGGCCGCGCAACCGGGCAGTTCAGAGCGTGCCGGCGCCCGCAGTCCGTCCAGGAACAGCAGCAGGTGCCGGTACACGAACCGGTCGAAGTCGGTACACCCGCTTCCAGGCAGCGGACGCGTGAGCTGAGTGAGCGCGACCATCAGGTCACCGACGGCGATGTCGGTACGCAGCTGGCCGCTGTCGCGCGCGGCGCCCATCAGGGCCTCGACGGCCCCCTCCAGGCGCCCGCGCGCTGCGAGCAGGTCGGGGTGGTCCTTGTCGACACCGTCCGAGAGCAGCGGGCACAGGGCCCCGATCCGCTCCTCGACCGCCGCGAACACGAAGCGCCGCAACGCCTGGAAGGCATCGGGTTCCTCGGTGAGCGCGGCCTCCGCCTTGTCCGCGGTGCGGTCCATGACGGAGAGCGTGACGTGGTGGATCAAATCCAGGCGATCCGGGAAGTGACGGTAGAGCGTCGCATTGCCGACCCCGGCGCGTCGAGCGATTTCATCGAGCGGGATCTCCGCCCCGAACTCGACCATCGCCTCACGCGCCGCCCCGATGATCCGCTCCCGGTTGCGCAACGCGTCCGCCCGCAGCCGGTGCGGTGGCGTCGCCGCGCATGCGCCGGGGGCGCGGGTGCGGGACCGGGTGGCGGTCATGTCGGCACGTTCCTCTCGTCGTCGTGGCGTCGCCGTCGCGTCTCTGCGTCGCGTCGACGTCGCGTTTCTTCGTAGTCGCGTTTCTTCGTATGCGGGTCGCGCGTCCGGGTTGTGTATCCGGGTCGCGCGTCCGGGGTGTCCGCCCGGGCCGCGTATCCGGGGCGCGCCCGGAAGGCGGTGATCCGGTAAGCGGGGAGTGATCCCCCGCTTCGGTCGGACACCCGATTAAACGGGGAGGGGCTCCCCGGTTATTTCGGCCAACTCTGTGTTCTGCGCCACACGCGCCGTACGGACCTCACGCGCTACGACGGTCCGCGCACGGTGGCGTATACATGCGCCATGAGGGATGCGCTCCGTCCGGCCGCCCCGGCCCGCGCGGTCTGGTCTTACGTACGCAAGGCCCCCGGCACGTTCATCTGGCTCGCGATCCTCTTCGTGACGTCGGTGATCATGCACCACCTGGCGCCCGACACGCTGGACCAGGTCCTGCAACACCGCTCCACCAACATCAACAACCTGTTGCACTCACCCGGCCGGGTCCTCCTCACCAGCGCGCTGTGGCTCGCCGGCGGCAACTGGCTCTACTACTTCGTCCTCTACAACGTCTTCCACGTCCCGGCCGAACGCTGGCTCGGCACCCGCCGCTGGCTCGCGGTCATGGGCGTCACCCACATCGGCGCCACGTACCTGAGCGAAGGCATCCTCGCCCTCGCCATCCATACGGGCGCGGCGCCGCACTCCGCCGTCGACACGCTGGACGTCGGCGTCAGCTACGCGCTCGCCGGCATCATCGCCGTCCTGACCTACCGCCTCCCCTGGCACCCCCTCCGCTACGTCTACGCCGCAGGCGTCCTCGTCTTCTACGCAATCCCCCTCTTCGACAACCTCACCTTCACCGACATCGGCCACCTGTCCGCCGCGCTGCTGGGCCTGGCGTGTTACCCGATCACGCCGGGCGCTCGCGCGCGTATGCGAGGAATGCGGTCCAGGCGCCGACGTCAAAGTCGAGCCGCGGCCCCTGCGGGTTCTTCGAATCCCGGACGTGGATAGCATCCGGGGCGACGGATATCTCTACACATTCGCCGCCGTCAGTACTGCTGTAGCTCGACTTGAGCCACACCAAGCGTCCACTCATAGCTTCTCGACCAACTCCTTGATGAACCGGGCCGTCTCCATTGGGTCAAGCGCAAGCTGGACGAGCTTGGCCCATCGCTGGCTGACGATACTCACGCGCTCCGCATCGTTGCTCAAAGCCGAACCAAGTTGGCCCTCCTGGTAGGCGAGCTGCTCGTGTTCTGCCGTCTCCAGCAAGACGAACGGACCGCCCAGAGCCGGGTTCGCCCGCTTACTGGCCGGCAGGACTTGGATGTCCACGTTGCGCCGCTCCCCGCACTCCAGAATCCGGAGCAACTGCTCCTTGTGCTCCTCCTCGCCCGCGATGGGGTTCTTGAGCACCCCCTCGCTGATCACGAAGTTGAACGCCGTGGTCGTCTTGTCCAGCAACGGCTGACGTTCGATACGTGACTTGATTCGCCGTTCGATCGTGGCGTCATCCAGCGGCGGCCAGTGCCCGACGATGAGGCTTCGCGCGTACGCCTCGGTCTGAAGCAGTCCCGGTACCAGCAGAGCCTGGTAGAACTTCAGGGCAATCGCGTCAACCTCGTACAGCATGTAATCCGCCGAGTACGAGGCGAATTTCTCGGGCTGCAGGTACTCCTCTGCTGCCAGCAGCATCCCGTGCGCCCGGCACACCTGGTCGGCCACCAGGAGGAGCAGGTTGGTTGGCTTCCGCCGACCCTGCTCCATTGACTTCACGTACTCCGCCGAATATCCGACCTCCTTGGCCAGCTCCTCGCGACTTACCTGCGCATGAGTGCGCCACAGCTTGATTTGATTGCCGCAGTACCGCCACGCCATCGGTGGTTGAGCATTCTCGACCGCCATCGTGTTCGCCTCCCGCTACTCGCGTAGTTACGACACGACAAACGCTAGACCCACCCACTGACAATTGAGCCAAATGACTTACTTACGCCGCCAATTGATCATCCCCCGCCATTCGGCGATCAGGAAACGGCATCGTGCCAGTGCTGACGCCCCACGCTGATGAGATGCAGCTGCCTGCGCGCAGTTCGGGCGACCGCCCGCCACCGCTCCGAGTCCACACCCTCGCCCTCCCCATCGCTCACGTCCAGGAACGCCGAGGCCGTCATCACCAGCCGGTCCACGTACAGCTCCGCCAGCATCCGTACGTCCTCGTCACTCCAACCCTGCGACACCGGCTGGGACTTCAGCGCCGCCGCGACCTCCGTCGCGAAGCGGTCCAGTTCGCCCGCTATCGCCTGCCGTACCGCCCGTACACCACCGTGCCGCTCGCGCGCGATGAACCGTACGTGCGCGGGGTGTTCCCGTACGTACCGCTCAACGACCGCGACCGTGTGGTCGATCCGCTCCTCCGCGCCGGCCTGCTCCGCGAGGACCGCCCGTACCGTCGCGTGGAGGCTGGCCAACGACTCCTGGACCAGGGCGACTCCGAGTTCACCGAGATCACGGAAGTGCCGGTAGAAGGCCGTGGGGGCGACGCCGACCGCGCGGGTCACCTCGCGCAACCCCATGCTGCTCAGGCTCTGTTCCTCCAGCAGGCCCAGCGCCGCGTCGAGCAGGGCCTGCCGGGTGCGCTGTTTCTGGGCCTGGCGGACGCCGACGGGCTCGCTGTGACTCATGTCATCCAGTAAACAACCGTTCTCTCAGTTTCTCCACCCCTACACTGGGAACCCAGGTACTGAGTGAACAACTGTCCTCCGAATCGGAAAGGCAGATCATGCTCTTCCTTGTCGCAGCCCTCCTCCTGCTGGGGATTGTGGTGGGTACCGCGGCACATCTCCCGGTCCCCGTCACGATCATCGCGGCAGTGGCCATCGGTTGCTGGCTGCTCGTCTTCACCATCCGCGAGCGCCGCCACCACACCACCCACACCGAGGGAGCGTCCCGATGACCACCCTCATCGACGGCAGCAAGACCGACACCAAGTCCGACACCCGGCCCAACGCCGAGACCGGCACGGCGCCCGGCACCAAGCCGTCCGCCGAACCGAAGCCCGCCGAGCGCCCCGCGCCGTACGGCCAGGCCGACGGCATGGCCGTGGCCTCGTTCGTGCTCGGCCTCGTCGGCACCCTGGTCGCCAACGTCATCCTCGGCCCGTGCGCCCTCGTACTCGGAGCGCTGGCCCTGGCACGCCACACCACCCGGCGCGCCCGCGCCATGCTGGGCATGGTCCTCGGCGCCGCCGACCTGATCATTCTGGCGACGCTGGCCACCGCTGACGGTTCCCTGAGCTGGACGTTCGGCGGCTGACCAGCCCGTACCGGCCGAAGCGGCTGCCCCTCACCCCACGAGAGTGAGGGGCAGTTCGCCTGCGCGCCGACCGCTCCCGTGCGGCGCATACGCGCACGAAGGGGGCGCGGGCACGCAGGAGCGCTGCGCGTCGCGGGCCAACCGTACGGCATCGAGCGTGGTGAGCGTCTGGACGGCGTACGCGACCGAGGCCAGCGTCATGTGGCGGTGCCAGCCGTCGTACGACCGGCCCTCGAAGTCGCGCAGCCCCGTACGGCCGCCGGTGCGGACGCTGTCGCGGGCCACGCGGGCCGCGGCCCTGGTGAGCAGGTGCAGTTCGGCCGGGGTCTTACCGGTGGGCGTCGTCAGCCAGAAGTCCGCGCGGTCACCCGTGCCGCGCCCGCCGTACGCCTCGGCGTCCTCGTACCGCTGGGCGTAGAGCAGCAGCTCACCGCCGCCTCCGCCGTCGCCGGTCCGCGCGGGGGTGACGCGGGCCAGAACCGCCCGTACTCCGGGAGCGACGTTGTGCACCGGCAGGCCGAGGCGTTCGGGAGTGGCGAGGACGCGCTGCGCGGAGAGGGCGCCACGGCGGGAGGGCCGACCGTAACGATCCACCAGGTGGAGCGGCAGGGAGCCGGGCGTACGGGCCATGACGGGCAGGCCGAGCGGCGCCAGCGCGCCCAGCACGTCGGCGGCATGATGCATCTGGCTGTCCCAGATCATCGGGGGCAGCTCCTCGGTGGCCGGGCAGACAGACCGGCGCGCCAGGGAGAGGACCCGCGCAACACCCTCGTCACTGAGGGCGAACGGTCCGGAGTCCGGTGACGGCAGGTGCAGGCGCCAGTCGACGGGGGCGACGAGGGCCCGGCCCGCGTACCAGAGCCCGTACGCCAGCTGCCCGTTGACCAGTTGCCCGGTGGCGGGGACGAAGCGGCGGTGGACCCCGACCGAGTTCGTACCGGACTTGGGGATGAGCATCGGGCGGACCACCCAGGAGTGCGGCCGGTCACGCTGCATCAGGTAGTCCGAGAGGGCCTCGCGGACGGCGCGCCAGTTCCACGGGGCGTTGCAGATGAAGTGGTGCAGGCGCTGGGCCGCGCCGGCGTCCTCCAAGGTGCGGGCGATGTTACGGATGGACTTGCGGCCGGGGGCGGTGAGCAGCCCGCGTACGTACTGCTCGCCCTTGAGGTGGTGGTCCGCCCTGGTGAAGGACGCGAAAAGGTGTCTGCACAGGTCCTCGATCCACGCCTCCTGGGTGCTGGTCGGCCGCCCGGGGAGAGGCGGCGGAACGGCGGTGCGGGCTGCGGGCACGGACAAGGGACTGGCCCCCGGGGAGAAGGTTGGCAGGCGGGCGACAGCCTGACAATAAAGAACGTTCGCTATTTTTCTGGAGCCCGCGAGCGGATCGCGGACTACTTCACAAAGTTCCGGAGCGGCACGAAACCAGGGCTGTGCGGTCTCGGCCAGGACGCGCCCACTGGGTGCGCTCGGGAACGTACAGGCCCTTCCCGCCGGCGCCCGAAGCTCGGCCGTCTGTCGGCCCGTTGTCGGCAGTTGTCGGCAGTCCGTCAGCGCGGCCCGGCACCTTTCCACCATGACCACTCACGTAACGATCATCGGCGCCGGTCTCGGCGGCCTCACACTCGCCCGCGTCCTGCACGTCAACGGCATACCGGCCACCGTCTACGAGGCGGAGCCCTCCCCCACGGCCCGCCATCAGGGCGGGCTGCTCGACATCCACGACTACAACGGGCAGCTCGCCCTCAAGGCAGCCGACCTGATGGACGAGTTCCATGGCCTGATCCTGGAGGGCCGTCAGGCGCTGCGCGTCCTCGACCGGGACGGGACCGTCCTGCTCGACAAGGCGGACGACGGCACGGGCGGGCGCCCCGAGGTGCAGCGCGGCGAGCTGCGGCAGGCCCTGCTCGATTCGCTCCCGGCGGGCACCGTCCGCTGGGGGTACAAGGTCAGCCGTACCCGCACCCTCGGCGAGGGCCGCCACGAGGTGACGTTCGCCGACGGCAGCACCGTCGAAACCACCCTGCTGGTGGGCGCGGACGGCGCCTGGTCGCGGGTCCGACCGCTGCTCTCCACCGCCACCCCCTCGTACACCGGCATGTCGTGCGTCGAGACCTATCTGTTCGACGCCGACACCCGGTATCCGGCCACCGCGAAAGCGGTCGGCGGCGGCATGCTGCTCACGCCCGCGCCGGGCAAGGGCATCCACGCCCACCGGGAAAGGGGCGACACCCTGCACGCGTACGTGATGCTGGCCAGGCCCCAGGAGTGGTTCGCCGCCATCGACTTCACCGATGCGGCAGCGGCCACCGAGCGGATCGCGGGGGAATTCGACGGGTGGGCACCCGAACTGACCGCGCTGATCACCGAAACTGACACCGCGCCCGTCCTGCGCACCATGAACACACTGCCGGTCGAACACCGGTGGGGCCGGGCGCCGGGGGTGACCCTGATCGGTGACGCCGCCCACCTCGTGCCCCCGAACGGCGAAGGCGCCAACCTGGCCATGCTCGACGGCGCCGAACTCGGCCAGGCCCTCGCCGCGCACCCCGATGACATCGAGGCCGCGCTCACCGCGTACGAGCAGGCCATGTTCCCGCGCAGCATCGAGGCCGCCGCCGAGGGCTCCGGACTTTATGAGTTCATGTTCGGCGACGACGCGCCCCACAGCCTGGTCGCCGCGTTCGCCGAACACGATGAGGGGCAGGGCCAGGACCCGGGCCAGAACCGAGGCCGGAGTCAGGACCAGGATCAGTAGGGGCTCAGTCCTCCAGGCCTCCGGCGAACGGCGTCCCCCGCCACTGCTCAACCGCCGGCTTCAGGGCGTCGGCGAGCATGGGCAGTTGCGGTACGAAGGCGAGGCACGCCACCGCCCGCAGCATGCCCACCGCGCTGACGGCGCGCATGACGCGCTCGTCCAGCTCCCGGAGGCCCAGGCGCCGCGCGGCGCTGTTGTACGCGGCCTCGCACTCGGGGCCGAGGGCCGCCATGTCCCACTCGACCGGCCCGAGCGTGGCCAGTTCGAAGTCGGAGTACAGCGCGCCGCCCGTCGTGGTGACGATGTTGACGGCGGGCGCGTCCCCGTGGACCGTCTGGAGGCCGACGCCGGGGAACGCCGCCTCGAACGCGGCGCGCGAGCTGAAGACGGCCTCCAGGACGGCCCACTCGCGCCGTGCGCGGTCGAGATCGGCCGGCTCGATGAGATCGGTGTGCCCTTCGAGGGCGGCGAGCCCATCGGTGACGAAGCGCGGTTCGGCGGCCGCCAGGAACGGCAGCTCGCCCGGGTAGGCGCGCAGCGCGGCGTGCAGGTCGGCGACCAGGCCCGCGTTCCGTACGTAGTCAGGCTCGCTGTTTCCGTCCTGCTCGACGAACTGCCAGAACGTCATGGCGAAACCGTCGCGCAGTACGGGTTCGTGGGGCACGAGCGGGCTCGGCGGCACCACCGGAACCCCCTGTTCCGCGAGCCAGGCCACCACGTCCAGCTCCACCCGCTGCCGTGCCGCCTGGCTGTCGGGGGTGGCGTAGGGCGGCAGGACGGTCGGCACCCGGACCACCACGGGCGAGGGGGCGAGGTGGACGACGACGGAGAACACGTCGTGGAGGATCTTCGCGTCGGTGACCGTGAGCCCCAGGTCGCGGCCCGCGCCGACAGCGGCGGCCAGTGCGCGTGACGTACGGGCGGCAAGCTGGTCAGGCGTCATGTACGCCGGCAGTCCTGGCATGTCGGCGATGGTCCCATGCCGCGGGCGCGGGCGCGATGGGTTTGATCGCTGCGGGGAATGGAGCGGACGGAGCGTCCGTCACCGCGCCCCGGCGCCCACCGGGTTCTCGCCGCTCATCGGGTTCTCGCTACTCAATGAGGCCTCTTCGCCGCCCACCAACAACGGCATCCGCGCCCCCAACAACAGCCCCCACACGCGGTCCACGTGCTCCCACGGCGACAGCCCGGCCGTGGCTCCGCGCGAGACGCCGATACGGGCCGCGAACTCCGCGCCGGTCACCACGGACAGCGCGGTGGCGGTGACCGCTTCCGAGGTCGTCCAGCCGGCGATGTCCGCGCGCGCCCGGTCGACGAGGTCGCCGAGCCACGGCAGCCACATCGCGTACCAGGTGTTGCCGTCGCCCGGGAAATCCCAGGCGAGGCGGGCGGCGGCCCGTACGGTCGGCTCCTTTTCGAGGAGGCGCGCCAGCGTGCGCGTGAAGGTGACGACCCGTCGTAATGCGCCGTGCACGCCCGGCTTGGGGCACGCGCCCGCCGACATCAGGGACGCCAGCGCGCTGCGCGTAAGGGCGCAACCGGAATCCCGTACCGCCTCCGCGAGCGCGGCCTTCGAGGCGAAGTGGAAGGTCAGGGCGCCGATCGTCACCTCGGCCGCGGTACTGATACGGGCCAGCGAGGCGCCCGCGTACCCCTTCTCGGCGATCTCGTCGGCGGCCGCCCGCAGCAGGGCCCGGCGCGTCCGCTCAGCTCGGTCCTGTCGCGCCATTGTCCCGCCTCGGTGATCGCCCTCGGTTGCCAGCGCCGTACCGGTGACACCCAACCGCCCATGCTAGAGGCGGGGTTCGGCCGGCCGCACGGCGACGGGGGCAGTTGGCGGAGACTTGATCAGTATGGGAACCGGGGGCCCTCAAGGGGGCTCTTGAAGAGACTTGAAGCGGTTGCGGGACCGGGCCGGGCCCGACCCGGTGAAGACGGCGAAGCGGAATCCGGGGCGCGGCGCCGGGGAGCTTCCGCGGCGGGTCGCGAGTGGTCCGCGGGCGCGCGTACGGACCGGCCCGGACCCGCCGCCGTACCGCCGCCGCGGCCCGCTCTCCGGACGCTCGCGGACCCCGGTCTCCACAGTCGTCCGAGCGTCGCTCGACAGCCTTCCCAGCCGGTTCCGGGTATGACGGAAACAGCCCCGGACCTCGTGGGCTCGCAAAAAAAACGATCGTTCTTTATTCTTTGCTGGTCGGCGCCCGATCCACGGGATGACCACGGGAGGGAACGAACACATGACGACAGAAACTGCGCAGCCGGCCACCCGCACCCCCGCACGATCCCTGTCCACCCGCCTCCCTTCCGGCCACCCGCTCGCAGCCGTCGGCGCGACCGGCAAATCCGGGGCACGTGATCGCTCCGGAGTTCCGGCCGACGCCTTCACCGGCGGCACCGGCCGTGCCGTACGGACGGGCCGGGCCGCCCGGACCGCCACAACCGGAACCACCGGCCGGACCGCCGGCACGGGCCGAACCGGAAGCGCCCGCCGGAGCACCATGGCCGGCGCCCCCGCCGCGTCCCCGGCCGCCGCCACCGGTACCGACAGCGCCTCCGCCGACGCATCGGGGTCGTTCGACGCCTTCGCGGACGACCTTTTCGGCCATCTTCCGCGCACCGACCAGCGCCGCTGGGCGCACGCGTACCTGCTGGCGCTGCTGACCACCGAGGGCAAGAAGTCCGTACGCCGGCTGGCCGCCGCGGTGTCCGACTCGCCGACCGCCTCGCAGTCGCTGCACCAGTTCCTCAACGCCAGCCCCTGGGACTGGAAGAACCCCGTACGGCGCGAAATCGCGCGCCGGGCGGAGGCATCCGGCCCGGCACGGGCGTGGATCCTCGCCCCGGCGGTGCTGCCCAAGCGCGGCGGCCACTCCGTCGGCGTGCACCGCCGCTTCTGCGCCCGCGCCGGGCGCACCGTCAGCTGCCAGCTCGCGATGGGCATGTTCCTGCCGGTGGGCGACGCGCCCGCGCCTCCCGCCGCCTCGACGGCGAGCGTCGCCGCGGCCGCCGACTGCGGGGACAGCGCAGCCGTCTCCGTCGACTGGCGGCTGTTCCTGCCGCCCCAGTGGGCCGGTGACGAGGAGCTGCTGCGCCGCAACCGCATCCCCGCCGCCGAGGCGAACAACCCGCGCCCGATGTGGGTGCACGCGCTCGACCTGGTGGAGGCGCAGGCCGCCCGTACGTGCTCCGCGCCGGCGCCCGTCGTCGCCGACCTGAGCGAGTACTCCGACTCCGTACGGCTCATCGAGGCGCTGGCCCGACAGGGGCGCGATTTCGTCATCGCCGTACCGTCCGCCACCGCGCTGGCCACCCCGGCCACACCCGGCATGCCCAACGACTCCGGCGCACGCCCCCGGCTCCTGCAGACCGCGCCCACGCCGGTACGCATCCCGGGCTCGCACCACACCTACCGCGCCTTCGCGGAGCCGGGACAGAACTCCGCCCGGCCGAACCGGATCTGGATCACCAACATGGCGCACCGCCGCATGGGGCAGCTCGTCGGCCTGGCCCGGCTGCACCAGCTGCCCGCGGCCACCCTGCGCGCCCTGGAGACGGACTTCGGGCTGCACGACTTCGAGGGCCGCTCGTTTCCGGGCTGGCACCATCACATGACGCTGTCGTCCGCCGCACACGCCTATCGTGCCCTGACGGCGGAGCAGGACGAACAGACGCTGTCCCGAGTGCGGTTCGTTTCCTGACGCCGCTCTCAGGTGGGCCGACGCGCCGGGTCTTCGAGGAGGCTCGGCGCGTCGGCGTGTGCGCCCGGCGCGTTGGCATGTGCGCCCGGAGCGCTCGGGCGTGCGCCCGGTGCGTCTACCGGTGCGTTCACCGGCGCGGGTGGGTCTAGGCACGCGTCTGAAGGCGGGCGCGGAGGTGGGCCCGGTACCAGTCCGCCGAGTCCGCGAGGCGCGCGAGCGGGCCGGGGCCCGGGTCGCAGGCCGCCGCCGTCCACACCTCTTCGCTGCGGTACCAGTGGTCGCGGGCGAGAAGGGCGAACTGCCGCTCGCTCACCCGGCCGGGGGTGGCTTCGAGGCGCTGCAGGCAGTCGGCCCAGGAGAGGTCGGGGAGGGCGGCCGGGGCGTCGGGGAAGACGTCGTGGGCGAGGAGGGTGTCCATGAGGTCGCCGTTGCTCACGGGGGTGGGGTGGCTGGCGTGGTGGATGCCGCGGGGGATGCCGGAGGAGGCGGGAGCGCCCGAGGTTCCGGGAGTGCCGGAGGTGCCGTACGGGCCGAGGGCCAGCCGTACGAAGAGGCGGGCCAAATCCTCGACCGCCACGACCGAGAGCAGTCCGCGACCCCCGTCCCAGCGCGCGGGCACCCGGCCCAGCAGCTCGGCCAGCGCGGGCACCACCCACCGGTCACCGGCGCCGAGCACCAGCCCCGGGCGCAGCACCGTGCCGCCCGCCGCCAGCACCGGCTGCTCGGCGGCGAGCCGGGTGCGGCTGGCGGCGGAGACCGGGGCGGGCGGGATCTCGTCCACGTCCAGGCCGGAGTGCGGTCCCGCCCCGTACACGGCGGCGGTGGAGAGGTGGACGATACGGCCGACACCTGCGCGTACGGCCTCGTCGACCAGGGCGGCGGTGCCGAGCACGTTCACCAGCTCGCAGTGCTCCGCGTCCCGGCCGATGTCGGAGGCCAGGTGGAGCAGTACGTCGGCGCCCTCGCACAGGCCGCGGAGGGAGGCGGGGTCGGCCAGGTCGGCCCGGGCCCAGTCGAGGCGGGGGTCGGTGGTGGGGTCGGAGGCGGCGGCAGGCTTGCGGGATGCGGCGCGGATGTGGAGGGGGCGGGGGGAGGGGGTGGGTGCCGAATCCGGGTGGGTGCTCGGGGAGGAGGCCGGGTCCGTACGCAGGAGCTCCCGCAGGACCGCGGACCCGATGAAGCCGGTCGCTCCGGTGACGACCACGCGCCACGGGCGGGTCGTCCGCCCGCTACCGGCCTCCGTCCGGGCCTCGCTCACCGTCTTCGCCGTCACGCTCGTGCACTCGCTTCCTGGGGTGCTGCTGGAACCGCTCCGTGCCATGGTCTCGTACGCGTCCGCGAAGGCCCGCACCGCCTCCTACGGCAGGCTCTTCGCCGCCGGCTCGCGCGCGCTCACGCCACCGCCCGGCGCCGTCGCGCCGCGAAGGTCAGCAGCGGTCTGAGGGGCGGGGCGGCGACGCCCGGAAGCAGGTAGCGCCAGAGGGAGACCACGCGCTGGTGCAGGTCGGTCCGGCCGGAGGAGATCTGCGAGAAGAGCTGCGTACCGGTGTAGGCGCTGACCAGGACCCAGGCCAGCTCTTCCACGTTCACCTCGGGGAGCAGTTCGCCCTTCTCGCGCGCGGCGCTCAGCTGGCCGCCGAACTCCTCGGCCCAGGCGCGGTACGCGGAATCGTCCTGTACCCCGAACTCCCCTTGTTCCACCGCAAGACGGACGCCCGCCCGCAGTTTGGGATTTGTCTGCAATTCCTCGGCCAAATACAGGGTGATGTCGATCAGGCGCTGCAGTCCGTTCTCCCCGGGCGGCAGTTCAAGGCCGCCGCCCTGCTCGACCATCACGGCCTGGGCCAGTGCCTCTTTTGACGGAAAGTGGAAGTACATCCCACCCTGCGTCACTCCGGCCCGCTTCATGATCTTGCTGATACTGGCGCCGCTGAACCCGAACTCGTCGAACACTTCGGCGGCCGCCCGGAGGATGACCTCACGTGTCCTGACCGCACGCTCCTGCATGGACAGCACCAGCTCCCTCGACAAACAAAACGAATACTATTTATTTTATGAAAGCCGAGGCTCTCACGCCGTGACGGCCGAACCAGCCGCGCAGCGGACCTCGTTGGCCACTGGCGGCCCGTGCAGGAACGTAGCGGACCGGCCTGAGCGCCCCGGCGGACCACAACGGGCCGCAAGGACCGGACCTGCAGACACTCCTCAGGGGGATACCCGCATGAGCACCACCGGCCAGCTTCCGAAGTTTCCCGCACCTGCTGCCGCCGGACCTTCCCCGCGCACGCTGACCACCACCGTGCCCAAGGAGTATGTACACAAGACGGCATTGTCCGAAGTTCTGCTCACCAGTTGGCAGGAGACGGCCCCGGATGTCCACACCGTGACCGCGGAATGGCCGCGGGCCCATACGTTCTACTCCTCCAGAAATCGGCTGCACGACCCGCTTCTGCTCATCGAGACGATCCGGCAGACCATTCCGCTGCTCTCACATCTCGCTTACAACGTGCCGTTCGGACACCAACTCATCTGGGACCACTTCACTTATTCACTGGACCCTGACGTACTGCGTACCGAGACTGCCCCCACCGAGATCGAACTACGCATCGCCTGCTCCGACATCAAACGCCGTAAGGACACACTGAGTGCATTGACCATGGATGTCGAGGCCACCCGGAACGGTGTCCGCCTCGGTACCGCGGTCGCACGTTTCACCAGCCACGCACCGGCCGTCTACCGCCGGCTGCGCGGTGAATACGGCGATGCCCGGGAAGCGATGGCCCGCGCGGTACCGCTGCCGCCGCCGGTCGCGCCGCACAGGGTGGCCCGCGCGCAGTTCGAGAGCGTCATGCTCTCGCCCACGGACACCCGCAACCGCTGGCAGCTCCGTACGGACACCACCCACCCGGTCATCTTCGACCACCCCGTCGACCACGCCCCCGGCATGCTGCTGCTGGAGGCCGCCCACCAGGCGGTCCACGCGGCACTCCACCCGATGGAGGTCATACCCGTCGGACTGAGCACCGTCTTCACACGGTACGCGGAATTGGACGCACCGTGCTGGATAGAGGCGACGGTACTCGGCCGCCCGGAAGCGGGGGCCAGAAAGATGACGAAGTCGGGATCGGAAGCAGGGGCGGAGGCAGTGGCGGAGGCCGCGGTGGAAGCGGCAACGGGATCAGTGATCGGCGCCGCGGATTCGGGGGTTGAAGTTCCGGCCGGGGATACGCCGCAGACCGATGGCTCCGGCCTCATCGCTACGCGCGTCACCGCGTATCAGAACGGGGAGGAGCTGTTCTCCGCGAGGGTTACCGCGCGGTCGTTGGCGAGTGTTTCGGGTGGGGATTCGTAAGGGGATCGCCGGAGGATCGACGGGGCATCGCTTGGGGTTCACCGGAGGCTCGGCGGGGAATTCCGGTGGCGGTTCGGGGGTGGAGCCGTGCCGGGGTTGCCCGGAGCCGCCGGGGTGAATGGGCGGAGATTGACCGGCGGCTGATTGACGGTTGACCGATGACTGATCGGTCATCGCTCGTCGTATGGCCGGTGATTGCGCAGGGATTCGCGGGGGATTCACGTACGGGCCGAGGAGGCGGCAAGGCCCGTGCCGATGGCCCCTCCGGCGGGAGTCCCGGCGGGCCTTCCTGCGCCATCGACAAGGCATGAGGCGTTGTTCGCGGGCAGGGCCGACACGGCCCTGCCCGCTGCGTACGGGACGGGTCCGGGGCGCTCCCCGGCAGGCCCACATTGACCGTCATCCCGACGCGACTTCGGGAAATCCACCGTGCGTTCACCGCGCGGCCACATGGTCGCAAACCGGCCATCCGACCGCGTTCCGGCCAGTGACCGGATTGACATGCCCATGCTGTACCAATCGACCGCCCCACCCCCGCTCCCAGTACCCGCTTCCGGCCAATAACGGTCACTACCAGCCACAAACCCCCGCCAAAGCACGGTCACAAACGGAAGGATCAAGCCAAAGCATCCCTTCATGCCCGCGTTTGAGCCAACACGGCATGGCAAGCCTTTGACGATCACTTGGTCTGTCTTTTACGTTCTAGAGAGCGGCACCCGCGCGGCTCGCGTGGCTGATCATCGCCGTTTTCCACCATCCCCTGCCTGCGGAGGCTCGACGGACATGGAACAGCTGATCAAGAAGATGGCCCAGGACGGCGTCTGGCGTGAGTGGGTCGCCTTGAACTCGCCGCGCGGAGCCGGGAAGGACGGCTGCATCAGCGCCACGAAGTCCGGCTGCATCAGCGCGGCCACGGCCGCGCCCAAGACGGGATGTATTTCCTGACCGGGCGCTGAGCCCTCCCGGCGGGGACCCGGCCGTCGGCCGCACACCACGGCCGGCTCCCCGCCACTTCACGTCCGCACAACGGCCGTACAACGGTCGTGGACGCAAAGACTTTCGCCACAACGGCTTTCGGTACGAAGGCCGCCCGAAGCACAGGCGCCCGAACAACAGACGCCCGTTTCAACAAACGTTCCCGGCACGACGCAGGTCCCGCACCCCGCTTCCCGTACGCCGCGACACCGATCACTCCCCGTCCGCCATACAAGACAGACCTGAGGGTGAGCATGGATGGCCAGCCGAGCCGGTCGGGACAACCGACCGCCGACATCGTGAGCCGGATAAGGGACATACCCATCTACCGCGCGTCGATAGAACGGGGGCATTTCCCCATACTCGACAAACCGGAGATCGCCCGGGGCTTTCCGGACAATTGGATGACCCCGGCACTGGCCGAAGCGCTCGACGCCGGCAAGGCCGAGTTCGTGCTCTCCACGGGCACCAACCACGCCCGTATGCAGATCATCCGGCCGCCGTACTTCCTGCTGAACTCCTATTACCGGCTGTGGAGCGAACACCCGGATATCGCCGGCACCTGGCACGCGGGCTGCCAACGCGTCTCCCTGACGACCGTGTTGGCGACCGAACACGTGGCGCGTGTCAACGCGAAGAAGCGCGGGCGGACCGAGCTCGCGCCCGTACCCGACCTGGAAGACCGACGGCTCGACGACCGCACCTTCTACGTCAACCTCACGCTCGACCCGGCTCATTGGGACCGCGCGGACGTGGAACGGATGCTCGCCGAGATCCGTACGGCCCGGCAGGCACACCCGGACGGCCGCTACCACCTCGACTGCTCCGGCTACCACCTGGCGCACCTCGTGCGGCAGGTCACCGACTGGGGGCTGTGGGACCGGTTCCCGAAGCCGGCGAGCATCGTGCACGCCTACGAGTACAC
This sequence comes from Streptomyces rimosus, assembly GCF_008704655.1. Lineage (NCBI taxonomy): Bacteria > Bacillati > Actinomycetota > Actinomycetes > Kitasatosporales > Streptomycetaceae > Streptomyces > Streptomyces rimosus. The sequence goes on along the minus strand of NZ_CP023688.1, from coordinate 5,455,180 downwards.
GCCGGTCAACGTACGGCACTACCTGTACGAGCACTTCGACTGCCCGGTCATCGACCTGTTCGGCAGCACCGAACTGGGCTACCTCTACTACAGCGACCGCAACGGCCGGTACCATCCCTACCTCGACAAGATGAGCGTCGAGCTGGTCCCGGTGGCGCCGGACAGCGGCATCTTCAGCATGATCGTGTCGAGCGTCCGCAACCCGTACATGCCGTTGATCCGCTACCGGTCCGGCGACTGCGCGCGCACGCTGGACGGCACACCCGACCCGACGAAGATCGTCCGGTTCTGCGGCCGTGAGAAGGAGTTGCTCACCTCGGCACACGGCCGTGGGCCGGTCGCGCAGGGCGACCTGGACGACTGCGTGAGCGGCGCGTCGTCCCGGGTGTTCGTCCACCAGCTGCGGGTGGTCGGGGACGCGCGGGGAGCGGCTGGGCTCGGCGAGACCGAGCTGCGGTACACGACGTTCGACGGCGCCCCTCTGGACGCGTCGGAGGCGGCGGCGCTGAGCGCCGGAGTGGAACGGCTGACCGGCCTGGCCTGTCGGGTCGAGCACTGCGACCACATCCCGATCGGGAAGTCGGGGAAGTACGCGTGGCTCGATCGGGGGACGGGTGGGGCGGACGGAACGGGTGAGACGGGCGGGACGGGCTGAGCGGGTGGGTGAGTCCCCCGTCGCCGTACGGGCCGTACGCGATACGCGAGATCCGCGCGATGCACGAGATGCACGAGATGCACGAGATGCATCAGACACGCGAGACGCGCGCGGTAGCTGCGACACACGCAAACACCACGGGAGAACCATGACCACGCACCCGCAGGAACAAAAGCCCTGCATCACCCCCGACGACCTCGTCACCCTGCTCGGCGACCGCCTGCACGCCGAGGTGGTGGAGCACTTCGTGGCGCTGAGCGGCGGCGCGGAGCCAGCGTACGTAGAGCGGCAGGTCACCGAATGCCTGCGGTACCTCTACCTCGTCTCCCGGCACCGCGAGCAGCTGAGCGGCCTCTTCCTGCCCGTCGAGCAGGACATCGACGAGATCTGGCACTACCTCATCCTCCAGACGCGCGAGTACCGGCAGTTCTGCGAGGAACGGCTGCCGGGCCGGTTCTTCATCGAGCACCGCAGCATCGGCTACGAGGACTACCAGCAGGAACCCGGCCGCGAGCAGGCGATCGAGGAAGCCCTGCGCTGGATACCGCTGTACGCGCGGGAGTTCGGCCCCTTCGACGAGGGCGCGCTGCCGCACTGGACGATCGTGCGCTTCCTGCACGACCAGCTGGACATGTCGCTGCGGGACATCGCGTCCCTCCAGCCCGCCGGCGCGCCCTGAGGGCGCTTCCGGGGCAGCCCGCCCCTCCCCACCACGAGGACACGGACCCATGAGCGCTCGGCCCGGCGAACCGGCCCCCCACGCCACACCACCCCATGGCCCGCACCCCGCTTCGCACGAAAACGCGCCCCCGGAGGCGCCCGAGCCCCCCGAACAGCGGCGCGTACTGACCGTGCTCGCCCTCTCCCAGACGCTCAGCGGCGCGGGGCTGGCCGCGGGCATCACGGTGGGCGCTCTGCTCGCCGAGGAGATGCTCGGCTCGACGGGGCTGGCCGGTCTGCCCGCGGCCCTGTTCACGGGCGGTGCCGCGCTCGGCGCCGTGGGGATCGGCCGCGTCTGCCAGCGCTGGGGGCGGCGCCCGGGGCTCACCCTGGGGTACGCCACGGCCGGTCTCGGCAGCCTCGGCGTCGTCATCGCGGCCGCCGTCGGCTCCGTATGGCTGCTGTTCCTGTCCCTCCTCGTATACGGGGCGGGTACGGCGACGACCCTGATGGCCCGGTACGCGGGCGCCGACCTGGCCTCGCCCGCGCGGCGGGGGCGCGCGGTGAGCCTCGTGCTGTTCGCCACGACGCTCGGCGCGGTGGTCGGCCCGAACCTGGTCGGCGTCACGGGCGATGTCGCGCACGGCTTGGGCGTACCGCGCCTGGCCGGACCGTTCCTGCTGGCGGTGGTCGCGTACGCGGCCGCGGCGGTGGTGCTGGGCGTGTTCCTGCGGCCTGATCCCCTGCGGCTGGCGCGGGTCCGTGCGGCGGAGACGGAGTCCAGGGGTGGGCTGGAGGGGGAGGCGGAGGGGCGGTCGAAGGACGAGGCGGCGGCCGGGTCGGAAGCGGCCGGCGCCGCCGGGCCCGCGAACCTCCGCGGCATCGTCTCCGGCGCCGCCGTCATGACCCTCACCCAGCTGGTCATGATCGCGATCATGACGATGACGCCCGTCCACATGCGGGCGCACGGCCACGCGACCGAGACCGCCGGGCTCGTCATAGCCCTGCATGTGGCGGCGATGTACCTGCCGTCGCCGCTGACCGGACTCCTCGTGGACCGGATCGGACGGCAGCGGGTCGCGGCGGCCTCCGGCATCGTGCTGCTCGCCGCCGGTCTGCTGGCCGCACTGGCGCCTGCGCACTCCGTACCGGCGCTGGCCACCGCACTCGTACTCCTCGGCGTCGGCTGGAACTTCGGCCTGGTCAGCGGCACCGCCATCGTCACCGACGCCGTACCGCTGGCCACCCGCGCCTCGACGCAGGGCCTGGTCGACGTGGGGATCGCCATCGCGGGCGCCACGGGCGGCATGGCGTCGGGGCTGGTCGTGGCCTCGGGCGGGTACTCGGCGCTGGGGCTCGGCGGCGGAGTGGTGGCGCTTGGTCTTGTACCTCTGCTGGCGCTTGGCGGGCGGTCGAGGGGCGGGGCCCGTACGACGGCTGCCGACGGCTCGGGCTCTGCCGCCGTTTCCGTCGCTCCCGCTGCTTCCGGGGAGCGGACATGAAGGGGCAGCGCTCCTGGGGAGCGGACGTGAACGCCCAGCGCTTCGGGAGAGCGGACGTGAACGGCCGGCGCTCCGGCGGGGCAGACGCGAACGGTGCGACCGGCGGCCGCAGTCGCCGCTCCTGGTTCTCCCGGCCGCTCTCCCCCCGCCCCGACACGGCCGGACACCCGGCCCACTACACGGCCGCCAACCGGCCGCACAGCCCGCCGGGCGCGGGGGCGGAACGTACGCCCCGTCGCGCCCCGGCCCTCACGGTGGCGCGCGCCGCATCCCGTACGCCGGTACGCACGCCCATTGCCCCCGGGCGCGAGGCGCGAGCCCGTATGCGCACCGCCCCGTCCCGGGAGCCCCGCGGGGGCGCACTCGGCACCCGGCGGTACGGCACCCGGCGGCACGGAAGTCGGCAGTACGAGCCCCAGGCGTACGGCGGCCGGCCCCACCGAAGCTCCCTCCGCCCCCTCACCCTCCTCGGCGTCCTCGCCGTGGTCCTGACCCTGCTCTTCTCAGGTACGGCAGCGGGCAAGGGCGGCAAGACCCCGCTCCTCCCGGCCGCCGGCACCGCACCGGCCCAGGTGTCCACCCCCACACCTGCGGCTCCTCCAGGTGCACACGGGACACCCACCGAGCTGTCCCCGACGACCAAACCCCGTACCACGGGCATCCAGTACCGGCGCGACAACGAGCGTGACGCCGGTCGGGAGAAGGAGAAGGACCGCAACCACGCGCGCCGCTGCGCGCGGACCGCGCAAGGCGCGCCGTGCCCGAACCGCCGCCCGGCACCGCCGTACCTCCGTACGGCCCGGTCCTACCCGGCCGACGCCCTGTCGTCCGCGCACCTCGGCACAACCGCCGCGTCCGCCTCATCAAGACCAGGCGTCTCCACCCGTCCCGCCCTGCACTGTCTGCACTGCGTGTTCCGCTGCTGAGGGATACCGCCGGGGCTTCCTGCTCCGCACCAGTCGAACGGGTTCTGCCATGCCCTCAGTGGCGCCGCACAGCGCCACGGCGCTTCGCACCGCTGCCCGCACGGCCGCAAACGGCCGCGCGGCGTCACACAGCGCTCGCCGGCACCCCATGGCACTGCACCACGTAACCGACCAGCAGGAGACATTCCCTCGTGGAAACCTTCATCGAACACGCCCGCTCCTTCAACGCCCGCATCGCGGCCGTACACGAGGAGCGCGAGACCTACCAGCGGCTCGCCGACGGCCAGTCGCCGCTCGCCCTGTTCATCACCTGCTCCGACTCACGGATCATCCCGTCCCTGATCACCGGAGCCCTCCCCGGCGAGCTCTTCGAACTCCGTACGGCGGGCAACGCCGTACCTCCGCACCGTCCGGGCATGCCGGCCAGCGCGGAAGCCGCGACGATCGAGTACGCGATGCGGGTGCTGCGCGTCGCGGACATCGTGGTGTGCGGCCACTCGCACTGCGGCGCGGTCGGCGCCATGGCGCGCCGCGAGGACCTCGCGGGCGCCCCCGACGTACGCGCCTGGCTGACCCAGCAGGTCTCCGGCGAGCTGCCCAGGGACGAGGCGCCGACGGTGGCGACCGCGGTCCAGCAGCACGTCACCGAGCAGCTGGCGCGACTGCGCGCGTACCCGTGCGTACGCGAGCGCGTCGACGCGGGCGAGGTGAGCCTGCACGGCTGGTACTACGAGGTCCACACCGGCCTCGTCTCGGCGCACTGCCCCGCCACCGAAACCTTCCTCCCCCTCTGACGGCGAAGGCGCTCCCCCATGACACCGAAAACGACCGCGGGCGCGACCACGGACCCCCGCCCCGCCGCCGAAACCTCCAACCCTTCCGCCCCGACAACCCCACCCGTCTCCCCCTCCCCCGCCTCCCCCCGCTGGCCCTTCCTCCGGGCGGACTTCACCGCCTCCATCGTCGTCTTCCTGGTGGCCCTGCCGCTGTGCGTCGGCGTGGCCGTCGCCTCCGGCGTCCCCGCCGAACTCGGCCTGATCACGGGCATCGTCGGCGGCCTGCTCACCGGCTTCCTGCCGGGCAGCAGCCTCCAGGTCAGCGGCCCGGCGGCCGGACTGACCGTCCTCGTCTACGAGGCGGTGCAGCAGTTCGGGCTGAGCGCGCTGGGGGCGATCGTCCTCGTGGCGGGCCTCCTCCAGGTCGCCATGGGCGCACTGCGCCTCGGCAGCTGGTTCCGCGCGATCTCCGTGGCCGTCGTCCAGGGCATGCTCGCGGGCATCGGCCTCGTACTGATCGCCGGCCAGCTGTACGCGCTCACCGACACCAAGGCGCCCGGCAGCGGCCTCGCCAACCTCGGCGGACTGCCGGGCCTGGTCACCGGCACCGCCGGGTCGGGCGGGGCGCTGACCGCGTTCGCCGTCGGCGCGGGCACCATCGCCGTACTGGTGCTCTGGCCGCGCTGGAAGCGGGCGGCCCGCGTCCTGCCGGCCCCGCTGGCGGCCGTGGCCCTGGCCACGCTCGCCGTCTTCGCCCTCGACCTGCCCATAGCCAGGGTCGAGGTGACGGGCCTGCTCTCGTCCGTCCAGCCGCCGGGCGGCTCGGACTTCGCCCAGCTCGCGAGCGTCGGCGCGATCGGCACCGTGCTGGCCTTCGCGCTCATCGCGTCCGCCGAGTCGCTGTTCAGCGCGGCGGCCGTGGACCGGCTGCACGACGGGCCCCGTACGCAGTACGACAAGGAGCTGATGGCCCAGGGCGCGGGCAACACCGTCTGCGGCATCCTGGGCGCCCTGCCGATGACCGCGGTGATCGTACGCAGCTCCGCGAACGTCCACGCCGGAGCCCGTACCAAGGCGTCCCGCGTGATGCACGGCGCATGGCTGCTGATCTTCGCGGCGGCGTTCCCGGCGGCGCTGGGCGTCATCCCGGTGGCGGCGCTGGCCGGCGTACTGGTCCACGCGGGCTGGAAGCTCCTCCCGCTGCGCGACTTCGCCCCGCTCTGGCGTGAGCACCGGGGCGAGGCCGTCATCCTCGCGGCGACCGCCATCGCGATCGTCGTGACCAACATGTTCGAGGGCGTACTGATCGGCCTCCTCCTGGCCATCGCCAAGACGGCCTGGGAGACCTCCCACGTCCACCTGGAGATCACCGGCCTGGACGCCCCGTCCACCGCCCCCATCCAGGTACGCGCCCTCGGCAACGCCACCTTCCTCCGCCTCCCCAAACTCCTCGACCAACTGGAGTCCCTCCCCCACGACCGCCCCATCACCCTCGACCTCACCGGCCTACGCCACCTCGACCACGCCTGCGCCACAGCCCTGACCAGCTGGGAAACCCAACGCAGCAAGACAACAACGAACTCCCCGACCCCGGACAACCCGGCACACGCGCCTTAAAGCACGCCCCGGCCGCTCAGGCCGCGGACCCCGCCCGGCCCCACCCGGAACCACCCGGGCGGGCCCCCTCCCGGGCCCCGAAGGCCCCCAAAGCCTTCGGGGCCCGGCCCGTCCCCACCCCCGCCCCCACATCCGCTACCCTGTCCAAAGCTGCCCACCAGCAGCCCGTCCGCGCCCACGGGGCGCCGACCACCCCGCCTCCGTAGCTCAGGGGATAGAGCACCGCTCTCCTAAAGCGGGTGTCGCAGGTTCGAATCCTGCCGGGGGCACCAGCACTACCAGTGGTTACTGGGACAAGGGCCCAGGTCAGAGCAGTTTCTGGCCTCGGTCCTTTCTCATGCCCCGTACTCTGCTTGCTCTTTGATTACCCTTTGCTGGACTATCGATGTGCGGCCAGGTCTCCCGAACGTCTCCCAAATGATCAACACGAAGGCCCAGGCGGGGCCCGCGATGAGAACAGGCCCCCTCCATCGGGAGGGGGCCTGCGTGTGTCAGGCGGTGTGAAGGTGCCGCCTCCGTTCACCTGACACGTCGGGGGGGCGGCCACAGCATGGGAACACAGATTCGATTCAATATGCAATCACCCATTCGTGTGGCGTCAGTCGCTACGCCCAAACCGCGCAGTCATACCGGTGGCGCATGCTGATCCAAGAGCCACTGACAGTGGCGGGCCCGCTGCTCGACATCAGCTAGGGCGGACAGCGGCGAGGTGGGTAACGGCTGGGTGTGCTCGCGGATGGCGTCGAGAACACCGGCCTGGCGGGACCAGTCGATCGAGCCGCGCCACAGGGCGTCGGCAGCCTCCTCCGCCTCGGGCAGCAGGCTGGCGATGTGTCGGCGCAGGTGCCCGTCGAGGTCGGCGAGCGTTGTCATGGAGGTGCGGCCGTGCCGCATCGACAGCGCGGTCGTGATGGTGCGCTGGATCGTCGCCGCGTCGGCGAAGGTGGGCTGCGGTTTCACGAGGTGCCCCTACGGTGTCGATCAGGTCTGATCCGACCGTAGGGCGCGCCAATTCGGGAGAGGGGCAGGATTCCTGCCCCTCGCATCGCCGTTCGGGTGCCTATGCGGCCAGCAGGCCGACCTTCACGGCAAGGTCGCAGGCGCGGCGGCGGCGCTCGGGATGCCTGGCCTCGGTCTCCTCAAGGATGATGCGGCGGGCGTAGCCGTTGTACCGGATCGTCTCGGGTGCGGCTTCGTGGGCCTTGTCGAGGGTGGCGAGCGCGGTGTCGGGCTGCCCGTCGAGCTGGTAGCCGCGGGCCTCTTCGATGCGGTGACGGGCGCGGCGCGGCCGGGACGGGATGACAGTGGAGTCCGCGGCGGCGGCCTGGCGCACCGATTCCCCACCGGCGCGCAGTTCCACGGCGATGGTTACGGCGTGGGCGCCCATGATGGCGCGCGAGAAAGAAGTGGCGGGGTGGTAGTAGGTCTCGGGCAATCGTTTGGCCATGACGCGGGCCTTGTCCCAGTAGCCCCATGCGGCGCCACTGTCGCCACGGCGGGCCGCGGTGTAACCGGCCTCGAACTTGAGCGCGCCAGCGGCAGCCAGCAAGTCGTCGTCGGCGTCGGGCAGCAGCGGTTCGAGGAAGCGCAGGGTCTGCAGGTTCACAGCGTCAGCGGCCTCGAAGTGAGAGCGCCCGCTGTCGCGGTGGGCCTGCACGGTGAGCCAGGCTGCAAGGGCGATGGCGTGCGGGTCCTCACTCTCCTGTGCGGCGACCATGCCGCGCTCGGCGACGCGCCACAGGAGGCTGCTGTCTGGCTGGTAGGCGACGAAGAACTGGGTGAGGCTGTACACCTCGGCAAGCGCGGCCTGGGCGGTACGGCGGGCGGCGGCCGTGTCGGCCTGCCGGGCTGCGAGTTGCGCGTCGCGAATAAGGTCGGGCAGCAGGGCGCCGATGACGTCGCGGTGATTGGGGGCTTGGTGGCGGGCCGCCCAGGCACGAGCGATGCGGGCCTGGAGGTGCGCGGCTGGGGGTGCCTCGCGTTCGGCGGCGAGGGGGTAGGCGTCGATGGCGTCGCGCACGGCGGGCAGACGCCGGTGGCCGGGGCCGATGAATAGGTCGACGGGAGCGCTCTGGTCACCGGCAAGGTCGGCGAGGTCGCGAACCCGGAGAATCTCGGCGATGCGGAGCAGGGTGGGCAGTTTGGGAACCTGGAGCTTCCCGGTTTCGATCTGCTTCACCCATGAGGGGGATTTGCCGAGGAGGCCGGCTACGAGTGGTCGGCTCATGCCGCGGCGTTCGCGGAGGATTTGCATACGTTGTCCGAACGCCAGCGGGTCGGCGAACGGGTCCGGGGTACCATCGAAAGACACGGCCTTGCCCCTTCCTGCAGCTTCGTCACTGTCAGGGTATGGGGCGAGGCCGGATCTGTGTGATGAGCCGGGTGCATTGTCACCCCCCGCCCGTAAGATCCACCCCATGACGGCCACCGAGGCGAACGACGCGATCCGCGCGTTCATGGCGGCGCGCTCCGGCCGTCCGCTGTGGCCGGAGGAGCAGGCGGAGTACGAGCGGCTGCTGGAGGCGTGGGCCGCGGCGGTACGCGCGGAGCTGGTGACGGCTGCTTAGGGGCGCCGGTGTCGGCTAGCGCTCTCGGCGACCTGCAGGCGGGCCTTGGCCGTGGACTCAGTCACCGGCTCGCCGTTGACCCACCAGCGCACCTGACGTCCGCGCTCCACTCGGTCTACCGTCAGACCGCCGGGGAAGGAGACGCGGTAGTCGCTCTTGAGGCGACCGCCATGGATGGCCGCGTCGCATGCGTCCGCCAGGAGATTCCATACCTTCAGGACTGCCTTGTCGAGCCAGAACAGCATTCGGGTCAACGTGACCTCCAGGTAGCCGTCCGCCCCGCGCGGTCGCTGTTCCGGCGGGGCGGTTCAAGCAGCGCCGCCGCAGCCAGCGAGCAGCGCGAATAGATGCCTATATCATACGAAAGGAAGCGGCAGCACAGCGGCCCCATCCTGTGGTGCAAGCACAGCACGGGGCCTAACCGAACCGCCTGATCAGGTCAGGAGTACGGCTATGCAAGAGCTTGTCATACCCGGGGGCTGTTCAGCCGACGATCTTTGCGTCGGCTGCGGGAAGCCCCGCTCCGAAGTTTGGCGACAGGAACTCGTGCGGCAGCGCTGCAAGAACTGCTACCAGCGTCACGTCTACGCACTCAAAAAGGACGGGAAGTTCCGCCCCCAAGTTCGGCAGTCCCTACGGGATCGCCTGTTCGCACGCGGAGTCCCGGCTCCTGGCGGATGCATCATATGGACAGGTTCGGTCAATCCGACTTCCGGTTATGGGTCCTTCGGCCTCGCTGGCGGCAAGAGTGGTTACGCGCACCGCGTCTCCTACGAGTTGGCAAACGGTCCGGTACCAGAGGGTCTCGTGATCGACCACGTGTGCCACAACCGAGATGCCGAGTGCCCTGGTGGTATGTGCCTTCACCGCCGATGCATCAACCCCGCTCACCTTGAAGCGGTGACGTCAAGCCAGAATCGATTGCGCTCGCCCCACACGAAGGTGAGCTGGCGCTCGATGACGACGCATTGTAAGCACGGCCACGAGTTCACCCCCGAAAACACCCGCGTTCGCCCGAACGGTGTGCGGGTGTGCCGGGCATGCCATATCCGCAGGCAGCGAGCCTACCTGGCGAAACGCCGCTTGGAAGCCGAAGCTTCCGCGACTGGGTAATCGCCCCGGATGCGCCCCGCCCCACCCTCCCGCAGGCTGGTCACATGGCCGCGCGCATCGTGATCCAGGAGCCGTCCCCGACGGGCGGGCGGCGGGTGCGCGCCGACGGCACGATCCTCGGCCTCGCGCACAGCGACGCGGATGTCGTGGAGTTCCTGCGGCGGGCCGGGCTGCCCGACGCCGAGCCGCTGCTCGACGACCCGGCATGGGTGGAATGGCGCGGCGGGCGGCCGCACGACTACGGCGAGGGCGGGCTCAGCAGCGCGTGAACAGTGTGGCGCGAGGGGCTGACAGCGACTGGTGCCCCGGTCTACGGTGTGTTCGCGGCCGGTGAGCGTTCGCAGCGCCCTTCGGGGTGTGGGACTTGAGCCCACCTCACCGGCCGTCCTGCTACTCCAAAACGCCGATGCGCCCCGCCGCCTGCCGGAGCAGGGGCGGGGCGCGGTCACGTGGGCGCGTCGAGGGTCTCGGTGGGCGGTGGTGGCGGCTCCGGGGACGGCACGGGCGGCGGGTCGACGACGCCGAGGCGCACCAGCGAGCCGATGTCTCCGGCGGTTTCGTCGATGCGCGGCTCGGCGGGCTGCGGCGCGGGCTGGTCGGGCATGACGTCACACTCCGGTGCGGTTGTACTCGTCGACGAGGTCGGGCGGCGTGGACGGGGCGATGCCCCCGGCGCGCATCTGCAGGGTCAGCTCCCCCACGTACCCGGCGAACGCGCGGACCACCGCGCGCAGCCTGGTGGTCTCGGTGCGCAGGTCACGGATCTCCTCCTGCATGTCGTCCCTTATGGCCTTGAACGCCTCCAAGTCGCGCTCGCGCTGTGCCGGTTCCGCCGCGGCCTGGGCTGCTGCCCGGGATGCTTCCGCCGTGGCCTGCGCCGCGGCTCTCGTGGCTCGTGCGGCGAACCAGGCGGCGAGCACCACGCCCAACGTGCCGATCACGCCTGCCCAGATATTCATGCGCCCTTGCCTCTCCGGGCGCGCGGCGCTGGGGGGACCGAGTGCTCGGGCACCGTCGCCGCCCACAGGATGACCCCGACATGGGAGGTCAGGTACCAGATGGCGGCGTATCCGCCGCGGGGGTAGTCGCCGGATACGACGGCGACGGTGTAGGCGGTGGCCCAGGTGGTGGGGGGTACGAGGGCGACCGCGAAACCGAGCCCGTCCCGGCCGACCTTGAGCCAGGCGCAGACGAGCATGGTGAGCCCGGCGACGATCCACAGCCACGCCCAACAGTGCAGCGGCGCGACACGCGTCAGCAGATCCAGGCCGACAGGATGGGGCTGGTCCTCAACGAGGAAACCGATCCCCCAGCACGTCTTGCCGGTCCCGAGGATGAGCAGGAAAGCCCCGCGGCGGCCCAAGTGCTCACGAAGCCGCCGGGCCGCCGCGCGCACTCACACCTCCGTGGCGGTTGAGGCGCTGTTCTTGTCGCCGATAACGCGGGCCAGGACGCCCTTGATGAGGGAGCCGACTGCGGCGATCCCGGCGGTGCCGACCGTCTCCCAGAAGGTGACGTTGAACATGTCGCCAGGGCCAGCGGCGAGGGCGACACCTCCGGCGGCGACGAGGAACGTCCAGATGACGCGTTCGGCGAGGTCTCTGGCGTAGGTCTGCGCGGTCTTGCTGATGGTGGTCACGTCGGGCATGGCGGGTCCGTTTCTGCTGGTAGATGTGAGTTCGGGGCGCCCCGAAGCGCTATTCGGCGAGCCGATCGGCGATCTTCTGGGCAACCTTCTCGGCAATGGCGTCGGCCAGTCCCGGGGCGGCGGCGACCTTCTCCGCGAGCGCGGCGATCTGCGCGTCGGTGAGGTCGACGGGCTTGAGGGCGGAGACCTTGGCGTCGACCGCCTTCACCGAGGCGTTGGTGCCGCGGAGGTAGGCGTAGGCGTCGGTCTCTTCGTCCTTGCCCTTGTACTGCCAGCCGGCGTAGGGCACGAGCACGTCGTGCAGTTCGGCGAGCTGCTTGGCCTGGGCTGCGGTGAGGGACACGTCATCCTCCGTGGGTGGTGTGGTGGTTCCGGGCCGCGGGGCGCCCTTCTGTACCCAGGCGTACAGCGACGCCCCCGGGCAGGTGGTGGCGTATCCGTCGCGGTGCCCCTTGATCTCAGGTCCGGCGCCGTGCTGGCGCAGCAGGTCGATGCCGTCGCGGATCGCGCCGAGCATGGCGTCGGTGGGGGTGACCAGGCCGCTGCTGCCGACCAGGCCGACGATGGCGTAGTGGGCGCGGTTCAAGTCCTGGTTGCCGTTGGCGCCGGTGCGCTTGCCGATGCCGCGGCCTTCGAGGAGGTAGCCGTGCGGGCAGGCAGCGTAGTTGTAGGCGACATCGCTGTAGTTCTCGGTCTTGTTCGCCAGGTGTGACGCCCTGATGGCCTTCCACTCGGCGATGCACGCGGCGTGGTCGGTGAGGAGCCGCGTCGAGACAGGCGTTCCCTCGTAGTGGACCTTCACGCCTCTCGTGGTCGCCTGCGCGGGCGCGGCAGAGGCGGGCCAGCCGAGCTGTGCCCTGGTGACGAGTTTCAAGGTGGGCCCCTTTCCGGGCATGAAAAAGGCCCCGTTGCAGGGGCGTTGGGTAGCGCGCGGAGCAGGTCAGGTGATGGTCAGGTTTGCCCAGCGGGTCTTGGTGTCGCGCACGCCGAGGTGCGGATACATGCCGCCGCGGTAGGTGGAGTCGGTGACCGTCAGGCTGTTCGGGGCCGCGATGTTGGTGCGGGTGATGATGAGCTGCGTTGCGGTGACCTGCACCTTCAGGTGCTGGGTGGTGCCCGCGGTGATGGCGGCCGTGGCGACGGTGCCGACGCTGGTGGGGGTGCCGCCGGTCAGCTTGTACACGTCGATCGTGCCGTTGCTGCGGATCAGGATGTTGTAGCCGTTGGGGTTGGCCGCTCCCCCGCCCTGGTCGTCGAACTCCTTGTCGCCGACGGACAGCATGATCTGCATGCTCGCGGTCGCGTAGTCGGCCACGTCGATGACGAAGTCCACGTCGAGAGTGAAGGTGCCCAGCGGGCCGAGGTAGCCCTGCAGCGTGCTGGTGTAGCCGGAGTTGGCGGACAGCAGCGTGCCGGACGCGTCCTGCCCGAACCACGATGGGCTGCCGGTCTGGAAAAAGCCGCGGTAGTCGCCGCTGTCGGTGATGGTCGGCGTCCCGTGGAAGAACGTCCCGGCGCCGAACAAATCCGTGGTGCGCGTGGGGGTGCTGCCGCGCACGTACCAGGGATCGTCCGAGATGACGCCCCACACGGAGCCGGTGGTGGGCAGGGCGGCGAAGTGGCTGCGGCGGTTGACCGTGTAGACCAGCACGCGCAGGCCCGCGGCCGCAGCGGCGTTGATGGTGGCGTTGGTGGCCTGCGAGTAGTCGACGCCGAGGTAGGTGGTGCCCGCGGCGATGAGCCCGGCGTAGGTCTGCCCGGACAGTACGCCGTCGGCGTCCAGGAGGCAGCTGGGGATGCCCGCGGCCCGTGCATCGGCGAGTTCGGTTTCGTTCCACGCCATGATGAGCACGGCCTCGCCCAGCTCCTGGCGCTGGATCTCGGCGACCGCGGCCGCGCCGGAACCGGCGTTGTTGCAGTGCACGATCAGCGGCACCGTGTTGCCGACCTCGGCGAGCACATCGGCGAACAGCGGGATGCGCAGGTCGGAGGGCCAGGTGTTGGCGAACCAGTTGCCCGCGTCGATCCGGCCGCGGAGCGCGGCGGGCACCGTCAACGCCGTCGCCTGGCTTCCGGTCAGGTTGGTGGTGCGGTCCACGGTGGCGTCGTGCATGACGAACAGCCCGCCATCGGCGACCTTGTACACGTCCATCTCGATCGCGTCGGCGTTCAGCTCCACGGCCATCCGCATCGCCTCGATCGAATTCTCCGGGGCGAGGAGGGAGCCGCCGCGGTGCGCGATCCAGCGCGGGCCGGGCATCGCCTCCAGCGCCTCCCACGGCGAGACGGTGGCCGTGTCCAGGCGGGCCCAGAACACACTGGTGTCCGCACCGCGTACCAGCGCGTCCCCGGCCTGGCCACCCGCCGGACGCGGCACGTAGGACGCCGACATGTCCGGCAGTTGCGCGGCTGGCACGTGACCGCCCCCGTCCAACTCGGCGACGCCGCCCGCCTCCCCGACCACCGACAACGGCACGGCGTAGGTGTCGACCTGCTGGCGAGCAACGCGGTCGACCTCGGTGGGGGTGACAGCCCAGCGCGGGCCGCCGTCGCCCGGATCCCACCACAGTGCGGAGGTGACGGCGTCCGGGCCCTGCCACAGCAGCCGGCCGCGGCTGTCGGTGGTGATGGTGCCGCCGGTGGGGCTGCCCGCCATGTCGAGGAGGTCGGTGACCTGGGAGCCGCCGGTGCGGGCGGTCCACACGGTGCCGGGGCGGCCGGCCACGGCGTTGCCCGCGGCGTCGGTGACAACGCTTCCGCCGTCGCCCCCGTACTGGTAGCGCATGTGCCGATCTCCTAAGCGAGGGGGATGCGGACGCCGTTGAGGCTGATCCAGCCGGTGTTGACGCCGAAGTAGGTGAGGGTCCGCCCGGTGGCGACGTAGAGGCGGCTGGCCGAGCTGGAAAGGTACTGCATGGCGATCGGGTAGTCCCCGGACAGGGGGTTGCCGAGGGCGGAGGGGATCGTCCCGATGACCTCGCCGTTGGCCAGCTGGGTGCCGGTGGTCTTCTGTACGCCGCCACGCAGCACGATGAAGTTTCCGCCGTCGATGGCCGCCTGCGGGGTGGTGCCGTAGGTCTCGTAGCCGCTGGACAACGTGATGTCGATCCAGGAGATGGCCGACCAGGCAGTGCGCCAGGCCGTTGCGGTCCGCACGGTCAGTGATCCGGGGCTGGAGAGCCAGGCGACCATGCCGGGCGTCGGCGAGGTCAGCGCGGCGTCGCGCGCGGCGGCGTCGGCGAAGGTCATGACCACGCGGGTGGAGGCCCACAGGGCGAGCGCCATCATGTCGGCGGGGACGTCGTCGGCGTCGGCGCCTGCCGGATAAGGGGCGCTGCCGACAGGGGTGGTGGGCACGGGCGACTCCTTAGCTGGTGGAGAAGCGGTTGATCACGACGTAGCCGCCGCGCACGGGCAGGACGAACACCACGTCACCGGGGGTTCGGTCGGCGTAGCCCTCCAGGCAGGCCGCGGGCACGGTGGCGCCGTCCACGCTGATGTCGACGGTCCCGTCCGTGTTGACGGCCGAGACGACGGCACTGCCGCCGGTGGGGTTGCTGGCCCGCGGCAGCAGCGCATCGATCAGATTCAAGTGGTGCCTCCGTCGTCGGCCTTGGTGGATCGGGTCTCGCAGGTCATGGCGCCGGTGGAGGACAGCGTGATCTTGTCGATGATGTGCAGCTCCGCTGGGCCACCGGTCTTGACCAGGACCACGTCGCCCGGCTCCAGCGCCGGGTTGGGGACGGCCGAGAAGGACAGCCCGGAGGCCAGCCCCAGCGAGTTGGCGAGCAGGGAGCGGGCGGCGGTGTCGGCCTGCGCGAGCGTGGTCAGCAGCGGTGAGGAGTAGAAGCGTGGGCGCCTGCCGAACGGGCCGTCCACGCGGGTCGGGGAGGTGGGGTCGGTGTCGCGGACGATGAGCGGCCCGACCGGAGTCGAGCCGTTGGCGCCATCCCCGACGGCCACGATGATGTTGTTGACGCCCTCGGTAGACGAGGACCGCGACGCCTTGATGAGGACACCTCCGGGCCCCTCGTCGACCGTCCACACCGGCGGGTCGGCCAGGGTCGGCACGGCGGTGATGACGAACTGGCCACGCCCGTCTGCCCACACCTCCACGCCGATGGAACGGGCCAGCGACGCGTCGGTGCCGTCGATCGCCTCCCATCTCTCGCGCTCCCAGGTGGTGCGCGGCACCGCGGCGTCGCGGGTGGTGCGGCGGTGCACGGTGGCCGTGGGCACCGACTCCGTCAGCAGCGTCTCGATCAGATCCAGGGCGCTGGAGTTGGCCGGCTCGGTGCGCGGGGCCAGGAACTTGTCGTCGGCCACCACCTTTTCGCGGCCGTAGCCCTGCGCCGCGAGGCCGCCGTCGGGCCGCTCCGCGTCCTCCGAGTCGAGGCGGAACAGGCCCTGAGGGACCAGTTCCTGTGACCCGTCGAGGTAGTCGAAGCCGACGTCGAGCTGCAGGTAGCCGCCCTGGACGGTGACGCCGTCCAGGGCCTGGCGAGTGCCGGGCGCCAGGGTGGCCTGCAGGGTACGGCGGGTCTGGGCGGTGCGGTCGGCGGTCACTGACCACGACAGCAGCCGGGCGGTGAACGGCGCGCCGACCGGCGGCAGGATGGTGGCGCGGGCGGTCATGCGGTGCGCGTGGCGCAAGGCCGGATCCCAGCGCCGAGAGACGGGCCACACGGCGCCTCACCCGCCGCCCGTGGTCACCGCGTGGTACGTCTGCCCGGTCGCCGTGCGGTCCGCGTAGGTGGGCCACGGCACCGCCGAATCGGCGTATGAGCGGCCCGGGATGCGCAGTGGGGTGTCGATGGTGGGCGGCCGGTCCACGGCGGTCACTGGGACCTCCCACGTGCGGTGCGGGTCGCCTGCGTCGCCCGGCATCGTTTCCGTGATCTTTCCGGGTACCCAGTAGGTGTCCTCGCGGCCGTACTCGGCGCGGGTCTGCGCCAGCACGGTCGTGCCTGTCGTCAGTAGGGAGCGCAGCGCGAGGCGTTCGTCCAGCGTCGCCGTCTCGATGGTCACGGTGGATGTCGGGAGTGACCAGGCGTCCACCCGCATCACCGGCGCCGAGGCCCCCAGCACGTCAAACCGCTCCTGCCTCTCGCCGTACTCCATCTGCGGCCAGGCCAGCACCAGCACTCGCATCGACAGGCCCGGTTCGGTGATGCTCTTGAGCCACACGTCCTGCGGCGCGTCCGGCTCCGGCACTGCCAGGGCCACCCCCTGGCTGGGGGCGCCGATCATGCCGGAGGCATCGACCGGGTAGGCGAACCACACGGAGGCGGCGCCGAGCGGGGCCTCGTGGTCGTAGGCGACCGCCATGCCACCCGGCGCCCAGGCCGCGTCCCCGCCGCGCACCTCGGCCACCGTGCCGTCCGCGCCGACCCGCACGAACCGCACCCGCGCCGGAGGCGGGGATGCAGCCGTGTAGTCGGCGATCAGGTACACCCCGGCGTAGGCGTCGTCCCGGCGCGCGGTGAGGATGCCGTCCGGGCTGACCGCCTCCACCGGTGGCGCCGGCGGGGGGATGCTCGGGTTGATGACGATGGCCATCTATGACCTCCTTCCGGCACCGGCCTGCATGACCAGCGCGTCCTGTTCCTCGCGGACGACGCCGCGCACGATGCCGGCGAACTCGCCGCCTTCGAGGTACAGCGGCCCGGACAGAACCACCTCACGCGGCAGCCCGGAGCCGGAGCCCGCAGCAGAGCCGACCTCGGGAGAGCGCCATCCGGCACCGGCCGCGGTGTCGGCCATGCGGGCGGCCGCTGCCGCAACCGCTGGGGTGGTGCCGTCCATGCCCGCGACCAGACCGGCGCCGACCTGCGCGCCGACCTCGTCGCGCATCACCCGCGACGGGGATTTGATCTTCAGTGCGGACTTGATGCCGCGCACCAGCGCCGCGCCCATGGTGTTCATGGCGCTCTGCAGCAGCTTCTGCTGGCCGAGCAGCCCGGTCAGGAACCCCTTGGACGCCTGCTTGCCGCTGTCGTACATGGCGTCGGCGACCGTGTTGCCGTAGCTGGTCGCCAGGCCGCCGCTCTGCGCGAGCAGCTTGTCGAACAGCGCCAGATCCGTCTTGGACGCCCCGGCGAGGATGGACGCCAGCGGGCTGTCCAGGCCGAGCGCGGACAACTGCGTGATCGCCGACTTCGACAGGCCCTTCTTCGACAGCGCCGCGAAGTCCTGCTCACGGGACTTGACCGCGGCCTGCCGCTCCTGCAGCCGCCCGATCACGTCGCCGATCGTCTTGACCTCGCCGATCTGCCCCAGCCCCAGGTAGTCGGACGCCACCTTGGACTGGTCGGCGGCCGCCGCCTTCGCCTTGGAGATGGTCGAGGACAGCGCATCCCGCTGCTTGGCCAGCGCCTGCAGGCTGGCCGAGGTGCGGTTCGTGTTCGCCGCCAGGCGCTTGCCCGCACCGCCCGCCGCCGCCAAGTCCTTGGCCAGTTCCTTGGTCGCCGAGGCGATCGAGGCAGCTGACCCGGTCAGCGACTTCGTGAACTTCGCCAGGTCGCCGCCGACCTCGGAGCGGGCACGGGCCGCCGGGGTGCCCTTGGCGAACCCGCGCGCCCCCAGGCCCGCGGCCATGGACATCGACGTGCGGTGGTCGTAGACCGTGGCGCCGCCGGAGCCGAAGCGCACCAGCTCGGCGCCGCGTTCGCCGACCCAGGCCAGTTCCCCGGCCCGCGGCCGGCCGCCGGAGGCGTAGCCCTTGGGCGTACTGCCGACGGCCTGCTGCACCTTAAAGATCGACCCGTAGCGGGAGAGGATGTAGCGGATGCCTGCCACGATGTTGGCGATCGGGTGCGTGATGTCGTTCGGCAGGGACTTCAGCCGGTAGGCGGCGAACGTCTGCGGGATCGTCTGCATCAGACCCTGCGACGGGTAGCCCGCCTTGGCGTTGCTGTCCCAGAGGTTGATCGCCTTGGGGTTGCCGCCGGACTCGCGCATGATGAGCGTGCGCAGCGGCCCCGCCCACGACGCCGGGACGTGGGTGATGCGCATGGCCTGCGCGATCCACTTGCCCAGCGCACCCGGACCGGCCGCCGCGGCACCGACCGCCGCACCCTTCTCGTCGGCCTTCTTGGAGTACCCGAAGATGGCATCCACGATCTTCGTGGGCATCCGGCGGATCATCTTGCCGAACCCGGTGTCGGCGCCCGGCAGCTTGGCCAGCAGCGGGTCCACGATGTTCTTGACGCCCGCCCGCGCGGACGCCTCGATCGTCTCCCCCAGCCAGGACGCGGCGGACTTCACCTTGTCCCAGGCGGCCGAGCCCCAGCCCTTGAGGGTGGACGCCGCCGAGCCGATCCAGCCGAACAGGCCGCCGCCGTCCTTGAACGCGGGCAGGCCGCCCTTCAGGTTCAGGCGCCCGGAGGAGGCCAGCCGGCGCAGGCCCATGACGGCGCCGTGCCCGCCCGCGCCGCGCACCTCCTTGCCGGTCCACACGTGCTCGTTGTTCGACAGCCAGGCCGGTACCGAGTCGGACCGCTCGGTACCCGGACCGCGGACCGGGCCGCCGCGTGCCCAGCCCCGGATGTCCATGGCCTTGATCTCAGGGGCGCCGAACGCGCCCGCGATCAAGTTCCAGGTGGGGACGATGCCCTTGTTGTAGACAGTGCCGATGATGAAGCGAACCGGCTTCTTCGCGATGCTCTCGAGCTGGCCCCACGCCCGGCCGATGAAGTTCTTCGCGTCCTCGAAGCTGCGGCCGACCGCGGCGACGCCGCGGCCGATCAGATCGAACGCGGGCTTGATCGCGTTGCGCCAGAGCCACCCGGCCTTGTCGCCGATCCAGCCCAGAACGGGCTGAACGATCGAGCGCCACAGCCACGAGAACGCGCCGCCGACGGCGTCCAGTCCTTGGCGCAGCAGGCCGAAGCTGGGCTTGATCCCAAAAGTCCAGAGCCAGATCGCCTTCGACGCGATCCACCCCAGTACCGGCTGGATGATCGAACGCCAGAGCCAGGAGAATCCGGCCCCCACCGCGGAGACGGCCAGCCGGATCGCCAGGATGTTCGGCTGGATGATGTTCGTGTTGAGCCAGGAGACGCGGGCGCCGATCCATCCGACGACCGGTGAAATGACGTTCACCCAGAGCCAGGAGAAGATCGCGCCGATCGCCCGGACGGCGAGGATGATGGGTCCCGCGACGACGAACGCGATGATCGTCGCGAGGATGCGGGCGGCGGTCCCGATGAACGAGAACACCGGCGCAAGGATCGTCGTCCAGAGCCAGGACGCGGCCGCGCCGATCGCCGCCAGCCCGGCGCGGAAGGCGGCGAACATGGGCTGGAGGACGTTGGTCCAGGCCCACAGCGCGGCCGTCTGGATGCCTGCCCAGGCGGTCTGTACGGCGGTGCGGAACCAGCCGACCTTCTGGTACGCCACGACCACGGCGGCGCCGAGCGCCAGGATCGCCGTGATGATCAGAATGATCGGGTTGGCGTTCATGACCGCGTTGAAGGCGGCCTGGACGACGATGGCGCCGCGCTGCACCGCGGCCCAGCCCAGGATCGCGGCGCGGTAGACGGAGAACACCGCGGTGGTCAGCGCGACGGCGATGCGCTGCGCGGTGATGGCCACGGTCAGGCCGGTCACGGCGATGCCGATGGGGATCAGCCACGTGCCCATGGACTGCAGCCAGCCGACCACTCCGGTGCCGACGTTCCACAGCCCGGTCAGCACCGGCACCAGGACGGCACCCACGATCGACGCCAGACCGGACAGCGGCGGCAGAACGTTGGCGTTGACCCACGCGCCGACCTGCCCCAGGACGGGCAGTACCTTGCCGCCGAGGAAGTCGACCAGGGACTGCTGCAGGGTGCGGGCGAACACCTGCAGCTCGTAGGCCGGACCGCTGCGCAAGGTGTTCCCCAGCCGCCCGGCGGCGCCCGCGGTCTTGTTCATGCCCGACGCGGCGGCGGCGCTGGCCGGGTTAAGCGCGTATAGAGCAGCGCCCATCACGTTGCCGGGGTCGCCGAACAGCGCGGCGGCGGCGTTGAGCTTGACCTGCTCGTCTTTGGTGCCGCGCATCGCGTCGAGCGTCTGCTGGAGAGCGCCGGCTGCCGACGCCCCGCCCTTGCCGATCTTCGCGGCCATGTCCGAGGAGCTGAGCCCGATGCTCTCGAACGCCTCGTCCACTGCGGTGCCGCCGGCCAGGGCCCGCTCGCCGAACTGGCCGATGCCGTCGGCGACCTGGTCGGCGTCACGCGCGCCCGCCTTCAGGCCCTGGGTCAGCAGCCCGATGGCAGTGGGCCCGTCCAGGCCCAGGCGCCGGAACTGAGTGCTGTACTCATTGATCGTGTCCAGCAAGTCCTCGGCCTTGTTGGCCCCGGACTGGAACCCGGCGGTGATCAGGTCGAACGCTTCGTTCGCGTTCTTCACCAACCCGGTGCGCATCAACTGCGCGACGGCGTTGGTGACACCACCCAGCTCCTCGCCGAACGTGCCCGCCACGTCCGACGCCTTGGTGGCCATCGACTGCAGCTGCGCGTTGGTGGCGTTCGGCGGAGCCAGGCCCGCCGAGACCACCGAGCGAATCGCGTCCGCCGCCTCCTCGAACGAACCGGTGACGCCCGAGCTGTACAGCTTCCCCGCGAGCTTGCCCTGCGCGGACGCCACCTTGTTCGAGGTGCCGAGCTGCGCCTGCAGCTTGCTGGTGACGTCCGCCTGGCCGATGGCGTCGACGAGGCCCTTGACCAGGATGGCGCCGGCCGCCACGCCCGCAGCGGCCGCGCCCTTCTTCAGTTTGTCGCTCAGCCCCCCGCCCGCCGACTCCCCGGCCTCCTGGCCGGCGTCGGCGGACGGGCCGACGAGCTGGCGGCGCAGTTCATCGCCGATGCCGCGCACCGACGGGATGATCTGCAGTGTGGCGTAGCCGACGGAGGGCATGGGCACCCCCTCGGCTGTGCGTTACGTCAGGTGATCTCGCCTGCGGCGATGGCCGCGCGGCGGGCCGCTGCCCGCTCCAGCGCCGCCGTGCGGGCAGCCTTGCGCTCCGGGCTCTCAGCGGCGGTCTTATCCCGCTTGCTGCTGGGCCGCGGGATGGGCTTGGGATGCTTGGTCTGCTTGGACTTCTCCCGGCCCTCATTCTCCCGTTGCCAGTTCGCTATGCGCAGCTCGTCCACGGCCATGGCCTGCAGATGCTCGGACAGACCCCAGAGCTGATCCTCCTGGCCGAGCGCGATCCAGGTGCGGGCGGCGGCTGGGAGCTGGCGCAGCAGCACGCGCAGCTCCCGCCACGTCAGGCGGCCGCGGAACAGGTCCGACAGCCGCACGCCGTAGTACTGGCGCAGATCGGCCTCGATGGCCTCGCCGTGCTCCCTCAGGAGCCTGACGAGGCCCCGGATTCCCCCATGCCGCAGTGCTGCTTGTACGCCTCGAAGAGCGCCTTCATCTTGTACTGCGGCATCGGGATCTCCCGGAAGGCGGTCCACTCCTCCTTGCCCAGGCCGGTCTCGAGGGCGCTCAGCACGGCGCCGACATCGCCGCCGTCGGCGCGCTCCATGAGCTGCCACACGTTCAGTTCCTCGGCGTGCTGCAT
Source organism: Streptomyces rimosus (assembly GCF_008704655.1). Taxonomy (NCBI): domain Bacteria; kingdom Bacillati; phylum Actinomycetota; class Actinomycetes; order Kitasatosporales; family Streptomycetaceae; genus Streptomyces; species Streptomyces rimosus. The sequence continues at coordinate 5,433,161 of NZ_CP023688.1, read as the reverse complement.
GGTGAAGCGACGGTTCTTCGGCCCCCACAAGAAGCGGAAGGGGCGCAGTTCGACTTCGGCTTCGACGGCGTTCAGGTTGAAGTCGAAGACCTCGTCGTCGGCGTGCTTCGTCGCGGTTCGGGTGGTCATGATGCGGTCTCGCTCTCACTGTCGGGCTTGCGCGGGGTGATCTGTACGGAGTCGGCGAGCAGCGTCAGGCGGACGCTGCCGCTGCCGTCGTGCTGGACATGGACGTCGATGGGGTCCTGGCCTGCGAACCAGGGCAGCTCCTCGCCGTCGATGAGGATGGAGCCGCCCGGCTGCACGACGATCGTCTGGGCCAGCCGGACGCGTGCGGGCTCCCCCTCGGCGGCCGGCGCTTTCTGCGTGCGGCGTTCCTGCATGAGGGAGGCGACCACGCGGCTGCGCAGCTGCCGGGGCAGCTCCTCGCCGTCCTGGATGAGGCCGAGGTGTACGGCCCGGGCCTGGATCTCGGCGTCTGTGCAGGAGATGGACATGCCCGCCCCTACATCTCTGCCGTGCCTGACGGAGCCTGCCCGTCACCAGGCACGGCGATCCGGCTGCCCGGGATCTCGATACTGTCCTCGAAGACAAGGACGGCGCGCGCGCCGATCTTCTCTGCCAGGTGCAGGCGGCTGGCCTCGTCGACGGAGATGAGCGATGGGCCAGCCTGGTCGATGATGACAACGAACGGTGTCTCGTCGTCGCCGCTTTCGCGGTAGAAGGTGGGTAGTTCGAGAATCTGGATGCGAGTCACAGCTTCTCTCCTGTCGCGGTTGGTCGCGGTTAGAGGGGGTGCACCGGGGCGCGGCCGAACCGCGACGAACACCCGCGCCCCGGCGGTCAGGAGGAGGTCACCGTGACGGCGCAGGTAGCGGTCTGGCCGCTGTAGGCCGCCGTCACCGTGGCGCTGCCGGTCGCGATGCCCTTGACGAAGCCGGCCGTTACGGTGGCCTTCGTCGGCGCGCTGGACGTCCAGGTCGCCGTGGTGGTCACGTCCTGAGTGGAGGTGTCGTCATAGGTGGCCGTCGCGGTCAGGCTCGCGATGGCGCCCACCGCCACGGACTGCGTGGACGGGGCCACGGCGAGGGACTGCAGGACCGGCGTGCCCTGCCGGTCGAACAAGACCTTCGAGCCGTCCGGGAAGATCGTGGCTACGAGGGTGACCTTGGTCAGGTCGGTCTCGTTTTCGTCCACGTCGCCGTCGACCTCGACGATGGCGTGGCGGCGAGTGATGAGCCGTTTGATCTTGCCGGTACCGGAGTCCCGCACCTCGAACCCGATCTTCACCGGGACGGGCACGGGCACGATGATCTGCGACTCGGTCGATCCGGGCCAGATCAGCGACCGGGTCACCGCGTTGTCCTCCAGCACGCTGAACGACTTGGTCAGCTTGAAGTGGCTCCGCGACGTGCGCACAAGGATGCCGCCCCAGGCGAACTTGTCGTCCGTGTCCTCATCCCTGCTTTCCGGCATACCGTCGTCGCCGTCCAGCAGGCCCACCAGCCCCCAGTCGGAACCGAACGGGGCGTTGGCGTTGGCGGGGTTGGCCGCCGTGACGGGGCCGACGTACACGTCGGCATCGGTCCACAGTGATGCGTTACTCGGGTCGCCGGCCACGGCGTCCTCCTCAAGGTTCGGGTCAAGGGTTCAGCCGCGGTTCGAAAGAGCAGGTCAGGCCAGGACGTGCGGCCGGACGTTGGCGAGCACCGTGAGCGTGCTCAGGGGAAGGCCCGTCGGCGGGTCGACCGCGGGCAGCGGGCCGGTGCCGGGCTTCACGCTGCGGATGACCGGGCCGGAGTGGATGAGCAGCAGGCCCTGGCAGAGCATCGCCAGGTCGTGCGCGGCATCCTCGTCTTCGCCCCACACGGTGACCCGCAAAGTGCAGCGGGCGTTGGCCATGGACGGGTGCGGTGCGTCGCTGTCCTTGGCGACCAGGACGTAGGGCAAGTGCGGCGTCTCGGGGGTGCGGTCGTCCGGCACGCGCGTGCCGACCGTTGCGCCTGCTGCGAACGGCTCCGGCCGCCCCGCCAGAGCCGTTCGCAGCACCTGCGCCCCCGCAGCCTGGACGTCATCGAAGACGACCAGAGGTTTTGTCACCGCTGCCACGCCTTGACCTCGAGGCCGGCCGCGCCGGCCGCTCGCGTCAGCAGCCCGTCGCGGGCCTGCCACGCCATCGCCCGCACGTCTTCGACGGCGACCGTCGCCGCGCCACGGTCGGTGGTGTAGGAGCGCACCGTGACCACGACATCGGCAGGCAGTGAGGCTCGGACCCGAGCCGCCACCTGCGCAGCGTGGGTATCCACGAACTCGCGGACCTCCGGGCCCCGCAAGTAGGCGCGTATGCCCTGATAGTCCAGGCGCAGACTTTCGAGCATGGGCCCTCCTATCCGGTCGCGCGCTGCATGGTGAACTCGACGTGATGCACCGACCCGTCGGTGGGGTCGGACCATTCGGCGACCTCGCCCTCCACCTCCAGCAGCAGGCCGCGCCACTCGATGCGGTCGACTGCCCGCACGTCGGGCGCGGTGCCGGGCGCGGACTGCACTCGCCAGCCGGTGATGACCGCGCGCCGGGCCGGGTTGGCCGTACCGCTCAGGGACGAATCGGCGACCTCGGCCTGTGTGTTGGGCTGTACGTTGACGTCCGTCACCGTCAGTCGGGAGACGGCGCCCGGCGACCAGTCGGGCACCTGGTTGCCGCCACGGTCGGTCTTCACGCCGGCGCGCACGCGCACGATCTGATCGAAGAACATCAGGCGTCTCCGCTGGTGCGGACCTTGTGGCGGGCCACGGCCCGAGCCCACTGGTCGGTGACGCCCACGGCGGCCTGTGCCCCGTAGGTAATGGTCTGCCCGCCGGTCTGCATCGCCTGGACCGCCGGCCGCAGCGCCAGCATGGTCCGGGCCTGGTCGATGACGGCTTCCTGGATGTCCTCGGGAACCTCGGCCCAGCCGTGGCTGTAGGTCACCTCGACGCTGTGCAGCCGGTCGGGCCAGCGCTGGCCGCAGCCCAGGCGCCGCAGCAGCCCAGCCTCTGACCAGTCGAAGTCCGCGGCCGCCACCAGGGCCGTGCCGTCGACGCGGACCTGGGTGACGGCGATGGTGGGCCATACCGGCAGCAGCAGCGAGGTGCGGCCGCCGCCGTCCAGCGTCACCATGTCATCGAGTACCAAAGTGATCCGGTGCCCGACTGCTCCGCGGAAGCGCCGTGAGGCGGCCCGCAGCGCGGCGAGCAGCTTCGGGTCCGTCTCCGGTCGGCCGGTCCACGTGGACAGCTCCGCGGGGTCCGCGAGGAATTCGTCAGTCGCCACCGCGGGCACCGCGGCCCTTGTTCGCCGCGGCGGTCCGCGCCTTGTTCTGGGCAGAGGCCGCCTTCTCCTCCGGCCCGTCCGGCTCCGGCTCGGCGCCCGGCGCGTCCGCGAGGTCGGCCTCGCTCAGGCCGCGCGCCTCGGCGTCCGCGTCGTTTAGCTTCATGACGGTCTCGGCGCCGGACGGCGACGTGACGCGGTACTTCTTCAGGGGCCCGCCCACAGCGGCCACCTCCTCGATTCGAGCATCGACCGGCACCACGTCGGAGGGCGGTCCGCACGCCGCGTTTTCTGCGCCGCACGGGCACCGCCCTCCCGCGGTGCGATGGGTGAACAGCACGTCAGGGCGCCAGCTGCCCGGACGTGCGCATCGCCGCGAGCAGTGCGTTGAGCTTGGTGCGCAGCGCGTTGACGTCGGCCAGCAGCGCGTCGTACTCGGCCTTGGTCGGCGTCGACCCGGCGGCTGCCGACGCGGTCGCTGCGGCAGCGTTGGTGACTGCGGCGGTCTGCTTGCCTTCACGGGCCTTCCCGCCCGCGGGATCCAGGTACGGCACAGCGGTCCTCCTCCCGAATCAGGGGGTCAGGTCGATCTCGACGAACGCATTCGGCTGGACCACGCCGAAAGCCGCACGCATCTCGGCGAGGATCGCGACGAGGTTACGGACGAAGAAGTCCAGGTGACTGTCAGTCATCTGAATGGTGGCCTGCTCGCGATCCCACAGGATCGCCTTGCGGAAGTCGCCGACGTAGCCGGTGCCGGCCGGGACGGCCTCGGTCTCGATGACCGGCAGGTTCCACAGCGGCTGCGCCGAGCCAGTGCCGGACGGGCCGCCGAAGTAGTACCTGTTTTCGTTGTCGGTCAGCAGGTCGATGGTCTCGACGTCCTGCGGGTTGAGCAGGTACGCGTTGGCGACCGACCGGCCAATGGTGCGCACCTTCGTCTTGGCCTTGCGCAGGGTGACCAGGGCGTTGGTGTCCCACGCCTGCGCCTGCACGCCGCTGATGTTGCCCAGGCCCTCGAAGTTCTCGCCCGTGTTGTCGCCCTGGATCATCTGGTCTTCGAGTTCCTCCTCCAGTCCGTAGCGGAGGAAGGCGTCGATGAGCGTCCTGATCTGTGCGGCGTCGGACAGGGCCCGCTTGGTGACGGGGATCCAGTGCGCGATGGTCTTCACCGGCGCGGTGACCTTCGCGGCGGCCAGCGCCGACTCGGGCTTGTAGCCGCCGCCGGTCGCGTTGACCAGCGCACCGGCGCCGCCCGGCGCGGTCGGCGCCGCCGACGTCGTGGCCTCGGCCACGGGGGCGGCGGCGTTGGTCACGCTGGTGACCCGCACGTACTCGACGGTGTCGGACGTGGTGGTGCCGGAGGTGACCACATCCCGCAGCCGCAGCGGCCGCTGGAAGGCGTCCAGGCCGACCTGCAGGCCGATCTGGTCGTTGGTCACCCAGGCGCCCGCCGAAGTGTCCGAGGCGCCGGTCACCAGGCTCTTGAAGCCGGCCATGCCCGACTGGACGCGCTGCTTCTGCCCGAACTGGCCGGACGGCGCCTGCGCGAGCAGCGCCTTGTACTCGGGGGAGTCGGTGAACTGCTGCCCGATCGACTTGCGCCGGTCGGGCAGGTCGAACCCGGAGGCCGTGCGGCGGCGGCCGTCGTCGTCGGTCTTGGCGTTCAGGGCGATGTCGTCACCGAGGTCGGCGAGCGTCTTGCGCAGCTCGTCATTGCCCTTGGCCTTTTCGATCGCGGCCTTGGCCTCAGTGGCCTTGGCCATGTGCTCGCGCAGTTGGCCGGCCTCTTCCGGGGTGAAATCCCTGTCCTCGTCTTCGGCCTTCTTGGCGATGGCGCGCGCTTCGGTGAGCGCGTGCTTCATCTGGCCGGTCAGATCCTCGATGGTCGCGGTGGGCATGTACTCAGTCCTCATTCCGTGAGCGATGCCTCCAGCTCCAGGAGCTGGAGATCGGTGCGCAGACGGGCAGAGGCGGCACCGGCCGTGGCGGCGTCCTCGGACGCTTCGCGGGGATCCGGCGTGGTCTCGTCCTCGGTACTGCTGTCGGTTGCGGCCGTCCCGCCGGCGACGGGGTGCTCGGCCAGGTACTGCTGGAAGCGGGCGAACAGCTCGCTGTCGTCGGGGGCCTGGGCGGGCGGGACGTTCGCAGGCTGGGCGGAGGGCTCGGAGCCGTCAGCCGCTGCGGTGTCCGGCCGGCCGGACGCCTCGGTCGTCTTCTTCGGTACGGCGGCCTTCTCGGGGGTGGCGCTGCTGAGCACCTCGCCGATCGCCTCGTAGGCGCTGGTCAAGGTCTCGAAGTTCTTCTGGCTGAGCACCCGGCCGGCCTTGGTGCCGCGGGCGATGCTGTGCGCCTTCGCCGCCAGAAGCTCGGTCTCCTGGTTGGCGCCGACCAGGCACGGGCCGACCTCGTGCAGCTTCAGGCGCCGCAGCTCGTAGTAGCCGCCCCATGGGTGGTCGTCGTCCGTCACCCACGCGCCTTCGGTGACGTCGTAGGCGAAGCTGAACTGGGTGACGCGGCGCCCTTTGAGTAGACGGTAGACCTGCTGTGCGGTCGGGTTGGCGTCCAGGTCGTCGATCTGACCGGTGACCTCCAGGCCCTGCAGCGTCTCCACTGCCTTGGTCACCGTGCCGATGTGCGCGAACGGATCGCCCCAGGCGTGGCTCCAGATGACGGGGATCGGATCGCCCTTCTCATTCCAGGCCGCCAGCGTCTCGGTGAACGCGCCCGGCCGGACGACGTCCCCCATGCTGTCCTCGTTGCCGAACACCGACACCAGGGCGGTGAACTGGCCCTCGGCGAGACCGTCGACGGGACCGGCCGCCTTGACCTTCGCGGCGAAGTCCTTCGTGCGCATACCCGCTGCCCTCCTCTTCTCCAGGTCGGCCAGCGGCGGGCGGTCGTACCACTGCCGGATGGCATCCTCGGTGCCCTCGGGGCGGTCGTCTGCGGCGGCTCGTGCCAGGCACTCATCCAGTCCCGGATCGAGGACGACGATCTGCGCTCCCGCATCCTCGTAGCGGGCGAGCTGGCCTGGCCACGGGTTTGTGTGAATGATCCACGCGTCGGCCTCGACGCCTCGCAGGACGCGGTTGATGCCGGCTTTGCGGGCGGCGAAGGCCACTTCGCGGACCGGTTCGGGGGCCGCGTGCGGCTGCTCCGACCCCAGCGCCTGGGCGATCTTGTCGAAGTCGATGACGACATCCCCGGCCTGGCACTGCTCGCTGATCCAGGTCGACTTGCCCGCGCACGGCGGGCCGACGACGACGGTGATGGCCACGGCTCACCCCGTCTCGTAGTCCAGGCGGCACCGGCAGTTCGCCTTCTCGCCGACCTTCGCCGTGCCGTCGCCGGGCCAGCGGCAGCCGTTGCCGAACACGTCGTCCAGGGCGACGCTCTGCCCGTCCAGCGCGCGGTGCGAGGGGCGCGGTGTCGCGCCTCCCGTCCGCCACACCTTGCGTGTCAGCCCCGAGGCGGATGCGGCATCGTGTCCGCCGAAGCTGCGCAGCTCGGTGGCCGCGGTCAGGGATCTCCCTGCGGCGGCGATCCCCCACGCAGCCGCCGCGACCGCCAGCGCCTTTGGCCAGTTGTCGCCGCCCTCCTCCTGGACCTTGGCGACCGCCTCGCGCCCGGCCTCCTCGTGCTGCTCGGCGTGCGTCTCGGCAGCCGCCAGAATCCAGGCGAGCATCACATCCGGTGTCCAGCCCGACGCGTCGGGGTTCCACCGGTCCAGCACCTCCCAGGCCCCGATCTGCGCCAGCCGGTACCCGTGCTCAGCCAGCAGCGCCGACAACTGCGCGAGGCGGTCCTCGTGGCCCTCGGCCCACACCGCCAGCAGATCCGGCATGCCCTGCGCCTTGGCGCCGGCCGCCGTCAGCAGCTTGTCCGCCGCCCTCTGCGTCCACCGTTCCAGGGCGGACGTCAGTGCGTCCCGGCCCTCCTCGAAGGTGGCCAGGTCATCGGGCCTGGCCGCCGACTTCGTCAGCGCCAGGCCGCGCGCTTTTGGGAGCGCCTCCGGCTCCGGCGCCGTATCCCGCGGGGAGGCGAGGCCGCCCTCGGTGACGTTCATCGGCACGATCAGCTCGTCGCCGCCCTCGACGGCCGGCAGGTTGTTGCGGGCCCGGATCTCGTTGCGGGTCATCCACGGCCCGCCCGTGGCAGTCGACGCGGCGACCGCCTGCTCCTCGAAAGAGCCGCGGAGTTTGGAGGCGATGTTGAACTCGCAGTACACGCTGGCGTTGTCGCCCGGCAGGTCCGGCAGGATCTGTGCGGCGATCTCCTGCTCCAGCATCGCCAGCCACGGGCCGAGCGTGTCCTGGTACAGGTGCGCGTGCTGCTCCTTGATGTTGCTGTAGGTGGCGTGATCGAGGATGCCGATCAGCGGCGGCGGGATGTAGTACGCCGCCGAGACTTCCTCGCGGGTGAGCTTGCGGGCGTCGATGTACTGCGCCGCCTCGGAGGTCATGCCGACCGGCACGTACTCCATGCCGTCCTCCAGGATCGGCGTGCCGCCTTCGGCGCCGCCGCCTTGCGTGAAGGACCGCCACATCTCCCGGAAGCGGGCCTTCTCCTTCGCGCTCCACTCCGGCGCGTCCATCGGCCGCTTCAGCACACCCGTCACACGCGCGCCGCCGCGCCACATCGCTGCCCGCTGCGCCGCCGACTCCGACGACTCCAGCAGCAACTCCCGCAGTGACTCGATCGGCGAAGACCCGTAGGTCAAGTTCTCGGGGGCGTAGCCATGGATGTGCACCACGTCCTCGACCGCGAAGTCCCGGCCGCCTGCTGTCTCGTAGTACTCCGGGGCGATCCAGTTCCCGCGGTACGGGCGGATCAGTGTCGGTGGCACCGGCAGCAGCCGCAGCGTCCCGTTGAGCCGCAGCTTGATCAGGTAGGCGTTGTCGTACAAGGCGAGGTCGGACACCAGCCGTTCCACCCACCGGTACGGCGTGAAGCGCGGCAGCGGCTCGGCGAGGACCCGCGCCAGGGGGTGGTCGGTCAGCCGCTGCCGGTCCGTGTCGCTGATCCTTCGAAAGGTATGGATCCCGAGCTGCGCAACGTTCCGCGCCAGGAACCCGATCACCGTGCGGACCTGCGGCTGGGTGCGCCAGATCTCCGCGTACTCCCACGGCGCGGCCGGCAGCGGCATCGCCGCATACCCCGGCGTCACCCCGGCCCCCGTCACCGACAGCTGGCCGGAGGAGACGACGAACGCCATCAGCCACCCCCGCCCGTACTCGCGAGGACCTGCGTGAACTCCACGCGCGCCCGCTCGATGACGACCTCGCCGTCCACCTGCTGCGGCGCCCGCCCGGCCTCGAGGAGCTGTACGTCCCGCAGCACCAGCAGCGGGCCGCGCTGGGCCCACAACACGCCGTTGAACGCCTTGTCGGCGAGATTGACCACGACCCGCTTGCGGACCGCCGTGCGACGCCACGCGAACATGAGCAGCCCCCGTCCCGGCCGCTACACGACCATGATTTCGTCCTCGTCCGCGTACCGGCTCTTGCGCCGCGGCGGCCGCGCCACGACCTCCGCCATCGCTGTGGCCAGCGCCGACACACCGTCGATCTTGTCGCCGGAGTTCGCCTTGTCCGGCTTCACGTTGCCCGCCGGGTCCATGGTCACGGCCAGGTTGTCCACGCACCAGCGGGTCACCGGATGTCCGCCGTGCCGCAGCGCCGGTGCCTCCGGCGTCCCCTGCAGCACGAGGCGCTGAATCTCTTTCAGCACCGGCGACATGGTGGCGAAGCCCTGCCTGACCTTGACCATCGGCGCCCGCTCGGACACCAGGTCATTGGTCAACTGCGAGGCGTTCCACGGGTCGTAGCCGATCGACCGGACCTTGAACGCGTCCCTGTCGCGGCGGACCTGCTCCCGGATGAAGTCGTAGTCGCACACATTTCCGGGCGTGGCGACCAGGAAGCCCTCCCGGACCCAGCGCGAGGCCGCGCCTGCAGTGCGCTTGTCCAGGGCTCGCAGGTTGTCTTCGGGGGTCCAGAAGCGGAAGACCGCATCCAGGGTGCCGGTGGCGTCGTCGGGGAAGAGCCAGCACAGCGCACACAGGTCGGACGTGCTGGCCAGGTCCAGTCCGCCGTAGGCGTCCCGCCCGGCCAGCGCCGCCTCGTCGACCAGCCCGGCGTTCGCATCCCAGTCCTCCAGACGCAGGAACCTGGTGCTCTGCTTCGTGCGGATGCCCAGATGCAGCCGCAGGTACTTGGCCAGATCGGCCGGCGACTGCTGCGCCTCGGCCGCCGCGCCCTTCAGGTACGCCGCGCTCGGGCTGACCCCGTAGCCCGGATTCGCCTTGCGCTGCGTCTCCACGGCGAACGGGTCGTCACTCTCGTCGGCGCCCCACACCACGCCGTAGGTGTCCGGGTCGTGCAGGGCCCCGCGGGCGAGCTGCTCGACATACTGGCGGCGCCGGTCGTAGATGGACTCCTGCTTGCCCTCGTCGGCCGTCGTGATGATGACGACCAGCGGCTGGCGGCGCGAGCCCGTGCCTGTCTCGATCGTCTCGACGAGGTCCGGGCTCTTGTGAACGTGCAGCTCGTCGATGATCCCGCCGTGGACGTTCGCACCGTGCAGGGCCTCGGCCACCGACGAGACGACCGTGAAGTAGCTGCCACTCGCCGGGTGCGTGATCTTCTTGGTGTACGCCTTGACATTGCCCTTCAGCGCCGGCGCCCGCTCCGCGATCGTCTTGATCGGATCGAAGGTGTACCGCGCCTGCTTCTCCGACGTGGCCGCCGCATACACCTGCGCGCCCGGCTCGCCGTCCGCGGCCATCAGGTACACCGCGATGCCGCCGGACAGCGTCGTCTTGCCGTTGCGTCGCGGCACGTCCACGTACAGCTTGCGGACGATCCGCACGTAGCCCTCGGCCTCGTCGTCCCACCGCACCCAGCCGAACACCGGCGCCAGGATGTAGGCCACCTGCCACGGGTCGGGGTCCAAGGGCTTCCCGGCCCACTTGCCCTGCGTGTGCCGCAGCAGATGGAAGCTGCGCAGCACCCGGTCCACCCGCTCCGGATCGAACACCGCACCCGGCGCCTCGCCGGGCGACGGCGTCTGCACCTTCGGCGGACAGTCCGGCAGAGGGATCCCCCTGGACTCCAGATACCACGCGACCTCAGCAGAGATGCCCAGGTCAGCCGGAGCCGGCGAACGGGTTCGCTTCGTCGCCATCGCCGCCCTCGCCTCGAGCCAGGGCCTGCTCCGTCGACGGCGTCAGGCCGAAGTGTGCCGCCCACGACCTCATCTCGCGGGCCGCATTCCGGGCGATCGCCACGCACGGATGCGCCAGCTTGCCCTGCCGCGCCTCGATGACGAGCCCCTCCTCCTGCACCACCCGCGTCGCCGACACGAACGTCGCCCACGCCTCGCAGTACGCCACCAGCGCCGCCCGGTCCTGCTCCTTGACCAGATCCAGGCGGGACAGCTCCGGCAGTACCCGCTTCCACTCCGCGGCCGCCTCCCGTGACAGCCACGTCGGCGGCTTCGGCGGCACCCGCTTGAACGCCGGGCCGGGCTCCACCTTCCGGCCACCCGAGTCCCGGCCCGGAGACCGGCCAGTGATCAGCTTCAGGGCGGCGGGAGCAGCAGCCTTCGCCATGATCAACCCCTCTCCGGTCGCCCGCAGCGCTCTGACCTGCACAAACGCGGCCTGCAAGGCTCTGACCTGCGCAGACCCCCCGTTGCTCATGTGAGCGTGAGCACGGAAAGGCAACCGCGGCGGGTCCCCAAGCGATCTTGGTCGTGATCCGGACTCCCCTACCCCCGGGCAGTAGGTGATGTTGCTAGGCGAGAGGGATGGCTCGGACACTCCAAAGGGCGCATCTCGGCCCGAAATCGTGCACTTGGGCGCGCGCTTTCGTCTCGCCGCAGCCCGCATTCTGGTCGAAACCGCAGGTCAGAAGCCCCCTCTAGCTCCTCGGGCGGCTCGCCAAGCTTCCGGAATCGACGAAAGCGCAGGTCAGGGACCTGAAAGACTCGGAATCGGCCTGGCGTTTGCCCTGCGAGGCCCGTCGGAAGCCTCATGATGATCTCTTGGCGCGCCGGCGAGCCCGCTGGGCGCCTCGGATGGCCTCAGCGCGGCTCTTGATCGCATCGCACGACCCGCAGAGCAGCCCGAGGTTGTCCAGCGAGGTCACCGAGCCGCCCTCGGCAATCGGCGTGATGTGATCGAGCACGTGGCGTGGCTCTTCGGGGTCGTCGGGCTGCTCGGCCCCGCACAAGTAGCAGCAGCCATGGTCACGCTGATCAACACGTCGCTTGAGCTTGCGCCACGTGCCCGAGCTGATGCCGTAGCGGGCCTGCTTGTCATCCCTGCCTGACCATGCGATGGGCTGATGCTCGTCGCACCTGCCTCGCTGCGTGGCCAGCTCGTGGCACTGGGGGTCCGTGCACCGGGAGGGGGGAGCGTAGGGGGGCATAGGGGCCTCCCCTCCCGGGGTCGGGGGCTATGCAGGGTGCTTGGCGTGTACGAGGATGGCGAACTTCCGTGCAGCCGCTTCCTTCTTGGCCGGGCACTCCAGCAGCATGGCCGAGCCGTCGGCACCCTCGATGGTCACGAACAGCTTGGTGCTGTCCTTCTTCAACGCCAGAGCGAAGATCCCAGTGAGGGCCACGCGCGTGGCTGTGATGCGCTTGGCGGCTTCTCCCCGGTCCACGGTGACCTTGGCGCCCCCGACGGGGACGTCCATCTGTCCTGGCGCGGTGAAGCGCAGCGGGTCCTTGCGGACCATCAGGCCGCCGATAGCGGAGGCCGCGAGCCGTAGCTCCAGCAGGGCCTTCGCGGCGGCCTTCTCTTCGTCGGTCTTCTTCGAGCCGAACACTGGTCCCCCATGAGTCGCGGTTGATGGCGCCATGGTGACGCACGGGCCGCGTGAGGGGAACGGTCGTGATCGGATTGGTGCCTGCTGCCCGGCGGGCCGCCGTGGTGCCGGGCAGCAGGCGGGGCCCGTCTTGGGGGAACGTCGGGCCCGGTCGGGGGTCAGGCGGCGCGCGCCCCGTCTGGGAGGGGCGGGGCTTCACCGGGGGTGAGGAGCCCGGTCCATTCGTCGCGGGTGGCGCGGGGCAGGTCGTCCAGGTAGTAGCGGGCCTGCTTGCCTCGGCCGGTGCGGCGTATGCGGCCTTCGCTGGCCCACCGCCAGATGGTGCCGACGGGCCGGCCGGTGTAGTGGGCGGCGTCGGCGGCGGTGACGAGCCTGGGGGGCATGCTGCACCCCCTCGGGTATGCGTGAGGGCCGCCTGGTCTCAGGCGGCCCTCAAAGCGCAGTGATGCTAGTTGAGCAGATCATGACTTCGGTGCAGTTCAAATGTCAAGCACCTACGGCCGTGCCGCTCTCGAACGTGGCGACCATCGCGTCCGGCGAGTTCTCCAGCGGGTCGGCGCCGTTGTCGCGGCACCGGATGCAGCGCTCTCCGTGCTGCCCCTCGGGAGCCATGTACAGGTGCTCGCCGCAGAAGTAGCCGCCACAGCCGTACTCGTCGTCGCCCGGCGTCTCGCCGCAGAGGTACGCGAGCCCCCGGTCGATCTGCTTCTCGCAGCCGGGTTCCTCACACACGGCCTCGACGCTGTACCCGGCCTGGATCTTCTCGCCGCCGCGGTAGATCTCGTAGTACGCGTAACCCCATGATTCCTCCTCAGTGGAAGTCGGTGTCGATCCGCCCGAACCACTTGGCCTCGGCGTGGACGGTCTGGTTGATGTTGTACGTGTCGCCGTCGCGGCGGCCGGTCTTGAGGAGCAGCACGATCAGGATGGCCCATCCGATGAGCCCCGCTCCGGCGGCGGTGGCGGCATCCACGATCTGTGCGGCGCCCCAGCCGACCCCTGCGGCGAGCGCCCCGCCGCCGATGCCGCCGCCGATCAGGCGCTGCGCGAGCGGATCGATCAGCGGCTGCGGGCTCAAGTCCCGCGGCGGGGTGGGCTGGACGGGTGCCGGGGCCTGGGGGCGGCGCATGGGCACCATCTGCCCGTAGGCGTCCGGCACCCACACGACCGGGTCACGCTCGCCGTACAGCTCCACGGGCCCGTTCAGGGGCGCTTCGGCGGGCCAGCCGGGCAGCTGCTGCCCGCCGTACTGGTGCTGCGGACCGGGCAGCGGCTGCGGGGACATGGGGCTCCTCTCAGGAAGCGGGGTCAGGTAGTGGGGCGGGGATGGCCATCAGGCGGCATCCTCGGGCTCGTCGATATCGCCGAGCAGGCCGCAGACATCGACCTCGGCCCGAGTCGCGCAGACACCGCAGGTGTGGACGCGAATGCCGTCCTCATCCGGCGCGGCAGCGCTCATGGTCTGGTCGCAGCAAACGAGGGCGGTGTCGGTGCCGACCTCTTCACCGGACTGGGGTTCAAAGCCGTAGTCGGTGGTGATGGGCATCGGGGCTCCTCTCAGGGGCGGTTGGTGTCGGTGTCGTCGGCGGGCTGCGGCATGGTCATGGAGAAGGTGACGGTGAAGTCGCCGTCGTCCTCCATCTCGATCTCGCTGCCGGTCTCGGGGTTGATCTCGGGCATGGTCGGCTCCTTACTGCTCGTCGGTGGTGTCGGTGCGGTTGCTGGCGTTGCCGGCCAGGTAGCTGGCCCTGTCGGCCTGCGACACCGTGGCGACGGCCTGCTGCAGGTGGAAGAGCGCGGCAGCCATATGGGCGACCGGCGCGGCCTCCTGCGGGGGCAGGTTCCGGTACGCCTCGCAGTTGGTCATGGGGCCGGTGGCGGGGCGACGCAGGTGCCGGCGGGCCTTGGCGCAGGCGGCCAGGTGCCGGTCGGTCCAGCCCCACGCGGCCAGCAGGCCGTCTTTGTATGGCCCGTCGACGTACTTCTGGGCGCTGCCGTGGACCTCGCCGATGCCGAACGGGACGCTCGTGCCGCAGGTGTGGCAGTGGCCAACGGCCTGCACGGCCACGTCGATGACCACGGCGCCGTCGTCGCTGTACGCGCGCATCTGCTGTCCGGGAGTCAGCGGGACCTGGTCGGCGCGGCGCTCGCCGACCGTGCTCTGACTGATGGTGTCCATCGGGTCTCCTTCGGGGTTCGGCGTCGGGCGGGCTGCCCGGCGTCCTCCTCACCGCCCGTGCGAGACGGGCGGATCGGGGGCAGCCGGTCAGCGGCGGCGCAGCCAGGAGACGCGGCGTCCGGCGTCGGCTACGGCAGCGTTGGAGGCCAGGTACTCCTCGCTGTCCGGGTCGGTGGTGGTGTTGTTGAAGCGGGCGTTGTGCTCGGCCTTCTTGACCTTGTAGGTCTCGCGGGCCTGCTTGGCCTCACTGCGCTTGGACATGGGGTTCCTCTCGATGGATGGGGCAGAGCGGGGCGGTCGGTCAGCCGCGGCGGGCCCGGGAGCTGACAACGCGCGCGCCGGGCTCTTCGGCCAGCGCCGCCTTCTCGGCGCCCTTCAGGACCTGGGCGCCGGTCTCGTCGGCGGGACCGACGCCGTCACCGCGGTAGGTGACACGGGAGCCGTCGGGGCGTTCGAGCTGGACTTCGGCCTCATAGCGGGTGATCTTGGGCATGGCTTCCTCCTGGGTGTGGTGTGGGTCAGTTGCGGGCTGTGCCGGGGCAGCCGTTGCGCATGTGGTCCACGCAGGCCGGGCAGTCCTGGCCCGGGGCGAGGTGGGCGTGCGCCTCACGGCTGAAGTGCGCGTGGTACCAGCACTGCGGGCACTCGCCGGGCGGCGTCTCCATGGCGGTCAGGCGTTGAGGGTCACGAGGGGCCCAACTGGTGATTCATGAGCGAGGCCCGGTCGAGGTGGTATTCGCCGAGGGCTTCCTGGCTGATGACTCCGATGGCGACCAGGTTCTGCAGCTCGCGCACGACCCAGGAGCGGGTCCGGCTGAGCTTGCCCAGGTGCGGCGCGAAGTCCCGGAAGGTGACCTTGAGTCGGCCCTGCTCGGCGAAACCTTGGAGCAGGTCCAGGAGGATCCCTCGGGCCTCCTGCCGCCCGACCGCTTCCCCGAGCGGGTCTTCGATGGTCAGCGGGAAGCGGAACGACTGAGGGCTCGCGGGGGCCTGGACGGCGGAGGTCGCCTTGTTGATCTGCTTGACGAGGGTGGACAGGTCGAGGGTGATACTGAGATTCGCAGTGGAGTTGCGCTTCGCGTCGTAGCGCTCTCGGTTGTCCGGTGCGAGGGTCGCTGTGTGCGATTCGATCAGGTCGATGGCGGCTTGCAGGACCGCGAGAGCGTCGTAGGCGGTGTCGGCGGTCCAGGTGTAGCGGGGCGGTTCGAAGGTCATCACGTTCTCCGTTTCGTAGTGGTTTGTCCCTGCTGTCAGCCAAGGGGGTGCCAGCGGGTGTCAGGGGTGGGTGTCAGCTCGCGCGCGCACGCGCATTACCTAAGGCGGGGAGGGGTGTCAGAAGCGGCTGACACCCCTCCTGACACCTGATCAAGGTGTCAGCCGGTGTCAGTGCAGGTCAGACAGGTGTCAGCTCGGGATCGAGGAGCTTGTAGACGCCCACCTCGTCGGTCTCTTCGAGGTACACGCCCTCGTCGGCGAGAGCGGTCAGCTTCCCGGAGATCCAGGAACGAGCGCGGCCGATGCGGGTGCCCTTGCCGTAGGGCGCGAAGTCCTTCGGCCCGACCGTCTCCCGTCCTTCGGCGCGGAGTTCGGCGAGCATCGCCAGCAGCTCGGCCAGCGCCTCCTCCGGACTACGGTCGTCACCCTGGACGGGCAGCTGGTTGGGGAACTTCCACGGCTTGGCCACGGGCGGGATCTCCGCGTCGGGATCGACGGCCGGCTCCGGGGTGCCGTCGTCGTCACCGACGGCCGCGACGATGTCGCGCTCGACCTGGCGCTCCAGACGGATCTCCTCCTCTCGCTCGGCGTCCTGCTTGCTCATCACGGTCTCCTTCGGATTGATGCTGGTCAGGGACTGGCCGGGCGTGTAGATGGCGCGGTTGGCGTATGCCTCACCGGCGGCGACGGTGGTCGTGGTTCCGGCCGGGGTGTGGACGGCGTAGCGCTCCAGGACCTGCCGGATCTCGTCGTCGGTGATCGGGTCCCAGTGGCGGGCCTTCATCGAATAGCGCTCTTCGTCCACGCCGGGCGCCACCAGGTAGTGGTAGCCAGGCTTGCGGTTCTCCCACGCCTCGGGGCGGGCGCCGGCGTCGCGGACGTCGTCGGGCAGCGCCATGTCGGCGGTGGTGGCCCCTTTGACGCCGTAGCAGCGAACGCCGCCGAGCTGTTCGCGCACGTCGGTGGGCATCGACGTGGCCGAGGGGCGTTGCTGGCTGACCTCGACGCTGATGCCCGCCGAGCGGGCGGCTTCGACGACCGGTTCCAGCTCGCTGCCGTTGCGGAAGAGCTTCGCGGACTCCTCAAGGACGACGACCATGTACGGCATGCCGAGCTTGCGGAACGCCTCGGGTGTCCAGTTCTTGAAGCCGTGGCGCCCCAGCTCGTCGGCGCGGGCGGTGATGACGTGTGGCAGCGCGTCGACCATCGCTTCGCAGCCCGCCTGGGTGATCTCCACCCAGTCCATGTAGGGCAGCAGGGGCCCGAACGTCTGCATGCCCTTCGCCGGGTCGCCGCCCCACACGATGGCGTTGTACCTGGTCAGTACCTCAATGAGGGCGTAGACCGTGCCGGTGGACTTGGCGGACCCGTTCATGCCGAACACGCCGAAGTGTGTGGCGTTGCGGCGGGTCGTCTCGTCGGCCGGGTACCAGAAGCGTTCGGGCTCGCCGTCTTCGTAGATGCCGTTGACGATCGGTTCGGTGATGCACCCGCCCGGCGAGGACGGCCCGGGGTACGGGACGCCGCCGGCCAGCATGTCCTTGGGCACGAAGACGAACTCACCTTCGGCGGCGTTCTCGGTGTTCATCACGTTGCGGATCGCGTTCGCCGAGATGCCCAGCTCACCGGCGATGTTCTCGATGCGGCGGCCGATCTCGGCGCTGGTGAGCGCACCCGGGTCGGTGATCTTGTAGGGGGCGGTGACCTTGTTCGGCTCGACCTTCGGCTCCCCCCTCAAGGCGAGCTTCGCCTTGCCGAGACTCTTGACCAGCAGCCCGGTCTCGCCCGCCGCCTGCTCGCCGGTCTTCGCATCCGGGTTCGCCCTGAGCGCCTGGCGGATGTTCCAGCCGCCCGCCGCGACCGCACCGCCAATCGCCCACGTGGAGGCGAGGAAGGGGTCCAGCGGATCAGTGACGGTGGCGACGACCATGTACGAGGTGCCAGCCGCGGTGGACAGGGTGGCGTGCAGGCGCCTCGCCTTGGTGGTGCCGTCACCCGCCCACCACGCCGAGGCGGTCAGGAGGCCAGCGGCCAGGGTGAGGCCGACACCGGCGGCCGGGGAGCTGCCCCACAGGGCGTGGGTGCCGACGCTCGCCGGCATGGTGGCGGCCACGGTCAGCCACGGCCGGGCCCTCGGGTGCTTGAGGGCCTTCCACAGGTCACCTTTGACGGTGTCAGCCACGGTGTCACTCCAGATGTCAGTGCAGGTGTCAGTGCAGGTGAGAGGGGTGTCAGCGCGCGAGGGCGGCGATGAAGACGTAGAGGACGAACAGGACGGCCGCGATGGTCAGCCCGTCACCGATCAGGACGGCGTAGCGGACCCGCAGCCACAGGGCGACCAGCAGCCCTGCGACCGCGGCGACCACGAGGTCGATCACCACTGCTTCCAGACGGCGCCGCCCTGCTGGTTGTGCCGGTAGCGCGGCTCACCGCGGCGGCGTCCGGAGCTGATCTGCGCCAGCTCGGCCTCGAACTCGCGGGTGAAGGTGGCCCACAGCTTGGCCCCCTCCTTGCTGATCAGCTTCTCCGCGGCGGCGATGCGGCGCAGAGGGCGGGCCACTCGCCGCGCGCGGGCCCGGGAACCGGACATGGAGCCCGTCGTGTCGGGGATGGTGCGCAGCACCGCTTCGAGGGTCTCCGCGTCCAGAGCACGCTCGACGGCCCTCGGCCTGGCGTCTTTGCGGATGGCCTCGGAGAGGGCGCGGACGTCCTCGTCGGAAGTGAAGCCGCTGCCGGGCAGAGCCTTGCGGCGACCGCTTCCGCTCCCGCCGCCGTTGACGACGGTCTTGCTGAAACTGAGCGTCAGCGGCGGAAGGATGCCTCCGTCGGGCAGCAGGTTGACCTTGTTGACCTGGATCTTGGTGTTGCGGTTGCGCTGGACCGGCGCCGGAGCACGCCCGTTGGTGGGTGGGTAGTTCGGCGGCGGCGGGACCTGCCGGGCGCCGTTGGAGCCGTTGGCGGCTGCCATGGTCATCTCCTGTCGGTGAAGTGGG
Organism: Streptomyces rimosus; assembly: GCF_008704655.1. Taxonomy (NCBI): domain Bacteria; kingdom Bacillati; phylum Actinomycetota; class Actinomycetes; order Kitasatosporales; family Streptomycetaceae; genus Streptomyces; species Streptomyces rimosus. The sequence goes on along the minus strand of NZ_CP023688.1, from coordinate 5,414,628 downwards.
TGGGGGTGCGGTACCGGGTGCCGGTCCGGTGCGCGCGGCCAGGGGCCGCAGTAGCGGTACTGGACGGTCAGGATGCGAGGGCGGCGCGGCGGACGCGCCGGCCGTAGGAGTCGCCGGTACCGAGCCGGTTGCCGATGTCGGTACCGGTCATCTCCGGGTTGTCGGCGAGCCATTGGCGGGCGGTACTGACGTGCTCGTCGAAGCTGCCGGTGGCGGCCTTCTTTCGGGCGGTACTGGACCGGGTGGTGCGACGTGCCCGCCGTACCGGTACCGCTGTCTCGTGCTGCGGCTCCGGCTCCGGTACGGCCTGCAGTTCCGGGCGCAGTACCGCCTGATCCGGTACCGGCAGTTCGCGGGGTGCATCGGCGGTACCGGCGGGCGGTACCGGGGCGATCTCTGGTGCCGGTACCGGCTGCTGCTCGACGGTGACGCTCACAGTCGTCTCAGGCTCGTCGCCGCCCGGTACCGGTACCGCTTCACGGGCCGATGCCGGTACCGCCGTGGCGGGCGGTACCGCGAGGGTGTGCACCCGCCAGATCACGAGCGGTACCAGAAGCGACACCGCGGCGACGAGCGGTACCGACACGACCGCGACGCGGGCCTCCAGCATGTGCGCGGCGATCTGTGCGGTGCCCATCAGCACGAGCGACAGGGCGATGTCCCGGCCGCGGGACCGGCGGATCGCCGCGACCACGTACACGTCGATGGCGAGCGGCAGCAAGACCGCCACCGGTACCGCCGCCCCGATGGCGCGGGCGAGCTGGTACTCGGCGTAGGCGGTGAAGCCGACGCCGGCCGCCAGCGACACCGCGACAAGCGGGTCCCAGCGGTGACGGGTCGTCTTCGGCACGGGTGGTTCCTTCCGATCAGTGGATATGGCCGGTGATGAGGTCAGCGACGAACAGGGCGAGCAGAACGGCCGGGACGATGACCCCGAAGACCAGCGAGAAGGTCCGCATCACGCCCACCCCCCGATCGCCAGCGCGGCGGGGAAGAGCCCGACCGCGATGTGCATGGCCTGGTCGACGAGCGGCATCCCGCCGCGGTCGATGAAGTCGGCGCTGCCGGTGTGCTTCATCCACAGCCGCACGGGCCACCGGCGGTCGATCAGGCTGTGGGTGACGTGAATCCAGGCCACGGCCACGGCGACGCCGACGGCGGGCAGCGGCATGTCGAGGACCACGGCCATCAGGGCCAGTACGGCGAGTTCGGTGAGGGTGTGGGTGACCGCGTGCAGCTGGTTGGCGCCCCACCCGTGGTGGTGGCGGCCGGGCTGCGGATCGGTGAAGCCCTCAGTCCAGCCGGACTTGCGCTCCGACATGCGGTCACCCTGGAACAGGTAGTCCGCGGCGTGATGGGCGGCGTACAGCCCGGCGAAGCTCGCGGCGAACACCGCTACGGCGCTCACCCCGCCTCCGGCCCGTAGCGGCGGGCGAACGCGGCGACGTCCGTATACATGGCGCGGGCCGTGTCGGCGGTGAGACCGGGCTGCAGGTACCAGGCCCAGGCGTCCGCGTAGGGCGCGCCGGTGGCGGTGCGGATCAGCATTTCGATGATGGCGCCGACCGCGTAGTAGGTGGTGTGCACCCTTCCGTCGGCGACCTCGCCGGGGCCGCCCGCCCGGAAGGAGTCGGGCACCTTCCAGTCGATGGTGGCGGCGCGCTCGGCGGCGGCCTCGGCGTGCGCGACGACCTGCGCGCCGGTGATCGGCTGGCCGTCGGTCCCCCACCACAGGTTGCCGTCAGGGAACCGCCGCTCGTACAGGTCGCGGGCCCGGTCGATCAGGGTCTCGGTCGTGGTCATAGCTGTCCTCTCAGGTGCGGGGTTCGGGCGGGGTGTCATGACGTCTGCGGTCGAGGCATCGCGCGGCACGTCTCGGCGTGGGATTGCGCCCAGGCGTGTGTCCAGGCTTCACGGTCATCGCTGGTGGCCTGCGGGCATCCGGTGCAGGCCACGGCATAGCGCCAGTAGCTGTCCTCACCGGTGTCGGTGATGTCGACGGTGGCCTCAGCGACGGTGAGGTAGCGGGCGATGACGCCCTCGGGCCATGCGGTCTGCTGCTTCATCGGACGGCTCCCGGTTCGGTGATCTTGATGGGCACGCCGCGGTCGTCGCGGCGGTAGACGCGGTCGGCGTTGATCCGCATCTTGCGTTCGACGGCGTCCTGCAGATCGACGCCCGTCATGTCGGCGAGCGCGACGAGGAAGAGCTGAATGTCGGCGAGTTCGAGGTCGAAGCCGTCCTCGCCGCGCCGCCAGGCGGTGATGGCCTCGCCGACCTCGGCGGTCAGAAGGCAGAACTCCAGCTCGACGTTCGTCAGGTTCAGGTCCTTGGCGTTCTTGTTGGCGACCGCGGCGGCCTGGATGGCGCGCAGGTCCATCACGCCCACCTCCGCGGCGGCCCGTCGGGCGTGACCAGCACGTCGCGGGGCAGCGAGCCCTGCGACGGCCCGACCACGCCTTCGGCTTCCAGGGCGTCCAGCACTGCCATGGCCAGCGCGTAGCCGATGCGCAGCTTGCGCTGCAGCATGCTCGCCGAGCCACGCTGCGTCTGGATCACCAGGTCGCGGCACAGGTCCATCAGGTCGGCGTCGATCACCGCGCCCACCTCCGCCCGGTCTCGGGCCGCATCGCGATCCACACGAGGGTCGCGGCGAGCGCGGCACCCGCGGCCAGCGGCGTGTTGAGCACCCAGTCGGTGACCGCGACCGCGGCGGGCAGCAGCTGCGGGCAGGCGACCAGCAGCGCGATCGTCAGGGCCAGGGCGACCCACGCGGCGGGACGCATCGTCATCGCGCACCTCCGTTGAGGTAGGTGGCGGTGGCGGCCATCAGCTCGCCGTCCAGGCGCCGCGCCTCAACCCCGGCGTCGGACAGCACCTCCTCCCGGCCGTTGGCCTGGACGCCGTTGCGCACGGCGTCGGCCACGCGGGACGCCGCGTCGGCGAGCGCCAGGTTCGTGGTGACGGCCTCGCGGGCCACCCGGATCAGCTCCTCGGCCTCGGGGGCCATGGCCTGCACCCGGATCACGGCCCGCGACACGGCCGAGCGCGCCTCCCACCGGTCCAGGCGGCCCTCGCCGACATCCCGGCCCTCCCGGGCTGCGGTGACCTTCAGGTACACGTGGCGGCGGAAATCGACCAGCGCCCCGGCCAGGGTGACCGCGGCTTCACCGACCTCCCGCCGGTGCCGCTCGGCACGCTCCGTCCGGGCGGCGCGCACCACGGTCATGTACTGGATCAGCCCGGTCATTCCGGCGCCCGCGAGCACGGAACCCGCAGCGATGATGGCGTCGTTCATCACGCCACCTCGCCCAGGTCGGTGCCGTACAGCTCGTCGGCCAGCGGCGACTCGTCGGGGTGGCGGCGGTCGTAGCGGGCGGCCTCGGCGTACAGCCGCATCTGCTCGAACGGGTCGGTGCTGGCGTGGTAGCGGGTGACCAGCTGCGCCCGGTAGGCGTCGATGCTCTCCGCGGCCATGTAGTCGGCGACGTCGGGCAGGCCGTACAGCTCGGCGGTCGTCATCAGACCTTCTCCTGTCGATAAGTCGATACGAGTGGGGTGACCGGGCCCGCGGGACAGAGCCGCTGGCGGGCCCGGGGTGGGTCAGCTCGGGTTGGGCTGCGGGGCGGTGGCCGGCTCGGAGCGCAGGTAGCTGCCTGCCGGGTCGGCCTTGGCGTTCAGCTCGTCGCAGAGCTGGCAGGTGCGGGCCTGGAACTCGGCCGTGAGCTGGAGAGCGGCCTTCTCGGAGACGTGCGGCGTCGCGAGGATCGACGGCGTGGTCATCGAGATTTCGACGGTGTCGCCGGTCCCGACCAGTTCCTCGACGGCGGCCATGTACTGGCGCAGCGCGATGAGCATCGTCATCACGGCGCCGTCCGCGGGCGACACGTTGATCCAAGGGATGCTCACGACGTCTCCCGGGCCACGATCTTGAACATGTCGCCGTGCGCGCTGTACACCACGTGCACGTCCTCGCCCGCCGCGCGCAGGACCTCCACGGCGGCGTCGAGGATCAGCGTGGCGCGCGGGTTGCCGGCGGGCAGCTGGCGCGGAAGAGAGACCGGGGCGGTGGGGACGGTCGGCTCGATGGCGACGGTCATGACGTCACCGCCGTGTCCGCCTGCAGCGCCAGACGCCGGATGCCGGCGGCGTGCGCAGCCAGCTGGTCGGCGAAGGCGAGGGCGGCGTCGCGGTAGAGGGCGGCATCTTCGTCGCGGCCGTCCGGGTCGACCGCCAGGTACGTGCGACCTCGGTTCTCCCCCGGAGCGAACGGCCACTGAGCAAGTCGGGCGACCATCACCGTCTCGGAGCCGTTGTACAGCGGCATCGACAGTCGGACCGGGGCGCCCTCGTGGTGGACGTCCTCCAGATGGCGCGGGTTCTCGGCCGCGTGGTCGACCGTGCACCACGTCGGACACTCAAGACTCGTGCGCTGGTCGTGCACGAATACCGCGGCCATACGAGGCAAGGCCTCGGCCGTCAGAGTCAGGGAGTAGGCGATGGGTGCGTCGGGGTCCGGAACTCGCGCCCCGAGTTCGCGGATGCTGTCCGCGACACTACGATTCGTCATGTCTGGTCCTCAGTGCTTAGCGGCGTAGGACTGGACACCCGCCCCGGTGGTGACACACCGGGGTCGGGGTTGACGGCCCTGTCGGTTGGTGACACAACCGGCAGGGCCTCTCTTGTTGCTGGTTCGAAGCTAGCGCACACCAGGGCGCCTGGGCTAGCCTAGATGCAAGATTTCTTCGACTGGAAGGGGCACTGATGGCTGAGGCGGCATACCTGCGCGTCGCAGCGGAGCTCCGAGCCGCCATCGACGCAGGCGAGTATGCGCCCGGCACAACCCTGCCGTCGGGGGCGGACATCGCCGAGAACTACGGCCTCGCTCGGGCAACCGCTCAGAAGGCGCTGCAACAGCTCGCCACCGATGGATACGTGGATCTATTTCGGCGACGGCGCGCTGTCGTGAGATCGCGCCCAAGGGAGCGAGCCGTGATCCGTGACCGCATCGTGTATCGCGACGAAATCGGCTACTTCTTCGACCGCAACGCGGTGAACTGGCGACCCGTATCCGCCCCAACTCGTCGCATCGGGCCTCCGCCCAACCATGTCGCCGACCTGCTCGGCACTCCGCGTGGCGAGAACGTCCTCATCCGGGACCGCGCAATGGGCCCGCCCGGCGCCAAGCACGCGTTGCAGCTCGCAATCAGCTACCTGCCTCTGAGCCTCGTCGCCGAAATCCCGGTGGTGGGAGGCGACAAGACGGGGCCGGGCGGCATCTACGACCGCATCGAAGAGCACTACGAGGCGCCGATAGCGTGGCGGGAAACGGTTTCTGCGCGGACCGCCGGCAGTGCGGAGCAGGAACGGCTCGGAATCCCCGCTGCCGTACCCGTGCTCGTGGTCACCAGGGAAGCCACCGTACCCCGCGACGGAGAAGTGCTTCCTGTGGAAGTCAACGAGACGACCATGTCCGCCGAACAGTTCGCCGTGGCCTACGCCATCTCCCGAGACGCGAGCGCAGCTTGGTCGGGCGGCACCGCCTGACGCCTCTGCGCCCGCTGTCCACCCGCCCGGCCCGGGCGGCGGGTCTCCCTGTTGTGGATCTCTAGTCTCGCTAGGCTCGCACCTCTCCCCGGAAGGAAACTCCAGTCATGCGCCCGCAACGGTTCCAGGATTTCGTGATCAAGACGCTCGCCAAGGCGCCTGACGTGCAGAACGCGGAGGCGTGGCAGGACGGGAACAGGCGTCCCTACGGCGTGCACGTCGCGTTCTCGTCGGGAGCGCAGCTGTGGGCGACGGTGGCGTGTCAGATGCCCCCCGGCCACAGCTGGGACGAGCCGGAAGTGCCGGTGACCGGGGAGCCGCTGGCCGATGCCCCGGTGCCGGACCTATATGAGGGCGGCAAGGCGTCTCCGCTGCGAGCCGAGGCGTATCTGGCGGCCGTGCTGGCGAACTCCGGCAGTGCGGAGATCGAGCGGACCTACGGCTACTCGGACGGGGCGACCACCACCCGGCCGACGGCGCACCCGGGTGTCGGCGTGGTCTTCCACAGTGGCGGGAAGGGGTTCTTGCTGTTCGAGCAGGCGGCGCGGGCCGGCCAGGGCAAGGGGTCGCGCGCCTTCGACTTGCAGGACGCCTTCTGACCCCTGCGTGCCCCCTGGCGCCCGGTACGGCGGCGCGGGCACGCTGGAGTTCTCCGATGCGGGAGGGCGCCATGCGGTGCGACCCAGGACGATGTGACGGCTGCTGCCCGGTGTGCGGTGCGGGCGTGGGTTCCGAGCCCGGCGAGCCGACGACCATCCACCAGCCGGCGGACGACCGGGACACCTGCCCCGGCTCCGGCCAGCCAGCCCAGTAGAACAGCGCAATGAGCCCCCGCCCAATCCGGGCGGGGGCTTCGTCGTGTTCAGCCGAGGTGGGTGAGCTGTACGAGGGCGATGGTGTCGTCGCCGATGACGATGACGCCGGTGACGCGTCCGCGGGCGATGGTGCGGAACACGCCGTCGTCGACGCCGTAGGGCGTGGAGGCGGCGATGGGGTCGGCGAGCGCGTCGAGGAGGCACACGGCGAGGTCGCGGCGGGCGTCGTCGGGAAGGCGGCGGTAGTCCTCGTGGACGGTGGGGTCGAGGCGCAGCCGGTAGGTCACGCGGCGCCTCGGGCGCGGTCGGCGCAGGCCCGGAGTTCCTCGGGGCTCACCTCGATGAGGCTGGCCTCATAGTCGGCCGGCAGGCGGCCGGTCTCCCGGTAGTGGCTGCGCAGCTTCTCGATGCGGGGCCGGCCTTCCTCGAACTCGGCGATGAAGCGGACCCAGCGTTCGAGGATGTCGGGCAGGCGCTGGACGTCGGTGAAGGAGACATCGCGCATGAAGGTGGCGCGCAGCTCGGGGTGGGGCAGGGCGTGCGCGATGGAGTCGATGGTCCACGGCTCGCTGGACATGTCGGCCTCCCGTGGGCGATATCACCGTGATATCGGCGAGTCTAGCGGGGCTGGCCTGCCGTCCGCCGGGCATCCTCCGAGACAGTCGCGGGACCACCGTGACCAACCAGGCTACCGCCCCGTTCTCCCACTGTGACCGACGACGCCCTCGCCGCCCTGCACGCGCTCCTGGACGCCGACGACCCGCGCCTCCCGCTGGTCACGGCGGGTGAGGCGCGGGTCGCGGTGGCGCTGCTGGCCCACTACGGGCAGGGCGACGACGAGGCGGCGGCCCTGGCCAGGCGGTGGTCGGCGAACGTGGCGCGGCGGCTGGCGGCGGAGTGACTACGCCTCTGCCGGGGCGGCCCAGCTCGGGGTCGCGCCCGCGGCCCGCCGCCGGTACGCCTCGGCGATCCCTGCCGGGGAGGCGATGTCCAGGCACCTTGCGCACGTGCTCTCGTCGCAGTCTGCGGCCACGGCATAGATGAGGTTCAGGCCGATGCGTCCTGCGGTGAAGCTGTCTCCGCACACCGGGCACTGGATCAGGTCGGCCGCGGTGGCGGGCAGGGTGCCGTTCTCGACGGCGTCCCGCAGCGCCTTCGACCGCTCCCCGCTGGCGCGGTAGAAGGTCTGCCACCGCGCCTCCCCCGGAGCCTGCCGGCCCGCCGGCGTGGGAAGGCAGGCTTCGCAGTGGGGGCGCAGGTACACGGGGGCGTCGTCGTTGACGTACTCGGCTGCGTTCATGCCGATCTCGTCGAGGCCGACGGCGGCGCAGTGGTGGCACTTCCACGACGGCTCGGGCTCGACGTCCTCGTACTCGGGGGGCTCCATGTAGGCCATGGGGTCAGTGTCCTTTCAAAGGTCGTGGCGGATGGTGGTTTCCGGTCAGGCCGCGGCCCGGTCGGCGAGCGGAAGCGCGCCGTGAAGACGCGATCACTCGGGCTTCCGGCAATGGTGGTAGGCGCGGATGACGACGCCGTACCAGTTCCGCACTTCAGTGGTGTCGCCCTCGCAGTCCTTGGTGAGGCAGACGACGAACGCGGGGCGCAGCGGCTGCGGCTCCGGCTGATTGATGCCCAGCTCCCGCTCCAGGCGTTCGATCTTGTCGTAGTCGGGGCGGCTCATGCCGCGCTCCGTTCGGCCCGGTCGGCGAGCGGCAGGTGGAAGATCTCGGCGTGGCCGTACTGCCGGTCGCAGGCGGTGCAGCGCCGTCCGGGGGTGGTGAGGGTGACGCGCATGGGCTGCCCGCACGCGCACTGCACGGTGATGCGCCGTTCCGCTTGTTCGCCGGTGACGAGCCGCTGCGCATGGCCGTGGAGGGCGCGGATCTCGCGGTGCAGATCGGCGGAAGCGCTGAAGCTGCTATAGATCCACGGGGCGTTGGCGACGAGGAAACCGGTCACTCCGGCGAGGGTTTGCCGCAGGTCGCCCCGGAACGGCGCCGCCTCGTAGCCCAACTCGTCGCGCACCGCGGCCTCCCAGTCGGCGAGGACGGTCACCAGCCCGCCGCGCGCCCGCAGGTCCAGCACGTGCAGCGAGCACGGCAGCGGCGCACCGCGCGTTCCGCTGACGCGCCCGTCGCCGCGGCCCGAACCCGGCTCCAGGAGATCGCCGAGCTGGTCGTACAGGGCCGGCAGCTCGCGGAGCATGGCGGTGCCGCGATCCTGGCAGATGCGGCACACGAGACGGTCCCACTCGTCATCGCGAAGGCCGCGCATGCAAATCGTGCAAACGGGGCTGACGGCGTCGAGGTCGTGCATGGCGGTCTCCTTGCGGTCGTGCGGGCGGGGCTGCGGGCAGCTGCCGCCCCAGGGCGGGTCAGGGGCGGGTGATGTGCAGGCGGCGCCGTCCGCCGCCGGGCATCTGGTCGGCGACGACGTGGTAGCCGGCGGCCCGCAGTTCGGCCGTGTACTGCTCCAGGCCGGTGGTCTCGCCGGGCCCGTCGTGGAAGACGTTGACCTGGCGGCGCCCGGCCTGGACGGCCCGGTAGCCGGGGTCCCAGCCGTAGTCCGGGTCGTACTCGGACGGCTCGTAACCGCCGCTGGCAAGGGCCGCGTTGACGTCGCGGGCGCGGATCACGCGGGGCATCAGGCGGCCTCCTTCGGCGGCAGGCCCGCGCTCTGGTGGCACGGGCAGATGCATTTCGCGTCGCACCACTTGCATTTGGCCGGGACCTTGGCCCCCGCCAGGCCGTGCGCGCCCTGGCAGTAGCCGTGTTCGCCGTGCAGGCAGCCGGTGGACAGGTACGCATGCCCTGCCGGGCCCTCTGGCGGCCTCGCAGCGCTCCGGACGGGTTCAGCCCCGTCCGACGGCTCCGAGGCCGTCTCGCGGGCGCTCAGGGCTTCCCGGGCCCGTTCCAGCTCGGCGTACAGCTCGTCGAGCTGGTCATCGGTGATCTGCGAGGCGGTGGGGCGGGCGGTCATCAGGCGGCCCCGCCGTGCTCGGGCCGGCGCTCGGCGGGCAGGTCGGTGTCGCAGTAGAAGCCGATGGTCAGGTGCAGGCCGTGGTCCTCGACGACCTTCCACACCGCGGTCGCCGTGCACGGGGACCGGCCGTCCTGCCGGCGGTGGAAGTTGGTGGTGCAGGGCTCGGGGTCCGGCGGCTGCATCGCCCAGCCGTCCGCGCGGCGGAAGACGCGCACCTCGGGCCCGGCCTCCCCGCCTCCGCACGGCTCCTCGTCGGGCTCGCAGTCGTCGTGGACCTCGGGCGGGTCACCGGCGGCGATGCCGCAGGCGCAGCACTCAAGGAAGTCGCCGCTCTCGCCGGCGGCCGGGTCGAACCAGGTCGCGAAGTGGAGGTTCTCCGGCGTGCCGCAGTCCTGGCAGGTCATCGGCCCGGTGTAGCCGTGGCGCCGGGCGATCTCCGTGGTGGTCATGAAGCATCTCCTTCGGTGCGCTGTGCGGGCAGGTAGCCGAGGCGGGTGCCGGGCGGGATGGGCAGCGGGGTCCACAGGCGGGTGACGGTGAACTCGTCGATCCAGGCGTCGCCGTCGAGGCGCTGGCGCCAGGTGCCGTGCAGGTGCAGGCGGGTGCCGACCGCCAGTGCGTGCACGTAGCTGACGGCGAGGTTGGTGTGCTCGTCGCGCAGCACCACGTGGTGCACGTCCGTGCCGCCGTAGCGGCCCTCGGGAGTCCAGCGCTTCACCGACAGCCGGAAGCGCAGCTCGGGCACCGTGTCGTCGCCGCGGACCAGGCACGGGCGCTGGACCGAGGAGACGGTGCCGGTCAGTGTGCGGGGCCGGGTGTCGGGCATCAGGCGGCCTCCCCGAACTCACGCCGCGCGGCGGGCAGCAGGCCGGCAGCCTGTGCCGCCGCGACGAGCCCGGCCTCGTCGGTCCGCAGACGCCTGCGGATCCGGTACAGATAGGTGGCGACGGTCTTGCGCTTGAGGCGGAAGCGGCGGCCGATCGCCGCGCGGTCCATGCCCGCGGCAAACGCCTCCAGGATCTTCTGTTCCTGCTCGGGCAGGCGGGGCGGCCATACGGCGCCCAGTGCGGCATCCCGTTCCCGGTTGCGCCGCCGCATGGCGCTGCGTGCCGCGTTCCGGCATGCCGGACACGGGCCGTCGGGGTCGTAGCGGCGGTGCCACTGGGCACCCGCCTCGGTGCCGCAGACGGGCCGGATGTCCTCCGGCTCCGGCTCGGTCTCAGGCGGGCAGCCGGCCGCGGTGCGCTCGGCGGTGGTCTCGGCACCCCATACGCCGACGGCGCGGTGCTGTCGCGCCCATTGGCGGCAGGCGAGCATCAGCGGGCAGTCCAGGCACAGGTCGACGGCGTCCTCGTCGCTGGCGTGGAAACGGATGGGCTGCAGGGCGCACGGTGTGCGGGCGGTGGTCCCGGCGAGGAAGTCGGGGTGTGTGATCGGGGCGGCCATGGCGGGGTTCTCCTCTCAGAACAGGCGGTCGGGTCCGGGCGGCGGGGTCGCCGCCGGTGCGGCGGTACGGGTGCACCGGTGGTCGGCGACGACCAGGTGGGTGCAGGTGCCGCCGGCGATGTGCCAGCGGTCGCGGATCAGCAGCCGCGGCGGCAAGTGCGGGTGCAGGCGCAGGCAGTAGGTGAACCGTCCGGCGAGCCGCACCTGAAGCTCGGCCGCGAGCCCGAGCGGGTACGGATCGGCGCGCACGTCGACGGCGGCGGTGCGGCCGGCCAGAGCGCGCAGGACCGGGGCGCGGCAGCGCGGGCACTGCTGGGCGCGCGGCCGGTCGCTCTGCGGCGCGGACGTGTCGAGCCAGGCGGGCGGCGGCTTCCTGGCGGTCATCGCGCACCGTCCGGGTGCGAAGGGGTTGCGAAGGGGTTTGCGAAGGGGTTTGCGAAGGACTTGACCTGCGGATCGAAGGGGTCGAAGGGGTTTCGACGCCCTCGCCTTGCGTGTAGGGCTGCACAACGGCGTGTGGGGGCGTATGTCTTCTCACATGCGTGAGGCCTGAAAAACCCCTTCGACTCCTTCGCAGTGCAGGTCAAGTCCTTCGACAAGTCCTTCGCAAACCCCTTCGCAACCCCTTCGCACGTGTCCATGTCAGACACCCTCCAAGTAGGTCATGCCGGACAAACGCACACCAAGCGTCAGGGCCCGGCGTGACCTCGGGTCCCTGCCGCTCTCGATGCCGCGCTCCTTGAGCGCCAGGGCGAACGCTGTGACCGACATGGGGCGCAGGCCCGAGGCTTCGGACCAGATCTTGTAGTTGGCGTAGAGCAGCCGGGTCTCGGTGGCGCCCTGCGGCACTTCGGCGGTCTCCTCCTCCAGCCATATGGCCAGCGGATCGGAGCTGGCGAGATGTTCGCGCGTCTTCTCCCGGACCGCCTCGGGCACGGACAGCCCGTCCCGCTGCCACTCCAGGCAGCCACGGATGGCCCAGTTGAGGACGCCGGCCGCCTCGGTCGCCATGATCTTTTCGTCGAGCTTGGCGATGCGCTTGTTCGGCGGAACGACGACGTCCCACCCGATGTCCTGCAGGCGCCGGGCGATCCCGTGCCCCCCGCCCACGCGCGGCAGGTAATTGGTGGCCAGGTGGATCTTCCCGACGGGGCGGAAGTCGAAGAACTCGGCGTGCATGAACCGGGCGGACATGGTGTCCTCGCCGGTGAGCTGCTTGACCAGCTCGTCGTCCAGCTTCTTGCCGGCGCTGGTCTCGGTGGTCGACAGCAGCCGCTTGCCCATCATCCGGGCGATGTCATTGGGGATGCCGTCGGACTGCTTGGCCAGCAGCGTCGAGCGGGGAACGGACTGCGCGTAGTCGCCGAGCAGTTCCATCATCACCCGCATGAAGACGCCCTTGCCGTTCTGGCCGTCGCCGTGGTGGATGAACATCACCTGCTCCTCGGTGGAACCGGTGATCGTGTAGCCGACGACCCGGGCCAGATAGGCGCGTCGCTCCGGGTCCGGCATGACGCTGTCGAGAAACGCCTCGAACTGCGGGCAGGTGGCCTTGGGGTCGTACCGGACGGGTGACTGCTGCATCAGGTACAGATCCCGGCTGTGCGCGAGCAGGTCGCCGGTTTTCAGGTCGACGATCCCGTTGGCCACGTTCAGGAGCATCTCGGGCCGGTCGAAGTGGCTCATGGTGCAGTGCACCGCCGGGTGGGCCTGCAGGACTTCCCGGGCCGCGGCCAGCTTGGTCCGCATCCGCTGCCCCCGCGCCCACTTGGTGAACTTCTCCCGTTCGGTCAGCAGGTCGTCCTTCGAGGGGCGCACGTCCGGCTCGATGGCCGGGGGTTCGTCGGAGTAGTTGTCGGCCTCGTCTGCCAGGTGATCGACGGTGGACACGACCCGGGTCCACACGCCGGTGTTGGCGCCCTTGAGAACCCACCGGCCCGCCTCGTAGAAGGCCCACTGTTCGGTGTCGGTAATCCAGCGGATCTCGGTGCCGTAGCGGTCCACGACCCTCTGCGCGTTGCCGATGTCATCCCAGTCGCGTCGCGGCATCGGCACCGGCAGCAGCGGCCGGCGCTCCTCGGGCGCCGTCCAGGTGCCGTCATCGGCCTGCCGCTTCAAGGCGGCGGACCCTTCAGTCGCCGGCCGCTCGCCCGCTACCGGCGCGGTCGGCGGCGGGACGGTCCGCAGGTGGCGCTCGGGCGCGGTGCCGTAGCCGCGGCGGCGCAGTTCCTTGGCGGCGCCGCTGTAGTCGCCGCGGTGTTCGAGCAGGGCGTGGGCGGCGAACTTGGTGTAGGGGTGCTCGGGGTCGAACTCGGTGCTGGAGGAGAAGACGAAGAGGCGGTCGCGGTCGTCGGCGTGGCCAGTGGTGGCGGAGATGCCCAGGCCGTTCTTGCCGGGCCGCTGCCAGTAGCGGGTGCGGCCCCGCTGCCCGAGCAGGCGCCAGCCGTGCGGGGTGAGGATGTCGGTCCAGTCGGTGCGCTGCTCGAAGTCCTCGCCGGGCTTCAGAGAGCCGTCCGCCGCCGGGGCGGCGGCGCGGAAGAACGCCTCCTGTGCCGGGTCCGCCGGGGCGGGGAAGGTGGCGGCGGGCATGGTGTCGAGGGTGCGGGCGACGCTGTGCAGCGCCTCGCGCTCCTCGGCCGTGACGACGGCGAGCGTCTCCGGTGCGCCAGCGAGCAGCTGGTAGGGCAGGCCGGTCTCGTGCACGGGCCCGGCGGAGGGGGCGACGACGACGAAGCCGCCCTCGCCGCGGGTCTCGACAAGATCGCGCACGAAGACCTTGCCGGGCTTGTTCGCGAGCACCTGCCGCTCATCGTCGGTCAGCTCGTCGTCGCGGGCCGGGCGGCGGGCCAGCTTGGTGTTGCCCGGCACCGGCTGCCCGTCCAGGCGGTACAGGACGTGGATGCCGCCGGACGGGGAGCGCTCCAGGTAGCCGGCGGCCACCCGCTTCCAGATGCCGCCGAGCCCGGAGTCCTCGGCGATCTCGCCGAACTCCTTCAGGACGCCTTCGGCGACGGCGCGGCCTTCGAACTCCAGCATCTCCAGGCCGCCGGAGACGGCGCCGCACACGATGCCGAGCCCGGGGTGGCCGCCTGCGAACCAGGCGCGCAGCTGCTGCTCGGTGGCACGTTCCTTCTGGTGTGCTGCCCAGTTGCCGAGCGGCCGCTTGGTGCCGTCGGTGGCCACGCGGACGACGCTGGCGCCGGCGGCGTGCCAGGCGAGCGCGGCACGGAGGGTGTCCTGCGGTGGCTCGGTGCTCAAGGCGGTGCTCCTTGTCCGGTGGTACGCGAAGGCGGCGGCCTCGGTGCCCGCCCCGGGCGTCGGACCCGGGGCGCCGGCCTGGTTACCGGGCGGGCGAGGTGGTGCGGTGGCGCGGCTCAGAACGGCGGGGGCTCGGTGCTGCCGCCGTTCGCCGCAGGCGCGGCCTGCCGCTGCTGGCCCTGGAGCTGGGCGAGCAGCGCCTGGACGGCCGGGTCGTTCAGGTCCGGCTGGCCCGGCGCCGCGGACGCGGCCGGGGTGGTGATCTCGCCGGTGGTGGTATTGACTCCGGCCGGGGCCGCGGGCTCGGGGGTGTTCAGCTCGGCCTGTGCAGCCGGGGTGTACTCGGCGGCGTACTCCTTGGGCGGGTTGAACCGCGGGTTGCTCGCGGTGCCGTTGCGCACGTAGGTGACCTTCAGGACGCCGCCGACCTCCAGGCCGCGGGCGCCGGAGGCCCGCACGGCCTGCTGGATCGCCTGCTTCATCTGGCCCTTGACGTAGATGCGGCGCGCGCCGTCGTCGTCGGCGTCGGCCGGGTCGCGCTGGTCGGTGGCCAGCGTCACCGACAGCTGCATGCGCGGCTGGCCGTCGTTCCAGAACAGCGGCTCGCCGGTGGAAAAATCCTTCTGCTGCTGCACGACGGGCTGTTCGCTGATGCGGCCGGTGACGGAGGCGCCGGGCTGCTCGAACCGGGCGGACTTGGCGCCGCCCGCCATCAGGAAGGAGTTCGCGTCCATAGCGGGAGTGCTCATGAGTTCCTTTGCTCCTTGGGGGAGGTGGGATTGATCACGCCGACTTCTGCGAGTCGGCGAGCTTTTGGGCGGCGTAAGCCGCTCGTTTCCGGGTGTTGATGCGTTCGCGATTAGCGGCGCGGTGGGCTCGATACGCCGAACGGCGGCAGGTGCGGCAAGCTCGCCCACCCGAAGGGGCGAGATAGCTGTTCATGCCCGTCAGCGGATGCCCCCGGGGGCAGTGCGTTTTGCGCGCGTTACGTCCGCTGAACCCGTTCCCACGACGGAGGTTCTCCGCCTGACTGACCGGTTCTAGGTGCCACGGATTCACGCACTGGGCATTGCGGCAGAGATGGTCAAGGACAAGCGATTCCGGGATCGAAGCTCGGAGATATTCGTATGCCCATCGGTGCGCTAGTACGTTGCGGCCCGAGGCGTAGAACCTGCCGTAGCCATTGCCGGCGCCCCGCCAGATCCAGCAACCGGCCACGTTTGCTCCGTCGACCTTTTCCCAGAAGCGCTCCTCGGTGGTCTTCACGCGACCAGCTCCTCGAAGCCGTGCCGCCTGACCTGCTTCATGACACCGGGGCACCCGGAACTCAGGTCACTGGAACCGGGCCGGAACCACGGGCACCACTTGCATTTGGCGTCTTCCGGTATGGGGATTTCCGACCAGCGCTCCGGATTGGCTTCGGGGTCCAGCGCCAGCAGGCGCGCCTTGATGCGGTCGAGCCGCTCCAGGGCGTCGAGCGCCACCTGACGCTGGTACTCCTCGGTCCAGACGTGGACGCGCAGTTCGTGGTGGCGGGCCACGAAGACGATGGCTACTCGCTCCGGCGATTCTCCGGCGTTCTCCTGGCCGAGGCCGTAGAGGTGCGCTTGTACGCGATATTGCACCCCGGGACCTTTACGCCGGTACGCGTCGAAGCTGGAGACGCCCACGAGCTTCCAGTCGAGGTTGGTCCGGGTCAGCCGGTCGTACAGGTCGGCGGACCCCGTGACATCGAATCCGAGGACGGTACTGCCGCCTTCGCGGACGGTTACCCGCTCTTCGATCCGGTAGCGCGGGCGCCCATCCGGCAGTACGGCGTTGCGGCCGGTGAAGACCTCTTCCATCCATCCGTGGAAACCAGTTCCGATCACGCTGGCTATGGGGTCGTGGTCGGTGTTGCAGGCCGGCCACTCGAAGAGCTTGTAGGTGAGCTTGCGCTCGCACGGCTCGCCGACCTCGGAGGGACCGATGCGGGTCTGCCGGGAGCGGGGGCTGTTGTTGGCGGCGTCGGTGATGAGGTCGGCGACGCGGGCGGCGAGGGCCTGGCCGGTGGCGTCGTTGCCGGTGGCGATCATGCGGCGGCTCCTTGGTGGGAGTGACGCACGCGTCGCGATTCTCGAATTTTGCGACAGACGTGGCACTCGCGCCGCCCATTCCGCTGGCGATGGCCGGTGTAGGCGTGGCCGTGAGGGCAATGCGTGGCCGTCGCCGGCCGACTGGAGCGCAGGTTTTCGGCATGCGCGATCGCCCTCAGGTGCCAGGGATTGACGCAGCCACGCCTGTGACAGAGGTGGTCGATCTCGTAACCGTTCGGGATCTTCCCGAAGGTCAGCATGTAGGCGACCCGGTGCGCCTTCTCGGTTCGTGCACCGTCGTACACGTTGCCGTAGCCGGTGGGGGTGCAGGCGCCGAGCCATGACCAGCAGTCGTGCAGCGTGTTGGCCACCCGCACCTTGGACCAGAAGCGTTCTGCCAGTGGCTTCGTCATGCCGCTTCCCCCTCCTTGGGCTCATCTGCCTGCGGAGGAAGTTCGAGGAGTTCGCGCAGCATCGATACGAACTGCCGGCCGCTCATGATGACGAACCAGTCAGCGGGATTGCTCTTGCCGCGGCGCTTGCTCCACACGGCCCCAAGAGATGCACCGTCGTTGACTCGTTCGATCTCGGCCTCGTCGACCCAGGAGGCGAGTTCGGTGCGGGCGCAGTTCTTGACTTCCAGGACGGTGCCGGGGATGCCGGCGACGTCGCCGCGGTCCTGACTGCCGTTCAGAGCGCGGCGCTCGGCCTGGATGAAGCCGCGGCTGCGCAGGTAGGCGACGACGGCGCTCTCGGCGCTGGTGCCCTTCTTCTTGGAGGCGCTCACTGGCTGCTCCCTTCGCACAGGCGCCGGTACTCGGCGTCGATGTCCTCGTCGGCGGGCTGGATGGTGGTGAGGGCGGCGGCACGGGCGGTGCGCTGGAAGGCGCGGCGCCGGCGGCGGTGGCGCACGGTGGCGACGGCCAGCCAGGCGGCGCCGATGAGGCTGCCTCCGGCGGCGGCCAGGAGGACGGCGTGCGCGGTGGCGACGGCGATCTCGTGGAGGGTGTTCACGTGTCGTCGCCTCCTTCGATGGAACCGATCCAGGTGCGGCACAGGGAGTTGCGGACGGTTGCGCGCTTGGATCGGGCCACGCCGTGGGGTTCGATGACGCCGTTACGGTGGGCGGCGGCAAACTGCGGGCCCCAGTGGTTGGGGTGGCGGGGTTCGCTGACCAGTCCGGCGGCGACGAGGTCGGCGGCCTGGAACGGCAGCATGAGGGTGGCGGCCACGGCGATGCCCTTCTGGCATTCGGCGGCCCACGCGGTATCGGTGTGGGCTGCGGCGTCGTCCATGCCCTGCTGCTGGGCGATGTCGGCGGCGACCGGGTCGACGATGTTCACGAGGCGGTCACCGCCTCGGTGCTGCTCGTGGTGTCCATGTGGACCTCCGGAAGGGTGTGGTCCGCCCGGCCGCCCGCGGGGAAGGGCGGGCGGCCTGAGCGAGTGGGTGGTTGGTGCGCCGGGCCGCCGGCCGTGGTCATCCGGCGGCCCGGCGGGTCAGGCGGCGCCCACGTCGGCCTGCTTCGTGCTGGCCGGGTCGACGTAGTACGGCGCGCTGTCGAACAGCCCGTCCTCCTGCGGCGGCAGCCGCTTGGCCGCCCGCTTGAAGATGCGGCGCACGGCCCCGTCACACGACGGGCACAGCGCGATCAGTCGGGAGGCGGGCAGGGACGCGGCGGCGGTGAAGTCCACCGACGGGTCACGCGGCACGGCGATCAGCTTGATCTCGCCGATCTTGCTGACGAGCATCCCGTTCTCGTGCGGGCAGCGCATCTGCCGACCGCGCCGGTCGGGGTCGTGCCGCTTGCCGCACACCCCGCGGCACTCGCAGCGGTCCCCGGCGGCCCGCATCACCTTGTTCCACAGATCGGCTCCGACGAGCGGCGGGCGGGTCATGACGCCGTCACCTTCTTCTCGGACCAGGCGGCGAGCGCCGTCCGCAGCCGCACGGCCTCCTCGCGGGCCACCCGCAGGTCTTCGAGGGCGCCGGAGTAGTCGACGGCCGCGCGGTCGAAGTCGGCCTCCAGCCGGGCGCGTTCGTAGCGCAGCCGGTCGTTCTCGGCGGTGAGCCGCACGACCGTGCACACCAGGTCGTCGCACTCGGCGCGCAGCTGCCCGGGGGTCTTGCCGCGGCGCCGGGCCCGGGAGCGGACGGCGGCGATCGGGGACCTCATGCCGTCGCCTCCCGCACCCGCGTCTGGACGCGGCCGAGGTGCGCCGCGAATACCTGCTCGGGGTTGTCGACGACCGAGGCGAGCGCCGTCAGCGCGGTGATGGCCACGTCGCAGAGTTCGTCGGCGACGTCCTCGCGGGTGTGGGTGACGCCCTTGCGCGGGTTCTGGCCGGTCATGCCGATCCACGCTTGGGCGACTTCCCCCGCCTCCTCGGTGATCTTCAGGATGCGGAGGGTCTTCTCGTGCTCGTCGCGGCCGTTCGCGTCATCCAGCCAGGCCACGAAGTCGCGGATCGTCGGCCACATGTCCGCCGGTTCCGCCGCGTCGTCCTCGACGGAGTCCTGGCAGTCGGGGCACAGTCCGGTGATGCGCCACTCGGTTTCGTACTGGCGGGCCTCGTCCTCGTTCCAGAAGACGCGCGCCTCGCCATTCTCCGAGATCAGCGGCTTGCCGCAGCCGATCGGCGGCTTGAGGCAGCGCTCCTCACGCACCGCGTCGGCGGGCAGGTCGCCACCGGAGAGGGCGGCCAGTGCTTCGGGGATGCTCGTCATGGCTCAGTCCTCGTCGCAGTAGTCGTGGGTGTGGACGTGGCCGATGCTGTGCCGCGGCGTCTTCGCCTTCGGCTTGGCCGCCTTGCCGCGGGAACCCCGCGCGCCAGGGCCGGGCTTCAGCGGCGCGGACACCGCCGCCGGGGCCATGGACCGGTCGTCGCAGTCGTCGTCGCGGTCGGTGCACGCCGTCAGCGCGGACGCGGCCAGCAGCAGCGCGACGGTGGTGGCGGCGGTGGTGCGGCGCATCATCGCGACCTGCTGGAGTCGTTGGCCGTATTGAGGGCCTCGAACGCGAGCCGGATCTCGGCGACGATCTTCTTGACTTCGATGTCGGAGGGCTCGCGCTCGTAGAGCTGGTCAGGTCCGTACCGCACGGCGCTGGTCGCCCAGGCGTGCATGTACGCCTCGTACTGGGCCTGCGAGACGCGGCCGTCGCGGTACTGCCACTCAGCTTGGTCGGGTGTCAGCTGCACCAGGCGGTGCGCGTCACACTCGGGGCACAGGCCCTCAAGGTGATTACTGTTGGCGCCAGGACGGTAATGGCCCGGAACGCCTATCGTGCTCGTCTTTCGGCCGCCGGTCACATCTCCTCCTCGGGGAGCGCGGCCTCCAGCTCGTCTGCGTGCTGCCAGCGGCTACGAGTGCTGGGGTGATCGTCCACGGGGCCGGCGCAGATCGCCTTGACGGCCGCGGCGATGGATGCCGGGTCGCTCAGCCAGTCCACGGGCAGAAAGTGCAGGCTTTGCAGGGAGCCGTGGTGGTCGATGTAGCGGCCGTAGCGCCATCCCTCGTCGGAGTCCCAGCGCACGGCCAGGCCGAAGGGGTATGCGGCTGTGCTGTGGCGCGGACGCTCCTCGTCGACCCATTGGAAGACGCCGGTCATGACGATCTCGTCATCGCTCCAGGTATCCCACGCGTCTGGACCCACCTGTGCGGCTGCTAGCGCGTCGGCGACGGCCTGCATGTAAGCAACGTGCGGATACTCGGTCACTGGTCCCCCCTCGGGTGTCGCGGCCCGTACTCCAGCCGCCAGTTGGCGTGTTCGGTCTGCTGCTGCTCGACGGTGCGGCGGGCCGCGTCGCGCTCGTGCGTCAGGTCGTCGACCTGCTGCTGCAGCCGGGCAATCTGCGCGGCACAGGCCGGAGCCAGCAGCAGGCACAGGGCGTAGGCGTCGGCGGCGGTCACGCGGCCCTCACCTCCGCTGCGGCCGGCGCCCACAGCTGCACGACGGCCTCCGGCTGGGGGCGGGGCTGACCGTGCTCTGGCTCCGGCCACGTGAAGACCACCGCGATGCGGGCCGGGTCGTCGACGTCCAGCAGCCGCCACTTACGGTGCTCACCCAGCCGCTTCAGCACGTCCATCGCATCGTCCGGGCCCGCCGCGGCCAGCTCGGCGGCGAGCAGCGGCAGCCCATCGGGCATCGCCCCCACCTGCCAGCCGCGCGTCGCCGGGAACCGCTCATCTTCCTCGTGCAGGCCCCGGATGATGCGGGCCACCAGCGTCTCCACACACATGGGGCGGGTCACGTCTCGTCACCGCCCTCGGCCTCCGCCTTCAGGCGAGCGATCTCTGCGCGGGCTTCAGCGAGTTCGTCGGCCGCGGTGCGGTTCCGGTCGCGGTCAGCGACGATGCTGTCCCGCCACCGCTGCACAGCGGTGAGGATGCGGTCCGCCGTAGCCACCTGCTCGTCGAGCGGCGTGCCGCTCGGGAACTGCAAGTTGATGCTGTTCCGCATGTCCCCGTCGGGCTCGATGTACAGGACGGCCACCGGCGCTGCCCCGCACCGGGCGGTGGCCTGCTGCCCCAGGAAGAACGTGGCGTTGTAACTCATGCGGTGCCTCCGCAGGTCCAGTCGGGGTAGTCGGCGGCGGTGCTGCAGCACTCGGGGTGCTCGACCAGCCAGAGCGCGCCCGCCGTGGCGGCCCGCTCCTTGGCGGGGTACTCCTTGTCGCCCTTGTGCCGGGCCTGCACTTCCTGCAGCGCCTCCCGGACCGCCTCCGGCGTCACACGGCGGCGCTTGATGTCCGCCTGCACGTCGGCCAGCGGCACGTCCAGGGCCTCGATCGCGGGGCGCGGGGTCGTCGTCGCCATCACGACTCACCGCCCTCGGCGGCAAGCTTCTGCAGCTGAGCCCGGCGCCGCTTCGACTGGTCGGCGTAGTAGCGGGTGGCGGACTCCTGGTCGGCGATCGCCGCGCTGGCGTCACGCCTCGTCTGCTCCAACAGCAGGGTCAGCTTGGCGACCTGGACACGCAGCCGGTCGACCTCGGTGATCAGCTCGTACCCGACGGCGCGCAGAGTGGCGGCGGGAGTGGCCTCGTTCCACAGCAGGTCGTCGATCTCGGCGCGGCGGGAAGGGGGCAGTTCACGCACGGGACTCACCCGCCTCGTCGGCCATGCGGCGAAGGTCGGCGGCGGCAGCCCCGCCCTTGTACTTGTGCTCCGCTCGGTCGAAGCCGCTGGCATCGGCGGGGAGCGTGTCCAGTACGTCGGCGGCCCCGCGCAGCACCTCGGCGCGGAAGGCGTCAAGCAGACGGCCGACTTCACTGCGTTCTTCGCCCGCCGCGCGCAAAGCCACGTAGAGCTCGTCGCGGGCGCTCATGCCGCACCTCGCACAACCAGCGACCCGCGGGCCGGGACCGTGGCCAGCGCCTTGTTGGCGCGGGCGACAGCGGCGAGGGCGTCCTCACGGTCCGCCTGCGCCTCGATGCTCAGACCACGGTGGGAGACGGCCTCGCGCACCGCGTCGGCCTGGGTGCGGACGGCGTCCACCACGTACTGCGGAAGGAGAGCCGCCTTGAGGGCGGTCACCGCGTCCGGGACGGGGATCGGATTGGTGTTCACGCCGCACCGCCCGGGACAGTGCCGAGCAGGTGCGGAGCGATGTCCTCGACGTAGACGAACTGCTTGCCGTTCTCCAGCCGCCACGTGCGGGTCATGGCCGCACTGTGAAGGCGGTTCCGGAGCCGCTCGACTTCGCCCTGGGCTTCCCGCAGCTTCGACAGGTCGTGCTGCCACGTCCGGTGGTCGGCGTCACGCTCGGCGCGCAGCCGCTCAATCTCGGCGAGGAGAGCGGCGTTGGTCTCGAGGATCGCCTCGGGTGCCGGGACGGGAGTGTCAGATGGGATAGTGGAGGTCACGTGCCTCCCCTTTCTTGTTCCGTTCTCGGGGTGGTGCGAAGGCCCCGGCTGCCGGGCTTAGGCCCCCGGCGGTTGGGGCCGCATACCGCTAGGCGGCGGTGGTCAGTTGCTCTTCGTCTCGCTGAGCGGTCGGGTCTCGCCCATCGCGGCGATCTCCCGGATGTGCATCAGGCGGAACGTGATTCGGCCACCAGAGCGGCTGTGCGGGATCTCGCGCGCCCGGGCCTTCTTCCGCAGCGTGGAGGCGGTGTACGGCAGCCAGCCGTTGGTCGCGACCTCTTCCGGCTTGTAGTGCACGAGCTCGTCCAAAGTGGTGGTGGAGGCGCCGCCGGTCGTGGCGGTGGGGGGCGCCTTCCTCTTCGTGTCCGTGGCGGGCACTTCGGCTCCTTCATGGGTGATGGCGGCGGTCGGCACCGTCAGCGCGGCAGCTATGGCCAGGACTTTCGCCTCGGCGGGACGCTCGATCAGGCCCCTTTCGAGCCTGGAGAGGTAGCCGCGGTTGAGCCCGGCTCGATGAGCTAGCGCAGGCAGGCTCATATCCTGAGCTTCCCGGATGGCCCGGATGGCGATGCCGTTAGGTCTCACACTCAGAAAGTAGCGTCGCGGCCACACCCTGGCAACCCTTAAGCGCACTTTCTGTGCTTGGTTTCCTCGCCTGGGCGCCGGAGCGGGTGCTCATAAGGGCGCACGCACGGGCTCACTTTGCAACCAGGGGCGCACGGTAAACCTGCTTAAAGGCAGGTCAAGAGGCCAGATCCTGGCTTTCCGGTTGCATCAACGTCAGGCATGATGAGGTGCCATGGATCGAGACTGGGCCAAGCTGGGCGAGGCCGTGCGGCACGCCCGGAAGTCCGCAGAGCTGAAGCAGGATGAGCTGGCCGCCGCGGTGAACGTCAGCCGGGCCACCATCCAGGCCATCGAGCGCGGCGACTCCTTCAAGAAGATCACCCACACGCACCGCGCCATCGCCGCCCACTTCGGATGGGACCCTGGATCGATCGAGGCGACACTCGCGGGTGGAGAGCCTTCACCAGCCGAAGCGTCAGCCGATACCGCCCCTCCAGCCTTCAACGGGGTGGCCTCAGCGCCCGAAGACCTCCCGCTTCGCATCAAAGCGGCGCTCGCCGACGGCCCGCTCGTCGATGCCGCCGTCATCGCGCTGCCCACAGAGGACGGCGACGAGGACCCGGATGCTCAGATGGTCGTCATCGTCCGGGGGCGAAGGGGGGCGTCTGATGAGCAGCTTCGAAGGGCGATGCTGCAGTGGGAGCGGACAGAAGCAAGCCTGCGGCGCCCAGAAGGAGGCGCAAAAGGCGCCGAAGTGCGCCCAGAATCCTAAGCAAAGGGCTCCACATGTGAGCGATCTGTGTGGTTGAGTATTCAACGCGTTACGAAGGTGCCGCCGTACTCGGAGCACAGGGGGACCGGTGCGGGTCGAAGTAATCAGCGTTACCTCCATGCCCCTGGACGTGTGCGTCTACCTGCGTAAGCACGCCCACGCCTGGGTGCTGTACATCCTGCAAGAGATCCTGGACCACCTCGGCGGAGTCGTACCGGGCATGGTGATCACACCCCCTGTGATTACTCCCCGGTGGCTGGTCTCGCCGGGCCGGTAAGAGGAGGCAGTGTGGCTTACGCAGAGAAGCGGGTCAGCACAGCCAAGGGCAGCAAGGGCACGGTGACCTGGCGGGTCCGGTACAAGGGGCCGAACGGCACCTGGCTGACAGAATCCGGTTTTCCGACGAAGAAGACCGCTCTCGACTGGGGGCGCGAGCAGGAGCGTCAGATCAAGGCCGGCATCTGGATCGATCCGGAGGCCCGGAGCACGACCTTCGGCGACTTCGCCCGCACGTACATGCAGTCGCGGCGGAAGCGCGGCCGGACGACCGGAACCCGCTGGGACCGGCTGGAGAACCACATCCTGCCGCGCTGGGAGCACACTCGGCTCGGTGACATCACCTGGTTCGACGTCGACTCTTGGCAGCAGACCATGGATGTCGAGGATGTCAGCCGGGGGCACTGCGTCTCGCTGATGTCCACGATCATGACGGCGGCCGTGGACGCGAAGAAGGTCACGGTTAACCCGCTGTTCGGCCGGCGGCGCACCCGGGAAACGTCCGGCGATGCTGCCCAGCGCAGGCCGCAGAAGGTCCAACGCGACGGCGGAGCCCGGCCGGAGGACGCGATCCTCCTGGCCGAACGGCTCGGCCCGGCAGTGGGTATCCATGTGCTGACCACCGCATTCGCCGGACCCCGCTGGGGGGAAGGGCTGGGCCTGCACCGCGACAACACGCTGCTGGTGCGCCGCCAGCCCTGGGGGGCGGGAGAGTTCGTGTGCCCGATCATCCGCATCGTCGAGGAGTACGCCGAGTATCAGGAGCGCGACGAGCACGGCAACAAGAAGGGGTACATCCTGCGGCTTGAGGCGACGAAGAACGACGGCAGTACGCGGGACGTGGACGTGCCGCCGTTCCTTGCGCAGCTGCTGCGCTATCACCTCAGCGACTGGCCGCACCCTCGGATCTTTTGCACGCCGTCCGGTCAGCCATGGCGTCGCGGGAACTGGTGGCGCACCTTCCGGCCGGCGTGTGATGGACGCGAGGAGAGGGCGCGACGGCGGGGCGTCGCACACCGGGACGCGTGGGAGCCGATTCTGCCTGGGCTGGACATGCGGGCGCTGCGGGCGCTGCACGACACGATGCAGTCGGAGATCGGCGTGAAGGAGCCGCTGGCGTTCGAGGCGGCGGGGCACCGTCGGCCGGGGATCAAGCGGCATTATCAGAAGCCGACGGCGGCGATGCGCGCCGAGCGACTGGAGGGACTGGAGGAGATATTCTGGAAGGGCATGGCGAACGTGGGGCTGTCGACGTTGTGGGGGCGTGTCTCCCTTCAGAAGGCTCCCGCGGAGCGCGTCTCCCAAATCTCTCCCAAATGATCTACTCGGGATGATGGGCACGGCCCCTGACCGGCGAGAGAATTGATCCAGAGCACCGCTCTCCTAAAGCGGGTGTCGCAGGTTCGAATCCTGCCGGGGGCACAGGGAGAAGGGCCGGGGCGGGAGGAAAATTCTCCCGCGTCGGTCCTTCGGTGCGTTTACTCTCGCCCCATGTCCCACGCGAAAACCTCCTACGTCTGTCTCCCCTGCCGGGCCTCCTACAAGCAGCCCCACCCCGGCCGCTACGACCACGCCCGAATCTGTCCACGGTGCGCCGAGCATCTGATCCACGTCGGGTCTGCCTTTGCGGCGCCCAAGAAGCGGGACGACGCAGGCTGGCGGGTACTTTCTGTGTTGTTGAATGCCGGGGTTCGGTTTCACAAGAGTTGTTGTGGTGGGCCCGGGTATCGGCCTCGGACGCTTGGGGAGGTGCGGGAGCGGATGGCTTATGCGCGGGCCAGTGGGGAGCCGATTGCTCGGGTGCTGGTTCGGCGGGAGTTGGCTTAGTTGAGGGGCTGGGGTGGTCAGCTTGCGGGCGTCGTTAGCTTTCAGCCGCGCTTCGATGTCGTGAGTTCCGCTATGTGTTCTGCGAAGCCGGCCGGTGGCAGGGGGAGGTCCAGGTCGGGGTTGTCGGTGAATTGGATGGCTTTGGAGACGTAGCCGAGTACGGCGGCGGCGGTGGTTCGGGGTGGGGGCGGGGCGAAGCCTCGGGCTGTTTCGAGGCTTACGGCCCAGGAGATGACCAGGTCGTAGGCGTCGGCCGAGGGGCGGGTGCGGGCGGGGCGGTCCGGGTCGGCGTGGGCGTGCCACCAGTGGGCCTCGCCGACCTCGGCGAGGGAGAGGTGGTGGAGGTAGAGGCAGTAGGCGGACGAGGTGTCGCCGGCGCCGGCGGCGTACTGCCACCAGAAGCGGGCGGAGTCCTCGCGGCCGGCGAGTTGGAGGACGCAGGCCAGTACGCGTGCGCCGTCGGGTTCGAGGAGGCGGCCGCCGATGAAGACGGACATCTGGTGGAGTGCCTCGGGTTCGCCGACGACGAGTGCGCACAGGCGCAGGAGGTCCTGTGCGGCGTCGTGCATATGGCGCTGTTCGCAGGGGTCGCCGCGTTCGCCGGTGGTGCGGTCGCGGCCCAGGGCGGCTTCCACGTGGGCCTGTATGGCGGCGTCGAAGGACAGGGCGCCACAGAGGACGCGGTCGGCCACGCGGGCGCTCAAGCGGGCTTCGGCCGCGGCTACTTCGCGTTCTGTATACGGGGGTGTATCGAGGCGGGCCTTGGCCAGGAGGCGGTCGAGGTCAGTCGGCAAGGCGGGCATCGTCTTCCCCTTCCTCCAGGTCGAACGCCTGGCGCAGTCGGCGGAGCGCGTAGCGGATGGTCGAGCGGACACCGGCCTCGGTGATGCCCATGAGGCGCGCCGTTTCCTTGGTGGCGTATCCGAGGGCGTAACGCAGCAGCATGACGTCCCGCTGGCGCTCGGGCAGCGAGGCGAGGGTCTGGTAGAGGGTGAGGGACTCCTCCAACTCGCTTATCGGGTCGAGGGCGTGGCGCAGGGAGAGGGTTTCGAAGGCGGCCACGTCGACGACGACCGGGCGGCGGCCGCGGGCCCTGGCGTGGTCGATGGTGCGGTTCTTGACCACACGCCAGGCGTACGCCTCGGGGACCGGCTGCCGCAGTACGGTCTGCCAGGCGAGCATGAGCTGCTCGAAGGCCAGGTCAACGGCTTCCTCGGCGTCCGCGCGTGACTCCAGGTGGAGTTCGGCGTACCGGATGTAGCCCGCGCGGTAGAGCTGGTGGAAGGCGCGGAAGTCGGCGGGCAGGCCGAAGTTGGCGAGGGTGTGGGTGCCGGGTGCGCCTGGTGCGCCTGGTGTGGCGGCCGGTCCCGGTGTACTGGGCGGGCGGAAAGGATACTTCTGGGGGCCGGTGGCGGATTGGGGCGTACGGGCGGGGGCCCTGTGTGATCCCCGGGCCTGGCCGGGACGTGGGTCGCGGTCGGCGCTCGGCTCGCGTTCGGACATCAGCGCTCGCCCTCCTGGAGGTCGTGATCGCGCTGGGGTCCGTACGAGGGGCCGCTGTACGGCGCGTTGTACGGGGAGCCGCCGTACGGAGTGTCGTAGTCGCGCGCCTGGTGGGCGGGGGCGGCGGCACGCGTATGGGTACGGGTGCCCGTACGGAGGCGTTCGCGGGTTCCTGCGCCGGTACGTGTTCCCGTACCGGTACGTGTGAGTTCGGAGACGCCCGCCAGCACCTGGGCGGCGGCGAGGCGGCGCAGCAGCATCCGTATGTCGGCGCTGAACACGCGGACCGCGATGGCGGCCACGGCCCAGTCACGTACGAGATCAAGGTTCACGGAGCCCTCGGTCCCTCCGGTCGGGGATGGACGGTGCCTGCTCGTCCCGGCACCGGAGAGCCAGTACGAGCTCTCTGCCCGCAATAGCGTTCAGGAGTGCTCAAGCGTGCAAGGAAAGAAGGCAAAATCTTACGGAGTGCTACCAGCCAGTTACCCTTGTTCGAGGGGTTGGCGAGCGGGATGAGGGCAGGGGCGCCCCGGGGTCAGGACGAGCGGGTGCGGCCGCGGCGGGGGCGCTGGGAGCGCGGGGTGGAGCAGCGCGGGCACCAGTAGCCGTCGCCCTGGTAGTACGTCCAGCCCATGTCGGCGATACGCGGGGCGGCCGTTTTGGCGCTGTGCAGAAGGTGGCCGAAGAGGTCCGTCTCGATGTCCGGCGGCGGGTCGGCGACGACCAGGTCGAGGACGGCGCGAGCATCGCAGCCCATACGGTCGCACAGCAGGAAGAAACGCACGGGGCCCGGCGGCTCGCCGGCAGTCGTGAGGCTCATGCGCTCACTTTGGTCGATGACGGGGGCGGGGGCGGGTGGTTCGGCGTAACCCGCCCCCAGGGAAGGGCAGTTGAGTCGTCGAGTGATTGTTGGGGCGCCGGCCGGCCGTACGGTGTCGGGGTGATCAACCGGCGGTCGGGCGCCACCAGGTCGTGGTCGGCGACCAGACGCGGATGTCGTTGGGCGCGCCCAGGGCCGCGGCGTCGAAGCGGCGGCCCTGGTGGGCCGGATCGGCGGCGACGGTGATGAAGCCGACGGTGCGGGTGGACGGGGACGGCTCGCCGGTGACCGTACGGACCGTCGCGTACGCGGTGGCCCCCGGAGCGAGGCGGTACGGGGCGCTCTCGGCGGGCGGGTCGGGCTGCGCCGCGCCGTCCAGGTCGCCGAAGGTCACGGTGGGGATGCGGTCGATGACGCAAGGGGTGACGCTGCGGTTGTTGGCGCTGATGCGCAGGACGTCGGGGCGCTGAGAGGTGACGGCGGACGCGGTGATCTTCAGGGCGGATTCGGGGCAGGGGCGGATTGCCGAGGTGGCTGTGGGTTTGGTGGGGGTGGTGGGAGTTGTGGGGGTGGGGGCTGAGGCGGCTGAGGCGGTGGTCGTGAGGGTGACGAGGGTCACGAGAGTTGCGGCTGTGGTGGTGAGGAGGGTGGCGGAGGTGGTGGCGGGTCGGCGGGGGTGGTGGGGGTTCGTGGGGTGGTGGGAGTTCGTGGGGTGGGTGCGCATGGTGGTCTCCGTCCTTGGGAGGGGTGGTGGAGAGGTGGCGACGAGACTGGAGGTAGGGCCTGTGGAGGAGCGGGTCGGTGGGAGATGCGGTGGCGGCGCGGTTGGGCGGCGTAGGGCCGTAGAAGGCAGGTGAGCGAGGGGCCGTGCCGACGTGAAGGTGAGAGGGGTGCTGGGAGCGCTGGTGGGCCGGTGAGCTGGTGCGCAGGTATTTGGGCGTGCCGGGGCGGTATGGGGCGCGGGCACAGGCGGCGGTATTTGGTGTTCCTCGTCGTCTTGTGAGACGGCTGGGTGGTGGATTTCGTTGTACGGGGTTGCCAGGGCGGTGCTGCGCCGTACCACCCGTGCGAGCTGCCGGGGAGTAGCAGAGGCGGCCGGTCCCGCGCCGAGTTATCCACAGGCTTGAGCGCGGGTAGCGGGATAGCTCGTACGCTGCAGGCATGAGCGAGGTAGAGATGGCTCCCGAGGCCGGGGAAACGGTGGACGACGCCAGTGGCGCGGTGGGCGTCCTGCGGCGGGTATTCGGTTACGACGCGTTCCGCGGGGAACAGCAAGCGATCATCGAGCACGTCATAACGGGCGGCGACGCGGTCGTACTGATGCCGACCGGCGGCGGGAAATCCCTCTGCTACCAGATTCCGGCACTGGTGCGGCCCGGGGTCGGTGTGGTGATCTCGCCGCTGATCGCGCTGATGCAGGACCAGGTCGACGCGCTGCGGGCGCTGGGGGTCCGGGCCGGGTTCCTGAATTCCACGCAGGACTTCGACGAGCGGCGGATGGTGGAGGCCGAGTTCCTCTCCGGGGAGTTGGACCTGCTGTATCTGGCGCCGGAGCGGCTGCGTGTGGAGCAGACGCTGAGCCTGCTGGACCGGGGCAAGATCTCCCTGTTCGCGATCGACGAGGCGCACTGTGTCGCGCAGTGGGGCCACGACTTCCGGCCGGACTACCTGGCCCTGTCGATGCTGCGCGAGCGGTGGCCCGAGGTGCCGCGGATGGCGCTGACGGCGACGGCCACGGAGGCCACGCACCAGGAGATCACCACGCGGCTGGGTATGGAGAATGCCCGGCATTTCGTGGCCAGTTTCGACCGGCCGAACATTCAGTACCGTATCGCCGGCAAGAGCGACCCGAAGAAGCAGCTGCTGGAATTGCTGCGCACCGAGCATGCCGGTGACGCCGGAATCGTGTACTGCCTCTCGCGCGCCTCGGTGGAAAAGACCGCCGAATTCCTGGTGCAGAACGGGATCACGGCGCTCCCGTACCACGCGGGCCTGGAAGCGCGGACGCGCGCGGAACACCAGGCGCGATTTCTGCGGGAGGACGGGGTGGTGGTCGTCGCCACCATCGCGTTCGGGATGGGCATCGACAAGCCGGACGTACGGTTCGTCGCCCACCTCGACCTGCCGAAATCGGTGGAGGGCTATTACCAGGAAACGGGGCGCGCGGGGCGGGACGGCCAGCCGTCCACGGCGTGGCTGGCCTACGGGCTCCAGGACGTGGTCCAGCAGCGCAAGATGATCGACGGGTCGGACGGCGACGACGCCCACCGCAGGCGGCTGTCGGCGCACCTCGACGCGATGCTGGCGCTGTGCGAGACGGTGGAATGCCGGCGGGTGCGGCTGCTCGCGTACTTCGGGCAGGAGAGCGGCCCGTGCGGGAACTGCGACACGTGCCTGACGCCGCCGCAGACGTGGGACGGCACGGTGCCCGCGCAGAAGCTCCTCTCCACGGTGGTGCGGTTGCAGCGGGAGCGGAAGCAGAAGTTCGGCGCCGGGCAGATCATCGACATCCTGCTGGGGAAGAAGACCGCGAAGGTCATCCAGTTCGATCATGACACGCTGAGCGTCTTCGGGATCGGGAGCGATCTCCGCGAGGCCGAATGGCGGGGCGTGATACGGCAGTTGCTGGCGCAGCGGCTGCTCGCGGTGGAGGGCGACTATGGCACGCTGGTGCTCACCGAGGAGAGCGGTGAGGTGCTGCGGGGGCGGCGCGAGGTGCTGATGCGGCGCGAGCCGGAGAAGACGGCCAAGGCCGCCAAGGCCGCGAAGGCGGCCAAGGGGCGGCGCGCGGCGCCGGTGGACCTGCCGGAGGAGGCCGTGCCGGTCTTCGAGGAGCTGCGGGCCTGGCGGGGCCGTACGGCCAAGGAGCAGGGCGTACCGGCGTACGTGATCTTCCACGACGCCACGCTGCGCGAGATCGCCACGGCCCGCCCGGCGAGCCTGGCCGCACTCGGCACGGTGAACGGCGTGGGCGAGAACAAGCTGGCGAAGTACGGCGAGCAGATCTTGGAGGTGCTGGCGGGGCAGGGTGCGGCTGCGGCGGGGGCGCCGGTCGGGGGCGCGTCGGCCGCGGGGGCGGCGGGGGCGGGAGCGACTGCGGCGGGGGCGCCGGCCGCCGATGGTTCGGGCGGTGGGTTCATCGATGAGCTGGGTTGGGACGAACCGGACTGGGGGGAGCCGCCGTTCGAGGAGGAGTGACGGGCGGGGGCCCGCACTGCCAGCTCCGTACGGTCGGGGGCGGGCCCGTACGGGCTGGGGCGCCCCCGTACGGTCCGGGGCAGACCCGGGCCGGGGCGGCCCATACGCCCTCGGGCCCGGGCGGATCCGTACGGCCCGAGATGGCCCGCACGCCCTCGGGCCCGTGCGGATTCGTACGGTCCCGAGGCGGCCCGCGCACCCTCGGGCCGGGGCGGGCCCGTACGGTCCGGGGCAGACCCGGGCCGGGGCGGCCCCGTAAGCCCCCGGGCCCGGGCGGAACCGTACGGTCCGAGGCGGCCCGCAGGCCCTCGGGCCAGGGCGGCCCCATACGGGCGGCCCCATACGGTCCGAGGCGGCCCGTACGCCCCCGGCCGGGACGAGCCCGCGCGGACCGGGCGGCCCCGTGCCGTGCGCGACACCCACGCACACGCCGGGCCACACCGCCTCCCGCACACCCCGGACCACACCGCCCCCGCACACCCCGGACCACAGCCCCGGCCCGCCCTGGACCACAGCCCCAGCCCGCCCCGGCCCACACCACCCCGCCCACCCTCAGGCCGGAGCAACCCCGCGCGAACCGGGCCGGCCCCGTGCCGTCCGTATCACCCATCCGGTCCGAAGCGGCCCGGGACCGCCCGGGACCGCCCGGAACCGCCCCCACCGCATCCCCACCCCTCCCCCTCAGACCCACATCCCCCCATCCACCCGGAGGACCGTCCCGGTGACATAGGACGAGCGGTCGCTGAGGAGCCAGGCGGCGGCCTCGGCTATTTCTTCCGGGGCGGCGGGGCGGCCCAGCGGGGTCTGCGCGTTGAGGTGGTCGATGGTGCCGGGGGCCTTCTCGTCCCACTCGCGCAGCATCTCGGTGAGCGTGGTGCCGGGCGCGATGGCGTTGACGCGGATGCCCTCCGGGCCGTACGTGACGGCCGCCGACTCGGTGAGGCTGTTGAGCGCCCGCTTCGCGGCGCCGTACGCGGGCAGCTGAGGGTTGCCCATCAGGCTGCCGACGCTGGAGGTGTTGACGATGGCCCCGCGCCGCGCGGTGGCGCGAATGGCGGCGATCTCGGCGGTCATGGCGAGCCACGGGCCCTTGAGGTTGACGGCACAGACGTGGTCGAAGTCGGCCTCCGACAGCTGGTCCATCGGGCCGGGCGGCTGGCCCGTGGCGCCGTTGTTGAAGGCGACGTCGAGCCGGCGGTACAGCTGCACGCACCGTTCGACGGCGGTCCGGACGCTCGTGGGGTCGGCCAGGTCGCACACCACGTAGTCCGCGGTGCCGCCGGCCGCCCGGATCTCCTCCGTCACCGCCTTGAGCTGGTGCTCGGTGCGGGCCGCGAGGAGCACCCGGGCGCCCTCCCGGGCGAACAGCCGCGCCGAGGCGGCGCCGATGCCCCGCCCGGCACCCGTGATGAAGGCGACCTTGTCGGCGAGCAGGCCCACGGCCGCGGTGGACGTGGCGGTGGCGGGCAGAGGGGCAGCGGGCGTGGAGGTGGCGGGCATGGGGGTACCGGGGACGGTCGGTGTCTCGTTCATGCCGACGAGCCTGCGCAACGCCGTCCCGCTCATCCAGGAACAGGCAGTACCTGGCTGAGCAGCCATCCAGGCACCACCAGTACCTGGATGGGTGGCGCGCCCCCGCGCACACTGGTCGGGTGGATCGACGAGTACGACAAGAGCTGGGCGGCTTCCTGCGGAGCAGGCGCGAGCGCCTCACGCCCGCCGAGGTGGGGCTGCCCGCCGGGACGCGCCGCCGCACGCCGGGGCTGCGTCGCGAGGAGGTGGCGCGGCTGGCGTACATCTCGACCGAGTACTACGCGCGGCTGGAGCAGGCCCGCGCTCCGCACCCCTCCCGCGAGGTGCTGGCCCAGCTCGCCCGCGCGCTGCGCCTCTCGGACGCCGAGCGCGATCACCTCCACCACCTCGCGGGCACCCCGCCCGGTCCCCCGCCCGGCCCTTCGCGCGAGGTGCGGCAGAGCATCGTCGACCTGCTGAAGCGGTTGCCGGAGGCCGCGGCCATCGTGTTGTCCGCGACGTACGAGGTCATCGCCTGGAACGACCTGGCCGCCGCCCTGATGGAGGACTTCTCCGCGCTGCCGCGCCGGGACCGCAACCTCCTCCGGCGCGCCTTCCTCACCCCGAACGAGGGCGGCCGGCGGCTGTACGGCGTCTCGGACGCGGACGAGTTCGCCCGGTCGGCGGCCCGGCACCTGCGTGCCGCCGCGGCCCGCTACCCCAACTCACCGGAGGTGACCGGCCTGGTCGATGAACTCCGTGCCGGGAGCGAGGAGTTCGCCCGGCTCTGGGCCGCCCATGACGTGGCCGCCCGGCCCGCCCTGTGCAAGACGTTCGACCATCCGCTCGTCGGCCCCGTCACCGTCAGCTGCGACGTCCTGGACATCGCGGACCGGGACCAGCAGGTCGCCATCTACACCGCCGCGCCCGGTTCACCGTCGGAAGAGGCGCTGCGGCTGCTGTCGGTCATCGGGACGCAGCGCATGGACGTACCGGCTACTCCGGGAACCTGAACCCCAGGCGCTCCTCCAGCGCCCGCGCCTGCTCCGGCGTGGCCAGGACCATGATGCTGTCGTAACCGCGGTGCGGTTCCCGCTCGAAGTCGACTTCGCGCCAGGAGCGGGGGTCGTCCTCGTGGGCGGTCACGGCGATGGCCTCGCAGGCCGCGGCGTGGTCGTAGTAGTCCTCCGCGAAGTGCTCGGCGTCGATGGACATGGGCGTGCCGTTCCGTTCGAACGTCAGGGTGTCCATCCGGCCGATGTCGAGGTCGTCCTCGCCTTCGTCGAGCCGCACGTTGGTGATGGCGACCCGGCCGCCGGCGGCCTTGGCGGCGGCTTCCATCAGGTCCGCGTAGTCGTCGTGGATCGAGTCGATGTCGTCGGCGTGGACGCAGACCGCCACCCCGAACTCTTCGAGGGAGCCCGCCGCCTCGTAGTGGTCGATCTCCTCGTCCGCGTAGGTGGCGGCCTCTTCGAGGACGCTGCGCATCTTCTCCTCGGTCACCATGCCGATCTCGTGCAGGATCGCCCCGACACGGGTGTAGGTGTACGTATTCGATGAAACGTTCGACATGGAGGTGATCCTGCCAGACGGGGCCGCCGGAGACCCCCGGTTCCGGCGACGCGCCCTCCCGCGTCAACTCCTCGGCATCTCCCACCCGTTCGGATGCATCAGCTCGCGGAGCACGCCCACCATTCCGTGAATCCCGGCGGGGCGGCGGGGTATGGGGCGAGAGTTGGCACGAGGCCGGACAGCAACGTGGGGGACGAATGAGCATTCAGGTCAGGCTGGACGATGCCGGGAGCGACCGCGAACTGCGGTCGCTGTGCGACTGGCTGGCGGACGATCCCGCGGTCGGCCGCAGCGCGCGGGTCTCGCTGCGGGCGCGCGAGACGCAGCCCGGGAAGATGGGGCTGGGGTTCGAGGCGGTGCAGCTGATCGTGGACAGCGCCTTCCAGCTGAGCAGCCTCGCCCTCGCCATCGACGGCTGGCGCAGGGCGTATGCGGCACGCCCCAGGATGACGGTCGAACGCAATGGCGTACGGGTCAGTTTCGCCACGGCGGACACGGACGGCGCACGGAGCATCCTGCGGGCGCTGGCGGAGCTGGAGCGGCTGGAGGAACCGACGGGACCGGAGGGGTCGGAGGGACCGGAGGAATCAGAGGCGCCGGGCGAGCCGGACGAGCCGGAGCCGCACCAGTCGCCAGACGGGAACCGGAGCCCGAACCCGGCACCGGCTCCGGCCCCGACACCGAACCAGGCCCCAAACCCGGCCCCCCGCCCCAGGACCTGACCGATGACAGACAACGGAGGCTATCCCGACCCGGTGTTCAACCCCGCGGAATCGGCCTGCGTGATCATCGGCGTCGATTCGTACACCACCCTGCCGCAGCTGCCCGCCGTGCGGAACAACCTCAAGGCGCTCCGGGCCGCGCTGACCGACCGGACCATCGGGGGCATGCCGAAGCGGAACTGCCGGGTGGTGCTCAACCCGCGGACGATCACCGCCGCGTTGCGGCCGGTCGAGCAGGCGGTGCACACCGCGAAGGACACGCTGATCGTGTACTACGCCGGGCACGGCTTCCTCGACTCCAAACAGGAGGGGCTGTATCTCACGCTGCCCGGTACGGAGGCCGGGAAGCTGCACAGCGGCATCCCGTACGCCTGGCTGCGCAGTGTGCTCGGCACCCGTACGCCGCCCAGGCTCCGCATCGTCATCCTCGACTGCTGCTACAGCGGCAGCGTGATCAAGGGGATGTCCGCCGGGACGATGGCCGGCGGCGCCATGTCCACCGCGGCGGCCACGCAGCTGGCGTCCAGCCGGCTCGGCGAGGCCCTGTTCGAGGGCATGGACAGCATGGAGGGCGTCTCGTACCTCCTCACCTCGACGCCGTGGAATGTAGAGGCGCTGGCTCCTGAGGGCGAGGAGTACACGGCGTTCACGGGGGAATTTCTGCGGGTGCTGCGCGAGGGCATTCCGGGGGCGCAGGCAGCCGGCCGAGTTCCGGAGGCCGCGTCCTCGGAGCCTGGTGAGCCACCGGACGCGAACGGGCCGGACACCCACCTCACCCTGGAAGCCATCTACCGCGAAGTCCGCCGCGCGCTGCGGGCGAAGAACCGGCCGCTGCCCCAGCAGCAGAGCCAGAACAGCATCGAGAAGCTGCCGTTCGTACGGAACCGGGCGGCGCGGCCCGTGCCCCAGGTACCGCAGGGCGGTCAGGCCGCAGGGGCGGGCGGCCCGGGGGACGGCGCGACGGACCGGGAACTGGAGCGGCAGCGCGAGCGGCAGCGGGAGGAGGAAGAGCAGGAGGCGAGGAAGCGCAGGACCCGCCGCCGGGGCCTGATCGCCTCCCTGTGTGTGGCGGCCGTCGCCGTACCGTCCTTCGTGTGGTGGCAGTCCCGGGACGAGGTGCCGTCCTCCGGCGACTGTTCCGACGATGTGGCGCTGATCGGCCACAGCGACGCCCTCGACGGTGTCGAGTACGAGGCCGCCGTACCGGTCGACGGGCTGTCCGCCCTGGCGATGGCCGGCCCGTCCCGCGCCTGGGCGCTGGCCGACAACTCGCCCGGCCGGATCTTCGAACTGGACCTCGGCACCACCGGCGCCTCCCCGCCCGCCGCCCGCGCCATCGACATGCGCACCCTCCACCCCACCGGCGGCGGCCGTTTCGACGGCGAGGGCCTGGTCCTGGAGCAGGGCGGGCGCACCGTACTGGTCGCCTCGGAGGCGGGTCCGTCCATCCGCAGGTTCCGGGTGTCGGACGGCGCGGAGCTGGGCCGTATCGAGCTGCCGCACAACCTCGTCAGGTGGGCGGGGCCGGAGAACCTGGAAGCGCTGGGCGCGTCCCCGGACGGGCGGTATCTGTACGCGGGCCTGGAGGCACCGCTCTTCCGCGACGGCAAGGCGCGCGGCCGCAGCCTGCTGCGCATCCAGCGCTTCAAGGGAACGCCCGGCGGCACGTACGTAGCGGACAAGCAGTACGCCTACCAGTCGGCGGCCGGGCTGCGCATGTCGGAGCTGGTGGCGCTGGGCGGCGACCGGCTGCTGGTCCTGGAGACCAACCACGCCGAGGGCCAGGGGAACGCGGTACGGATCTTCGGCGCCGATCTGAGCCGTGCGAAGGACGTGTCCAAGGTCGAGTCGCTGCAGTCCGAGCCGGTCGACGCGTTCGCGAAGAAGTGGGAGCCCGTCGATCTCGTGACGTGCCCGAGGGGTGGTTCGGCCGCCGCGCAGCCGCAGCTGAACCCGCTGCTGGAGAACGCGGAAGGAATGGCGCTCGGCACCGCGCCGCTGGCCTCGGGCCCGTACAAGGGGCGGCTGCCGCTGTTCCTCGTCTCGGACAACAACAACAGCCCGCACCAGATCACCCGGGTGTACGCCCTCGCTATCCGGGTGGGTCGGCCGGCGGCCGAGTAGGCGACGCGGCGGGCGGCTCTTCCGGCGGCGGCGTAAGGCGGAGCACGGCCCGCGCGCCGCCGTCCGGCGCGTTGGTGAAGCTCAGTTCGATGCCCAGGACGGCCGCTTGCCCGACCGCGATGGTCAGGCCGAGGCCGTGGCCCTTGCCGCGGCCGGGCGCGTCGGTGCGGAAGCGCTGCGGGCCGCGGTGCAGCAGCGCGTCCGGGAAGCCGGGGCCGTGGTCGCGTACTTCCACGACGGGGACCGCGGCGGGCCCGTCACCGTACGCCGCCTCGTGCCCGGCCCTCTCGCCCTCGGCCGCCGCGGCAGACGCCCCGCCCGGTACGTCCACCGTCACCACCACCGGCGGCTCCCCGTGCCGGTGCGCGTTGAGGACGAGGTTGCACAGGATGCGGTCCAGCCGACGGCGGTCCGTCCGTACGACCGCTTCGCGCACGACCCGTACCTGGGTGTCGAGCCCCATGCCCCGCACCGAACTGCGGACCAGCGCGCCCAGCTCGTACGAGGCCGGCTCGGCGCGTTCGGCGCCGGAGTCGATCCGGGAGATCTCCAGCAGGTCCTCGGTGAGCCGGCGCAGCGCCCGCAGCCGGTCGTTGATCATCTCCTTGGGGCGGCCCTCGGGCAGCAGCTCGGCCGAGGCGAGGATGCCGGTCAGCGGGGTGCGCAGTTCGTGGGCGACATCGGCGGTGAAGCGCTGCTCGGCCTGGAGGCGGCCCTGGAGCGAACCGGCCACCGAGTCCAGCGCCGCGGCCACCGCCGCCACCTCGTCCTGCGGCGCGGGCCGGCGCCGCCCCCGGTCCTCGTCGCCGACCCGCGCGTCCAGGTCCCCGGCCGTGATACGGCGGGCGACGGCGGCCGTGGTGCCCAGCCGCCGGCTGATGCGGTGGGCGAGGAACAGCCCGGCGAGGGCGACGGCGGTGGCGGCGAGTACGGCCGAGCCGAAGATCGCCGTATCCAGGTTCTCCAGGGAGCGGCGGGTGTTCTCGTACGGGGACCAGACCGCCATGACCTGGCCGCCGGCCGGCGCCGCCGCCCACATGACGCGCTTCCCCTGATACGTGCCGACCATGCTGCCGCGCCGGTCGTGGTGCACCGACGTGCGGAGCTCCGGCGGCAGTTCGGCGGGGTCGAGCACGGAGTTCAGCCCCTCGCGGGACGTGCCGTACTCGTACAGCTCCAGCGCCTCGTCGAGGTCGGCCAGCGTCTCCTTGTGCACCTGGCCGACGGTCTGGCGGGCGACGGCGTTGTGGACGAGCACGCCCAGGACGGCGGCCACGGCGCAGCACACCGCCGTGACGGTCAGCGCGATCTTCCAGCGGAGGGAGAGGGCCGGGCGGGTCACAGCCGGTCTCCGGGGGAGGGCGGGGGTGTGCTGGAGGTCGGCGAAGGGTTCTGCGGGGTCCGGTAGTCGTCCAGGGTGAGGTCCCACAGGCCCATCCGGCTGCCGTCCCAGACGTAGTCGGTGACACTGACGTAGCGCGGGTCCTTGGTGGGCTCGCGTACGGAGAGGTGCCCGGCGGCCAGTTCGACGCCCGCGAGCACGGCGCGCAGGGCGAGGACGCGGGTCACCACCGCGTTCCGGACGCTGTAGACGCGCAGTTCGCTGGTGCGCCCGTCCAGGTCGACGGCGCTGATCAGGTCGGGCCGCCCGTCGTCGGTGAGATCGTGGTAGGCCGGGCTGCGTACGGCGTTCGCGGCGGGCGGCCGTCCCCCGTCGGCCACGTGGTCCGCGCGAACGACCGCCGCCGGGTCGGTGTCCTTCATGTCGCCGGAGGGGACCCGGGCGACGCCCGGCACGGCGCGCTGGTCGCCGGGGTCCGCCTCCCGGACGCGCGGCGAGGGTGACCGGTCCGCCCACAGGGCGTGCGGCGCCTTCACGTTCCGCGCGCGGCCGTCGTCGTGCAGGCCCGTGAAGTTCGCGCAGCCCGCCGTCAGGGCGAGCGGCAGCGGCGCCACGAGCGGCACCACCACCGAGAGCATCCGGCGCCGCACGGCCCACCACCACCTTTCCCGTTACGGGATCTCGCACGGGTGTTCCCCGGTACGGACACGCTTCCTCGGCACGGACACATTTGCACGTAACGAGACAAAGTTACCCATAGTGGGGGCGCGAGGACGGCCGGTCACGCCCATGCCCGTGACATCACTGCCCGCAGAGCGGGTCCAGGCTGTTACACAACCTACGGATCGCCGTGAAACACGCCTCGTAGATTGATCTCCGCCAGCACGACGCAGGCACGACGCAGCACGACGCAGCAGCAGATCCACGCACGACGAACCCAGCAGACCCAGGGCGGCCGGAAACCGCCACGACGAGGAGTAGTTCCCATGCGGGCCAAGCGCCACTCCGTGATCCGTACCGCCGCCGTCGCGACCGGTGTCGCAGCCGTTCTGGTCCTCCCGGCGAGCGGCGCGTTCGCTGCCGACGCCTCCGACGCCGGCGCCTCGCACGCCTCCGGCACCACCGTTTCGCACGCGATGGGCCGCAAGTCCGCCGTACTGCCGGAGGACGGCATCGTCGGCATCGCCGAGCGGATCGGCCAGCTCCCGACGGGCGGGCTCGTGGGCGCGGCCGGCGCGCTGGGCGCGGCGGGCGTGGGCATCACGGTGCTCCGGCGTCGGCAGACCCAGCAGGGCTGAGCCCGCCCGACCGTTCATTCCGGTACCGCCAGCCGCTGCACCTCCCCGTAACCCGGCACCCCGGCAACGTCCTGGCCCGGCTTGTCCGCCCGTACGGACCCGGCCAGCCCGACCGCCGCGTGCAGCGCCGAACGGAACAGCAGCGAACCGGTGCTGACGCGCCGTACGCCCAGGTCCGCCAAGTGGGCGAGGCGGAGGCGGCCCGGCGCGTACAGGATGTTCAGCGGTGCCGGGACCGCCGCGACGAGCGTGGCGATGGCCCGCTCGTCGACGATCCCCGGTACGAAGATTCCGTCCGCCCCGGCCGCCAGATACGTTTCGGCGCGGCGCAGCGTCTCGTCCAGCGGCCGCGCGGCGGGGTCCGCCACGAGCCAGTGCGTATCGATACGGGCGTTGACATAGAGCCCCGGCGCGCTCGCCTTGACGGCGCGGATCAACTCGGCCTGCTGCCCGGCCGGGACCAGCGGGCCGTCTCCCGCGCGCCCCGGCAGCCCGTCCTCCAGATTGACGCCGGAAGCGCCCGCTTCGGCCAACTCGCGCGCCAGCTCCCCCACTTCCTCCGGCCCACCGCCGAAACCGCCCTCGATGTCCACCGTGTACGGGCAGGTCAGACGGCTGCCCAGCCGTCGCGCGAGGGCGAGCGTGGCATCCCGTACGAGGGCCGAACCCTGCCCGTCGGGTTCGCCGAGGGCGGCGGCGACGCCCAGGCTCGTGGTGCCGATCGCGGCGAAGCCCGCGGCGGCGAGGGCGGCGGCCGAGGCGGCGTCCCAGGCGTTGGGGAGCAGGAGCGGGGCGTCGCGGTGGTGGAGGGCGTGGAAGGTACGGGTGAGGGCCGTACGGTCGACGCTCACGGGTGCGCCGGTCTCCGTGCCCGCCGACTTGCCCGTCTGCGCGCTCGTCGGCTTGCTCGTCTCCGTGCTCATGTGCACGTCACCTCCAGCCGCACCGGCACCCGCAGGTTCGGGGACGGCTCGTACGCGAGGTCCGGCCGGACGAGGCGGCAGCCGCGCCCGAGCAGCGCGTCCAGCACTCCGGCCGCGAGCGCCCGGGCGTGGGCGCGCCCGGGGCAGGCGTGCGGGCCGGCACCGAAGGCGAGCGATCCGTCGTCCGTGAGCAGGGCGATCCGTACTGGATCACCGCCGTTCGCAGGGGCGCGGAGGGTGCCCCGTACGGGTGGGTCGGCGCTCAGCGTCCGGTCGAGCGAGGCGGTGACGACATCGGCGGCAGACTCGGCGGAGCCCTCCGGCGTATCCCCCGTACCGCTCGCACTCCCCGTATCGCCTGTATCGCAGGACAGCATCCGATGCGCCGCGTTGCCGATCAGCCCCGCCGTCGCGTCGTACGCCTGCACCAGCAGCCCGATGCGGGCCGCCGTGGCCTCGTCCCACGTACCGCCGCACACCGTTACGAGCCGGGCGAGGGCGCGGTCGGCGGCCGGGACGGTCTCGCCGTGTGCGTGGTACGCGCGGGCGACGTGCCCGACCAGCCCGGCCGTCTCCGCCGTGACCGGCAGCCCGACGAAATCGGCAAGCACTTCGACGGGCACGACGCGCGCCACCAGCGCCATCACGTCCACCGTCCCCGGCCCCGATCCCGGCCCCACCCCCGCCCCGTCCAGCAGCGCTTGCGTCCGTACGCGGGCGGTGTCGCGCAGCGCGTCGGCCGCGTCTCCCCCGCCGAGCGGGCCGACCGCCAGCGCCCGGCGCCGTACGTGCGCCTCCCCGCTGCTGAAGCGGGCGACCCGCGCC
Organism: Streptomyces rimosus; assembly: GCF_008704655.1. NCBI lineage: Bacteria > Bacillati > Actinomycetota > Actinomycetes > Kitasatosporales > Streptomycetaceae > Streptomyces > Streptomyces rimosus. The sequence continues at coordinate 5,373,358 of NZ_CP023688.1, read as the reverse complement.
CGCAGCCAGGCCATCCCGCCCTCCGGTACGTCCTGGGGCACCGGCGGCACCACCCAGTCCGGGTCGGTGAGCGCGCCCGGGCCCACCTCTGCTCGTGTGTCATCCGAGGTCCGCATGGCTGGACCGTAGGGCCGGATCGTTTCGGGCCCCGCCGAAACGTGACCGCGCACAATGAACCCATGACCACACAGCCACGGGCGCAGGAACGGTCACCAGCGCCATTGGACGCGGGCGCGGCCCACAGCGCCGGACTGGCGCGCCTCGCGGGCCTGCTCGCGGACCGTACCCGGGCCGCCTTCTGCCTGGCCCTGCTGGACGGGCGGGCCTGGACGGCGGGCGAGCTGGCCGCGTACGCGCGGGTGGCGCCGTCCAGCGCGAGCGAGCACCTGACGCGGCTGACCGAGGGCGGGCTGCTGGTGGAGCGGCGCCAGGGCCGCCACCGGTATGTGCAGCTGGCGAGTCCCCGCGTCGCCGAACTGCTCGAAGTCCTCACCGCGCACCTGGACCCGCCCGCCGCCCCGCCGCGCGGGCTGCGCGCCGTCAACGCCTCGGCCGCGCTGGCCCGCGGGCGTACGTGTTACGACCACCTGGCCGGGCGCCTGGGCGTGGCCCTCACCGACGCGATGACCGAACGCGGCCTGCTCGACCAGGACGGCGGCTTCGCGCTCACCGGCACGGGCCGTACGTGGTTCGCCGAAGCCCTGGGCACCGACGCCGCCGCCCTGCGCGCGGGCCGCCGCCCGACGGCCCGCGGCTGCCTGGACTGGACCGAGCGGCGGCAGCATCTGGCGGGCGTGGCGGGCGCCCGCCTGTGTGCGGAGCTGCTAGAACGGGCGTGGGTACGGCGCGTGGGCAGCGGCCGTGCCGTACGGCTGACGCCCGCGGGCGCGGAGGCGCTGCGCGACCTGCTGGGGCTGGACGCGGAGGCGGCGGCGCTTCTGTGAGGCGCCCCTCAGCGGTCCCCACTGTCAGCGGTCCCCACTGTCAGCGGCCCCTGCCCTCAGCAATACCCCGGCCGCGCATACAACGTCACCTGTGCCCCCGTGAGCTCCCGCGTCGCGCAGACCTGGAACGCGGCGCGCAATACCGTCCGCTTGGCGATCTCCTGGTCCGTGTCGTCGAGCGGCTGGCCCTTCGCGTCGCCGACCGCGACGATGCGGCGCGTCTGCATCATGTGCTCCTGTATGCGGTCGCCGGTCAGCTCCGTGCCGTACAGGGTGTGCGAGGCGACCGGGCTGCGGTCGAGGGCCAGGTCCCGCAGGCGGTGGAACTCGTGCGGGTCGGCCGCCGCCCACACCCGCCGCCGGGAGGGCAGGAACAGCAGCCCGTCGCCCGGTGATGACAGCTCCTCGACCGCGCGGGTCACCGCGATCGCGTCGTCCGTACGGCTCTGCGGGCTGCGCAGGAAGACGTTGACGGGGACGAGCAGCGCCGGCACCACGGCCAGCGCCACCGACCGGTACACCAGCCGGCGCCGGGTCTGGCCGCGCCGGCCGGCCGGCCGCAGCACCCAGTCGAGCGCGGCGCCCGCCAGGAGGGCGAAGCCGGCCACGTAATACAGGACGTAACGGTCCACGTACATCGGCTTGAGCTGGGAGAGCAGCACCAGCAGCGCCGTGGGCAGCACCAGCAGCGGCAGCGCGACCGGCCGCAGCCGCAGCCGCTGGACGCCCGCACGGGCGACCGGGGCGCGGGAGCAGAGGAGGCCGCCCAGGACCAGGGCGATGAACGTGCCGAGCTGGACGGGGTTGGGCCATTGCAGCCAGCTGAGCTGTTCCGACTGCCCCATGCTGAACAGCGCCATCGGGACGAGCGCGACGACCACCGCGCCCGCCACCACGCACCAGGCCCGCCGGACGGCACGCGGCAGGCCGGACAGGACGACGGCGGCGCCGTGCGCGGGCAGGGCCAGTACGGCGAATTCGTGCATCAGGCAGGCGGCCAGCGACAGCGCCCCGTAGCCCGCCCACAGGCGCCTGCTCGGACGGGCGGCGACCCGCGCCAGCAGGTACGTGGACCACACCACCAGCGCGCAGACCATCGCATAGGAGCGGCCCTCCTGCGCGTACTGCTGCACCATCGGCAGCAGTACGAAGACCAGCCCCGCGAAGAGCCCCGCCCGCCGCCCCGCCAGCTGCCTGCCCAGCAGCGCGACACCGGCGGCCGCCGCCGCCATCGCGACCACGGACGGCAGCCGCAGGGCCACCACACCCCCGTCGAAGACGAGGAACCAGCCGCGCATGAGGACGTAGTAGAGGCCGTGCACCGCATCCACGGTCCGGAGCGTCGGCCACAGCTCCGCCAGGGTCCGGTGCGCCATGTCATACGTGACCGCCTCGTCACGCCACATACTCCCCTGGCGCCGGATCCCCCACAGCCCCGTAACGAGCATCAGCGCCGCCGGAAACAGCGCGACGGCCCCCCACGACGCCCAGACACCTCTGGCGCGCGCGGGGGACGCGTACGCGGTCTGCGCTACATCGATGACGGACTCCGCTCCACCGGGCCGGGCCGGACTGTCCGGACACGCTTAGACCGTACGACAGCCGCCGCCCACGGGCAGGCGGGGGCCTGCCGGTGGGCGGCGGCTCGTGTCGCAGGCCGCCGGCGCTCGCTCAGCCGATACGCGTCAGCTTCGCGCCGAAGGTCGGCTCGGCGAGGTTCTTCTGCAGGGCCACCGGCACCTTGGCCGCGGTGGACCCGGTGCCCACGGTCAGCTCGCCGACGACGGTACCGGCCTTCGCCTCGTGCGGGACGGGCTTGCCGGCGGCCGGGCCGATCTTGAAGTCGATCTTCTGGCCGGGGACGCCGATCGCTTCCAGGTCCTTCGTCGCCACGACGGGCGTCTGGCCGCCGACACCGTCGTCCACGTAGCCGACGACCTGGCCCTTCTTGACGGTGGTGGCGGAGGTGAGGGCGTTGCGGATGGCTTCGATCATCGTCTTGGTGCGCTGCTGGACGAGTTGCAGGCTGCTGCCTCCGTTGGGGTCCAGGCCCTTGACGTGCTGCCCCATCGTGGCACCGAGGATGAGCTGGTCCTTGCCGCCGACACCCTTGTACGCCGCCCACACCAGCGTGCCGCCGGCCGCCGTGCTGGAGCCGGTCTTGATGCCCTTGATGCTCAGCTCCGGGTACTTGGCGATGAGGTCATTGTTGTTGAAGAGCCGCTCCGGAAGGCCCTTGTCCGCGTTGGGCATCGCGACGACTTTCCGGAACGCGTCCTGCTTCATGACCTCCTCGGCCAGCTTGAGCTGGTCGACGGCGGTGCTCACGGTGGTCTTGTTCAGACCGCTGGGGTCGGTGTACGTGGTGTTCTTCATGCCGAGGTCCTTGGCCGCGGCGTTCATCTTCTCGGCGAACTTCGCCTCGGTCCCGGCATCCCAGCGGGCCAGCGCGCGGGCGATGTTGTTGCCCGAGGGGATCATCAGCATCTGCAGCATCTTGTACTCGCTGTACTGCTGACCCTCCTTGAGGCTCTTGATCGTCGACTCCCCTTCGGCCTTGCCCTCCTGGACCGTCTTGGCGTCGATCGTCAGAGTCGGGCCCTCCTCACCCTTCCCCAAAGGGTGGTTCTTCAGGATCACGTACGCCGTCATGATCTTGGCGACGCTCGCCGTCGGCACCGGCTTCTCGTCGCCGTACGTGCCCAGGCTGCCCGCGCCCACAACCTTGGCGGCGGCCTGCCCCTGACCGGGCCACGGCATCTGGAACGGGCTGCCCCCGAAGGTGTACGAGGACTTCTCGCCCAGCGCCAGCTCCGGATCCGGCAGCGGCCGCACCTGCTGGACGACCACGAAGATGATCGCCAGCAGGACCACCACCGGGGTCCAGATCTTGAAGCGGCGGGCGACCGTCCGCATCGGGGTCTCGGGCGGCGGCGGGGTGTTGGTCAGCTGGGCCAGCAGGTCCAGGGGCGGGAGGGGCTGCTGCTTGGTCTGCTCGGAGTCGGGCAGGGCGCCGGGCGGCGCGGTCGTGCCGGTCGTCGCCCCGGCGGGCGCCTCGGGCGTGGCGGTCTTGGCGTCGGCGCCGGCGGTGCCGGCCGCCTTCGCGCCCCACTTCGTGCCCGGGGCGACGTCCGGCTCGGCGGCCGGCTTCGTGTCCGTGCCGGTGGCCGCCTTGGTGGTGGGCTTGTCCTCGGTCTTCGCGGCGTCGGTCTTCGCGGCGCCCTTCTCCGCCTTGCCCGGCTTGCCTGCCTTGCCCTGCTTGCCGGGCTTGTCGGTCACGACCGGGCGCGGCGGCTTGATCGGCTGCGGGTCGGTGGACTTCAGCGCCACGAACTGGCTGGTGCGCTCGCCGTCCGATTCCGCGGCGCCGGACGGGCGTACGGCCTTGATCGCCGTGGTCGGTTGGTCGGCCGCCGGCTTGGAGGCCGACGCTTTCCCGTCCGACGGCTTGGCGTCCGACGGCTTGGCGTCGGACTTGCCGGGCGCCGGGTCGGCCTTCGTGGCGGCCTTGGCGTCGGTCTTCGCGTCGGGCTTGGCGTCCGCCTTCGCGTCGCCCTTTCCGGCCGCGTCCGCGTCCTTCGCGGGCTTCGCCGGGCCGCCGTCCGAATCCTTCTGCTTTGCGATCGAGAACGTACGCGTCGCGTTGTCGACCGGCTTGCCCGCGGCCTCGTCGGCGCTCGGCGCCTTGAAGATCGCGGTCGGCTGGTCGACGGACTTCGGCTGCTGCACGACCTTGGGCTCGCCCTCGGTCGCGGCGGCGGGAGCGGCAGTGCCCTTGGCGCCGCTCTGCGCCCCGGAAGCCCCGGCACCGGCCTTGTCGCCGGAAGCGGACCCGGAAGCCTTGCCACCGCCCTTGGAGGGGCTCTCAGAGGCGCCCTGAGGCGCGTCCTCGGCGGCACGCTTGTCCGCGCCCTCGGAAGCGCCCCCAGAAGCGCCCTTGGCCGCGCCCTTCGCGCCGTCGGCCGCCGCACCCTTCGCCGCGCCCTCGGAGGTCTGCTTCGCCGCCGTACCGGCGTCAGCCGACGCCTTCGTCACCGGCGCCTCAGCCGCCTCATCCTTCGCACGGTTTTCCGGCTTCGCTTCGGCCTCGCCCGACGCGCTCTCGCCGCCCGACGCGCCCTCAGCGCCGTCCTCGTCCGACGTCGCCACCCACGCCGCAACCGCTTCTCGCAGCCGCGCGTCACGGCCCTCGCCGCCCGCGTCGGCCTTCCCGTCAGCAGCACCCTTGCCGCCGGCGGAGCCCTTGCCGTCAGCAGCGCCCTCGCCCGTCGTACCGGCCGCACCCGGCTTACGGACCCCACCGGTCTTGTCGGACTTATCGGCCTTCCCGGCCGTCTCGCCCTCGTCGCCGGGCTTTCCGCCCTTCTTACCGGCCTTCTCGCCGCGCTCGCCGGCCTTCTCGTCCGGCCTCGGCGCCTCTCGGAAGACCGCGAGTCGCGGGTCGCGTTCGCTCCCCGCCGTCTCCCCCGACGACTGCTTCTGCTCCGGCTTGCCGGGGGACTCGCCCGCCACCTATGTCTCCTTCACACGTCGCGATACGTCGCGCTCTGTCTGGCCCAGTGTTCCCAAGTGTCCTGTGTCCGCGAGGCACGTCCGCACCGCCACGCGAAACGATGGGCGCCCCGCCCCACAAGAGGCGTCGCCAAGCAGCTAGACGAGAACGACATACCTACAGGTTCCCTGCCTAACCCCCCACGCACTCTCGACAGATGAATGTGAGAGGGGTCACCCTGTCATTCATCCACGCGGGGAGGCATGGATGGGCAGGAGCCGCAGAACAATTCCGGAGGAGCTTCTGCTGCTCGCTTTGGACCCGGCAACGGGAACCACAGCGCAGCCGCAGTCGCTCGACCTCGGTCTGGCCGGGGCCCAGCTAGTAGAGCTGGCTCTGGCCGGACGGATAGCCCCGGACGGGGATCGTATCGCCGTGGTGCTGCCACGGCCGACCGGAGATCCGACTCTGGACTCCGCGCTCGAGTTGCTGCGACGCCGCGGCAGCCCGGTGCGCGCCGTCCACTGGATCGGCGGGCCCCGGCTGGGGCTGCGCCAGACGTATCTCACGCACCTGGAGCGGTGCGGCATGGTGCATGCCGTGGCGGGCCAGATGTGCGGGGTATTGCCGACGACTCGCTACCAGGCGACGGACACGGCCATCAGCCGGGAGATCAAGGCCCGGCTCGACAGCGCGATCCGCACCGGCGTGCCGCCGGACCCGCGGACCGCGGCGCTCGCCGCGCTGGCCCACGCGGTCGGCCTCGGCAAGCATCTGTATCCCGGGAACGAGGGGCGCTCCTCGCGCTCCCGCCTCCGGGACCTGATCCGGCACGACCCGATGGGCGGGCTGGTCGCACATGCCGTCATGGATGTGCAGAACGGCGTCGCGGCGCAGCCGAGGCGCGCGCCGGTGGCGACGGCCTCCGGGCCGGGAGCGGGCCGGCAGCCCGCGAGCCGCGTCGCGGCGGAGCCGGCGGGCGTGCCGGCCCAGCCACGGCACGGTTCGATGGCCCGCGTCGGCGCGCGTTGACGTACCGCGTCAGCGGGCGTTGACGGAGAACCGGGTACGACACGGGCAAATCACAGAGCGCACACACACCACGTATCCACCACGCACCATCCACGCGGGGGCGTATCAGCCGCACCGCGTACACCCGGCGCACCTGACGGCAGGCGCGCGGGGCACCGTGACACCGCCGGACGACCGGCATCACCGCTTGACCTGCACCACCGCATGACCCGCAGTACAGCACCACTGTCCCCACCGTCCCGTTCGGGAGCCGCAGCAAGCGCGGGGTGGCGGGCCGGCCGTTCCGGACGACGGCCGGCGCGCCACCCCGCGCCCGTGCCGGGGGCCGGGGCCGCGTGGGCATGCAAGGGCCGCCACCACGTGCGTACGTCCGCTCGCCTTGTGTGTCCATTCCACTGCGCTGTGCCGACCTGGGATGGCAATCTGCTGAGCAGGAGAAATCAGCAGTACGGAGCCGGAGGTGCACGTCCCGTGGCGTCCAACATCAATCCCACCGTCCGACGTCGCCGGCTGGGCCAGGAGCTGCGCAGGCTCCGCGAGCTGAAGGGCATGACGGCCGAGGAGGTCGCCGAGCGCCTGCTCGTGTCGCAGTCGAAGATCAGCCGTCTGGAGAACGGCCGCCGCAGCATCAGCCAGCGGGACGTCCGGGATCTGTGCGGGGTCTACGAGGTCGACGACCACCGCGTGGTGGATTCGCTGATGCAGATGGCCAAGGATTCGCGGCAGCAAGGCTGGTGGCACGCGTTCGGCGACATCCCGTACAGCGTCTACATCGGGCTGGAGACCGAGGCGGCCTCACTGCGGGTGTACGAGTCGCTGCTCGTGCCGGGCCTGCTCCAGACGCCCGGGTACGCCGAGGCCGTCATTCCCGGCACGGTGCCGGAGCTCACCCAGGAGCAGCTGGAAAAACGTATTCAAGTGCGGATGCGCCGCCAGGAGCGGGTCAACCACCCGGACAATCCGCTGCGGCTGTGGGTCGTCATGGACGAGAGCGCGCTGCGCCGGGTCGTGGGCAGCCACCTGATCATGCGCGAGCAGCTCGACCATCTCGTGGAGGTCAGCCACCTGCCGCATGTGACGGTCCAGGTGCTGCCGTACAACGCCGGCGCGCACGCCGGTATGTCGGGGACGTTCTCGATCCTGGAGTTCGACGACGCGGCCGATTCGAGCGTGGTCTACATCGAAGGCGTCACCAGCGATCTGTATCTGGAAAAGACCAACGACGTCCACAAGTACACGATCATGTACGAGCATCTGCGGGCCCAGGCGCTCAGCGCGGACCAGAGCCGGGAGTTCATCGCCTCCGCGGCGAAGAAGCACGCGGACAGCATGGCCTGATCGAGACGCCAGGATGGCTGAATCGGGGATTCCGGCGCGCAACGCGGCACCGTACACCGGGGCCCCCGCCCTTGAGAAGAGATCAAGGAATATGCCATACGGATGAGTGAACTGCTCCTGCCCTCCGTGATGTTGGCGCGTAGCGTCGGGACTACCGAATCCGCGGCAACGCGGTGCACCTCACAGCGAGTCGGAGTGAACATGGCCATGCAGCCCAATTCCGCATTCTCCTGGACGAAGTCCTCGTACTCCGGTGGCAACGGCGCTTGCGTCGAGATCGCCGTCCCGGCGTCGGCCGCCATCGCGGTACGCGACTCCAAGGACCCCGACGGCCCGCGCCTGACCTTCGCCACCTCCGCGTGGAGCTCCTTCGTCACGGACGTGAGCAAAGGCGCCTACGACCTGAGCTGAGCCGACCGGCTCAGGCCGGGCCGGACGCGGACTCCGTCCGTATCCTTCTGGTCCGATCCACCGCATGGCGTATGCCGCCATCCGGACACCGCATGAACAGCAGTACCCAGAGCCCTCTCGACTGGATCGCCGTCCCGGCCGAGGGGGCTCGGCCTTGCCCGGACGCGGGCGGGCACCTGGCCCCGGCCCGGCGTCTCAGCGCAGTTCGTCCACGTACCGGTCGGTGCCGGGCACCGTGGGGAGGAACGGCGCGACCAGCTCCACCCGCCCGCCCCACGGGCCGTCCGGCTCCGCGTCCGGCCCGGTGAACCACGGCGTCCAGCACGCGCGCGGGTCCTCCTGGAGGAACCACAGCAGCGTCAGCCGGTTGTCCACGCCCTCCACCTGCCGCACATACGGCATCCGGTCGTCCGGGAGCGGCGTGGGCCGGAAGACCGTCACCATGGCCGCGGGCGAGCCCGCCAGCCGGCGCGGCAGCCACTCGTCCCGCAGCCACCGGAGCAGCGCGGCGCGCCCGTCCGCGTCCGCCGCGTCGATGATCTCGACGACCAGCCCGGCGTACGGGTGGTCCAGGGCGTGGAAGTCGCGCGGGCCGCGGTCGCCGTCCCGGTAGACGGTGGCCGCGTGGTCGTGGAAGGCGGTGAAGACGTGGGTACGGGCGTGGTGGATGCGGCCGTCGGCGTTGAGGCGCCGGTTGATGGCGACGGTCCACCGCATGTGGTCGTCGTAGCGGCCCTCGGTGATCCAGTACGTCGAGAGGTAGCAGCCCGCCGTGACCGGCCGGGCGACGGCGGAGCGCGCCGGGCGGCGCAGGAGCTGGAGCTCGCGGGTGGCGACCCAGCGGCGCCCCGCGAAGATCCACGGCATCGCCATGGCGCCGGAGATGTAGTGGTCGTCCTCGTACCAGCGGTTGTACGCGCGCTCCTGGCCGGGATGCGGCTCGACCATGGTGATGAGCGCGTGCCCCGGGCGCACGCCGTACGGGCCGACGGCGGCCAGGTCGGCATAGGTACCGCTGTTGGGGGTGGTGTGCTCGTCCGTGGCGGGAGGGTTGCGAGGGCCGCCGGGGGCGGCCTGGGCCTGCTCGTCCGTGCGAGGGTCGCGGGTCATGACCTCCAGGTGTAGCTGACGGCACGTCAGTTGACGAGAGGCGTGACGGCTCCGGTTCGCCGATACGCCGCGGCAGCTCCCTCTACAGGAAGAAGTGCGTCCGAACACGATCCAGCACGTGCCGGGAAGGTTCACCATGCGGGCAGTTCTGCACGGTCACGGCGCCCGCGCCTAAGCTCCCTGCATCCTGCACCTATCGAGGGACGGGCGCCTTCGCGTGCCCGGGGCGCAGGCGGTACACGACGGGAGAACGCCATGCTGCACGACATCCGCCCCGCCCCCGCACTGGCCGCGCGCGCGGCGCACACCGGCGGCTCCCCCGTACGCGAGATCCTCGCCCTGACCGCCCGGCCCGAGGTCATATCCTTCGCCGGCGGGCTGCCGGCGGGCGAGCTGTTCGACGCGCGGGGCATCGCGGCGGCCTTCCGGCACGTACTGGACGAGACGCCGCAGCAGGCCCTCCAGTACTCGACGACCGAGGGCGACCCGGCGCTGCGCGCTGCCGTCGCGGCCCGGGTGAGCGCCCGCGGCCTGGCCACCGGGGCGGACGACCTGCTGGTCACCACCGGCTCGCAGCAGGGCCTGTCGCTGCTGGCCACGGCGCTGCTGGAGCCGGGCGACACGGTGCTGGTCGAGGACCCGTGCTACCTGGCGGCGCTCCAGGTCTTCGGGTTCGCCGGTGCGCGGGTGGTGCCGGTGCCGACCGACGACGCGGGGCTGGACCCGGCCGCGCTGGACGAGATCGCCGCGCGCGAGCGGCCGAAGCTGATCTACCTCGTGCCGACGTTCCAGAACCCGACCGGCCGGACGCTGCCGGCCGAGCGGCGGGCCGCGGTGGCCGGGGTGGCGGCCCGGCACGGGCTGTGGATCGTCGAGGACGACCCGTACGGCGAGCTGCGCTTCGAAGGAGAGCCGGTGCCGTACCTCGCCTCGTTCCCTGGCGCCGAGGACCGTACGGCGCTGCTCGGCTCGTTCTCCAAGATCGTGGCGCCGGGTCTGCGGCTGGGCTGGCTGCGCGCGCCGGCCGCGCTGCGCCGCGCCTGCGTCATCGCCAAGCAGGCCGCCGACCTGCACACCTCGACGGTCGACCAGGCCGCGGCCGCCCGGTACCTGGCGGGTCCCGGCCTGGACGCGCACCTGGAGCGGGTGCGCGGCGCCTATCGCGCGCGGCGCGACGCCCTGGTGGACGGCCTGGGCGCGGCCCTGCCCGACGGCTCGCGCTGGAACCGGCCGGACGGCGGGATGTTCGTCTGGGCGACGATGCCCGCCGGGTACGACGCGGCGGCGCTGCTGCCCGAGGTGGTCCGGCACGACGCCGCGTACGTCCCGGGCGCGCCCTTCTACGCGGGCCCGGCGGACGCGGGGTCCATGCGGCTGTCCTTCGTGACGCATCCGCCGGAGGAGATCGAGGAGGGACTGCGGCGGCTGGCGAAGACGTTGCGGGGCGCACGACCGTAGCCGGCGCGGCCCACCCCGCCCTATCCTGACGACCCGTCACCTACCGCCGACGGTGCACCGGGCGCGCCGCCGGCGGACGGCCCGGCCGGGAGGCGCGCATGCTGCTGCGGGACAAGACCGTCGTCGTGTCGGGCGTCGGTGCCGGGCTCGGGCACCAGGTCGCGATGGCGTGCGTACGGGACGGCGCCTCGGTGGTGCTCGGTGCCCGTACGAAGTCCCGGCTGGCCGATACGGCGGCGCAGGCCGATCCGTCGGGTGAGCGCGTCGCGTGGCGGGTGACGGACATCGCGGACGAGGAGCAGTGCACGGAGCTGGCCGCCCTCGCGGTCGAACGTTTCGGCGGTATCGACGCGATCATCCAGGTGGCCGCCCTGGACACGCACTTCGGCGGTCTGGCCGACGCCGACTTCGACGCCTGGCGGCAGGTCGTGGACATCAACCTCATCGGCTCGCTGCGGATGACCCGCGCCTGCCTGCCGTCGATGACGCAGCGCGGCGGCGGGTCGGTCGTGCTGATCGGCACCCAGTCGTCGGTCGCCGCGCCGACCGAGGTGCGGCAGACCGCCTATGCGGCGTCCAAAGGGGCGCTGGTCTCGGCGATGTACGCGCTCGCGCGTGAGCTGGGGCCGCGCCGTATCCGGGTCAACACCGTGCAGCCGGGCTGGATGTGGGGCCCGCCGGTCGAGGCGTACGTCCGGTACGCGGCGGACGCCGAGGACATCCCGGAGCGCGAGGTGCTGGACCGGCTCACCGCGCGGATGGCCCTGCCGGAGATGGCGACGGACGCCGATGTCGCCGAGAGCGCGGTCTTCCTGGCGTCCGACCGGGCGCGGGCGATCACCGGCCAGTCGCTGCTGGTGAACGCCGGCGAGATCATGCGCTGAGCGGTCGCCCGCTTCCGTACGGGTTCCGCCCCACGGGCTACCTCGCCGTTACGCGCCCGCGTGCCGTACCGCAGCGCCGTACCGTCGCGCCTTCGATCCCGCCCGTACCCCTCACCCGCCACCACCCCGGCGAAGTGTCCGTACGACCCTGCGCGCGCAACAACTCCCCCAAGGGTCAAGAGGCCCCAAAATCGTTCGCCGAGCTGACAGGAGTTCACATCCTTGACCGCCGGGACTCTTGACCGCCCCTCTCCATGAACGGTTCAATCCCCGAAGTCCCCGCTCCCGCACGGGGGCGCCGCCCCGCGGAACGTACGGCGATGTGTTTCCCCGTTCACAAGGCGGACCCCTGGAGGGGCCATGAACAGTCTCGACTGGGCCGTGCTCATCGGCTACTTCGGCGTGATGGTCGCGATCGGCGTGTGGTCCCATCAGCGCGTGGACGACGTGGGCGACTTCTTCACCGCGGGCGGCCGGATGCCGTGGTGGCTGTCCGGCATCTCGCACCACATGTCGGGCTACAGCGCGGTGATGTTCACCGGCTACGCGGGCATCGCCTACCAGTACGGCATCACGTCCTATGTCACCTGGTCGTTCCCGATCGCGATCGGGATCGCCATCGGGGCGCGCCTGTTCGCCGGGCGGCTGAACCGGCTGCGCTCACGGCTGCACGTCGCCTCGCCGCTGGAGTACCTGAAGAGCCGCTACAACCTGCCCACCCAACAGGCGCTCGCCTGGTCCGGCGTCCTGCTGAAGATCGTGGACGTGGGGGCCAAGTGGGCGGCGATCGCCACACTGCTGTCCGTCTTCACCGGCCTCACCCTCAACCAGGGCATCCTGATCACGGGTGCGGTCACCGGCGTCTACTGCACGGTGGGCGGCCTGTGGGCGGACGCGCTCACCGAACTGGGCCAGTTCGTCATCCAGTTGCTGGCGGGGGTGGCGATGCTGGTGACCGTACTGGCCGAGCTGGGCGGGGTCAGCGCGCTGTGGACGGTGTGGGACCGGCTGCCGGACGGTCACGCGCAGCCGACGGTCGGCCCGTACACGCTGACGTTCCTGCTCGCGTACCTCTTCATCAAGACCTTCGAGTACAGCGGCGGCATGTGGAACCAGGCGCAGCGCTACATGGCCACCCGCAGCGCCCGCGAGGCGCGGCGCTCGGCGCGGCTGTCCGCCGTCCTGTGGTTCGTGTGGCCCGCGGTGCTGTTCTTCCCGATGTGGGTCGCGCCGCTGCTGGTGAAGGCCGAGAAGCCGGACGCGTCCGACTCGTACGCGCTGCTCACCGAGCGTCTGCTGCCGCACGGACTGCTCGGTCTGGTCATCGTCGGGTTCTTCTCGCACACGATGGCCATGTGCTCCTCCGACGCCAACGCCATCTCGGCCGTCTTCACCCGGGACATCGCGCCCGCGCTGCCGAAGCTGGGCGCGCGGGCGCGCGGCTGGTCGCACCGGGCGGGACTGCTGGCGGCGCGGCTGTCCACCGTGGCCTTCCTGGCTCTGTCGATGGCGATCGCGACACAGGTCAACTCGCCGACGTTCAAGGACATCATCACCGTCGTGATCAAGTGGGTGGCCGGGCTGGTGGGGCCGATCTCGATCCCGTTCCTGCTGGGCATGGTGCCGCGGTTCCGCCGGTCGGGGCCGACCGCGGCGCTGGTGTCCTGGGCGGCGGGCCTGTTCGCCTTCTGGCTCACCAACTACGGGCTGGCCGGCGTCCAGCTCCAGATCCAGATCGTCGCTCCGGTCGCCACCTCGCTCGTGCTGTACGTCCTGATTGGCTACCTCAAGCCGGAGGACACACCGGAGCGGGACGCGGTGCTGGCCCGTATCAACCCCGACGATGACGACGACGGGGACGGCGGCGGCCCCGGTGGCGCGGGCGCCGCCGCCCGGCCTTCTACTTCGTGTAGCCGATCCGCTCGTACGTGATGTCGGCCATGCCCTGCGCCCCCAGGTTGGCCAGGGTCTTCTTCGCCGCGGTGATCTCGGGGAGCTGGTACGTGGGCAGTACGCCCGCGACCCGCCACGCCTCCGCGTCGGCCTCGTTGACCGTCCCCAGAGCCGCCGCCGGGTCGGTGGCGCGGCCGGCCTTGTCCAGCAGCTCGTCCAGCTTCGCGCTGCCGGTCCTGGAGATGTTGCTGCCGCCGTTGGACGCGTAGATGTTGCTCGATCCGCTGGCGGAGAACGGCGTACGGGAGAAGCTGTACGGCGCCACGTCGAACTCGCCGGGCGTCAGGTACTTGTCGAAGAACTCGTTGACCGGCACCGTACGGACGTCCAGCTGCACACCGACCTGGGCCCACATCTGGGTGAGGATGGTGGCCTCGTTCTTGGAGGCGGGCTGGCCGGTGGGGATCAGGAAGCGCAGCTTCAGCTCCTCGCCGCCCTTCTTGCGGACCTTGCCGTCCAGCTTCCAGCCGGCCTCGTCGAGCAGTCGCCCCGCCGCCTTCGGGTCGTACGTGCCGAGGTCACCGGCGTTGTCGCGGTAGCCCTTCTGGTTGGGCACCAGGAAGTGGTTGTTCAGCGGCTTGGCCTCCCAGTTGAGGCCCTTGACGCTGGACTTGACGAGGGTGTCGCGGTCGGTGGCCTTGAACAGCGCCTTGCGCACGTTGGGGTCGCTGAGCTTCGGGCTCTTGCCGTTGAACGTCAGATGCCGGTAGTTGGGTCCGCCGGCTTCCCGTATCTCACCGGACTTGACCGTCGACGCCTGCTTGAAGGCGGCCACACCGGCGTTGAGGTCGAAGTAGTCGATCTCCCCGTTGGCGTAGGCGGCGGGCATCGACTCGGTCGTCATCGCATGGAAGACGATCTTGTCGAGCTTGGGCTTGTCGCCCCACCAGGCGGAGTCCGGCACGAGCGTGATGGTCTGCGCGGTCTTGTCGATACCGGCGAGCTTGTACGGGCCCGCGCTGAGCGGGATCTTGTTGAGGTACCCGGTGGTGAAGCCCTTGGCGTCGGCCATGTACTTCGCCGGGTAGAGCGGCGTGTTGTTGGGCGCGCCGAACATGGCGCGCCAGTCCGCGTACGGCTTGTCGAAGGTCAGGACGGCCTCGTGGTCGTCCTTGCCCCTGCGTACCGACGACACCTCCTCGTACGCGGCCGAGGTGCCGACCTTGAACGCCGGGTCCTTGCTGCTCATGGCCCGTACGTTGGCCTCCAGGTCCCGGTAGGTGATCGGGGTGCCGTCGGACCACTTGGCCTTGGGGTTCAGCCGGTAGGTGACGATCTGCTTGCCGCCCTCCGTACGGCTGGACGCGTCCAGCAGGAAGGCCCGGTTGGGGACCTGCTCGCCGTTGGGGGCCGAGTGCCACAGGGAGGGCATCAGGGCCTCGATGACGACGTTGGTGGCGGCCTGGTTGCCGTCCACCTCCATCTCGTTGAACTGCACGGGGAACTGGTCGATCGCCCAGTTCAGCGTCCCGCCCTGCGTGAGCTGCGCCGGGTCGGTGCGGTTGATGTCCAGCGCGGTGGTCTTCGGCGCTTCCTTCTTGCCGCCGCCGCCCCCGTCGTCCGACCCGCCGCAGGCGGTGAGCACGGACGACGCCACCGCGACGGTGGCGACGAGGGAGAGCGGAACTCTGGAGAGCTTCATTGCGGAGATCGTTCCCTTTCTCGACTGGACTGACGAAAACACAGGGAGGGCGCGGCGCGGGAGTGGTTCTTCAGCCTCCTGGCGGAGGGGCGGGGTGGTGGCAGGCGGACGTGTGGCCGTCGGATTCGTGGTGGCCGGCGGTTCGGGGGCCGTGGGTTCCCCGGCCGGTCGGCGCCGGCCGTAGCAGCGGATCGTCCTCCCGGCAGCGCCGCTGTTCCGGCGCGCCGAGCGTCGCGTACAGCGGGCAGCGGCTGCGGAAGCGGCACCCGGACGGCACGTCCGCCGGGCTCGGCAGGTCCCCGCTCAGCAGGACCCGGGTGCGGGCCCGTTCCTTGCGCGGGTCCGGCAGCGGTACGGCGGAGAGCAGCGCCCGCGTGTACGGGTGGGACGGCGCGGCGAAGACCTCCGCGGTACCGCCCGACTCCACGATGCGCCCCAGGTACATCACCGCGACCCGGTCGGCGCTGTGCCGTACGACGGACAGGTCGTGGGCGACGAGCAGATAGCTCAGGCGCAGCCGGGCCTTCAGCTCGTCCAGCAGGTTGAGGACACCGGCCTGAACCGACACGTCCAGCGCGGAGACCGGCTCGTCCAGCACCAGCAGCCGCGGCTCCAGGGCCAGGGCACGGGCGATCGCGATGCGCTGGCGCTGGCCGCCGCTGAACTCCCGTGGGTAACGCCCGGCGTCGTCCGCCGCCAGCCCGACCAGCTCCAGCAGCTCGGGGACGCGCGCGGCGATCCGGTCCCTGGGGACGCGGTGAGTACGCAGCGGCTCGGCGAGGATGTCACCGACCGGCATACGCGGGTCCAGGGCCGCGGTCGGGTCCTGGAAGACGATCTGGAGATCACGCCGCAGCCGCTTGCGCCCGGCCCGGTCCAGCTCCCGCACATCCTGGCCGAAGAGCCGGACGGTACCCGCCTGCCCGGCCGCCAGGTCCATGATCTCCAGCAGGGTGGTGGTCTTCCCGCAGCCGGACTCACCGACGAGGGCGAGCGTCTCCCCCTCCCGTATGGCGAGATCGATACCGTCGACGGCCCGAATGGTGCCGGTGGGGCGCTTGAGGAGGGTGCGTCGGGTTTGGGGAAAGTGTTTGGTGAGGGCGGTCACTTGGAGAAGGGTGGGGGCGGCTGGGCCGGTTCCGGCCGGCCACCCCTGGGTAACCCCCTGCTGGGGGGTCGAGACCGTTCGATTTGGCCTGGTAGAGGGCCGGTTTGCGGGGGCGGGGGCTGGAGGGGTGGGGGTCGTGGGCGCGGAGTCCGCAGGGGCCGAGCCCGTAGGCGCGGAGTCCGCAGGCGCCGAGCTCGTAGGCGCCGAGTCCGCAGGTGCCGAGTCCGCAGGCGCCAAGCCCGTAGGTGCCGAGTCCGCAGCCGTCGGCTCCGTAGGGGCCAACTCCGTAGGCGCAGAGCCCGTACGGACCGGGTGCGCGCCGGCCGCCTGCGTACGGGCCGGGCTCGGGACGCCCGTATCACTCTCCCTCTCCCCCGCGCCCTCCCCTCGCACCGTTCCGAAGATCCCCGCCCGCGGCAAGCTCCCGTCGGCGATCTCCGTACCCCGATGGCAGGCGACGGTGTGGCCGGCGTCCGTGCCCCGGGCCGGTGCGGGCTCGGTCTCCCGGCAGCGGTCCACGGCGACGGGGCAGCGCGGTGCGAAGGGGCAGCCGGGTGGGAGGGCGGACAGTGACGGCGGCGCGCCGTGGATGGGCACCAGGGGGGCGCCGGCGGGGCCGTCCAGCCGGGGCGTGGCGCCCAGCAGGCCGATGGTGTACGGCATCCGGGGCCGGTAGTAGATCTCGTCGACCGTTCCGTACTCCACCGGGCGTCCCGCGTACATCACCTGCACCCGGTCCGCGAAGCCCGCGACCACGCCCAGGTCGTGGGTGATCAGGACGATCGCGGCGCCGGTCACCTCCCGGGCGGTCTTCAGTACGTCGAGGATCTGCGCCTGGATGGTGACGTCCAGGGCGGTGGTCGGCTCGTCCGCGACGATGACCCGCGGGTCGTTGGCGATGGCCATGGCGACCACCGCGCGCTGCCGCATCCCGCCGGAGAACTCGTGCGGGAAGGCGTCGGCGCGCCGGTGCGGATCGGGTATGCCGACGAGGTCCAGCAGTTCGACGGCGCGCGTACGGGCGGCCTTGCGGCTCAGGTCCTGGTGCACGCGCAGCGCCTCCACCAGCTGGTTCCCGACGCTGTAGACGGGTGTGAGGGCGGACAGCGGGTCCTGGAAGACCATGCCGATGCCGTTGCCGCGGATCTCGGAGAGGGCGGCGTCGTCGAGGCCGAGCAGTTCGCGGCCGTCCAGCTCGACGGAGCCGCGTACCTCCGTACCGTCCGGCAGCAGTCCGAGTACGGCCTGCGCGGCGGCGGACTTCCCGGCGCCCGACTCGCCGACGATGCCGAGCACTTCTCCGGGCCGTACGGCATAGCTCAGCCCGCGTACGGCGTGCACCGGCCCGGTCTCGCCGGGGTAGGTGACGTGCAGGTCGGTCATCTGGAGGACGGGTACGGGGGCCGCTGTACCCGGGCTGGGGGGTTGTTCCTGTCCGATCACCGGCGACGGCCTTCCGCGACAACTCCGTATGCGCGCTTCCCGCGCCTCCTGACGCGCGCCCGCGCCCCAGCCGCGTCGGGGTCCAGCGCGTCCCGCAGCCCGTCGCCGACGAAGGCGAGCGACACCCCGATGAGCACCAGACACCCGGCGGGGAAGAAGAACAGCCACGGGTAACTCGCCGCCATGTTGGTGTTGTCCGCGATGACCGTGCCCAGTGACACGTCCGGGGGCTGCACCCCGAAGCCGAAGTACGACAGCCCGCTCTCCCCGATGACCGCGGCCCCGGCCTGGATGACCGCCTCGATGATCAGCAGCGAGGCCATATGGGGCAGGATGTGCCGGAACACGATCACCGGTGCCGGTACTCCCAGGTACTTCGCGGCCTTGACGTACTCCCGTTCCTTGAGCGTGAGCGTCACGCTGCGCACCACCCGCCCGGTGATCATCCAGCTGAACGCCGCCAGCAGCACGACGAAGACCGGCCAGCCCGAGCCCCGTACGAGGGGCGACAGCACGGCCACGAACAGGAACGCGGGCATCACCAGCAGCAGGTCGACGGCCCCCATCAGGACACGGTCGGTCCAGCCGCCGAAGTACCCGGCGAAAGCGCCCACCACGGCTGACAGGGACGTGGAGACCACCCCCACCAGAAGGCCGATGACCAGCGACTTCTGGAGCCCGCGCAGGGTGAGCGCGTACAGGTCCAGGCCGCTTTGCGTGGTGCCGAACCAGTGGTCGGCGGACGGTCCGGACAGGAGGCTCAGGAAGTCGTGGGTGCGGTGGTCCCACCGGGTCAGCAGCGGGCCCGCGTACGCGGCAAGGAAGAGCAGGACGAGCAGCGCGAGGCCGAGGAGCGCGAGCCGGTTGCGGGCGAAGCGGCGGGCGGTCAGACGCAGGCGCGTCGGCTGCTCGGCCCGCGGGGTACGGCCGCGGGCGCGCGCGGTACGCATCACCGCACCCGTACGCGGGGGTCCAGCGCCGCGTACAACAGGTCCGCGAGCAGCCCCGCGACCACCACCAGAGCGGCCGCGAACAGGCCGACCGCCGCGACCGAGTTGACGTCCTGGCCGGCGACCGAGTCGACGAGCAGCTCCCCCATGCCGTGCCAGCCGAAGGTCTTCTCCACGAAGGTGGCGCCGGCGAAGAGCAGCACGATGTTGTAGACCAGCAGCGGTACGACCGGCAGGACGGCCGTGCGCAGCCCGTGCCGTACCAGCGCGGTGCGGCGGCGCAGGCCCTTGGCGCGGGCGGTGCGCAGGAAGTCGGCGCCGAGCACGTCCAGCATGGTGCTGCGCTGGTAGCGGCTGTAGAGGGCGACCTGCACGATGATCAGGGTCAGGGCTGGGAGCAGCATGTGCTGGGCGCGGTTGAGCAGGGCGGCGGGGTCCCACCGGCCGGCGTACTGGGCGTCGTACTCACCGAGCACCTTGATCGTCTGCGTACCCTCGTTGAGGGCGGTCGCCCCGATCTTCAGCGCCACGCCGATCACGAACACCGGCATGGCCAGCACGAAGAACGACACCAGGGTCGAGAACCGGTCGAACAACCGGTACTGGCGGATCGCGCCGTACGCACCGACCGCCACGCCGAGGGCCGAGCCGGCGAGGGTCGCCAGGAGCAGCAGCCGGGCGCTGACGCCGACCCGGCGGCCGAAGTCGTCGTTGACCGAGTCGCCGTCGATGGTGCGGCCGAGGTCGCCGTGGGCGACGTCACCGGCCCAGCGCGCGAAGCGGGCCACCACCGGGGTGTCCGGGTTCAGGTTGTAGTCGTCGAGGGTGCGGGTGACGGCGGCTTCGGGCAGCGGCGGGTTGCGGCCCTCGAAACGGGCGCGCGGGTTGAGGCTCAGCCCCGCGAGGAAGTACGTGAGGGACGCCGCCACGGCCACCAGCACCAGGTAACTGGCCAGCCTGCGCAGCAGGTAGCGGCCCATGGTGTCTCTCCCCCTCGTACGCCATCGCCGCGGATCGCCGCGGCCCCCTGGGCTGTTCTCGCATGCGCGGGGCCGGTTTGTCGACCAAGGGTGGGTGAAAGCGGGGCATTGGGGGTGGGGGCGGGGGCTGCAAGGCGACGGCGCACGAGGGGCGAGGGGGCAGGTGGGGCGGGCGGGGTGGTTCCGGCGCGCCACCGCTTGGGTAACCCCCTGCTGGGGGGCCGTGGGCGTTCGATTCGCCCTGTAGTACGCGCGGTTCGGACGTACGGCACGGACGTACGCCACGTACGTACGCCCCAGCCGTACGCCACGAACGCACCCCGCGAACGCACCCCACGTGCGTGCGGCGCCCTCCCCTAAGCCCGCGGATACCGCTCCAGCCACCCCGGCGCCGAGTTCCCCGGCCCGTGGAGCGCCGGGCCCTGCGTCATCTCCATGGCGAAGTCGTCGGCGAGTTGGAGGATCGTGGCGCGGCCCTCCAACTCGGCGAGCCACAGGGGCGGGAGTGCCGTCTCGCCGTGCAGGGTGCCGAGGAGGTTGCCGCAGATCGCGCCGGTGGAGTCGCTGTCGCCGCCGTGGTTGACCGCCAGCAGCAGGCCGTGCCGCACGTCCTCGGCGACCAGGGCGCAGTACACACCGATGGCCAGCGCTTCTTCGGCGGTCCAGCCCTCGCCCAGCGACTCCACGCGGGCGGCCGTGGGCATCCCCTGCCGTACGGCGCCGAGCGCCTGTTTCAGGGCCTCGGCGGTCTCCTCGTGGCCGGGCCGGGTGGCCAGGTGGGCGAGGGATTTCTGCACGGCGCCGTCCAGGTCCTCGCCGCGGGCCAGCGAGTGGGTGATCACCGCGAACGCGCCGGCCGCGAGATAGCCGGTCGGGTGCCCGTGCGTCTGAGCCGCGCACTCGACGGCCAGCTGGAAGACCAACTGCGGCTCCCAGCCCACCAGCAGCCCGAACGGCGCCGACCGCATCACCGCGCCGCACCCCTTGGAGTCGGGGTTCTTCGGCTGCTCCAGCGTTCCCATCGTGTCGTCGCCGAGCCCGGACAGACAGGCCCGGCCGGGCGCCCGCCGCGCGTACAGCCACTCCTCGCGGGCCAGCCACCCGTCGTCCTTCTTGCGCTCGTCGGGGCCCCAGTCGCGCTGGGTGGCGGCCCAGCGCAGATACGCGCGGTGCACATCGGTGGGCGGGTGCCAGGCGCCGGTGTCGCGGCGTACCTGGGCGCGGATCAGGCCGTCGACGGTGAACAGCGTCATCTGGGTGTCGTCGGTGACGGTGCCGCGCCGCCCGAAGGCCGGTACGTAATCCGTGATGCCGTCCTGGCCGTGCGCCTCGCGGATCGCGTCCAGCGAGTCGAACTCGATGCCCGCGCCGAGCGCGTCGCCGATCGCGCCGCCCAGCAGGCAGCCCCGTACCCGGCTGCGGAAGTCCTGCTGTTCGGTACGGCCCCAGATGGCCGCGCCGCCTGCCGCTGCGCTCACGTTCGTTCCCTCCCCGTAGCCGCCCATTCCTTTACGGGGTCCTTACGCTCCCCCTGCCGCAGCACTGTAATCGACCAAGAAAGGCCAAAACCGGGCGAGGAACGTTATGCGAACAGTCACCCTGACGGAGGCTTTTGATCGCTACGGTCCCGATCAGCACAGACGTGCCCCCTGCGTACCGAGGTCATGCGACCGGTGCCCGGTGGGCATGCTCCCCCCATGCCCGAGTTCGAATGGGACCGCACCGCCATGGCCGTCGTCGCCTGTGCCCTGGCCGGTGACAGCGACGGCGCGGTGGAACTGCTCCGTCCGCTCTCCCAGCGCGACGTGTGCCAGATCACCGTCCGACTCGCCGCGATGGCCGCCGACGCGCTCATCTCAGCCGCCGAGGACACCGGCGGCGACCGCGCGGAGGCGCTGGCGCAGTGGCAGCAGTGCATCCTTCAGCATGAGGCGGAGGCGGAGTCGGGGGACGGGTGAGGCCGGGGGGACGGTCACGGTGCATAGATGGCCGCAACTTCGGCCATTCGCTCCAGGAGTACGCGGCGCAGACCGGCCAACTGGTCGGCGCCCGGCGCGTCCAGGTCCCGCCACAGCCCGGCCAGGTCCCGCAGCCCGTACTCCGTCTCGGCCAAGCGCTCCCAGGGCGTACCGTCGCCGAGCAGGTCAGCGACGGCCGCCCGGGCCCCGGTCCAGTCGCCCAGCGCACAGCGGGCGACGACCGCAACGGCAGCCGCCCCGGTCAGGCCCTCCTCATCGCTCGGCAGCAGACCCTCCTGGGCCCCGGCCCGCAGCGTCTCCCAGGCAGGTGCCGCGTCGAGCAACCCGCGTACGGCGCTCGTGAGCAGCGCGGCCTCGTACCGGACCAGCAGCTCTTCCGGCGCGATGGCCCGGGCCGCCTCGACGGCTTCCCGCGCCGCGCCGAACCGTCCGGCCCGGCGCAGACACCCGGCGCGCGCGGCCAGGAAGACGGCCCGTGACACGTCGGGCACGGCGGTCCGGCCGGTGTCCGCGAGGGCCAGGGCCGTGTCGTAGTCGGCGAGGGCTTCTTCCTCCGCTCCCAGCAGTTGATGCGCCTTGGCGCGGCGGGCGGGAGCCCAGGGATTCGCCGTCCCGAGGGCCACCGCCAGACCGAAGTTCGCCACCGCCTCGTCGAGACGGCCCGTGAGCAGGGCGATTCTCCCCCGGGCGGCGGCGGCCCACGCGTACTCCGGGTCGGCCGCCAGCGCACGGTCGAACTCCGCCAGCGCCATCGTGTACTGCCCCATCGCCGCGTAGGTCATCCCCAGCTCGGCCAACGCCCAGGAGTACCCAGGGGTGAGCTCCACGGCACGCCGCAGGCCGGACAGCGACTCCTCGTAGCGGCCCAGGTGACGCAGGCAGACGGCGCGGCTGCCGTGCGCCGGGGCGTGGATCGGGAAGCGCTCCACCACCCGGTCGAACAAGGTCAGCGCCTGCTCATGGCGCCCCATGAGCCGGTTGACCTCGCCGAGCTGGAAGGACGGCGCCGGCTGGTCCGGATCGATGGCCAGAGCCCGGGTGAAGTCCTCGGCTGCCTGCTCGAAGTTTCGCAGGTAGCGGTGGGTGAGCCCGCGGCCGAACCATGCGTCCGCGTCGTCCGGCGCCGCTTCCAGACACCGGTCGAAGTCGGCGAACGCCTGCTCCCAGCGTTCTGCCTTACGGTGCTCACGGCCGCGTATCCGGCATATCGCCACGCGCTCCGCCGCGTCGAGGCCGGGCCCGCCGAGCAGCTTCGTCAGGACCCCGGCGAGGCCGTCCGGCCCGTCGAGGGCTGCCGTCAGCCGCCTGCCCCAGTCGCGTACCTCGGGTGCGTCCCCGTCCTCGCCCGCCTGCCAGATGGTCTCCGCGACCGGGCGTACGGCGGTGGTCTCGTACTCGACGGTGCCTTTCACCTCGGACAGCGCCTCGGCCAGGAAACCCCGCGGGTCGGCGCAGAGTCCGTGGTAGATCTCCCGGAGCCGCAGCTCCCGCCACCGCTCGTCCCGTCGGCACCTGGCCAGGACTCTGCCGCCCGCACACTCCTCCGCCGCCCTCCGCGCCCCCTCCGCCAACCGCCCATGCCGCTCCGCCCAAACCCGCGGCGACCGTCGCCGCTGGAGTCGCAGCATCGCCGTGCGCACCACCTCGTGGTACTGCCACCGGCCGCCGCGCTCGGAGACGAACGGCAGTGTGCGCAGCCACCCGAAGTGGTCGGCGGCCTCCGCGTCCACCGCCTCCCGGTACACGTCCTCGTCCAGATGGCGCGGCAGGGCGGCGGCCAGCGCGGCTTCTCTGCGTACCGGATCGGTCTCCCACTTGAGGAAGCGTTCGACGGCGGTGTCACTGGGGTCGTCGACGGCGTCCGCCGCGCCCGGCCTGCTTCCGGCGAGGGTGGAGACGAGTACGGGGAGGCCGCCGGAGAGGCGCAGGATGGCGTCGACGGTGTCGGGGTCGGTGATGTCCTTGGCCGCCAGGTACCGGCGGGCCTCGGCCTCCGTGAAGGCGTCCAGCGGTACGTCCGTGACGTGTTCCAGATGGTCGGCCCAGCACCGCCGGTCCAGCGCGTCCCGGCCGGACAGGGTGACCATGATGTTCGGGGCGAGCGGCCCGTAGCGGTCGCTGAAGAGGATGTCGCGCAGCCAGGTGTCCAGGAGGGGGCCGGTCGCCTCGTACGTGTCGAAGAAGAGCGCCAGTACGGGTACGGTGTCGGCCGCCTCGCCCAGCTCCCGTACGAAGACCGGCGTCAAGACCTCGACCGGGGACAGCACCAGTTGTACGTCGTCGTGGTTGCGCAGCCGGGCGCCGATCCGGCCGCGGAGCCGGTCGGTGCCGCGGGCGAGCTGGGTGGAGTTCACCGCGCCCGCGAACGGTCCGACGCCCGGGATCAGGCCGAGGCCCGCCACCCCCGCCCTCGCGATGATCATGCTGCCGGGTGACGGCGGCGCCTCGCCGCCCGGTTCGTCCGGCCCCGCGAGCGCCGCCTCCGCCTCGTGCCGCCGCTCCCGGTACGTGGCCAGCAGCTTGTCGAACGACTTCAGCGGGCTGCCCTGGCGGCCCAGCCGGGCGCTGATCCCGGCCATCGCATCGGGGACGCTGTGCACCGACTCGTCGACGTACACGGTCAGCGCGCCCACCTCGCGTGCCATCTGCTCGAACCGCTGCGCCAGGGAGGTCTTTCCGACGCCTCCTTGGCCGTGCAGATGATGCAGGAAGCGGAAGTCCGGATCGGCCGGGTCCCGGGCGAGGTTGGCCCGGAACGCGCTCAGTTCGCCTTCGCGGCCGACGAACCCGTCCCCGCGCCGGGCGCGGATCAGCTCCTGGCGCGAGAGCCGCCTGCGGTCCACCGGTCACCTCCCGGGCCCGCGCTCCCCCGGCGGGCCTCCGGGCGCAACCGTAGCGGGAGACGACCGAGCCCGGGACCTCCCCGTTACTCCTCCAGACCGGGCCTCCGTTACTCCTCCAGGCCGGCCCCCCGTTACTCCACCACCGGCAACAACTCCGGCAGATGCCCGTCCGAGGCCAGCGCCGCCGCCTGGCGCTCCGCCGCCACCGGACCGTACGTCGTCGTGCGGGCGCGCGAGGGGCGGCCCGCCGCGTCCGCGATGGCGATCAGGTCCTGGATGGAGCGGTACGAGCCGTAACTGGAGCCCGCCATCCGGGAGATGGTCTCCTCCATCAGCGTGCCGCCCAGGTCGTTGGCCCCGGAGCGGAGCATCTCGGCGGCGCCTTCCGTGCCCAGCTTCACCCAGCTGGTCTGGATGTTGGTGATGTGCGGGTGGAGCAGGACGCGGGCCATGGCGGTCACCGCGCGGTTGTCGCGGGTGGTCGGGCCGGGGCGGGCGATGCCGGCCAGGTAGACGGGCGCGTTGGTGTGGATGAACGGCAGCGTCACGAACTCCGTGAAACCGCCGGTCTCCTGCTGGATCCCGGCGAGCAGCCGCAGGTGGCCGAGCCAGTGCCGGGGCTGGTCGACATGGCCGTACATCATCGTCGAGGACGAGCGGATGCCCAGCTCGTGGGCGGTCTTGATGACCTCGACCCAGGTGGCGGTGGGCAGCTTGCCCTTGGTCAGCACCCAGCGGACCTCGTCGTCGAGGATCTCGGCGGCGGTGCCGGGGATGGTGTCCAGGCCGGCGGCCTTGGCCTCGCTCAGCCATTCGCGGATGGACAGGCCGGTGCGCGTGGCGCCGTTGACGACCTCCATGGGCGAGAAGGCATGGACGTGCATGCCGGGGACGCGTTCCTTGACGGCGCGCGCGATGTCGAAGTACGCGGTACCGGGCAGGTCGGGGTGGATGCCGCCCTGCATGCACACCTCGACCGCGCCCACGTCCCACGCCTGCTGGGCGCGGTCGGCGACCTGGGAGAGGGACAGGGTGTAGGCGTCGGCGTCCGTACGGCGCTGGGCGAAGGCGCAGAAGCGGCAGCCGGTGTAGCAGACGTTGGTGAAGTTGATGTTGCGGGTGACGATGTACGTGACGTCGTCGCCGACCGTGGCGCGGCGCAGGTCGTCCGCGATGCCGCAGAGCGCGTCGAGCGCCGGGCCGTCGGCGTGCAGCAGGGCGAGCGCCTGGTCGTCGGTGAGCTTGGTGGGGTCGTCGGCGGCCTGGGCCAGGGCGGCGCGGACGTCCGTGTCGATGCGCTCGGGCGCCATGCCGGGCGCGGCGGCCTCGCGCAGCGCCTCCCAGTCGCCGTACACCTCGTCGAAGTCGTCGCGGCGGTCGGCGGTGCGGCCGTCGGTGTCGATGGTGCGGTGCAGGTCCGTACGGCCCGTGGAGCTCATCGAGAAGCCCTCGTCGGGCTCCTGCCAGGGGCGGCCCTCGACCTTCGCGTCCGGGAGGGCCAGCCCGGTCTCGGGGTCGGCCAGCGCACGGACGTGCGGCAGCAGGCGCGGGTCGAGCCAGGGCTCACCGCGCTGTACGTACTCCGGATAGACGGCCAGCCGCTCGCGCAGCTCGAAGCCCGCGGCGGCGGACTTCTCGGCCAGCTCCTCGATCCGGGGCCACGGCCGCTCGGGGTTGACGTGGTCGGGCGTCACCGGGGAGACGCCTCCCCAGTCGTCGATGCCCGCCTCGATGAGCAGCGCGTACTCGGAGTCGACCAGGTTGGGCGGCGCCTGGAGGCAGCCGGCCGGGCCCAGGATGTGCCGGGCGACGGCGACGGTGGCGGCCAGGTCCTCCAGCTCCGCGTCCGGCATGCCGCGCATGGCCGTGTCCGGCTTGGCGCGGAAGTTCTGGACGATGATCTCCTGGATGCCGTGGTACGCGCGCTGCACCTTGCGCAGCGCGAACAGCGACTCGGCGCGCTCCTCGTACGTCTCGCCGATGCCGATGAGCAGCCCGCTCGTGAACGGCACGTTGGAACGCCCGGCGTCCTCCAGGACGCGCAGCCGTACGGCAGGTTCCTTGTCCGGGGAGCCGTGGTGCGGGCCGCCGGGCTCGCTCCACAGGCGCTCGGCGGTGGTCTCCAGCATCATGCCCATGGAGGGGGCGACGGGCTTGAGGGTCTGGAAGTCCGTCCAGGACAGCACGCCCGGGTTCAGGTGGGGCAGCAGCCCCGTCTCCTCCAGGATGCGGATGGCGATGGAGCGTACGTAGGCGATCGTGGAGTCGTACCCCTCGGCCTCCAGCCACTCGCGCGCCTCCGGCCAGCGGTCCTCCGGCTTGTCGCCGAGCGTGATCAGCGCTTCCTTGCAGCCCAGTTCGGCACCGCGGCGGGCGATGTCCAGCACCTCGTCCGGCGACATGAACATGCCGTGCCCGGCGCGGCGCAGCTTGCCGGGCACGGTCACGAACGTGCAGTAGTGGCACTTGTCCCGGCACAGCCGCGTGAGCGGGATGAACACGCTTTTGGAGTACGTGATGACACCGGGGCGCCCGGCGGCCTCCAGCCCGGCGTCGCGCACCCGGGCCGCGGAGGCGCACAGATCCCGCAGGTCGTCGCCGCGCGCCTGGAGCAGCACCGCCGCCTCACCGACATCGAGCGCGACGCCGTCGCGGGCGCGCTTGAGGGCGCGGCGCATGGCGTTGGCGGTGGGGGCGGTGACGGGAGGTGTGGTGTCGGCGGGGACTGCCACCGGGTCCGTCCCCTGCCCGGGTACCTGCGCGCTGCTAGTCATCCAACGAGCATACGAGCGACCACCGACAGTGCCGCCGACCGATGCCCCCGGGTCGGTGTGCCACTGATCACGTAAGACGGAGGTTCCCTCCGGGGGCGGGGCGGGCAGCCTGGGCGGGAGGAGTGCGCCGAAGGGTCGGCCGTCCCTACATGCCTCTCCGCCCCCACGCATGCTGCGCGCCCTACAAATACTGCGCGAACTCGTCCAACGCCCGCAGCACCTCCGCCTCCCCCGCCGCCGGCAGCCCCACGACGGCCTCCTCCACTCCCAGGTCCCGCAGCCGCGCCAGCTTCCCGGCCGACGGCTGCACCGAGTACGGCACCACCGCCGGCTCGCCGTCCCGGCCGGCCTCCGCCCACGCCCGCCGCAGCTCCGGCAGCGCCTCGCTCAAGCCCCCGCCGCCGATCGGCAGCCAGCCGTCCGCGAACTCCGCCACGCTCGCGAAGAGCCGGGGCCCGGCCGCGCCGCCGAGCAGCGTGCGCGGCGCGCCCTTGACCGGCTTCGGGTGCGCCAGGCTGGCCCGTACGGACGCGAACCGGCCCTCGTACGAGGTCGGCTCATCCGCCCACAGGGCGCGCATCACCCGCATCCGGTCCCGTACCAGCGCGCGCCGCTTCGACCAGTCGACCCCGTGGTCGGCCGCCTCCTCCACGTTCCAGCCGTAGCCGACGCCGAGCGTGAAGCGCCCGCCGGAGAGGAAGTCCAGGGTGGCGATCTGCTTGGCCAGGGTGATCGGGTCGTGCTGGGCCACGAGGGTGACGCCGGTGGCGACCGTCAGCCGCTCGGTGACGGCGGCGGCCTGCCCGAGTGCCACGAACGGGTCGAGGGTGCGCCCGTATTCCCGGGGCAGCGGCTCGCCCATGGGGGCGGGCGTGTCGCGCGTGGCCGGAATGTGCGTGTGCTCGGGGAGGTAGAGCCCGGCGAAACCGCGCTGCTCCAGTTCCCGGGCCAGCCGGTCCGGCCGGATCGTTTCATCGGTCAGGAAGATGGTGGTCGAGATCCGCATGCTGGGCGTCCCTCCCGCGGTCGGCAGTGCCCCTTTCCTACCGCTGAGGACGGGCAGCGTCCATGAGGCGCCCGCGGGGCGCCCGGGGAACCCGCCGCGCTCCCCGCCGCCACACGAGAGCGTCCCCGCCCCGCCCCCTTCCCTTGTCCGCCCGTTCACGCCTCAATACGAAGGTCTACGAAGGCTCACGCATGTCTCCGTACGCCGGTTCCGCCACGCCTACCCGGGAGCGATGCCTCATGTGCGACGACGACAGAACCAGCGGCCCGTTCGGACGCCGCGCGCTCCTGGTGACGGGAGCCGCCGCGGCGCTTACGTTGAACGGTGTGAACTTCGCGGCAGCCGACGGCGGGCCCGCCCAGGGTGGGGCCCATGGCGGGTCCCCGAGCGGGGCCCGGACCGGCGCCCGCACCACCGGCGAGGAAACCCGCAAGGTCACCGGCCACCTCCCCGTCGGCGCCCCCGACTACGTCTACCTCCCCGTGGAAGTCCCGCCCGGCGTACGCGAGATCGCCGTCTCGTACACCTACGACCGCCCCACCACCCCGCCCGGCACCGCGGGCAACGCCTGCGACATCGGGATCTTCGACGAACGCGGTACGGAACTGGGCGGGCGCGGCTTCCGCGGCTGGTCGGGCGGCGCGCGTACGGAGTTCTTCCTCCGCGCCGACGACGCCACGCCCGGCTACCTCCCCGGGCCGGTCAACCCCGGTACGTGGCACATCGCCCTCGGCCCGTACACCGTCGCCCCACAAGGTCTCGCCTACGAAGTCACCATCACCCTCCGCTACGGCGCTCCAGGCACTCCACCTGCCCCCACCTACCCACCCCAACGCGCCAAGGGCCGCGGCCGTTCCTGGTACCGGGGCGACAGCCACCTCCACTCCGTCCACTCCGACGGCAAGCGCACCCCCGCCCAGATCGCCGCCCTCGCCCGCGCCGCCGGCCTGGACTTCATCACCACCACCGAACACAACACCACCTCTTCGCACCGGGCGTGGGAAGGGCTCTGGGGCGACGACCTCCTCATCCTCACCGGCGAGGAAGTCACCACCCGCAACGGCCACGTGGTGGCGATGGGCACCGATCCCGGCGTCTTCATCGACTGGCGCTACCGGGCCCGCGACGACGCCTTCCCCCGTTTCGCCCGCCGCATCCGCCGCGCGGGCGGCCTGGTCATCCCGGCCCATCCGCACGCCACCTGCATCGGCTGCAACTGGAAGTTCGCCTACGAGGAGGCCGACGCGGTCGAGGTCTGGAACGGCCCCTTCACCCTGGACGACGAGGTGGCCATCGCCGAATGGGACAACGCGCTGGTGGCGTACACGCAGGGCCGGGGCCGCTTCCTCCCGGCCGTGGGCCACAGCGACGCCCACCGCGACCCGGACGTCATCGGCCTCCCCCAGACCGTCGTCCTCGCCGACACCCTCTCCCGCGAAGCGATCCTCACGGGCATCCGCGCAGGCCGCACCTACCTGGCCGAATCCTCCGCCCTGACCCTCGCCCTCACCGCCACCGGCCCCAAGGCCGAACACGCCACGATCGGCGACCGCCTCCCCGTACACGACTCCGCCGAGGCCACCATCAACCTCACCGTCACCGGCGCCCCCTCCGGCTGCACAGCCCGCATCCTCACCGACCAAGGCCAACTCTTCGCCACCCCCCTCCCCACATCCGGCCCGGTCACCTGGCACACGACCCCGGCGAACGCCACGTACGTACGCGCGGAGGTCCGCCATCCGCCCACGACACCGGGCGTGCCGGGTCCGATGGCGGCCATGACCAATCCGATCTTTTTGGGGCACATCTGACACAAAACGGCCCGCCACGCGGCGTGCGCGGCGGGCCGTAGAAGCCACCTACCCAAGGCCACCGAACCGGCCCGTGGCCACGGCGGCAACGAACGCGGACAACGGCCCGCGACTGAACAACAACGCCGCTCCGTTCGGGTCCTTACTGTCCCGCACGGCCACCGTCCCGGTGTCGACTATGGCGCACTCGACGCACTGCGCTCCGCTGTCGCTGTACGTGGACTTCCACCACGTCACGGGAAGTGCGGAGGCGTCCTCAGCGTGGTTCATGTGTTCTTCCTTATCTCTGTGATCAAGTCCGCTGACGATCCGACCGGGAGCGCGGCAGAAGTAAGCCGTTGCCAGGCTTCTCGGTGAGCAGCGACCTTGTCGGGTTCCTCGACGTACAGGGCCGAGGTCAGCCCCTCGGCATGTACGACATCGAGATCAACGTGTGGGCCGAATCCCAGCACCGAAAAGCTGCCCATCTGTCCGACATGCAACATCGCGTCGGCGGGCAACACCTGAACGTTCACATTCGGCCGCTTACCCATAGCGAGCAGTCGGCCCAGTTGCTCGTACATCATGCCTTCGACCTCGGAGGTCGACCGCAGGGCTTGCTCGGAGATGATGGCCCAGAGAGCGAGCGGTTCTTCGCGAGTGAGCACCACCTGACGGGCGAGGCGTACCTCGACCAGAGCATCGACACGTGCCTCGACGGCCTCGGACATTGCCGTCGCGCGGATGATCTCGCGGGCGTACTCACCGGTCTGGAGCAAGCCAGGAATCACACCCAACTGCCACGACGACACCGTGTCGGCCTCGGCCTCAAGGCTGATCAAGTCTTCGTACACCGGCGTCAGAACACCCCGATACGAGTGCCACCAGCCACGCTGACCCCCCTCCTTCGTGAGCGTCAACAATGCGGCTCGAAGCTCCTCGCTCACTTCACGGCCAATCTCGGCGTACAGATCCAACAGCGCCTCGACATCTTTGGCCTTGGCCGCCGTCTTGGCCGTTTCGATCCGGGAGACCTTCGAGGAGACGAACCGGCCGTTGGACTTCTCGGCGAGTTGGTCGAGAGTGAGGTCACCCCTCAGGGCGCGTAGCTTCGCACCGAGGCGCCGACGGCGCACAGTGGGTGCGCTCACATCTTCCCCCTCCTGTCCGGTGTCTGCCCGACAGTCTGCCGTGCTCCGTCATCGGCTGTCACCAACGCACTTCGCACGGGACGCCCGCCTCCCACGTACGAGTGCAATTTTGCATCTACCTTCGCGCAGCCTTGCTGAGCGTAGCGAACCAGGAGCACTCTGTGTGGCGCAATGCGATCGCGTCATCAGCGCGCGGCCAACCAGCTTGGCCGCCATAGCGCTTTCCCGTAAGGGGACTTGCATGATCGAACGACGGTGGGCGATTCAACCCGCCAGCAAAACACCAGTCATTGGCCCTCCGCCCATTGTGGTGCTGGCCGCTGAGCCACAATCGGCCGCAGCTGCACGTCAGTTCGTACGTGCGTACGTCGGCTACCACGTAGCGGTCGCAACCGCGGACCACATTCACCGGGTCACCCTCGTGACGTCGGAGCTGGTCACCAATTCCATCCGCTACGGCACCGAGCCGGGTGACTCCCTGCGCCTCGTGCTCGACGCGGACGACGGCCGTACGCGCGTCGAGGTACACGATCCTGTGCGCCGACGCCCACGCATGAGGCCCGACTCCGAAGAACGCGGCCGGGGGCGGGGTCTGCTCGTCCTCGACGCCCTGTGCCCCGGCAGGTGGGGTGTAGACGACATCCCGCTCGGCAAATCCGTATGGGCGGAGGTGGACGCGTGATCAGGCCCGACACCACAACGCCACCCGGCCCCGGATTCGTCGCCGGCGTCCGCCTCGCGACCGGTCTGCACCACGCCCCGACGCACAGCGTCGCCCAACTGCTCGTCTCCCATGTGCCGCCCCGGCTCACGCACGAGAGCGACGAGCACATCCGATCCGGCATGGAATCGCTCGCCGTCTCGCTCCGGCTGGGGCCGGTCACCGAGCATCCGCCCATGATCGGCCACCGCGTCCGGGTACGGCGCGGTCTGCCGTGGCTCGACTACGGGGACGACTCGTACCGCCTGTGCGTGCCCGCCGCCCCGTCCTGGGTTCGCATGGTGGCCACTGGTACGCCCGTCCGCATCCTGGTCATGTTCGAGCCCTTGTCGGCCGGGGCAGACCAGAACGACATGGACGCGCACGTACGAAGCGGCTACCTCCGCGGGTCGATGCGTTGGGGCTCGACGTACCACGTCTGACCTGCACACACGCCGAGAAGCACCCCACAGCCAGGAGCCCTGTATGAGCACGCCCGGAGCCACCCCCGACCCCGCCCCAGGACGGCGGACCCTCCACCCCGCCTCCTACATCGCCCCCGCCGCCCCCGGCCACCCCTACCGCTGGCTCACCGAGGTGCCGCGGCCCGGGGAGCGGGCGCGCAGTCGGCTGCTGGAGGTGGGCGAAGTGGTGCCGCCCGTCAATGTGGCCGAAGGGTTGGGGCTGGCGGAAGACGGGATGGCGGTGCTGCGGCGACAGGTGCTGAGCATCGATGACGAGCCCGTGGAGCTCGTCGCGTCGTACTACCCAGTGGAGATCGCCCGTGGCACGGCGATCACGGAGTTCCGCAGGATCAGGGGTGGTACGCCCACGCTGCTCGCCGGGCTGGGCCACCCGCCCGTACGCAGCGTGGACCGGGTGTCCGCACGCGTTCCCACCCAGGAGGAGAACGCGGCGCTCCGGCTGCCGGGCGATCTGCCCGTGCTGCACACGCTGCGCGTGGTGTACGGCGAGGGAGACCGGCCCATCGAGGTCAGCGTCATGGCGAAGGCCGGGCACCTTTACGAGTTGCAGTATGAGTTCGGAGCCGGGCAACAGCCTTAGGCTTGCCATACCGGCAATGAAGCTTGCCGAAGCGTACAGCCCGGGCGCACTGTCGGCCTCCCATGAAGGAGGTAGTGCGCATGAGCGTGGAAGAGAAGCAGAGCGCCAAGAACGCCCGCTCCTACGACGTCGTCGTGATCGGCGGTGGTGCGGCAGGGCTGTCCGGGGCCTTGATGCTGGGGCGGGCGCGGCGGTCCGTGTTGGTGGTGGATGCCGGGCGGCCGCGTAATGCGCCGGCGGCTGCATCGCACAACTACCTGACGCGGGACGGGGTGTCGCCCGGCGAGCTGCTGGCCGAGGGGCGCGCCGAAGTGCAGCGGTACGGCGGCGAGGTCGTCGCGGACGAGGTGGTGGCGGCCGAGGCGGTGGGTGAGGGCCTGTTCCGTGTGACGCTCGGCAGTGGGGCGAGTGTGGAGGCGCGGCGGCTGCTCCTCGCGTCGGGGATGGTTGACGAGCTGCCCGACGTTCCCGGCCTCGCCGAGCGGTGGGGGCGGGACGTTCTGCACTGCCCGTACTGCCACGGCTACGAGGTCCGCGACCAGGCGATCGGCGTGCTGTCCACCGGGCCGGTGGCCATGCGGCAGGCGCTGCTGTGGCGGCAGTGGAGCGAGGACGTTCGGCTCTTCCTGCATACGGGGCCGGAGCCGTCCGATGAGGAGTATGAGCAGCTCACCGCGCGTGGCATTGCTGTGGTGGATGGCGAGGTGACCGGATTGGAGGTCGCCGGTCGGGCAGAGGGTGGCGACGACCGGATTTCGGGGGTCGAGCTGGCCGGTGGGGCGGTGGTGCCCTGCCGGGCCCTCGTCATCGCGCCGCGGTTCGACGTACGGGCCAAGGTGGTCGAGAGCCTGGGGCTGGAGGTGGCGGAGATGGTCGTGGGGGACGGGGCTGTGCTGGGGAGCTACGTGGCGGCCCGGCCCGGTGGCGCGACGAGCGTGCCCGGCGTGTGGGCGGCGGGCAACGCTGCCGACCCGATGGCCACGGTCAGCGCCGCAGCGGCCATGGGCGTACGAGCGGCTGGGGAGATCAACTTCGATCTGGTCGAGGAGGAGACCCGGCGGGCGGTGCGGGAGCGGCGGGCGGCTTGACGGGGCTGCCGGGCTCCCGGGCTGCCGGGCTTCAGCCCCGTATGACGGCGCCCGGCCCCAGCACCACCCCGCCCCGCCCGGGGAAGCGCTCAACGACTGAGGAGGAAGCAATGGTGGACGGCAACGAACCGCACGGCACCGTCTCCGACGGATTCCAGTCGGTACGGGACGAATTCGCCGCGGTAGCGGCCGCGGAAGGCGGCGGATTCGCCGCGCAGTTGGTCGCGTACCGGCACGGCGAACGGGTCGTGGACCTGTGGACCGGCCCGGAGATCACCGGCGATTCACTGCTCGGCGTGTACTCCGCGAGCAAAGGCGCCGCGCACCTGGTCGTCGCCCTGCTCGTCCAGGAGGGCGTGCTGGAGTTGGACCAGAAGGTCAGCCACTACTGGCCGGCGTTCGGCGTGGCGGGCAAGCGGGACGTCACCCTGCGGGAACTGCTGTCGCACCGCGCCGGACTGGTCGGTGCGGACGGCGGATTCACGCTCGACGAGCTGGCCGATGACCGGATCGTCGCCGAACGCCTCGCCGGGCAGCGCCCGTACTGGCGGCCGGGCAGCGCGTTCGGCTACCACGCGCTGGTCATCGCCGCACTGACTGGCGAGGTGGTACGCCGCGCCACCGGCCGTACCCTCCGGACGCACTTCGCCGAACGCATCCGTGACCCGTACGCCGTGGACTTCCACCTCGGGCTGCCGGACGGCCAGGAGCCCCGCTACCTGAGCGCGCAGCCGATGCTGCCGACCCCGGAGCGGCCGGCCGAGCCGGCCGCGCGCGCGACCGGCCCGAACTCCCTGCCCGGCATCGCGTTCAACCGCCACCACCCGGGCAACCCGGAGCTGTGGCAGCTGCCGAACTTCCGCACCGTCCGGGCCGCCGGGCCCGCCTCGTTCGGCGGCGTGGCATCGGCGCGCGGGATGGCCCGGATGTACGCGGTGGCGATCGGTTCGGCGGGCGGCGCCGCGCCGCTGCTGAAGCCGGACACCGCCGCCGAGTTCGCGCAGGTCCACTCCCTCGGCCATGACCTGGTCACCCGTGAGCACAAGGCGGTCGGGCTCGGCTTCCACGCCACGTCCGAGGTGTATCCCGTGCTGGGGCAGGGCGCGTTCGGGCACAGCGGCGCGGGCGGCCAGCAGGCGTTCGCCGACCCGCGCAACGGCCTGGCGTACGGCTACAGCCGACGCCGGTTCCCGTTCCCCAACGGCCCCGGCCCGGAGAACGACCGCCTGATCCGCGCGCTGTACGCGGCGGCCGACGCGCACCGATAGGCCGGGGCAGGTCAGGTCACGGGTCGCGCGTCCTTGAGGCCCCGCTCAGCGGGCGAGGACGCCGGTCAGTGATGGCTCTGCCACCACAGCACCAACGACGTCACGCCCGTGCTGCCCACCGCATAAGCGGCGCCTCGTGCGGCCTGGGACAGAAACGGGCGCAGCCCCCGGCACCACACAGGTAACCGGCCGCTTCGCGTTCCCGGTCCGGGCTTGCCCCGGCCCTCCACGGGCCCCGTAGACTCGCTCATGGGTGCGGCTTCCTTCCGTTGGACGGCACCTCTGAGAGAGCCCCACCAGGCCGACGGTTGCGAGCCACTGGGCCCGGTGCGGGCTCTCTTTCCTGTGCAAAAGCCTGGCACATGGCGCCGGGGGACCGTCATGAGCCGTATCTGTACAAAAGGCCTTGTCCAACCAGTACTTGCTGTACTTGGCCGCATGGTGTTCAGGGCGTGGGAACGGCTTCCGCGGAGCTTCCCACCTATCGGTCTGACGCACTGCAATGCAGTGGCCAATGCTCCCGGTGCGGTGCTGGCGGGCTCTCTCCGGCCTGCCGCGACGGTCGGCGGGAGTCGCCACGTACTCCTTGCAGACCAGGTTCATGACGGGGGCTGCGCGAGCCACCGTCGTGGAGCACCGTGCCGTTCCAGTCCCGGACGGCGTGCGTGCCGACGGCACACTCAGCGCAAGCGCCCCTGTTCCTCACTCCTCCACCACCAACACCGGCGTCCCCCTCCCCAGCACCTCCCCCCGGAAGAACGCCGGGCTCCGCCGCCGCATCACCAGCATCAGTACGAAGCCGAGCAGCAGCAGGCCGACGCCGATGACGAAGACCGAGCCGATGCCGAGGACGGAGCTGCCGGAGCCGTAGGCCGGGTTCCACATGTCGAGGAGGGTCTTGGTGAAGACGGCGGTGAGGAGCACGCCGCCGAGGAGCGGGAAGACGCCCTTGAAGAGCAGGTCGCGGGCGGAGCGGCGGAGTTCGCGGCGGAAGTACCAGGCGCAGGCGAAGGCCGTGATCGCGTAGTAGAAGCAGATCATGAGGCCGAGGGCGTAGATGGTGTCGACGAGGACGTTCTGCGAGAGGAACGACATGCCCGCGTAGAAGACGCCGGTGGCGATGCCCGCCGCGACGGTGGCGCGGGCCGGTGAGCGAAAGCGCGGGTGGACGCGGGCGAAGGACGGGGGCAGGGCCTCGTAGGCGCTCATCGCCAGGACCGTGCGGGCCACCGGGATGAAGGTGGTCTGGAGGCTGGCGGCGGCGGAGGCGAGGACCGCGACGAAGAGGAGTACGCCGAGGACCGGGCCCATCACCGGGTGGGCGAGGGCGGCGAAGACGTTGTCGGCGGTGTCGGGGTTGCCGAGTCCGGGGCCCTTCGTGCCGACGCCGGAGAACATCTGGGCGGCCACGGCGGTCAGCAGGTACGAGCCGATGAGGACGACCATGGCGAGGAGGGCCGCGCGGCCGGGGGTCCTGGCGCTGCCCGCGGTCTCCTCGTTGACGGTCAGGCAGGCGTCCCAGCCCCAGAACATGAAGATCGAGAGGGACAGGCCCGCGGTGAAGGCGGAGAAGGACTGGACGGCGAAGGGGTTCAGCCAGGTGAGGGAGAAGTGGAGGGAGCCGGGGAGGTCGCCGGAGCCCGCTTTGGTGAAGGCCAGGGCCACGAAGACGGCGAGTACGGCGAGTTGGAGACCGACCAGAGCGTACTGGACGCCCTTGGTGGCGGTCATGCCGCGGTAGCTGACGGCCGTGGCGAGGGCGATGAAGGCCAGGCACGTCAGGACGTGGACGGTCTTGTCGCCGTCCAGCGCGGCGATGGCGTCGCTGCCGGTGAGTTCGCCGAGCAGCAGCCAGAAGAAGGAGGTGGCGACGCCGGCGAGGTTGGAGAGGACGATGATCGTGGCGATCACCAGACCCCAGCCGCACATCCAGCCGATGCGGGGCCCGAACGCCTTCACCGACCAGGTGAAGGAGGTGCCGCAGTCGGGGACGGCCTTGTTCAGCTCGCGGTAGGCGAAGGCGACCAGCAGCATCGGCAGGAAGCCCGCGAGGAAGACGGCCGGCATCTGGAGGCCGACCTCGCCGACGGTGGGCCCGAGCGTCGAGGTCAGGCAGTAGACGGGCGCGACGGTCGAGACGCCGATGACGGCGCTGCCGAGCAGGCCGACGGAGTTGCCGCTCAGGCCCTTGCCGCGGGTCGCACCGGCGCCGTCACCGGCCGCGCCGCCGGCCCTCGTTACCGTGTCTCCGGCCGGGAGCCGGGGGTCTACCTGAACCATGAACAGGACGTTAAGGGCTGCTGTTTCCGCATCCTGGGGCCGAAGATCCACCCCTGAGCGGCACCGAATTCCTCGCTTCGGGAGGCGCGAAACGTTTACCTGTCGGGGTTTGCAAGGCGAGCGGCGCGTTACGAGCGGTAACTTGAAGGCCATACCGTCGAGTTCCGGACTGCGAGAACCGCAGCCCCGCCCGTTTCGTCCCGTTTCAAAATTTTCCCGCCCGTTCTCACCCGGGTCTCCGCTGCCTCACCCCGGCCACACCACCGCCTGTGTCTCGCTGTACGCGTGCAGCGCGTACGAGCCGACATCGCGCCCCACCCCGCTCCGCTTGAAGCCGCCGAACGGCGCCTCCATGTTGCGGCCGACCGTGTTGACGCCGACGCCCCCCGTGCGCAGCCGCCCCGCCACCCGGAACGCGCGCGCCACGTCGCCGGACCACACGTAATCCAGCAGGCCGTAATCGGTGTCGTTGGCGAGCGCGACGGCCCCCTCCTCGTCGTCGAAGGGGAGGACGACGACCACCGGGCCGAAGATCTCCTCCCGTACGACCCGCATGGCGGGGGTGCAGTCGGTGAAGAGGGCGGGGGCCACGTAGAAGCCGCGCGGGAGGGACGGGCGGTCGCCGCCGGTGATCAGGTGGGCACCTTCCTTGCGGCCCAGCTCGACGTATGACTCGACCCGGTCGCGGTGGGCGGCGGAGATCAGCGGGCCGACGACCGTGTCCCGCTCCCCCGGGTCGCCGATCTTCAGGCGCGCCGCGTACCCGGCCAGCCGCTCCACCAGCCGGTCGTGGATGCCGCGCTGGGCGAGGACGCGCGTCGGAGCCGTACAGATCTGTCCGCTGTAGAAGGAGTACGTGGTGCCGATGCCGGCCACCGCCGCGTCCAGGTCGGCGTCGTCGAAGACCAGCGCGGCGCCCTTGCCGCCCAGCTCCATGAGCTGGCGTTTCATGCCCCGGCCGCAGACCTCGGCGATGCGCTGTCCGACGGCCGTGGAACCGGTGAAGCTGACCATGTCCACGTCCGGGGCATCCACCGCGGCCTCGCCCACCGACGGGTCCCGGCCGGTGACGAGGTTGACGACGCCTGGTGGTGCCCCGGCCTCGTCCAGCGCCTCCTGGAGCGCCTCGGCCAGGCGGTGGACGGAGAGCGGGTCCTGTGGGGCGGGCTTGATCACGACCGTGTTGCCCATGGCCAGGGCGGGCGCGATCTTGCCCGCCGGGTTGGCCCACGGGTTGTTGTACGAGGTGATGCAGGTGACGACGCCCACGGGGCGGCGGGCCGCGAGCGCCCCCAGTACGGCGGCCTTTCCGAACGGGCCCGCTTCGTTGATCTGCGGCGGCAGCGGGGTCTCCACGGGCTCCAGCGCTCCGCGCGCGTACCGCTTGAGGCGGGCGATGGCGACGCCGACCTGCATCACGCGCGCTGTGCCGGCCGTCGCGCCGGTCTCCGCGCGCGCGAGCCGGGCGTACGGGTCCAGGTTGCGCGCCAGGATCGCGGCAGCGCGGTCCAAAACCCGCGCCCGGGTTTCGGGCGCCGTGCGCGACCACGGTCCGAACGCTTCGCGCGCCGCGCGGGCCGCCGCGTACACCTGCTCGCGGCTCGCCTCCGCCGCCAGTCCGACGACCTCTTCGGTCGCCGGGTCGATCACCTCGTAGTGCCCGCGGTCGGGGGCCGTCCACTCGCCACCGATCAACAGCCGCTCGGGGGACGCATCGGGGGACGCGCTCACCGCGTACGCACCGTCTCGGTGTCCCGCCCCGACCGCAGCACCTTCCCCGGCACCGCCCCGGTCACCGCTCCGTCCCGTACCGTCTCGACGCCGTTGACCCGTACGCTCACAACGCCGGCCGCCCGCGAGTCCAGCCGCGGGCTGTCCCCCGGCAGGTCGTGGACCAGCGTGGCCGGGCCCGCCTCGATCCGCTCCGGGTCGAAGAGCACCAGGTCGGCGTGGCAGCCGACGGCGATCCGGCCGCGGTCGCGCAGTCCGAACAGCCGGGCCGGGTCGTTGGTCAGCATCCGGACGGCCGTTTCCAGGTCCACCAGCTTGCGGCCGCGCAGGCAGTCGCCGAGAAAGCGGGTCGTATACGGGGCGCCGCACATGCGGTCCAGGTGGGCGCCCGCGTCGGAGCCGCCCAGCATGACGTCCTCGTGCTGCCAGGTGCGCTGCCGCAGCGCCCAGCTTTCCGGGTCGTTGTCGGTGGGCATCGGCCACAGGACGGTGCGCAGGTCGTCCGCGGCGCAGATCTCGACCAGGCAGGGGAAGGGGTCCTGGCCGCGCTCGGCGGCGATGTCGCCGACCACGCGGCCCGAGAGGCCCGCGTTCGCGGTGGAGTACGTGTCGCCGATGACGTACCGGGCGAAGTCCGTCAGCCGCCGGAAGACGCCCGCCTCCTCGCTCGCCGCGCGCCGCAGCATCTCCTCCCGTACGGCGGGCTCGCGGAGCCGGGCGATGCGCTCCGGTACGGGCAGGGCGAGGATGTCGCCCCAGCCGGGGATGAGGTTGAGGGCGCAGAAGGTGCGCAGGGACATGTTCATCGGGGTGAGGATCGGCATGGTGAGGGCGACGATCCGGCCGCCCGCCTTACGGGCCCGTTCGCTCGCCTCCAGCTGGCGGGGCACGCGGTCCGGTACGGCGCTGTCGATGGTCAGCACGTTCCAGTTGAGCGGGCGTCCGGCGGCGGCCGTCATCTCCACGAGGAGGTCGATCTCCTCGTCCGCGAACCGGTCGAGGCAGCCGGCGACGATCGCTTCGAGCTGGGTGCCCTCGTGGTCGGCGACCGCGCGGGACAGGGCGAGGAGTTCGGCGGGGCGGGCGTGCCGGGAGGCGACCGGTTGGCCGTCGCCGTCGGTGTGGGTGGACGACTGGGTGGTGGACAGGCCCCAGGCACCCGCGTCCATGGCGTCGTGGAAGAGCCGGAGCATGGCGTCCAACTGGGCGTCCGTGGGCTGCCCGCCGATCGCGTCGGGGCCCATGACGTGGCGGCGCAGCGCGCAGTGGCCGACCATGAAGCCCGCGTTGACGGCGGTCCGGCCCTCCAGGGCGTCCAGGTACTCGCCGAAGGTGGACCAGTTCCAGGGCGCGCCCTGTTCCAGCGCCGCCAGCGACATGCCCTCCACGCGGCTCATCATGCGGCGGGTGTAGTCGGCGTCGCCGGGGCGGTCGGGGTTGAGCGGGGCGAGGGTGAAGCCGCAGTTGCCGCCCGCGACGGTGGTGACGCCGTGGTGCATGGAGGGGGTCGCGCAGGGGTCCCAGAAGAGCTGGGCGTCGTAGTGGGTGTGCGGGTCGACGAAGCCGGGCGCGAGGACGAGGCCGTGGGCGTCCTCGGTGGTACGGGCGGGGTCGGTGATCCGGCCGAGGGCGGCGATGCGGCCCTGGTGTACGGCGAGGTCGGCCTCGTACGCGGGGGCGCCGGTGCCGTCGACGATGGTGGCGCCCTTGATCAGGTGGTCCAGCATCCGGGTCCCTTTCGCTCGGAACGGCCTGGCCGGGCGGCGGTCTGCGCAGGCTTCGGCCTGGTCAGGCGGCGGCCCGGTCAGGCGACGTCCTGGTCAGGCGGCGCCCTGCCGGAAGCGGGCGGTCCGGTGCACCGGGTCGGTGTCGATCTTCGGGATGACGTGCTCGCCGATCAGCCGGATGGTGGTGAGGGTGTCCTCGCGCGAAACGCCGATGGGCAGGCCGAAGGAGAGCTGGTCGGCGCCGGCCTGCTCCCAGCGCTTGCACTGCCGGAAGACCTCGTCGGGGTCGCCGCAGATCATCAGCTCCTCGGCGATCAGCAGCTCGATGATCTCCTCGGTGTACTCGGGCAGCAGCTCGGGCCACTCCGGGATGCCCTCGGGGCGCGGGAACGTGTCGTGGTAGCGGAACAGCAGCGACTGGAGGTAGTTGAGCCCGCCGCCGACGGCGATCTCGACGGCCTTCTGGTGCGTCTCGGCGCAGATCGCGGTGGAGGTCACCATGACGTTGTCGTTGACGTACGCGCCGACCGGCTCGGCCTCCTTCACGGCCGTCTTGTACGACTCGACGACCCACTCCATGTCGGCGACCTTCTGCACGCTGAAGCCCAGCACGCCCAGGCCCTTCTTGCCGGCCATGGCGTACGAGGACGGCGAGCCGGCCGCGTACCACATGGGCGGGTGGGCGGGCCCGTACGGCTTGGGCAGGACCTTGCGGGGCGGCAGCTGCCAGTGCTTGCCCTTAAAGCCCTGGTACTCGTCCTGGAGCCACATCTTGGGGAACTCGGCGATGGTCTCTTCCCACAGCTCCTTGGTGTGGTTCATGTCGGTGACGCCCGGCATGAACCCGAGGATCTCGTGGCTGCCCGCGCCCCGCCCGGTGCCGAACTCGAAGCGGCCGCCGGAGAGGTGGTCGAGCATGGCGGCCTTCTCGGCGACCTTGACCGGGTGGTTGACCGGGGCGAGCGGGTTGAAGATGCCGGAGCCGAGGTGGATGCGTTCGGTGGCGTGCGCGAGGTAGCCCAGGTACACGTCGTTGGCCGACAGGTGCGAGTACTCCTCCAGGAAGTGGTGTTCGGAGGCCCAGGCGTACTTGAACCCGGACCGGTCGGCCTGGATGACGTACTCGGTCTCCTCCAGCAGTGCGTGGTGCTCCGCCTCGGGGTCCACCTTCGCCCGCGCGGCAGGTACGTAGCCCTGTACGAACAGCCCGAATTCCACGGAGGTTCACCGTCCCTCGTCCGCCCTGACGCGACCAACTGACGACTCGTCAGTTACGGGCCGACTGTGGCACCGGGCGGGCGGAGCGTCAATACCTGACGGGTCGTCAGAGGCGCGCGGCGCGTCGGGTATCAGCTGTCGACGTGCGGTGCCACGTCCATGGCGAACGCCGTCATCTGGTCGGTGAGTTCGGTACGGCTCCGGCTGCGGAACCGCACCTGGATCTGCTGTACGCCCATGGCCTTGTACTCCCGCAGCGAGTCCGCCAGCCGCTCGGGCGCCC
The DNA here is from genome assembly GCF_008704655.1 of Streptomyces rimosus. Classification (NCBI taxonomy): domain Bacteria; kingdom Bacillati; phylum Actinomycetota; class Actinomycetes; order Kitasatosporales; family Streptomycetaceae; genus Streptomyces; species Streptomyces rimosus. The sequence goes on along the minus strand of NZ_CP023688.1, from coordinate 5,330,710 downwards.
CGGTGAGCGTGCGCCGCCCCACGTCCCACGCGGGCGCGCCCACGTACAGCGGTTCGGTGATGGCACCGGCCTCGGCGGGTGTACGGATGCCGGCCGCCTCGCGCAGCCGCCGAAGCTTCGCCAGCTGCCCCGGCAACTGGTCCCGGCGGTCGCCCTGCGGCAGCCAGCCGTCGCCCCGGACCGCCGCCCTGCGCACGGCGGCGGGCGACGAGCCGCCCACCCAGACGGGCGGGCGCGGCGCCTGCGCGGGGCGCGGCGACTGGCCCAGCCCCGCGAAGGCGAATCGTTTCCCCTGAAAGGCCGGGAACTCCTCGGGGCCCAGGGCCGCCTTCAGCGCGTCGATCGCCTCGTCCAGCAGGGCGCCGCGCCGCGCGAAGTCCACCCCGAGGGCGTCGAACTCCTCCCGTACGTGCCCGGCGCCGACGCCCAGGATCAGCCGCCCGCCCGAGAGGTGGTCCAGCGTCGCGTACTGCTTCGCGGTGATCAGCGGGTGTCTGAGGCCGACCAGGGCGATGTGGCTGAGCAGGCGGACGCGGGTGGTGGCCGCCGCCAGGTACGCGAGGGTGGCGACCGGGTCGTACCAGACCGTGCTCATGGCCGCGGCCAGCCGGTGCGGCACGCCGATGTGCTCGCAGCAGGCGATGTAGGCGAAGCCGTGGCGGTCGGCGGCGCGGGCGATCTCCACGAGGTCGGCGGGCCCGGCCCCGGCCTCCCAGGGCTCCGCGTACAGGGTGCTCTGCGACTGCACCGGGAGCTGCATGCCGTACGACAGCCGCCCTTCGGGCAGCACCCGCACGCCGTCAGCGGCCCGGTCGTCCCGTGTGCCGTGCTCCGTATCCCTGTCCACGTCCACCCCCGCACGCCCGGCCGACAGCCCGTCCTCGACGGCTGGGGGCCATCGTGTGGGCTGATGGGACGTCGGGCAAGGGGGCGGGCGGGGATGCGGAGGTCAGGGCCTGAGGTGGGAGGGCAGCGAGCAGGCGGCGGTGCCGCCGGGCATCCGGTGCCGGTTGTCGGCCACCAGCCGGTAGACGACGTGCGCGAGCTGGCGGAACGGGGGCAGGGTGAGCAGCGCCCCGGGCACGGCCCAGACGCCCCGCGCGCTCATCAGCAGCTTGGCGACCGCCTGCGCCCCGCCGTACACCGTCCCGTGCGGGGTGATCCACAGGACCTCGTGCTCGGCCCGCTCCTGGGTGACGCCGAGCGCTTCGAGGTCGGTGAACTGCCAGGCGGTGACGGTGCAGCGGGGGCGGATACGGCGCTCGGCGAACCGCACGGAGGTGGTGCAGAAGCCGCAGTCCCCGTCGTAGACGAGTACGGGTCGGTTGCTCATGCCCCCATCATGCCGGGGCTTGATCGGAGGGGCCGAGCCGCTCCCCCTCGTCCGCGGCGGCCCGCAGCAGCAGGTCGGCCAGCTCGCCGGGGCAGGACAGCATGGGCCAGTGGCCGGTGTCGAGGTCGAAGAAGCCGTACCGGGGGTCGGCGAGCGCCGCGAAGCGCGGGTCGCCGGACGCCACCAGGTCACGGAGGGCCGCGGTGCTGGTGACGTTCTTCGTGCAGAAGATGCCGGTGACGGGCAGCGCGGCCGTGGCGCCGCTCAGCCGGACCGGCTGGGTGAGGGTGGGCAGCGGCTGCGGTGCGACGAAGCGGGCCAGCCGGTCCCGGCCCTCCTCCGAGATGCCGTCCAGGCTGCCCCAGATGTCGGTCTCCTCGAAGGACGGTGGCGGCAGGCGCCAGCCGTCGCCGTGCTCCTGGGCGCGGCGGTGCAGTCGTTCCCGTACGGCCGGGTCGGGCAGCGCGTCCAGGACGGACACGCCGTCGGCGGGCAGGCCCGCGTCCACGCATACGAGGCGGGCCAGCCGGTCCGGGGCGCGGTCCGCGGCGCCCAGCGCCGGGTAGGCGCCGTAGCAGTGGGCGACGAGCACCGTCTCCCCCGCCTCGTCCTCCTCACCCGCGCCGACGTGGTCCAGGACCTGCGCCACGTCCTCGATGTGGGTGTTCAGGTCGGTGCCGGGCCCGGAGAGATGACGTCGGTCCCCCATGCCGGTCAGCGTCACCGGTTCCGCCCGGTGCCCCATCGCCCGCAGGTGGTCCGCCACCTCCCGCCAGATCCACCCTCCGGTGTAGCCGCCCGACACCAGCACGAACGTCGTCATCCACGCCACCTCCAGGCCCGCAGGACGCGGACGGTGCCCCGCGGGCGCGGTCCGCGCGGGCGGCCCGGTCCCGGCCGCCCGTCCCATGGTGGCTCACGCCGCGTGCGCCCACAGCCCTTCCGGCGTCAGCCCCAGCAGCTCGATGGCGTTGCCGCGGACGATCCGCTCGACCACGTCGGGCGCCAGGTGGCCCATCTGGGCCTCGCCGACCTCCCGCGACCGCGGCCAGGTGGAGTCCGAGTGCGGGTAGTCGGTCTCGTACAGGACGTTGCCGACGCCGATCCCGTCCAGGTTGCGCAGCCCGAAGGCGTCGTCGAAGAAGCAGCCGTACACATGGCCGGCGAAGAGTTCGGACGGCGGGCGCAGCACCTTGTCCGCGACGCCGCCCCAGCCGCGGTTCTCCTCCCAGACCACGTCGGCGCGCTCCAGGATGTACGGAATCCACCCGATCTGCCCCTCCGCGTACATGACCTTCAGGCCGGGGAAGCGGTCGAAGGCGCCGCTCATCAGCCAGTCGACCATCGAGAAGCAGCAGTTGGCGAAGGTGATCGTGGAGCCGACGGCGGGCGGCGCGTCGGCGGAGGTGGACGGCATCCGGCTGGAGGAGCCGATGTGCATGGCGATGACCGTCCCGGTCTCGGCACAGGCCCGCAGGAAGGGGTCCCAGTGCCCGGTGTGAATGCTGGGCAGTCCCAGATGTGGCGGGATTTCGCTGAAACAGACCGCCCGTACGCCACGTTCCGCGTTCCGGCGCACCTCGCCGGCGGCCAGCTCCGGGTCCCACAACGGGACGAGCGTGAGCGGTACGAGGCGTCCGCGCGCGGCCGGGCCGCACCACTCCTCGACCATCCAGTCGTTGTACGCGCGCACCCCCAGCAGCGCCAGTTCGCGGTCCTTGGCCTCGGTGAAGGTCTGCCCGCAAAAGCGCGGGAACGTGGGGAAACACAGGGCGGACTGCACATGGTTGGCGTCCATGTCGGCCAGCCGCTCCGGCACGCTGAAGGAGCCGGGGCGCATCTGCTCGTAGGTGATGCCTTCCAGTTTGATGTCGTCCCTGGCGTATCCGACGGCCGTGTCGAGGCGGGTCAGCGGGCGGTGGAGGTCCTCGTAGACCCACCAGTCGGCGAGCGGGCCCGGATCGCCGGGGCGGCCCATTTTCGGCGCGAATCTTCCGCCGACGAAGGTCATCTCCGCCACCGGCGCGCGGACGATTCGGGGGCCGATGTCGTGATATTTCGAGGGCAGGCGGTCCCGCCAGACATCGGGGGGCTCCACCGTGTGGTCGTCCACCGAGATTATCTTCGGAAAACTCTCCATGTTTTTACCGTAGCGCCGAACTGACGGCCCGTCAGTAATGCTGTGACCGGAGGGAATGGATGCACAGGACACGGGACTGCGCCGGGCGCGTACGCCGGGCGGCCGTACAGGCGGTTGAGCAGCGACGCAATCCATCGCGCCCGCACACGGGCCGCGCACGGGCAGCTGCACGCGCATCCGCACGGGATTCCGCACCCGCCCACAGCCCGCCGTCCCACCCGCCGCACAGCCGAACACCAGCCCGAACACCGGGCGTGGAGAGAGCGTGCTGAGACTGGACCCCTACTGACGTAAGGGGCTACGACAAGGCAGACTGGCCGATGCGAACGAAGTGCACAGGGCAGGGGGACACCATGGACGACGGTCCGGGGCAGGGCCAGGAGCGGCTCCGCTTCACCGTGCTCGGTCCCGTACGGGCCTGGCGCGGCGCGACCCCACTGGCGGCCGGCTCCCCGCAGCAGCGCGCGCTCCTGGCCGCCCTGCTGCTACGGGGCGGACGCACCGCCACCGCATCCGAACTCGTCGACGCCCTGTGGGGCGACGAACCGCCGCACGCCGCCCTCGCGGCGCTGCGCACGTACGCCTCACGCATCCGCAAGGCGCTCGGCGCCGACGCGGACACCCTGGTCAGCGAGTCCGGCGGCTATGCCATCCGGCCGGTCGACCACCAGCCGCTCGACCTGGACATGGACCACGCCGAGCAGTATGCGGCCGACGCCGAGAAGGCCAGGGCGGCCGGCGACCGCTGCCGGGCCCGCGACCTCCTGGACTCCGCGCTGGCGCTGTGGGACGGCGAGCCGCTGGCCAACCTCGCCGGGCCGTACGCCGAGAACCAGCGCACCCGCCTGGTGGAGTGGCGCCTGTCCCTGATGGAGACGCGCCTGGAGCTGGATCTGGAGCTGGGCTGCCACGCCGAGGCCGTCTCGGAGCTGACCGCGCTGACCGCCTCGCACCCGCTGCGCGAGCGGCTGCGAGAACTCCTCATGCTGGCGCTGTACCGCAGCGGCCGCCAGGCCGAGGCACTCGCCGTATACGCCGACACGCGCCGTCTGCTCGCCGATGAGCTCGGAGTGGACCCCTGCGCGTCACTGTCCGACCTCCAGCAGCGCATCCTGCGCGCGGACACGGAGCTGGACGCGCCCATCATGCCGCCCGAGGCACGCGACCCGGCGGAGCCGGTGTTCGTGCGACCACAGCAACTTCCGGCCACCGTCGCCGACTTCACCGGACGCGCCGCCTTCGTCAGGGAGCTGAGCGAGCAGCTGGCCACCGCCGAGGGCAGCGTGATGGCCGTCTCGGCGCTCACCGGCATCGGCGGCGTCGGCAAGACCACCCTCGCCGTGCACGTCGCGCACGCCGCCCACACGCACTTCCCGGACGGCCAGCTGTACGTGGACCTCCAGGGCGCCGGGCACTCCCCGTCCGACCCGGAAGCGGTGCTGGGCGCGTTCCTGCGCGCGCTCGGGACACCGGACGCCTCCATTCCGAACGGCGTCGAGGAGCGGGCCGCCCTCTACCGCTCGGCCCTGGCCGGCCGCCGGGTGCTCGCCCTCCTGGACAACGCCCGCGACGCCGCCCAGGTCCGCCCCCTGCTGCCCGGTACGGACGGCTGCGCGGCGCTGATCACCAGCCGGGTCCGGATGATAGACCTGGCCGGCGCCCACCTGGTCGACCTGGACGTGATGAGCCCTGACGAAGCGTTCACTCTCTTCACGCTCATCGTGGGCGAGGAGCGGGTGAACGCCGAGCGCGAGGCGTCCATGGACGTGGTCGGCGCCTGCGGCTTCCTGCCGCTGGCCATCCGCATCGCCGCGTCCCGGCTGGCCGCCCGTCGTACGTGGACCGTCTCCGTACTGGCCCGCAAGCTCGCCGACGAACGCCGCAGGCTGGACGAGCTGCGCGCCGGCGACCTCGCCGTGAACTCCAGCTTCGAGCTGGGCTACAAACAGCTGGAGCCGCGCCAGGCGCGGGCCTTCCGGCTGCTCGGGCTGGCCGACGGACCGGACATCTCGCTCGCCGCCGCTGCCGCCCTGCTCGACATGGACACCGACTCCGCCGAGGCCCTCCTCGAATCGCTCGTGGACACCTCCCTCCTGGAGTCCGCGGCCCCCGGCCGCTACCGCTTCCACGACCTGGTGCGCCTGTACGCGCGCTCCTGCGCGGAGCGCGACGAGCAGCCTCCGGAGGAGCGCGAGGCGGCACTGTCCCGGCTGCTGGACTTCTACCTGGCCACCGCCACCCACATGTACGCGCTGGAGCGCCCCGGCGACCGGCTGGCCGACCACACCGAGACGCCGCGCTACCCCGGCCTGGTCTTCACCGACCGCCACGAGGCGCTGAGCTGGCTGTTCAGCGAGACCCGCTGCCTGATCGCCTGCGCGCTGCAGAACACCGGCCCGAAGGCGCTGCGGCGCGCCGTCGACCTGCTGCTCCTGACCCGGGACATGGCCGAGTCCGGCGCCAACAACCGGCAGTACGAGCAGGCCAACCTCACCCTGCTGGCCGCCGCGCGCCGGTCCGGCGACCAGCACGCGGAGGCCCGCGTCCACTGGGCCCTCACCCCCACCTACACCCAGTCCGGACGGCTCACCGAGGCCGATGAGCACGCGAAGCTGGCCACGCTGCTGGGGCTGGCGACCGGTGACTCCTTCACGTCCGCCAACGGCCCCAACGACCGCGGCATCATCGCCAGCATCCTGCACCGCTACGAGGAGGCGGAGGGCTACCTGAACCAGGCCCTGCTCGCCTTCCGCGAGAACAACAACAAGCAGTCCGAGGCCAGCGCGCTGAACAACCTCTCGCGCCTGCACTTGGACACCGGGCGCGTCGAGAGCGCCATCCGGCTCGCCGAGCAGGGCACCGCCTGCTACCGGGAGGCGGGTGCCTCCCGCCGGCTCGGCAACGGCATGTACGCGCTCGGTATGGCCCTGACGCGCGCCGGCAGACTGGACGAGGCCACCGCGCAGCTGACCGAGGCGCTCGCCATCTTCCGGGACAGCCGGCAGCGGTTCTGGGAGGGCATGACCTACCTGCGGCTCGCCGAGGTGGACCTCGCGGCCCGCCGTCCGGCCAGCGCGGCCAACTACGCCGAGCAGGCCCTGTCCGCCCTGCGGGGGATCGGCGGCGGGCGCTGGCGGGCCGACGCGCTCACCACCCTGGGGCACGCCCTGAACCAGATCGGCCACACCGGCCGGGCGAAGGTCTGCTGGCAGGAGGTCATGTCCATCCACGAACAGATGGGCCTGCCCGTGGACGGTGAGGTACACAATCTCATCGCCCCTGTCGCGGTGGCATAAAACCGCCCCGGACCTCGGGCTTCAGGCGTTTATCGATCGTTCATCGCGAGGGGCCACTCTCTAATTACCGATCCGCCGCCTCGGGGGGCAAGCGGCTCGGTGACCAGGCCCCACCGTAAGGTGCCGGCCCTGGTCCGCCCGTCCGGCGACCCACGGGGGAGTTGCCGGGCGGGTGGACCGATTGCGCCCACACAACGGAGTTGATCACCGTGAGCTCTCAGAATCAGGCCCGAAAGGACGACGACAAGGACATCGTCAAGCCGCTGGACAGCAATCGTCCCATCCAGCCGATGGACAGCAACCGTCCCATCCAGCCCATGGACAGCAACCGTCCCATCCAGCCCATGGACAGCAACCGGCCGATTCAGCCGATGGACAGCAACCGGCCGATCCAGCCCATGGACAGCAACCGTCCCATCGCGCCTCAGGACAGCAACCGTCCGATCACCGACGGCCAGCTGATCACCGAGGACACCGCCCGGCCCGCGCCGGGCAAGGACGGCAACGTGGTCGTGATGGGTGACAGCAACCGCCCCATCGCCGACCCGAAGTAATGAGCGGCCCGTAGGGCGGGCCACGGGGGAAGCACCGGCCCGCCCTATGGGACAACACAAGACCCACTGCGGGTCGGGCAGTCCGGGGGATCGGGGGATCCAGGGGGGACTGCCGGGCCCGGGGATCGGGGGATCCGGGGGGATCCGGGGGATCGCGGGGGCCGGTTTCGATGGCATTGAGGGGGGAGCCATCGAAGCCGGTCCCCGCGGCATACCCGAGGACAGACGAAATCTCCCCATTTCTATGGCTATTTTCCGCCGGGGGGATCGAACATACGCATCACCTGCCACTAGCGTCACATGTAAGCGATGTCCCCACGAAGGAGTCGGAATGAGCCGTACCCAGCGCACCGTCGTCACCCTCGCCTTCACCGCCGCCCTCGCCGGTGCAGCGGCGGCGCCCGCCCTGGCCGACCACCACGCCCCGAGCGGTGCCTCCGCCGTCGTCGCCGGGGACGGCAACCGCCCGGTGGCCGGCAACAACGCGGTGGCCATGGACGGCAACCGTCCGGTGCCCGGCGACCAGGTGGCACCCCTGGACGCCAACCGCCCGTAACGGCGTCGGCAGTTCACCTGCGCAGGGGGCCGGGCCGTACGACCCGGCCCCCTGCGGTGCCGTACGGCCGGTTACTCGCCCGGCCCCATGTCCGCCGACAGCCAGCGGCGCGGCCGCATCCGGATGGTCACCTCCGGCCCGAACGTCGGTGCCACGTCCCTGAGATACGCGGCCGCCGCCTCCGGCGCGAGATAGCGCCCGACCATCGCGTGCAGCTCCTCGTCCGTCGTCGGCCCGGTCGAGACCACCTCACCCTCCACCGACACATAGCGGACCCTCGGGGTGACCTGGTCCGCCATCAGCGAGAACCGCCCCGCCGCCGCGATCAGCCGCGCCTTGCGCGAGTCCCGCTCGGTGATGATCCACAGCTCCCCGCCCGGCTCGTACGCGTACCAGATGGGCACGGTCAGCGGGGCGCGGCCCGCCTCGCCCGAGTCCACCGACAGCGCTCCGATGTGCGGCCCGGCCAGGAACTTCTCGCGTTCTTCCGTGGTCAACGGCATGACGTCCGCTCGCTTTCCCGTAGGGATGTGTACACCCGTACCCAACTCCTCGGCCGGTACGAATGTTCCGTACCCTTACGCCACCTGACGGGCCGTCACCTCTTCTGCTAGCCTCGCGCCCCCGCATCCTTGGAGGCGCGACGTGTTCGAACCCGATCGTGTGCGCTCGCTCTGGGAACTGATGGAATACCGGGCCGAGGCGCCCCGGCGGGCGCCGATGTTCTTCGACGAGAGCACCCGGGGCTCCGGCCGGGCCCTGACCTTCGGCCGGGTACGCGACCGGGCCCTGCGGCTGGCGGCCGGATTCCGCGGGCTGGGGATCGGCGCCGGTACGCGCGTGATGTGGCAGTTGCCCACCTGGCCCCTGACCGTCGCGGTGTCGCTCGCGCTGGCCCGGCTCGGCGCCGTACAGATACCGGTGCTGCATCTGCACCGGGAGCGCGAAGTGGGTTTCGCGCTGCGGCAGTCGGCGGCGGAGTACGCGATCGTGCCGGGTCAGTGGCGCGGCCACGACTACGCAGGCACGGTGCGGAAGGTGGCGGACGGCGGCGTACGCGTACTCTCCGTCGCGGACGGGCTTCCGGAGGCCGAACCGGTCGGCGTGCTCCCGGAGTTCGTACGGCCGGACCGCGCCACCCCGACGTGGACCTACTTCACCTCGGGCACCACGGCCGAGCCCAAGGGCGTCGAGCACACCGACGCCTCGCTCATCGCGGGCGGTGTCGGACTGGCCAACGCGCTGGGCATGACGGAAACGGACATCGGCTCGATGGCGTTCCCGTACGCACACATCGCGGGGCCGGACTATGTGATCGCAATGCTGCTCGGCGGCTTCCCCGCGGTGGTGCTGGACACCTTCGACCCGGCGGCGGCGACCGAGGCGTACCGGCGGCACGGGGTGACGATGGCCGGCGGGAGCACGGCCTTCTACCAGGCGTTCCTCGACGAGGCACGGCGGCGCGACGGGCCCGGCGGGCCTGGGCCTGCGGGCCGGCTGATCCCCTCCCTGCGGCTGCTCTCCGGGGGCGGGGCGCCGCTGCCGCCCGACCTGTACCACGCGGCGGTGCGGGAGCTGGGGTGCGCGGTGGTGCACGGGTACGGGATGACGGAGTGCCCGATGATCGCGATGGGTACGCCGTACGACACCGGCGAACAGCTCGCCCACACCGTGGGGAAGCCGGTGACCGGTGCCCGGATACGGATCGCCCGCGCGGACGGCTCGGAGGCGGCGACCGGTGAGGCGGGCGAGGTCACCGTACGCGGCCCGATGGTCTGCCGCGGCTACACCGACCCGGCGCTGACGGCCGCGGCCTTCGACACGGACGGCTGGTTCCGTACCGGCGACCTGGGCCTGCTGCGCGCGGACGGGCATCTCGTGCTGACCGGACGGCTGAAGGACATCATCATCCGCAAGGGCGAGAACATCTCGGCGCCGGAGGTGGAGGAGCTGGTCCGCGCGCATCCGGCGGTGGCGGACGCCGCCGTGATCGGGCTGCCGGACCGCGAGCGCGGCGAGCGGGTCTGCGCGGTGGTGACCCTCGACGGGACGGCCGACGGAACGCTGACGCTCCCGGCGCTCACCGCTCATCTGCGCCGCTCCGGCCTGATGCCCCAGAAGCTGCCGGAGCAGCTGGAGATCCTGCCCGAACTCCCGCGGGGCGGCCCGCTGAACAAGGTGCTCAAGGCGGCGCTGCGGGAGCGGTACGGCGGCGGGGCCTGACCGGCGGGGATCACCGCGGCCCGGTGGTCAGGAGACCGGGCCGGGCTGCGGGCTGGGTTCGGGGGCCGCGTCCGGGTCCGACGGCCGGGGAATCGGGTCCGGGGCCATCGGGTCGCTGGGGCCGGGCGGCGGCGGACCCGGGTCGGGCCCCGGCGGATAGGGCGGGCCCGGTTCGGGCCCCGGTCGGGGCTCGGGACCGGGCGGGTCCGGCGGCTCGGGCACGGGTCCACCGGGCTCGGGACCGGCGGGATACGGACTGGTCATGCCACCCACACCTCCCACGACAGGGTGATTGCCAGGCAATCACGCGGGGCCTGGAGCCCACGAGGCGAGCGGGGCCATTCAGGTAGGCGCGGGCCGCCCGCCGGAGCCCCCTTGATCACGGGTGGTAGCGCTCCACGACCTGCGTGGCGATGCCCTTCTTGACCGTGACGCGGACCTTGACCGTGTTCATCTTGGCGGCCTTTTCGAGGTCGTCCGTGGTGCAGGTGGTGGTGCCGTAGCTGCTCTTGTCGATGGTGACCCGGCCGTCGGGGCCGCCGCAGATGGTGGTCGCCCCCAGGATCCTGGTGTCGGTGGCGACGAAGAACGCCTGCTCCATGCCGGACTCGGGGGCCACGGTGTACTTGCCCGGGGCGAGGTACTTGAGCGTGCCGTTCAGGGTGACGTTGGCGCCCTTGTGGCCCGTACCCGTACCACCGCCGGAGCCGGTGGAGCCGGTGGAGCCGCCGGAGCCGGTGGAGCCCGAGCCGCCCGACGTGCCGGAACCCCGGTGGCCCGAGCCGCTGCCTCCGGTGGACCCGCCCGAACCCTGCGAGCCCGAGGAGCCCGCGCCCGTGGACCCGGTGTCGCCTCCGGCGGAGCCCGCGGCGCCGCCGGAGGAGCCGGTCGAGCCGTCGGACGAGCCGTTCCCGGGGGCTTCGCTCGCGGCGCTCTTGGCCGGCTTCGGGTCGTCGCCGCCCGGGGCGTTGCACGCGGTGAGCGAGAACGCCGCGATGGCCACGACCGATGCGGCGGCGATCCGGCGGCCCCGGCGGAAGGCGGCGGTGGAGATGCTGGACATGCGGGTCCCCCAAGGGTGGTGCGGCGGTGTTCATTGGTACGTACACCAAGGTGCCGGGCGCCGCTAACGGGCGGCTAACACGTCGGTAACCAGCCGCTGTCACCCGCCCGAGCCGGGGTTTCCCCGTTACGACGCGGCCGGCGCGCCGCCCCGCAACGCGCCCTTGACGATCTTCCCGCTCGCGTTGCGCGGCAGCGCTGGGACGAACGCGACCTCCCTGGGCACCTTGTAGTTGGCCATCTCCCGCCGCGCCCACGCGATCAGTTCGTCCGCCGTCAGCGCGGACCGCGGACGGCGGACCGCGTACGCCTTGCCGACCTCGCCCAGCCGCGCGTCGGGGACGCCGACGACGGCGACCTCGGCCACGTCCGGGTGGCGGGCGAGCAGGTGCTCGATCTCGGCGGGGTAGGCGTTGAAGCCGCCGACGATGAACATGTCCTTGAGGCGGTCGGTGATGCGGAGGTTGCCGTCGCCGTCCAGGACGCCGACATCGCCCGTGCGCAGCCAGCCGTCCTCCGTGAGCACCTCCGCGGTGGCCCGCGGGTCCTCGAAGTAGCCGGTCATCACGTGGTAGCCGCGGACCAGCACCTCCCCCGCCGTGCCGGGCGGCACGATCCGCCCCTCGGTGTCCACGACCCGTATCTCCGTGTCCGGTACGGCCCGTCCCGAGGTGGCCGCGACGACCTCGGGCGGGTCGCCGCGGCGGCACATCGTGACGATGCCGGAGCTTTCCGAGAGGCCGTAGGCGGTCAGTACGGTCGCGATGCCCAGCTCGGACCGGAGCCGTTCGACCAGGGTGAGCGGGACGACGGCCGCGCCGGTGACGACCAGCCGCAGCGAGCCGAGGTCGTAGCGGGCGCGCCCGGGGTCGTCCAGGAGCTGCTGGTGGAGGGCGGGCGGGCCGGGGAGGACGGTGACGCGTTCGGCGGCGATGTTGGCCAGCGCCGTGGAGACGCCGAACACCGGCTGCGGGATCATCGTCGCCCCGCGCAGCAGGCAGGCGAGGATGCCGGCCTTGTAGCCGAAGGTGTGGAAGAACGGGTTGACGATCAGATAGCGGTCGCCGGGGGCCAGTCCGGCGAGGGCGCTCCAGACGCCGTAGGCGCGCAGGGTCTGGGCGTGGGTGATCACCGCGCCTTTGGGGCGTCCTGTGGTGCCCGAGGTGAAGACGATGTCCGAGGGGTCGTCGGGGCGTATCGCGTCGGCCCGGGACCGTACGGCCCCCCTGGGCACCGCCTCGCCCGCCGCGAGGAAGTCCTGCCACGCGAGGAAACCGGTGGGGGCGTCGCCGGAGAGGACGACGGCCCGTTCGAGGTGGGGCAGGCCGGGGAGCGGGCCGTCGCCGGTGCCGTCGCCGGCCGCGCGGCGCAGCGAGGCGACGTACGACGTGCCGAGGAACGTGCCGGTGACGAACAGCAGCCGGGCGCGGGTGCGGCGCAGGACGTGGGCCGTCTCGGCGCCCTTGAAGCGGGTGTTGACCGGGACCAGGACGGCGCCCGCGGTGACGGCGCCGAGCGCGGCGGTGATCCAGTCGCCGGTGTTGGGCGCCCACACGGCCACCCGGTCGCCAGGCTCGACACCTGCGGCGAGGCACGCCGCGGCGGCCCGCTCGACCCGCTCCCCCAGTTGCGCGTACGTCAGGCGGGTGCGCCCCTCGGCGACCGCCTCGGACGGGCCGTACCGCTCGGCGGCGGCGCGCACCAGGCGCGGGACGGTGCCGTACTCCAGGTCGGCGCGGGGGTCGGCATCGGGCTCGCGCGTACCGGCGCGCGGGCCGGGCTCGGACGGGTCGGCACGCCGCATCGCACAACCTCCCGCGGAAGCGCTGGCCGGAGCGAGTAGCTGACTACCCGTCAGGTTAGCGGTAGCCTCCTCGGCTGTCAGCACGGATGTCAGCGCCGGCCGCACGGGGCTCCGGACGGGCGGCCGACCACGGAGGTGACGATGGGGGCCACCCTGAAGGACGCGGCGGTGATAGCCGGGATCGGCCGGACGGCGTTCGCCAGAAGGCTGCCCGAGTCGGAACGCACGCTGGCCTGCCGGGCGATCACCGCCGCCCTGGACGACGCCGGGATCGCCCCGTCCGAGGTGGACGCCTTCGCCTCCTACACCATGGAGGAGACCGACGAGGTCGAGGTGGCCAAGGCCATCGGCGCCGGGGACGTCACGTTCTTCGCCAAGGCCGGTTACGGCGGCGGGGGTTCGTGCGCGACCGTGGCCCACCTGGCGGCGGCCATCGCCACCGGCCAGGCGAGCGTCGGTGTCGCCTGGCGCTCGCGCAAGCGCGGTTCCGGGCCCCGCCCGTGGCGGAACACCACTGTCCAACTGCCCACTCCCGCCCAATGGACCCGTCCTTTCGGCCTGCTGCGGCCCGTCGACGAGATCGGCATCCTCGCCCGGCGCTATATGCACGAATACGGCGCCACCCGCGACCACTTCTTCAACGTCGCCCTCGCCTGCCGCAACCGCGCCAACCAGAACCCCGCCGCGATCATGTACGAGCGCCCGCTGACCCGCGAGATGTACATGACCGCCCGCTGGATCAGCGAGCCGCTGTGCCTCTTCGACAACTGCCTGGAGACCGACGGCGCCCTGGCGTGCGTGGTCGTCGCCGCCGAGCGCGCCCGTGACCTGCGCCAGCGCCCCGTGTATGTGCACTCGGCCGCACAGGGTCTGCCCGCCCAGCACCACGGCATGGTCAACTACTGGACCGAGGATCCGCTCACCGGACCGGCCTGGACCGCAGCCCGGCAGCTGTGGAAACAGGCCGACTTCGGCCCCGGGGACGTCGATGTCGCGCAGATCTACGACGCGTTCACCCCGCTGATCCCGCTCTCCCTGGAGGGCTACGGCTTCTGCGGGCGCGGCGAGGGCGCGGCCTTCACCGAGGGCGGGGCCCTGGAGATCGGCGGCCGGCTGCCGCTGAACACCGCGGGCGGCGGGCTGAGCGAGGCGTACATCCACGGCTTCAACCTCATCACCGAAGGCGTGCGGCAACTGCGCGGCACCAGCACCGCCCAGGTCCCGGACGCCGCCACCTGCCTGGTCACGGCCGGGGAAGGGGTCCCCACTTCCGCCCTGCTGCTGAGGAGTTGAGCTTCCATGTCCACCAGCATGAAGGGGACCACTGACAACGCCCCTGAACCGCGTCCGACCCCCGACCCGCGCCCGGTGCCCGAACCACGTCCAGCCCCCGACCCGCAACCGTCCGGTGCCCCACAGCCACCCGACGAGGCCGCCCTGCTCCTCCCCGTCCCCGACGACGACGGCGCCCCCTTCTGGGAATACGCCGCCCGTGGCGAACTCCGCGTCCAGGGCTGCGCCGCCTGCGGCGAACTCCGCTTCCCGCCCCGCCCCTGCTGCCCGCACTGCCAGTCCTTCGACGACCGCTGGCAGCGGATGTCGGGACGCGGCCGCATCTGGTCGTACGTCCTGCCGCACCCGCCGCTGCTGCCCGCCTACGCCGCGCAGGCCCCGTACAACGTCGTCGTGGTGGAGCTGGCCGACGCCCCGCGCATCCGCCTGGTCGGCAACCTGGTCGCGGCCCCGGACGCGGCGCTGGACTCGGTGGACCCGGCCCGTATCCGCATCGGCGCCCCGGTCAAGGTGGCGTTCCACGAGCAGGCGCCGGGCGTGACCGTGCCGCGCTGGCTGCTGGAGCGGCCGTGACGGCGCCTTCCGTACGCGTGGCGACGGGGCCGGACGGCGTCGCGCTGGTCACGCTCGACCGGCCCGAGCGCCACAACGCCATCGACCTGGAGACGGCCGAACGGCTCGCGTCCATATGGCGCGGGTTCCGCTGCGACGACGAGGTGCGCGCCGTCGTCCTGACCGGCGCCGGGGGCAGGGCCTTCTGCACCGGTATCGACCGCGCCGTACAGGTCCCGCAGCCGTCCTCCCCGTACTCGCTCGACGACCCCCTGCTCACCATCGGCCCGAAGGCGAACGACCTGTGGAAGCCGGTCGTCGCGGCCGTCGAGGGGATGGCCTGCGGCGGGGCGTTCTATCTGCTGGGCGAGTGCGAGTTCCTGGTCGCCTCCGAGGAGGCCACGTTCTTCGACCCGCACACGTCCTACGGGATGGTCAGCGCGTACGAGTCGGTGTTCCTGGCCCAGCGCATGCCGTACGGCGAGGCCGCGCGGCTGGCCCTGATGGGCACGGCGGAACGGCTCGGCGCCCACCGCGCCTACGAAACGGGCCTGGTCTCGGAGCTGACGCCGCCGGGCGGCGCGGTGGCCGCGGCCCGGCGCGCCGCCGCGATACTGGCCGCGCATCCGACCGGCGCGGTGCAGGGCACCGTACGGGCCCTGTGGGCGTCGCGGGAGGCCGTGCGGGCGCAGGCGCTGGCCCACGCCCCGCAGTTGATCGCACTGGGCAACCTGCCGCCGGAGCGGCAGGCCGGCCTCTTCGCGTCCCGTTCCCGGGACTTCAGGGTCCGCTGAGGGGGTCCGCTGAGGGGGCCGCTGACCCCTCACAGCTCCGACTTGCGCGCCCTGCGGATCTCGCAGGTGTACCACATCTGCTGCGTCGAGGTGTTGGTGTAGTAGTAGGTGGCCGTGTACGTCTCGGTCTGCCCGGGACGGACGATGATGCTGCGCTGGTGCAGCCCGAGCGCCGTGCCGTCGGCGGGCCGGTCCCTCATCCAGTTGACCGCCATCTCGTACTTGAAGGTCTTGGTGAGCGACGGGTTGGTCACCGAGACCGAGTATTCGAGGCGGCGGGCCGACGTGTCGTAGCGGCAGTTGTTGCCGCGCGCGTCCGTGCGGCCGTCCGGGTCGTAGGTCTCCTCCGGCGTGGGCGAAGGGGAGTACGAGTACGACGGCGAGTACGAGTCGTACGGCGACGGCGAGGAGCTGTAACCGCTGGGCATCGGCGGCGGGGGCAGCCTGCGGTGGCCGCCGGGCAGCAGCGCCCCGCAGCCGGCCACCCCGAGCCCGGTGGCGGCCACCATCCCGGCCGCGATGGCGGCCCGGCCGATGCGTCGTCCCTGGGCCGTCATCAGGAGAGCGGGGTGCGCTGGACGTCGGTGACCGAGCAGCGGTACGTGCCGCTGACGGCGGCGTCGCGGGGCACGTACTGGATCACGTCGGTCGAGTCGGTGCGGCCCGGCATGACGTACGGGATGCTCGGGTGGCGGGTGCCGAGGTCCTTGCCGCCGGGCGCGGTGAACTTCACCGTCAGCATGTAGGTGTACTTGGTGGTGGACGAGCTGTTGGTGGCGCTGACCGTGGTCTTCAGGCTGCCGGCGCCGTTGTACTGGCACCCGTTGATCTTGATGTCGCCCATGGCGCTGCGGCTGCTGCCGCCACCGGAGGTGTAGCCCGAGGTGCTGCCGCTGGACGTGCTGCCGCTCGTGGTGCTGCCGCTGGTGCTCGTACCGCCGTCGTAGCCGCCACTGGTGCTGCCGCTGCTGGTGCTGCTGCCCGTGCCGGCCTCGTAACCGCCGCTGGTGCTGCCGCTCGTGCTGCTGCCGCCGCTGGAGCTGCTGTGGCTGCTGCCGCAGCCGCCTCCGTGCGAGTGCCGGGCGCCGGTCAGCGCGACGACGACCACCCCGGCCGCGGCGACCATGCGGACATGACGGAACTTCATGATGTTGTGCCCCCGTTGACCCCGTTGGAAATACCGCGCCGCACGCGCGGCGCACCCTCGTCCTTATGTGTTCTTGACGAGTGCACGGCAGACTAGCAACCTCCTTGCATTACCCAAAATCTCTCCCTGACCAGGTAAAACGCGCACCCCTGGCGCGCGCGTGCAGTCGGGCGTAGCGTCGTTTACAGAGGGAAACGGGACGAATCAGCGACCGGAGAGGCGACGCCTGTGGTGCGCAACGTACTCGGATCCGTGCTGGCCCTCATCGGAGCGGCGGCCGCCGTCTGGAGCCCCTTCCGTGCCTGGTACGACGGCCGTCACGGACGTGAGATCCGTATCGAGGACCTGTTCCAGGGCATCAGCGCCGAGAAGGCCGAACTGTTCGGCTCGGTCCTGCTGCCGATGCTCTTCGCCGCCGTGGTGACCCTGTTCGGCATCCTGCTGCGCTCCCGCGCGCTCGTCTTCGTGGCGGGCGCGGTGGTACTCGGCTTCACGATCCTGTGGATGGTCCGCCAGGGCCAGGCCGCGGGCAGGCTGACGGTCGGCGAGAGCGAGAACCAGGGCCTGGGCCTCGGCGTGGCGAGCGCCCTCGGCGGCGGCGCGCTGCTGTGGCTGGCGGCGCTGGTGATGAGCGGGCGCCGGGGCGTGCGCGCCCGGCGCCGCGAGGCGGGGTTCGACGACCGCTACGGCGATCCGCAGCCGTATCCGGTCCCCGGGCCCGAGTGGGAGCCCGGCCCCATCCGGGCGGGCGACACCCCTCCGCAGGGCGTGCCCGCGTACGGTGCGCCGCCGCCCTCGACGCCCCATCACCAGCCGCCCGTACGGTGGCCCGGCGCGGGCCACCCGCCGCCGGAGGCCGGTCAGCAGGCCGCGGACGAGCAGCCCACCCGGGCGGTCCGGATGCCGCCCGCCTCGGACGATCCGGGGCAGCCGCCGCCCCGGCCCGAGGCGCCGCCCCGGTCCCACGAGACGCGCCCCGACGACGAGACGCGCCCCGTCAAGCCCGTCGACCGGGACGACATCTGAGAGCGGCGGACCGTCAGGACCGCCGCGCCAGGCCCGTCCCCTTCGCCGCGTCCAGCGCGTACACGCAGCGGTCCTTGCTGCACGCGTAGACCACGCCCCCGGAGGCCACCGGCGTGCCGGTGATCTCGCCGCCCGTGGCGAGCTTCCAGCGCAGCTGGCCGCCCATCGCGTCGAGGGTGTACAGGCAGTGGTCGGCGGAGCCGAAGTGCACCCGGCCGTCCGCCACGACGGGCGCGCCGATCACCTCGCCGCCCGCCTGGAAGCGCCAGCGCGGCGTGCCCGTGACGGCGTCGAGCGTGTAGAGCGCCTTGCCGCTGCCGAGGTGCACGGCGCCGTCCGCGACCAGCACCGGTTCGGTGGACTGCCGCGCCTCGGTGGCGATGCGCCAGCGGTCCCGGCCGTCGGCCGCGTCCAGGGCGTAGACCGTGCCGAGGTAGTCGGCCAGGTAGATGCCGCCGCCGGTGACCGCGGGGCCCGGCGCGTAAGCGGGCGGGCTGAGGAAAGCGGCGGGCGCCTCGAAGTGCCAGCGCACCTCGCCGCGCGCGATGTCGATGGCCAGGACGCGGGTGCCCGCGGTGACGTACACCGCGCCGTCCGGGGCGGGCAGCAGCCGTACGGGGACGCCGCCGCAGGAGACCGCGTCGCCCACCGGGTACGACCAGCGCTCGGCGCCGGTACGGGCCTCCAGAGCCTTCAGCCGCCCGTCGGCCCAGACGAAGACCGTGCCCTCGTGCGCGACCGGCCCCAGGTCGGCGGTCTCGAAGTCGGTCTGTACGCCGCCGGTCTCCCACAGCCGCTCGCCGGTGGCCGCCTCCCACGCCTGCACACCGCCGCCGCGGGTGCCGGTGACGACCGTCCCCCGGTCGGCGGTGAGCGCGTAGATCCAGCCCTCGCTGCCCAGCCGCCAGCGCTCGGTGCCGTCGGCCGCGTCGAGCGCGTAGAGGCTGGGGCCGTCCGAGGCGTGGATACGGCCGTCCGCGACGGACATGGTCCAGGCGACGTCGCGGGTCTTGAACTGCCGCCGCCCGCTGGCCACGTCGAGGGCGTGCACCTCGAAGGAGGTCACGTACAGCAGGTCGCCCGCGACCGTCGGGGTGCCCCACACGTCGTTGGACATGCGAAAACGCCAGGGCCGCCAGCGGGCCGGTGCCGCGCCGCCGGAAGCCGCCGGGGCCTGTCCGGGGACGTGCGCCGCCGCGGCGCCCTGCTGCGGGAGGGCGGCGGCCGGGTCGGCCTCGTGTCCGCCGGCGGCGGGGGCCGGGGCGCCGGCGGGCGGCCGGACCCAGTCGGTGGCGGGCGCCTGGGCGTGCGGCTGCGGCTCCCGGCTGTCCCCCGCGCGGGGGCCGGGGCCTATCGGCGCCGAGGTGCCGGCGAGGCGTACGGAGCCGTCCGGCACGTCGGCGTCCGGCAGCCGCGACGGTACGGGCGGGGCGGCGGAGACCTGCGGGGCCGGGGAGACGGGCGGTGCGGCGGCCACCGGCCCGGCGGGCGCGGACTGCGGCAGCTGCGCGGCGCCGCGCGGATCGGCGCCCCGGCGCGCGCCGGGACCGACGCCCGCGCCACCGGCCCAGCCCTGCTCGGCCGCGGCCATCGCGCCGCCCGCCTGCGCAGCGGCGGCGGCCGGGGCGTTGCGCGGGCGCGGCGGAGGCGGCTGGGCGGGCGGGGGCGACTGCGGTACGGGCTGGCGCGCGACGCGGCCCTGCCCGGAGCCGCCGCGGCCCGCGGACGCGGATGCGGCCTGCCGCCCGCCGCGCCGCCCCTCGATGAGCGCGACCGCGCCGGCCGGCAACCAGGCGGACGCCGTACCGCTGTCGTCGCTGCCGGAGCCGAACAGATGCGGCGCGAGCTGGGACTGCAGGTCGGCGGGGGTGGGACGCCCGGCCGCCTCCATCTGCATGCAGGACTCGATCAGCGGCCGCAGCTCGTCCGGCAGCCCGGCCAGGTCCGGGCCCTCGCGCAGCAGCATGAAGACCGTCTCGACCGGGTTGGCGCCGTGGAAGGGGGCGTGACCGGTGGCGGCGAAGACCAGGGTGGAGCCGAGCGAGAAGACGTCGCTGGCGCCGGTGACGCTGCGGGAGTCGCGGGCCTGCTCGGGCGACATGTACGCCGGGGTGCCGACGGCCACGTTCGTCATGGTCAGGCGGGTGTTGGAGACGCCGCTGGCGATACCGAAGTCGATGACGCGCGGGCCGTCCTCGACGACCAGCACATTGGACGGCTTCAGGTCCCGGTGGACCAGGCCCGCGCCGTGGATGGACTGCAGCGCCTCGGCGATGCCGGCCGCGAGCCAGCGCACCGCCTGGGCCGGCAGCGGCCCGCACTCATTGACTATTTCCTCCAGGGAGGGCGCGGGCACATACGCGGTCGCCAGCCACGGCACCGCGGCGCGCGGGTCCGCGTCCACCACCGCCGCGGTGTAGAAGCCGCTGACCGCGCGGGCCGCCTCGACCTCGCGTGTGAAACGGACCCGGAACAGCTGGTCCTCGGCGAGTTCCGTCCGCACCGTCTTGATCGCGACGCGCCGCCCGGACGCCGAGCGCGCGAGGTAGACCAGCCCCATGCCGCCGGCCCCGAGACGGCCGAGCACCTCGAACGGGCCGATCCGCCGGGGATCGTGCTGCGTCAGCTGTGTCAGCTGCTCCACCACTTGCCTGCCACCTCCCCGTGGGGCGTAAAAGAGACTCTCAAAAGCCAGTGGCCGCCGAGAGCCACTGCCCCGTGCAGCGTCTCACCGCCTGGCCGATTCGGCCGTACGCGTGCTGATTCTTCCTGGCCGGGCCCACGGTTGCGAACCCGGGGCCGCTCCCGTCGTGTCCTGGCGGGCTCCCGCGCTGCGCGGCGCCGTCGTCACATGTCGTGACGAGGTATCCCGTACCGGCGCCCCCGCGCACCGGCGCCGGCGCCCGCGAAGCCCTCGGACACGGACCGATCGGGCACCGGCGCGGCGCGTCGCGGCGCCGCTGTCACACCGGCCGCGCGCCGGCGGATATGTCCGGCGACGCCGTCCGGCGTCCCGAAGGGAGCCGTCCGCCGAGCCCGCTGTCCGTGTCCCTGCCGGTCATGCCGTCCCGTCCCCGTGTGCGTCCCGCGCGGCGCCCGCACGGGTCCAGCGCTCCCGCACGTGCCCGCTGCCGGGCCGCGCCGTCCGCGGCCCGACAGCGGGAGCCGGTACCGGCCCGGAGATGCTGTGCGGGGTGCCCGTGCAGCACGGGCCGGTTGTCTATTTAGGGGACAGGACGCCGAACGCGGCTCCTTGGTTGTCCGTGAGCACCGCGAAGGGCCCGCCTGGAGTAGTGATCGGTTCTGCGGTGACCCTGCCGCCCAGGCGGGTGGCGGTCCGTACGGCGTCGTCCATCGCGGCGACGAGGAAGCAGACGGTGAAGTGGGGCGGCATCTCGGCCGGGACGCGGTCGCCCATGAGGGCCCGGCCGCCGATCTCCTCCTTCTGCCCGGCCAGCCGCCAGGGGCGGAAGCGCTCGTCCGACGCCGGGCTGTCGGCCACGCTCTCGAAGCCGAAGACGGCGCCGTAGAAGGCGTCGGCGCCCTGCGGGTCGCGGGTGCTCAGGCCCGTCCGTACGTACGCGCCGGGCTCGCCCGTCACCTCGAAGCCCGGGTGGGTGCCCGCCTGCCAGACGCTGAAGACCGCGCCCGTGGGGTCGGTGGCGACGAGCATGGTGCCCAAGTCGCCGACGGGCACGGCCTCCGAGACGATCCGGCCGCCCGCCTCCAGGATCTTCGCGCTGGTCCTGGCGGCGTCCGGGGTCGCGAAGTAGATGGTCCACGCGGTGGGCAGCCGGCCGTCCGGCTTGGGCATCAGTCCCGCGGCGGCCCTGCCGTCCCGGTACGCCTGGGTGTAGCCGCCGTGCTCGGCGGAGCCCGCGGAGAACGTCCAGCCGAACAGTTCGCCGTAGAATCGCTTGCCCGCTTCCAGGTCGGGCAGCATGACGTCCGCCCAGCAGGGCGCGCCCGCCGCGAATGCAGTCATGGGAACAAAGTAGCCCTGGATCAAGCAGCCCGCCCGGACAGTAATCGAACATTTTGTCAATTCTCTGCGATCACGCTCATTACCGGACAATTCTCGGCGTCCGACAATGGACCGTCCCGCGATCGCCGTACGGCATCCGGAACCCCGTCCACCGGCGCGCACACGTTGTCCACAGCCTGTTGATAAGACAATTCACTTGTTCGGGCCAAGCCGCCCCCGACCCCGCCACGGACCTCCGGTGATGCCGTACGCCCGGGATCGGGCGGCACCGATACGGCCGAACTCCCGCATCCCCATTTGCAGGCAGCCAAATCGCGCTCCGATCACCCCTCGGTAAGCTGACGGCATGACAGGACAAGTACGAACCGTCGACGGCAGAGTCGCCGGGCGCCGCGGACAGGCGACCCGGCAGAAGCTGCTCGACTGCCTCAGCGACATGCTCAGTTCGTCCCCGTACAGAGACGTCAAGGTCATCGATGTGGCCCGCAAAGCGGGCACTTCGCCCGCGACGTTCTACCAGTACTTCCCCGATGTCGAGGGCGCGGTGCTGGAAATCGCCGAGGAGATGGCCAAGGAGGGCGCGAGCCTGACCGATCTGGTGGCCGGACGCTCCTGGGTGGGCAAATCCGGCCGTCAGGCGGCCGAGGAACTCGTCGAGGGATTCCTCTCCTTCTGGCGGCAGAACGACGCGATCCTGCGCGTCGTCGACCTCGGTGCCGCCGAGGGCGACAAGCGGTTCTACAAGATCCGCATGAAGATCCTCAATGCCGTGACCAACTCCCTTACGGATTCCATCAAGGAACTCCAGTCCAAGGGCAAGGTCGACAAGGACGTCAGCGCGGCCGCGATGGCCGGTTCGATCGTCGCCATGCTGGCCGCGGTCGCCGCCCATCAGAAGGGTTTCACGAGCTGGGGCGTCAAACAGCAGGAACTGAAGCCGAACCTGGCCCTGCTGGTCCATCTCGGTGTCACCGGGAAGAAGCCCACGAAATAGCCCGGCCGGTCCGGACCCGTCCGATCCGGCCCGGGCGACATTCCGGGAATTCGCACAATCCCGGGGAGTCCCGGATATCTCGGGAATCCCGGTCGACTCGGGGAATTCACGGAATCCGGCTCACGGAACACTTCGCTACGTTCGCGCTCGTCCTGCCATGGCTGTCCGGTACAGCGGGTGTTGACCGCCCTCCCGGGGCGGCCGGCACCCGCTGTACGCGTTCACGGCCGCGCCTCCAGCCGGAAGATCCGGATCTCCCGCGTGACGCGCGCCTGGTACGCGGCGTACGGCGGCCACAACTCCAGCACCGCCGCCCACGCCCGCGCCCGCTCCTCCCCGCTCAGCAGCCGCGCCCGTACGGGAATGTCCCGGCCCCGCCAACTGATCTTGGCCGCCGGGTTCTTCAGCAGATTGGCCGTCCAGGCAGGGTGTCCCGTGCGCCCGAAGTTGCTGCCGATCAGCAGCCAGGTGCCGGACTCCTCCGGAAAGCAGGCCAGTGGCGTACGCCGCGGCAGCCCCGTCCGGGCGCCGGTCACCGTCAGGACCGCCCCCGGCAGCATCCGCGCGCTCGGCAGCACCTTGCCGCCGGTGAGGCGGTGCACCGTGCGGTCGAGTGCGGGCACGACGTATGGTGCCGCCCGCGCGAACGTCCGCGTCGCCGACATCTTCTGCACCAGCCGCCTGCCGAGTCCCCGCACCCTGTCGGCTCCTCTCGCCTCTACGGACACCGTTCCCCGCCCGATCGCCCTCACGCCGGAACCGCCGCCCGTGCCCCGGCTCCGAAGAGGCCCGCGGTCTCGGCGGCGTGCGCCCGCAGCCGGTGCACGGGCCCCAGCAGCAGTTCGTCGCAGGCCGCGCGTTTGAAGGCGAGGTGGGCGTCGTGTTCCCAGGTGAAGCCGATGCCGCCGTGCAGCTGGATGGCCTCTCCGGCGACCGCGCGCAGCGTCTCCAGGGCGTGCGCGAGCGCGAGGCCGGGGGCGCCGGGCTCGGCGTCCTGCGCCGGTGCGCCCACCGCCCACGCCGCGTAGTAGGCGGCGGACCGGGCCGCCTGCACCCGTACGTACAGATCCGCCAGTCGGTGCTGCACGGCCTGGAACGACGCGATGGGCCGCCCGAACTGCTCCCGGGCCTTGACGTACTCGACGGTCCGCCCGAGCGCCGCGTCCGCCGCCCCGACCGCTTCGGCCGCCAGCGCGGCCGCCGCACCGGCCCCGACCCGCGCCAGCGCGGTCACGACGGCCCCCGCCCCCTCTTCCTCCCCCAGCAACCCTCCGCTCACATCGCGCAGTTGGACACGCGCCAACGGCCGGGTCTCGTCCATCGCCGTCTGCCGGATCCGTACGAGGCCGGGCGCGTCACCGGGCACGACGAAAAGCAGCGTGCGACTGCGCGCGTAACCACCCGTGTGCGCGGCCACCAGGAGCACGTCCGCGCTGTGCCCGCCCACCACCTGCACGGCCTCCCCGTACAGCCGCCACTCCCCCGCCGCGCCACCCGGCTCCGGCGCGCACCTCCGCGCCTGGATGCCGCCGGCCCGGCCGCCGCCCGCCCAGTCACCGTCGTTACGGCCGGACAGCGCGAGCGCGGTGGCCAGCCGGCCGCCCGGCACGGCGAGCGCGCCGGTCAGCTCGCCCGCCGCGAGAGCGGGCAGCAGCTTCGCGCGCTGCCGCTCCGTACCCAGCGCCAGTGCGAGCGGCGCGACGAGGACGGTGGTGGGCAGCAGCGGCGAGGGCAGCAGCACCCGCCCGGTCTCTTCGCAGGCCAGGGCCAGTTCGGTGGGCCCGCAGCCGACTCCGCCGTACGCGGTGGGCAGGGCCAGCCCCGGCAGTCCGAGCTGCTGAGCGAGCTGCCGCCACAGGGCCGGGTCGTAGCCCTCGGCGGTACGGGCGGCGGCCTTGACCTCGTCGGGGCCGCAGCGCTTCTGCAGCAGTTCCCGCAGCGTACGGCGGATCTCGTGCTGCTCCTCGGTGAACGCGGCATCCATCGGCGGGCTCCTCCCGGCCGTCACCACCCTCAACTGACGAGCCGTCATGTTAGGTACGCCCAGCGCAAATGCCCAGCCCCACACGCCTGCCACTGCCACCAAAGCTGATGTACCGTCAGCTCCATGCCGTCAGGGACACCAGTCGCCATAGCCGGTATCGCCCTCTCCGACTGCGGGCGCGTGGACGACGCCACCCCGTACGCCCTGCACGCCCAGGCCGCCCGTCGCGCGCTGGCCGACGCCGGACTGGACCGCTCACTGGTCGACGGCTTCGCCTCGGCCGGACTCGGCACGCTCGCGCCCGTGGAAGTGGCCGAATATCTGGGGCTGCGCCCCACCTGGGTGGACTCCACCTCGGTGGGCGGCGCCACCTGGGAGGTGATGGCCGCACACGCCGCCGACGCGATCGCGGCCGGGCAGGCGCGCGCGGTGCTCCTGGTGTACGGGTCCACGGCGCGCGCGGACCTCAAGGCCCGCCGCCGTACCGCCAACCTCTCCTTCGGGGCCCGGGGCCCGCTCCAGTACGAAGTGCCGTACGGCCACACACTCGTTTCCAAATACGCGATGGCCGCGCGCCGCCACATGCACCAGTACGGCACCACCCTGGAACAGCTGGCAGAGATCGCCGTCCAGGCGCGGATGAACGCGGCCGCCAACCCCGACGCCATGTACCGCACGCCCATCACGGTCGACGAGGTCCTGTCCGGCCCGGTGATCGCCGACCCCTTCACCAAGCTGCACTGCTGCATCCGCTCCGACGGCGGCTGCGCGGTCCTGCTCGTCGCCGGGGAGTACGTACGCGACCTGCCCAGACCCCCGGTCTGGGTGCTGGGCACGGGCACCGCCGTCTCGCACGCCGCGATGTCCGAGTGGGACGACTTCACCGTCTCCCCCGCCGCCGTCTCCGGCCGCCTCGCCTTCGGGCGGGCCGGGGTGCGCCCCGCGGAGATCGACGTGGCCGAGATCTACGACGCCTTCACCTACATGACCCTGGTCACCCTGGAAGACCTCGGTTTCTGCGCGAAGGGCGAGGGCGGCCCGTTCGTCACGAAGGGACGGCTGCTGCGGGACGGCGGCCTGCCCGTCAACACGGACGGCGGCGGCCTCGCCGCCTGCCACCCCGGCATGCGCGGCCTGTTCCTCCTGGTCGAGGCGGTACGCCAGCTACGCGGCGAAGCGGGCCCGGACCGCCAGGTACGCCGCGCGCACGGCCGCCTGCCGGAACTGGCCGTGGCGTCGGGGACCGGGGGGTGGTTCTGCTCGTCGGGGACGGTGGTGTTGGGGCGGGGGTAGGGGGTGCCCCGCAACCGTAGGAGGTGCCCCTCAGCGGACTCAGCGGCCGGCGGACTCGGAACCGCGTGGCCAAGGCCGACTACTTCTGCACCGGCGGGCAGTAGCCGGTCTTCTCGCCGATGGAGTTGATCACAGCGTTGGAGCGCGGGTCGCCCGCGTAGTTGATCTGGTTCGTGCAGCTCTTGCCGGCTTCCTTGGGGGTGCCGGACGGCGCGGTCCGGTCCTTCGAGCCCGGCTTCTGCTTCTGCGGGGCCGGGCAGTGGCCGGTGTCCGCGCCGATGGAGTTGATCTCGGCGTTGGACCGCGGGTCGCCCGCGTAGTCGATCTGGTTCGTGCACCGTTCGCCGGACTTCTTCGGGGCGCCCGACGTGCCCGAGGTGCCCGGCTTGCCCACCGAGGTGCCCTGCCCCGCCCCCTGCGGCTTCTTGACCGTGGCGTCGGAGGACTGCTGACCGCCCGCGACGGCCGAGGTGGACGGCGCGGACTTCACGCCGGTGCCGTCCTGGCAGGCGGTGAGGCCGAACGCGGCGGCGGCGATCACCAGGGCGGCGGCGGCCTTGCGGGCGTGGCGGAGGGTGGTGCGCTGCGTCATGGTCTTCCCCGTTCTCCGAGTGGTGTTTCCACGGTTCCGGGCCGGGTTTCCGGCTCGTGGGAACGAGATTGCCGCCCACCGCTGACGCTCCGCCGCCGTGCGGCTAACGCCTCACTAACATCCGGCATTTCCGATGCCGGCCGCGCCGGAGGGCTCAGGCGCGTGGCCGTAGGCTCGGCACATGGACTCCGGGTATGTGGATCAAGGCAGCGATATACACCCTTCCTCGGCCGGGGCGGCGCCGCAACGCGCCGTGCACGGCTCGTTCTCCCTGTCGCGGGACTTCTCGGTGCCGCCCGCCCGGGTCTTCGCGGCCTTCGCCGAACCCGCGCTGCGGACACGGTGGTTCCGCATGCCGGCCAGGCGCGAGGACGTGCACCACGAGCTGGACTTCCGTATCGGCGGCAGCGAGCTGGCGCGCGCCACGACCCGGGTCTCGGGTGTCGAGGAGCACCTGGAGTACCGGTCCCGCTTCCTCGACATCGTCCCCGGCACGCGCATCGTGTCCGTCTACGAGACGTACGTGGACCACGTCCGCCGCTGGGTCTCCCTGACCACGGTCGAGCTCGCCGAGCGGCCCGACGGGTGCCGTCTGGAGTGGACCGAGCAGTACGCCTTCCTCGTCGCGACCGCGGGCGGCGGACAGGACGTCGCCCACCTCCGCGGCAGCGCGCAACTGCTCCTCAACGGCCTGTCCACCGTCGTCGAACCGCACCTTTACGGGCACCTGGGTACGCAGGGCCGCACCGCGCCGTAAGGGAAGCCGGAAGAGTCCGGTCCCGGCCCGTCTAAGCGAGCGGAAGCGTGTACTCCACCGCGCGTTCGGTCGTCGGGGTGAAGCCCAGCCTCTGGAGCGCGGCGTGCAGCTCTTCGTCGTCGGGCGACGCGTTGACCTCGGCGGAGCGCAGGCCGGGGTGGTCCGTGTCGAGGGCGTGCAGCGTGCCCGCGGTGATGGCCGTGAGCGCGTCGGCGGTGCTGTCGGCCTCGCGGTTGTGGACGAGGCGGGCGCGGGTGCCGGCCAGTTCGACGTTGTACCAGGCTTCGTCCGTGCCGATACGGAACGCCGCGTCCTCGCGCCCCTCCTCGGCAGGAAGCCGCCGTACCGCCGCGTCCCCCACGGGAACACCGGCCGGCAGGTCGCGCCGCCACCAGCGGTAGACCTCGCCGCTCTCCATGGCGCCCAGCTCCACCGCGGCCTTGCCGGGACTCGTCTCCTCCTCCGTGATCCACCGCAGTGCCGTGCCGCCCGCCTGGCGGACCGCGTCCGCCGCCTCCCGCAGCAGCGGCACCAGCAGCTCGTCCTCCGCGCAGTCGAGTACGGCGACGAAGCGCAGTGCGGCGTCCGAGGCCCCCAGGTCCAGCAACGCGACGGAGCCTTCGACGTCCCCCTGCGGGCGTGCGGCGAAGACGGCGACGGTGCCTTCGCCGCACCACAGCTCACCGGCGCGGGACGGGTCGGTTATACATTCAACGAAGTTTGCCATTTCTTTACCCTATGGAGATATGCCCGCGCTTGTCCACTATGGGGCCATACGAAGGGCCCCTCCGGTCCGCCGGTTACGGGGTCACGGGATTACGGAAGGGCGCCGAGGAATTCCCGTACCGCCGCGGCCAGCCCGTCCGGGTCCTCGGTGAGGATGAAGTGTCCGGCGTCCAGTTCCACCCGGCGGGTATGCGGCCGGCGTTCGGTCATTTCCCGTGCCAGCTCCGGGGAGACCAGGAAACTCCTGCGTCCGTGGACGAGCAGGGCCGGGCAGTCGCTCCCCAGCCAGGCCGCCCAGTGATCACCCCGTACGGCGAGGTCGGACGCGACGACGTCCTCCGGAACGAACGGCAACCGCCAGCTCCCGTCCGGCTGTTGCCGCAGCCAGTTCCCGGCGATCGGGGCCGCCTCGCCGAGCCCGTCGAGCAGCGCCTCCCTGGTCGGCGCCTGCCGCGGCCAGTCGAGGCAGAAGGAGATGCCGCTCGGGCCCGTGTCCGTGATGACGACCGGGTCGTCCACGTTGATCAGGGCCCGCACCCGGCCGGGGTGCCGGGCGGCCAGGTGGTACGCGTTCTTGCCGCCCATGGAGTGGCCGAGCACGACGGCGGACGGCAGGCCGAGGTGGTCGAGCAGGGCCACGGCGTCGGCGACATAGCCCTCGCGGGAGTATTCCGGAGCGCGGTCGGACTCGCCGTGGCCGCGCTGGTCGGGCGCGATCACCCGCCATTCCGGGCCGAGTTCGGCGGCGAGCGCGGCGAATCCGCGGCCTTCGGAGAAATGCCCGTGCAGGGCGAGAAGGGGTTTTCCAGTGGCGGGCCCGAAGTCGAGACAGGAGAGGCGGCGGCCGTTCAGGCGCAGTTCGGCACGTGCGTATCGCTGACTTTCCATGCCCCCGACAGTACGGGCCGGATCACCCCACCGTACGCTTAAGGGCGTTTTTAGACATTCATGGAAAATCGAGTGTGAACGCATGAAGAAGCAGGCCCGTTTCACGGCTCTCCTCGCGGCAGCCGCCGTCGCCCCGGCCGTCCTTTTCTCGTCCCCCGCGGTCGCCGCCGAGGCGCCGTCCACGGCCAGGTCGGCACCGGACCAGGGCGCCGGGACGACGCCGGACGAGGCCGCGAAGCAGAAGGCCCGGTCCGAGCTGGAGGACCGGATCAAGGTCTCGCAAATCGCCGCCGACAAGAATTCCGGCCGCCAGGTCCGCCGGGAGGCCAACAAGGCGCTGGACGGCACGGCGGAGGACGTACGCCGGTTCCTGGAGACGGGGCTGGACAAGGCGCGCGACACCGACAATCGCGTGGCGGTCATCCGGACCCTGTCGGGCAAGTACGTCGGCCGGAACGTCCGCGAGGCCGTGGACAAGGCGATGGACGGCACTCCGCAGGACCGCGTGTACTACCTCGAAGAGGGGTACCACCTGGCGCAGCGCGCGGACAACCGGGTGCACACGCTGCAGATCATCAGCGTCGGTGGCCCCGCGGTGCGGGAAGCGGGCAAGGAGGCGCTCCGCAGCAAGGACGACGCCGCCATCCTGCACTTCCTCGACGTAGGCCAGTACGAAGCCCGCGCCAAGGACGAGGCGGCCCGGAAGAAGGCCGAAGAGGAGAAGGCGGCCAAGGAGAAGGCCGAGAAGGACAAGGCGTCCAAGGACAAGGCCGCCGAGGAGAAGGCGGCAGAGGACAAGGCCGCCAAGGACAAGGCCGCCAAGGACGGCGGAAAGGGCGGTGCGGGCACGGACGGCAAGACCGGCACTCCCGCCACCGACGTCCGTTCCGGCGGCGAGCCCTCCTCGGTCGCCGTCTCCGGCAACGCCGTGACGCCCACCTCCGGCGGCACCTCCCTGGCCGCCACCGGCGTCAGCCCGGCCACCCCGTGGGCCCTCGGCGGCGCCGCCGTAGCGGTCACCGCGGGCGCCGGCCTGGTGATCGCCGGCCGTCGCCGTACCGCCGCCACCGAGCGCGGCTGATCCCTTACGGATACGGCGGGACGACCGGCCGCCCGGTCGTCCCGCCCCGCCTCACTTCCCCAGCGGCGCGATCCGCCGCTGCGCCACCGCCACCGCCGCCCGGAACCGCGGGTCGGGCCGCAGCGCGTACTCCCGGCGGCACGCCTCGGTGAACTTCAGGACGTGTTCGTCCCCGTGCTCCACGGCCCGCGCGCCCAGCTCGTCCAACGAGGGTAGTTCCGCGCGCAGTTCAGGAGCCGGCTCGGCCCGCCAGGCCCCCGTTCCCTCCCCGCGCCGGCTCGTCGTGAAGGCGAGCAGCAGTGCCGTGTGCACCTGCCACAGCGCGGCCAGCGTCGGTTCGTACTGGTCGGCGGGCAGGTGCGGCAGGACGAGCCGGGCGGCGGCGGGCGCGGTGACGCCGTGGATCAGCGGCACCGGGAAAACCTCGTCGTGGCTCAGGTACACGTCGGAGAACTGGGCCGTCATCTCGCTCAACAGGTACGGCGCGTGCTCGACGGCCAGCGCGTCCAGCGCCTCGGCGTAGCCCGGCAGGTCGGCGAGGCGCGCCAGCCTGCCGCGTGCGACACCCGGATGCATCGGCCCGCCGTCCCCCGGTACGCGCGGCAGCGCCGCGATCGCCCCCGCCAGGTCGTACGAGCCGCGCAGCCGCGCCTGCCCGGGGAGGGCGGTGTAGCGGGCGGCCCAGTACGCCAACCCGCGCGCCAGCTCGGCCAGTTGGAATTGTGTCGGCTTGCCGTCGGCCGACCCGTACAGGGCCCGTACCGCGTGTGCCGTACGGATCAGCCCGTGCGTCAGCCCCGCGAAGAGCCCCGGCAGCAGCCGCGGCCACCAGCGGGCGAGCACGTCGCGCCACGGGGCGCCGGCCAGTTCCCGTGCGAACAGCCGCTCCCAGTCGCCGGCCCGGTCGAATGCGCCGAGCGCCGGCCGCCAGGAGCTCTCGTCGTCGGGGTCGAGCGGGAAACGGGCGGCGGGCGGCTCGTGGTGGGGCATCGCGACGCGGTAGCGCTCCACCCATCCGGCCACCTCCCCCTCGTACCCGAGCACTGCCAGCGCCTCGGCGCCCATCGGCCCGTGGTTGGCCAGGTCCACCCCGGCGCCTCGTTCGTACCCCAGGTCGTCCATGCGCTCCAGGGCTTCGTTGACCGCGTCGTGATAGCTGATCGACGGCATGCGCCTGCTCCTTCCGGAGGTCGCGGTCCCCGTGATCCGGAGACCAACAGTTTGGAAATCCAAACCATCTAGACTCGCAGTATGCCGCACGCCCCTCAGACCGAAAGCGCCGGGCGCCCCGTCCACGTACCGGCCCCCGCGGACGTCGAGGTCATCGGCCTGATCCCGCTGCTCGCCCCGTACTTCCGCAAGGGGCTCGTCGAGGGCGCCATGCCCGAGCCGCTGCTCGGCACCATGAAGGCGCACCACCTCACCCCGCGCCACGGAGCGGTGCTGCCGCAGCTCCTCGCGGGCGAGCTGACCGTCGGCGAGCTGGCCCGGCGCCTGCGGGTCTCCCTGCCGACCGCTTCCGAGCTGGTCGGTGCCCTGAACCGGGCCGGCATCGTGGAACGCGACGAGGACCCGGCCAACCGCCGCCGGGTCCTCGTCTCCCTGTCCCCCGACTACCGCCCCGCGATCGAGCGGTTCATCGCGACCCGCTCCGAGCCGCTGCTGCGCGCCCTCGACACCCTCTCGCCGCGCGACCGCGCGGGCTTCGTCGCGGGCCTGGCGGCGTGGACGCGCGAGATACTGGCGTAGGGGGAGCGCGCCGGGGAGTGCGTTACGGGCTCACGCCTTCGGCCGCGCCCCGATCATGAACCCGGTGCCGAACGGGTCGGCGATCCGCGCCTGCCGTACGTACACGGTGTCCTCCGGCTCCCCCGCCGTACCGCCGGCCGCGACCGCCCGCGCCACCGCCGCGTCCGTGTCCGCGACCTCGAAGATCGTCCCCCAGCCCGCCGCCCCGGCGGACGGATCGCCCAGGATCCCGCCGATCTCGTGCCCGTCCGGACGGCGCAGGAACGTGAAGTCGACGTCCGGCATGTCGGGGTTGGAGTCCAGCGTGTAGCCGAAGACGGCCGCGTAGAAGTCGCGGGCCGGGGCGGGATCCGGGGCGATCAGGTCGTTGCGTACGAGGGCGTTGGGCTCGTTGACGACCTCGCAGCCGAGGCGGCCGCGGCCCTGCCACAGCCCGAACTGCGCGCCCACGGGGTCCTCGGCGATCGCCGCCCGTCCGTAGTCCCGTATCTCCACCGGCCCCCACAGCACCCGGCCGCCCGCGTCCGCGATCCGCTTGGCCGTGCCGTCGCAGTCGTCGGTCGCCATGAACATGGTCCACGCGCCGCCCGCCGCGCCGGGCCGCTCCATGAGCCCCGCCGCACGCCGCCCGTCGACCAGCCCGACGGCGTACCGGCCGTGCGTCGCCGCCTCCGCGGTCTCCCCCACGGTCCCCGTCTCGTACGTCCAGCCGAACAGCGCGCCGTAGAAGTCCATGGCCCGGTCCAGGTCGGGCACGGTCAGCTCGATCCACGTGGGCGTTCCGTCGGGCTGGTTTCCGGTGACACGGCTCATGATGTGCTCCTCACGGTATGGGGCTGCCGACCGGCCGCGCCGGCCCGGTACCTCCGACGCTAGGCGCCATGCAGGACGGAAGGCGTCCTATATGGGCCAGGGTTCACGGGAACTCCCGTAACACCACTGCACGCCCGTCTACGGCCCCCCGTTACGTCCCCGCCGAAGCGCTGCAACAAAGGGCAGCCACCATCAAGCGCACACGGCCGCCCCGCCCGCCGGCCCCGCCAGTTCCTATCGGAAGCGACGACCCGATGCTCCGCCATTTGCCGCCTCCCGTACGGCGCGCCCTGACCGCCGTACCGGCGCTCGCGCTCTCCGTGGCCGCCGTCTGCACGCTGCTGAGCGGCTGCGACGGTACCGGGAAGCCGAGGAGCGCCGGGCACGCGGTGGCTGCCGCGGCACCCGAACGGCTGTGGCCCGGCAGGCAGCTCCCGCCGCCGCTGGGGAAGCCGGACGACCCTCCGAAGCCGATGCCGCTGCGGTCGGCGCCGCGCGTGCCGTCCGGCGACATACGCCGGGTCACCGCCCTCGCCGTGGCCCGGGCCGCCGTCGAGGACACCGGCAGCACGGTCGGCTGGGACGCCACGACCAAGGGCATCAAGGAGTGCCGGGTCATCGGCCGCACACCGTGCCCCATTCTGGCCCCGCACTACCGGGACCTGAACGGTGACGGCAAGGACGAATTGCTGCTCGGCGTCGAGGCGGAGCAGCGTTTTCTGCTTCTGTGGGCCTTCACCGTGCGGGACGGAGTGATCACCAAAGTTCTGGACGACTGGGTGCGCCCGCTGTCGGTCGAGGTCTCCGGCCATGACGTCACCGTGCGGGAAGCTGCCGAGAAGGGCGGCTACGACCTGCGCAAGGTCTACTCCTGGGACCGGCGCCTCCAGGCGATGAAGGAGCGGATCACCGAGTACGTGGAATCCGGCCGCGGGAAATGACCCGGAGAATACATGTCGTTACCGCATTCCCCCGCCGAATTGCCGCGATAACGCACAGCCAACATCATGTGCCGTGTGGCCCCTGCCCTGCCCCGCCCTGCCGGGCCCGACGGAAATGACGTACCGACCCGAGATGACGTACCGATGCGCCGGTCCCTGACGCTCGCCCTCGTATGCGCGTCCGCGCTGCTGAGCGGCTGCGCCGTGACCGGCGATCCGAAGAGCGCCGGGCGGACCCCCGCGGCCAGCGCTCCCGAACAGGTGTGGGCCGCCCGCAAGTCCCCCGAGCCCCTGGGGCCGCCCAACTCCGCCGGCAAGCCGACCCCGCTGCGGACCTTGCCGCGCGTGCCGTCCGGCGACATCCACCAGGTCGCGCCGCTCACCATCGCCCGCGCCGCGGCCGGGCCGATGGACTCCTCGGACGACACGGTGAAGAAGATCAAGGAGTGTCGCTCCATCGGACAGCGGCCGTGCGCCGTACAAGCCCCCCGCTACCGGGACCTCAACGGCGACGGCAAGGACGACCTCCTCCTGGCCATCGAGACGGGCAACGCCTGGGTGTCCCTGTGGGCCTTCACCGTCAAGGACGGAGTGATCACCCAGATCCTGGGCGTCTCGGACAGCGCCCGCTCGGTCGAACTCTCGGGGCGCGACGTGATCGCGTGGGACCCGGTGGAGGCGGGCGGCTACGACATGCGCCGCGTCTTCTCGTGGGACGAACGCCTCCAGGCCATGAACGAACGCGTCACCGAGTACGTCGAGTCCAGCCCCAGGAAATGACGTACCGATGCGCCGCTCACTGACGACCTGCCTGGTGTGTGCCTCCGTGCTGCTGAGCGGCTGCGCGGCGACCGGCGAGCCGAAGAGTGCCGGGCGTACGGCGGCCGTGTCGGCGCCGTCCCGGCTGTGGCCCGGCCGTACGGCTCCGCCGCAGCCCACGGAGCCGCCGGAGGCGGCGGACACCCCGAAGCCGTTGCGGGCGTTGCCGCGCGTGTGGTCCGGTGACATGCGCCGGGTCTCGGCGCTCGATGTGGCGCGGGCCGTGGACGAGGGGTGCCGGGCCGCCGGGCGGGCGCCGTGCGCCATGGAGACGCCGCAGTACCGGGATCTGACGGGTGACGGCAAGGACGAGTTGCTGCTCGGCGTCGCATCCGGAAAGACGTCTCTGTCCCTGCGGGCCTTCACGGTCAGGGACGGGGTGGTCACCCAGATCATGGACGCCGGGGTGACCCCCTCGTCGGTCGAACTCTCGGGCCGCGACGTACTCGTCCGGGAACCCGCCGACTACGCCGGATACGACCTCCGTCGCGTCTACACGTGGGATGCGCACCTGCAGGTCATGAACGAACGCGTCACGGAGTACGTCAGACGATGAGGCGGAGGAACTCCGCCCAGGCGGTGGGGGGTACGGCGAGCGCCGGGCCGGATGTGTTCTTGGAGTCGCGTATGTGGATGGTGGTGGGGGTTGGGGCGACTTCGACGCAGGTTTCGCCATCGGGGTTGCTGTGACTGCTTTTGAACCAGGTCAGTTCGGAATCCACACTCACCCTGCCAGCTTCTCGACGAATTCCAGCGACCTCTGCGGGTCCATGGCCTGGGCCCTGAGGGCGGCGATCCTCTGGGCGTACTGATTGGCCTCAACCGGCCTCGTCAGCAACCT
The DNA here is from genome assembly GCF_008704655.1 of Streptomyces rimosus. NCBI lineage: Bacteria > Bacillati > Actinomycetota > Actinomycetes > Kitasatosporales > Streptomycetaceae > Streptomyces > Streptomyces rimosus. The sequence goes on along the minus strand of NZ_CP023688.1, from coordinate 5,295,467 downwards.
ACCCTTGCCCTGCCCCTCCATGAAGATGCTGAAGCGCCCGTCCGGGGAGAACAGCACGTCCAGCGGCCCACCGAGCCCCGCGTGCTTGGTCACGTTCGTGGGCATTACCTGCAACATGACGTGCTCCAGCTCGCGAAGCGTCTCCACGATGTGAAGCAGGCACCTCTTGAATGCCGTGGCACCGCCGATCGGTCGCTCGAAGACCGACTGCTCAACCACGAAGCTCACCGTCGGGGCCGGATCCCGGACGAGCGCGGATTTCCGTTCCAGTCGCTCTTCCACCAGCCGCTCGAGTTCGCTCTTGCTGTACGCCGGCAGCCGGGTCCGGAACAGGGCCCAGACGTAGTCAGGTGCCTGCAACAACCCGGGCAGCACCAGGCACTGGTACCCCTCGACACTCAGAGCCTCGGCCTCCAACGCCTTCCACTCCAGGAACTGGTCACGCCCTGACTCCTGCTCCATCAGGCTGATACACGACTCCAGCTCGCCTTCGGCGGCGGTGAGCCGGTCGGCCTCGGTCAGGAACCCCGCGCTCGGAATACGCCCTCCGCGCTCGTACGCCCCCTCCAGCGATACCGACACATGGGTCTCACGAGCCAGTTCCTTCTGCGTCATTCCCGCACGCTGACGCCAGGAGCCGATAAGCCTCCCGACATGTACGCGCGCGGCCGATGGTTCCGGGCTGTAAGCCGCCATGATCAACCACCCCACACTTTCCCTTGTACGACGCTTACGTCTGGTGACGCTACGCACACCCGCCGACCCTTGATGACATGACGACGAAAGACCACCCCGACGAGCCCCGCCTCCTCCCCTGGGCCAATCAGGACGGCAAGCCCTGTTACGTGATCGGGGAGGGCCGCGGCCTCGTGTCCGACTTCGCGGACGAGCTCGAAGAGTTGCAACTGTGCACCGCGATCGAGGTGTTGGACCACTCGCGCGCGAGCCTCAACCGCGCCGAACCGCTCGCCCCCACCGAGCTGCTGTTCATCACCAACCGGCTCACCGAGTCACTGACCGACGCCGTACGCGTGGCCGACAGCCGGGGCCGACGACTCGGCCAGGCCCTTCACACACCGTAAGCGCGTACGTGGACGACGGCGGGCGGCGCGTAACCACGCTGCCCGCCGCCAAGCCGTACACGTACGCCACACCCGCTCCCCCGGAACCCACCGCGCCACGCGCGGCTAGGCTGCCGGGCATGGTGGATCACCCGGCTGAAAGCCAACCCTCGGACCCCGCCGCCGACGACCGCTTCCGCGCGCTTCTGCGCACGCTTCGCGTCTGGGACTGCGAGCTGCCCGCCATCGACCCGGACCCCGCGCAGGCCCCGCCCCACCCGCTGCCCCTCTTCCGGCAGTGGCTACGGGAGGCGGCCGACGCGGGCGTGCCCGAGCCGCACACCATGACGCTCGCGACGGCGGACGCGTCCGGCGACCCCAACGTACGGACCGTGATGCTGCACGATGCCGACGCGCGCGGCTGGCACTTCGCCACCCACCGCGACAGCCGCAAGGGCCGCGAACTCGCCGCCCGCCCGCGCGCCGCCCTCGGCTTCTACTGGCCGGCGCTCGGCCGCCAGGTCCGCGTACGGGGCCACGTCACCGAGGCGGGCCCGGAGGAGAGCGCGGCCGACCTCCACCGCCGCTCGACGGGCGCCCTGGCCGCCGCCCTCGTGGGCCATCAGAGCGAAACGCTCACCTCGTACGCGGAACTGGAACGCGCCTCGGAAGCGGCGTGGGAGCGCGCGCAGCAGGAGCCGGACGCCTCGGTACCGAGCTGGACGCTCTACGTACTGGACCCCGACGAGGTCGAATTCTTCCAGGGGGACGCGCGACGGCGGCACGTACGGATCAACTACCGCAAGGATGGCGGGGGCTGGACACGCGAGTTGCTCTGGCCGTAGCCCTGGCCTATCCATGGCCTGTCCCCGGCCCACCCCCGGCCTACCCCTGGCTCTCCGGCCGGACGGCCGCTCGGCCCAGGCCGCGGCGGATCGCGATCTCCACGGGGGAGTACGCGCCGTCGGCCCGCTCCAGTTCGTACGGCGCGGCCGGCATCAGCGGCGGCTGGGCCATGAACCGCGGCCGCGACCCGTGGTGCGGCTGGGCCGCGTGCACCAGGAACGGGTGGCACAAGAAGACGTCGCCCGGGGACCCGGTGGCGAGGGCGAGTGGCCGGTGGTCGGACGCCGCCACCAGGTCAGGTGCGAGGGTCAGCCCGCTCGCCCCGTCCTCCCCGTGCGGCTCCAGCACCTTCGGCACGTCGAGGTGTGAGCCGACCCGGATGCGGGTCGGGGCGTCCTCCTCGCCGACCTCACTGAACAGGAACAGCATCAGCAGCGCCCGGCCCCGGGAGCGCAGATTGGTGAAGGCCCAGCTCTCGCCCTCCGGCAGGTAGCTCCCCTCGATGTGCCAGCCCGCGTCGTCCGGTTCCTCCGCGTGCGGAAAGCGCAGCGGGAACGTGCCGAGCGAGTAGCGCGGCTCCCAGCGTCCCGCGCCGACGAGCAGGTCGTACGCGTGGTGCAGCTCCGGGGAGTTGGGCGCGGCGGCGAACGGGCCCTGGCCCATGCCCGGCACCCAGTGCACGGGCTGCGTCCACGTCGCCGGATCGTCCGGGTCGCAGCCCGTCTCCCGCCACAGCAGCCGCGCGCAGTCCGCGGCCACGCGCGGCGGGACGGCGCCCTCCAGCTTCACGAAGCCGTCGCGGAGGAAGCGGGATACCAAAGTCGAGTCGTCCATGTCCTCATCGTGCGGCGGCGCCGGTCCCGGCTGCCCGACACTTTCCGCACCGCTTTTGTCGGGTTCAAAGACGCCGGTACATGATGTGCAGCCCGACGTAGCCCTTTGCGAGGTGCAGAAAGCCTTCGGGGAGCGTCGTCATGATCTCGAAGCCGAGGGACTGCCAGAGGGCGACGGCGCGCGTGTTGGTCTCGACGACCGCGTTGAACTGCATGGCGCGGAAGCCGGTCGTACGGGCCCAGTCCACGGCGTACTCGCCCAGCGCGCGGCCCACACCGCGGCCACCGTGGGCCGGGTCGACCATGAAGGAGGCGCCGGCGATGTGGGCGGCGGCGCCCATGTGGTTGGCGTTCATCTTGGCCGAGCCCAGGACCGTACCGGCGCCGTCCACGGCCACGACCGTGCGGGACGGCGGGGCGAGCATCCACATCTCCCGGCTCGTCGGCTCGTCCATGTCGCGGGGATAGGTGTACGTGTCGCCCGCCGCCACGATGGCGCGGAAGAACGGCCAGATGGCGGGCCAGTCGGCCGCGGTCGCTTCTCGGATCAGCACGCCGGTCAGCATGGCGCGGGGCGGGCGGGGCGGGCCAGCGAATTCTCCCCGAGCTGCCGGCACATCCGGCGACCGTTGACGAAGCGGAACGCCGTTCCGTATCGTGCCCAGTGAACCGGAACAGCGTTCCGCTTTGCGTTCGGTCACTGACTCGGCCACTGAAGGGAACCGCGCACCATGAGCGAACCGATCCCCGCCTCCGCCCCCGCTTCCACTCCCGCCCCCGCCCCCGTCCTCTCGGTCAGCCCGGTGGTGCTGCCCGCTCCCGGCCGTCCCGTTGACCTCCAGGTACGGGTCTCCGCGCCCGTGACCGGGGACAACCTGCCGGTCCTCCTCCTCTCGCACGGGCAGGGCCACTCGAACCACCTCTCCTCGCTGAACGGCTACGCCCCCCTCGCCAACTTCTGGGCGGCACACGGCTTCGTCGTCATCCAGCCCACCCACCTGAGTTCGCGCACGCTGACGCTGCCCGCCGATACGCCGGGGGCGCCGATGTACTGGCGGTCGCGGGCCGAGGACATGACACACGTCCTCGACCAGCTCGACGCGGTCGAGACCGCCGTACCGCAGCTGGCCGGACGCCTGGACCGGGGCAGGGTCGCCGTGGCCGGGCACTCGATGGGCGGGCACACCGCGAGCCTGCTGCTGGGCGCGCGGCTCACCGACCCGGACGACGGTACGGAGGTGGACCTGACCGAGCCCCGGATCAAGGCGGGCGTCCTGCTCGCCGGGCCCGGCCGCGGCGGCGACGCCCTGACCCCCTTCGTTGCCGAGAACTGGCCCTTCTTCACGACCACGGACTTCTCCAAGATGGCCACGCCCACCCTCGTGGTCGCGGGCGACGAGGACGACTCCGCCCACCTCACGGTCAACGGCCCGGACTGGCACGCCGACCCCTACACCCTCGCCCCCGGCCCGAAGTCCCTGCTCACCCTCTTCGGCGCGGGCCACGGCCTCGGCGGGATCTCCGGCTACGACGTCGCCGAAACCACCGACGAGAACCCCGGGCGGGTGGCCGCGGTCCAGCGGCTGACCTGGGCGTATCTGCGCACCCAGCTCTACCCGGGAGACTCGGCCTGGCAGACGGCATGCGAGGCGCTGGCGGCCGAGGCCGAGCCGCTGGGGCGGGTCGAGTCCAAGTAGGGCGGCCCGGGACGGAAGACGGGGACGGCGAGGGCCGGTGCATCCCCCACGGCTCCTCCCTCCGTACGGAAGCACACCCGCAACTCCATCCCGACGCGCAGGTCGCCCTCCGGGCAGCCGACGATCTCCGTCATCATCCGGGGGCCCTCGGCCAGGTCCACGACCGCGGCCACGTACGGGACGCGCTCGCCGAACGGTGGCAGGTCGTTCCGGTGCACGACCGACCATGTGTAGAGGGTGGCCCGGCCGCTCGCCTCTTCCCACGTCACGTCTTCGCTCCAGCAACGGGGGCAGAACTCGCGCGGGTAGTGGTGCGCCGCCCCACAGCCGTCGGCGCGGCACCGGCGCAGCAGCAGGCGTCCCTCGGCCGCCGCCTCCCAGTAGGCGCGGCTGAAGGCGTCGGGCTCGGGCAGGTCGAATCTGGGGGTGGGATTCGGTTGCACGGCGGGCACCCGTTTCCGTTTCGGCGGCTTGGAACTGACTGGCCGTCAGTTCAGCGGATGTTGGCCGGGATGCGCAAGGGGGCGGGTCCGGGCCCGGCCGCGTACGGAGACACGCGGGCGCCCCGCCGTTACCCTCACCGGCATGCCGGACGCCGCAGCGCACGCCAGCTCTTCCGCATCCCGCCCCGCCGCATCCAGCACGCCGCCGGCCGCCGTTCCGCCCGTGTACGTGGTCGGGGGCGGGCCGGGCGGGCTCGCCACCGCCGCCGCGCTGGGCGCCCACGGCATCCGCGCCGTCGTCCTCGAAAAGGCGGACGCGGTGGGCGCCTCCTGGCGCGGGCACTACGACCGTCTGCGACTGCACACCACGCGCCGCCTCTCCGGCCTGCCGGGCCTGCCGATTCCGCGCCGGTTCGGGCGGTGGGTCGCGCGGGACGACGTGGTGCGCTATCTGGAGCAGTACGCGGAACACCACCACCTGGAGATCGCCACGGGCGTCGAGGTGCGGCGCGTGGACCGTGCGGCGGGCGGCGGCTGGGTCCTGCACGCGAACGGCGGGCGCGAACTGGCCGCCGGTACGGTCGTGATCGCCACCGGCTACAACCACACCCCGCACCTCCCCGACTGGCCGGGCCGCGACGACTACCCGGGCGAACTGCTGCACGCGGGCGACTACCGCAACGCGCGCCCGTACGCGGGCAAGGACGTGCTGGTCATCGGCACCGGCAACACCGGGGCCGAGATCGCGGTCGACCTGGCGGAGGGCGGCGCGGCGCGGGTGCGGCTGGCGGTACGCACCGCGCCGCACATCGTGCGCCGTTCGACGGCGGGGTGGCCCGCCCAGGCGACGGGCATCCTCGTACGCCGCCTGCCGCCGCGCGCGGTGGACCGGGCGGCCCATGTGATGCGCCGCCTGTCCGTACCGGACCTGTCGGCCCACGGCCTGCCGATGCCGGACACCGGGCTCTACAGCCGGGTGCTGGAGGGGGCGATCCCCGTACAGGACGTGGGGCTGATCGATGCCGTACGGGACGGGGCGGTACGGCCGGTGGCGGCGGTGACGTCCTTCGACGGCGGCACCGTACGCCTCGCGGACGGCGACGCGATCGAACCCGAGGTCGTCATCGCGGCCACGGGTTACCGGCGCGGCCTGGACAACCTGGTCGGCCACCTCGACCTCCTCGACCCCCACGGCCGCCCCCGCACCCACGGCGCCCACACCCTGCCCTCCGCCCCCGGCCTCCACTTCACGGGCTACACGAACCCCATCAGCGGCATGCTCCGCGAACTGGCCCTGGACGCGCGGCGCATCGCGCGGGCGGTCGCCGCGGCGGGCGCCCACCGGGGCGAGGACGGTACGGCCTATTCCTGACGAGCCGTCAGTTGACCTAACCTGACTAGGCGTCAGTTGGATCGGCACTCGTCACACGGGAGCGGGCGTCAGCGATGCTTGGATCGACTTACGGCAGTCTCACCACTCACTCCAGCCCGGCCCGCGTGGTGGCGTGCGGGGCGACACCGCCGCATACCGTGCACGGTACGGCCGTGCCGCCCGCCGACGGCGCGCACGGCGGCAGCGCGGGGCCCGACCTGGACGTCAGCGGGCGTCCGCTGTACGCCCCCGTCCCCGACCTGGACCGGTTCTTCCGGCCCGGGGCGGTGGCGGTCGTCGGGGCCTCCGACAGCGAGGGGCGCCCCAACGCCGGGATCACCCGGCAGCTGATCGCGTGGGCCGAGCGGGTCGGCGCCCGCCTCCACCCGGTCAACCCGGGCCGCGACCGCGTCTTCGGCCTGCCCTGTCACACCTCCGTCTCCGACCTGCCCGAACAGGTCGATCTCGCCGTACTGCTGGTCGCGGACCCGGTGCCGGTCATCGGGGAACTGGCCGACGCCAAGGTCAGGTTCGCGGTGGCCTTCGCCTCCGGCTTCGCCGAGACCGGGGCGGCCGGCGCGGCCGCCCAGGACCGGCTGGCCGAGGCCGTGGCCCGTACCGGCATCCGGCTGCTCGGACCGAACACCAACCTCAACGCCTTCGAGTCGTTCCGCGAGGACCTGGACGGCCCCGCCATCGCCCTGATCACCCAGTCAGGCCACCAGGGCCGTCCCGTCTTCTCCCTCCAGGAGCTGGGCATCCGCCTCTCGCACTGGGCACCGACCGGCAACGAGGCCGATCTGGAGACCGCCGACTTCCTCTCCTACTTCGCCTCCCGTCCCGAGGTCGGGGCCATCGCCGCCTACGTCGAAGGGTTCAAGGACGGCCGCAGCTTCCTGCTCGCCGCCGACCGCGCGGCCCGCAACAAGGTCCCGGTGGTCGCCGTCAAGGTCGGCCGCACCGAGGCCGGAGCGCGTACCGCCGCCTCGCACACCGGCAAGCTCACCGGCACCGACGCGGTGGTGGACGCGGCCATGCGGCAGTTCGGCGTGGTCCGGGTGGACGGGCTGGACGAGTTGCAGGACACCGCGGCCCTGCTCGCCCGCGCCCGTACGCCCACCGCCGACGGCGTCGCCGTCTATTCGATATCCGGGGGCACCGGCGCCCACTTCGCGGATCTGGCGACGGCCGCCGGGCTGCGGCTGCCCACGCTCGGCCGCGCGAAGCAGGACGAGCTGCACCAGTGGATACCGGACTATCTCAGCGTCGCCAACCCGGTGGACAGCGGCGGGCACCCGGTGGGCGACCGGCGCGGCCGGCAGATCATCGACGCGATCCTGGCGGACCCGTCGATCGGCGTACTGATCTGCCCGATCACCGGCCCGTTCCCACCACTGAGCGACAAGCTCGCGCAGGACCTCGTGGACGCGGCGGAAGAGACGGACAAGCTGGTGTGCGTCGTCTGGGGCTCGCCGGTCGGCACCGAGGACGCCTATCGGCGCACCCTGCTGGGGTCCCGGCGGGTGGCGACCTTCCGTACGTTCGCCAACTGCGTCACGGCCGTGCGCGCCCACCTCGAACACCACCGCTTCACGGCCGCCTACCGCTCCCCCTTCGACGGCGCCCCGCGCGTCCCCTCCCCCGCCGCGCGCAAGGCGCAGGACCTGATGCGCCCGGGACAGCAGCTCAGCGAGCACGCGGCGAAGCAACTGCTGCGCGCGTACGGGATCAGGGTGCCGCGCGAGCAACTGGTGACCAGCGCGGCGGCGGCCGTGCGCGCGGCGAGCCTGGTCGGCTACCCCGCCGTCCTGAAGGCGTCCGCGCCGCGGCTCGCGCACAAGACGGAACTCGGGCTCGTGCGGACCGGGCTGACCTCCGCCAGCCAGGTCAGGGACACCTACCGGGAGCTGACCGACATCGCCCGCCACGAGGACATCGAGCTGGACGGGGTGCTCGTCTGCCAGATGGTCGAGCGGGGTGTGGAGATGGTCGTGGGCGTCACGCCGGACCCGCTCTTCGGGCCGACCGTGACCGTCGGGCTGGGCGGGGTGCTGGTCGAAGTGCTGCGGGACACCGCTGTCGGCGTGCCGCCCTTCGGCGAGGACCGGGCCCGCGCGATGCTCGGCGAGCTGCGCGGCCGCGCGCTGCTGGACGGTGTGCGCGGCGCGCCGCCCGCGGACGTGGACGCGCTGGTCGAGGTCGTGTTGCGCGTGCAGCGCATGGCACTTGAACTGAGCGGAGAGCTGGCCGAGTTGGACATCAACCCGCTGATGGTGCTGCCGCGCGGACAGGGCGCGGTCGCGCTCGACGCACTGGCCGTCTGCCACTGACGGGCCGGCCGGGCGCCCGGCCAGCCATACGGCCCGCACCGCCCCCACAACCACCGCCCCCACCGCTTGGAGCCGCTTCGTCATGCCACCCACCCCCGTCTCCCCCGAACCCGGCCGACCCGGGACCGAAGCCCACCGGCCCCCGGCCGATTCCCCCCGGCCCGGCGCCGCTGATTCCTTGATACTCCACACCACTGACAACGGCGTGCTGTGGATCACCCTCAACCGCCCGGCCTCCCTCAACGCCATCACCCCTGACCAGCGCGAACGCATCATTGCCAAACTTTCCGACGCCTCCGCCGACCCGGACGTGCGGGCCGTCGTCATCACCGCCACCGGCAAGGGATTCTGCGCGGGCGCCGACCTGCGCGGCGGGGCGGCCGATACCTCCGGCTCCGCCGCCCCGCAGCCGCCCGAGCGCGTCGCGGGCGACGTGGCCCGTCTGATCCGGCTCGGCGCCCAGCGCCTCGTATCCGCCGTACTGGACTGCGAGAAACCCGTCCTCGCCGCCGTCAACGGCACCGCCGCCGGACTCGGCGCGCACCTCGCCTTCGCCTGTGACCTGGTGGTGGCGGCCGAGTCCGCGACGTTCATCGAGGTCTTCGCGCGGCGCGGCCTCGTACCGGACGGCGGCGGCGCGTACCTGCTGCCCCGGCTCGTCGGACCGCAGCGCGCGAAGGAGCTGCTGTTCTTCGGCGACGCCGTCACGGCGGCCGAGGCCGAACGGATGGGCCTGGTCAACCGAGTCGTGCCGGACGCGGGCCTGGAGAAGGCCGCGCGGGACTGGGCGGACCGGCTCGCCACCGGCCCGACCCGCGCCCTCGCCCTCACGAAGCAGCTGGTCAACGCCTCACTGGAGGCCGACCGGGGCACGGCGTTCGCGGCCGAGGCGGCGGCCCAGGAGATCAACATGACGACGGCGGACGCGCGGGAGGGGGTCGCGGCCTTCGTGGAGCGCCGCCGGCCGACGTACCGGGGGCGGTGAGTCCCGCCGGGACGGGCCTCGCCCGCACCTTCAAAACTGACGGCCCATCAGGTTCAATGGACGCATGATGGGACACGCCGGTATGGCAGCCACCGCGGTGCGCTATCTGCGTTCGGTCGGCGCGCCGACCTCCGCCGCGGCGCCGGACCCGGCCGACCGCGCCGCCGTACCGCCGCGCCCCGCGCTGAGAGCCGTACGGGAGGACGAGCGCGCGCCCCTCGACCCGGCCGACTTCCGCGCCGTGCTCGGCCACTTCGCCAGCGGCGTCACGATCATCACCGCACCCGCACCCGAAACGGCCGGCGCCGACGGCCCGGCGGGCTTCGCCTGCCAGTCGTTCGCCTCGCTGTCCCTGGACCCGCCGCTGGTCACGTTCATGGTGGCCCGTACGTCCACGACCTGGCCGCGGATCGCCCGCGCCGGTGTCTTCTGCGTCAACATCCTGGGGGCGGGCCAGGGGGCACTGTGCCGGGCCTTCGCCGTCAGCGGCGCGGACAAATTCGCGGGGGTCACCCACACGCCCGCCCCCGTCACCGGCTCGCCCCGCCTCGCGGGCGTGCCCGCCTGGATCGACTGCGCGATCCAGGCCGTGCACACCGGCGGCGACCACCTCATCGTCGTGGGACGGGTGGCCGCGCTCGGTGCGGACACGGAAGCCGCGCAGGCCGGGCCACTGCTGTTCCACCGGGGCGTCTTCGGCCGCTTCAATACGTGACGAGAGGCGACGGGCCCGGACGGCAAGGGATCAAGGCGGCCAGGAATCAAGCAGCCAGGAATCAGAACGTCAGCACACCCCGCGCCAGCCGCCCCCGCCGCATGTCCTCCACCGCCTTCGCGAAGTCCTCGATCGCGTACGTCCGGGTCACCAGCTCGTCCAGGAGGAGACGGCCCTCCGCGTACAGGCGGGCGTAGCGGGCGATGTCGCGTTGCGGGCGGGCGGAACCGTAACGGCAGCCCATGATGGACTTGTCCAGGTACATCGACGCGACCACGAACGACGCCTCGGCGGCGGCCGGCGGCACGCCGAGCAGCACCGCCTGCCCGTGCCGGTCGAGGAGGTCCACGGCCTGCCGGACCAGCCGCGTACTGCCCACGCACTCGAAGGTGTGGTCGGCGCCCGTAGGCAGCACGGTCCGCACGGCCTCGACGATGTCCGGCACCGCCGACGCGTCGACGAAGTGCGTCGCCCCGAACTGCCGCGCCACCGCCTCCTTCGCCGGATTGGCGTCCACCGCGACGATCACCGAGGCACCGGCCAGCCGGGCGCCCTGGAGCACGTTCAGCCCGATGCCGCCCGCGCCGATGACCACCACCGTGTCCCCCAGTCCCACCCGCGCGCGGTTCAGTACGGCGCCGACCCCGGTCAGTACGCCGCACCCGATCAACGCCGCCGAGGTCAGCGGAATCTCCCGGGCGATCCGCACCGCCTGCACGGCCTTGACGACCGTGCGCTCCGCGAAGGCCGAGTTGGACGCGAAACCGTACACCGCCCGGCCGCCGTGCCGGAACGGCTTCCCGGGCCTGCCGATCGACGCGCGGCACATCGTGGGCCGGCCGCGGTCGCACTCCGCGCACGTCCCGCAGTTGGCCAGCGTGGACAGCGCGACATGATCTCCCGCCGTTACGTGTGTGACCCCGTCCCCCACCTCCTCGACCACGCCCGCACCCTCGTGCCCCAGCACCACGGGCACCGGATAAGGAATCGTCCCATCGACCACTGACACATCGCTGTGGCACAGCCCCGCCGCCCGGATGCCGACCAGCACCTCGCCCGGCCCCGGCCCCCGCACCTCCAGGTCGTCCACGACCCGCGGCGGCTGCCCGCCCTCGAAGATGACGCCCCTCATCAGCGCTTCCGCCCTCCGTCGAGGCCGAGCACACGCCCGGCGATGATGCCGCGCTGGATCTCGTCCGAGCCGCCGTAGATGGTGTCGGCCCGGCTGAACAAGAAGCGCCGCTGCGCCGCGTCCAGTTCGTACGGGGCGTCAGCCGACCAGTCACCGGGGCCGGACGCCGCGCCCGCCCCCCGTACATGCATCGCCAGCTCCCCCAACCGCTGATGCCACCCGGCCCACAACAGCTTCGCCACACTGGGCGTCCCCGCGTCACCGGCGGCGGGCCCAAGGGTGCGCAACGCATTCCAGCGCATGACGCGCAGCTCGGCCCACTGCCGCACGAGACGGTCCCGCAGTACGGGATCGTCCACCGCACCGTTCCGTACGGCCTCTCCGATCACCTCGTCCAACTCCCGCCCAAAGGCGACCTGTTGCGCAAGCGTGGACACGCCACGCTCCAGCGCCAGCAGCCCCGTAGCCACCCGCCACCCGTCCCCGGGCCCCCCGACCACATGCTCGGCCCGCGCCACCGCACCATCGAAGAACACCTCGTTGAACTCGGCCGTACCCGTCAGCTGCCGGATCGACCGCACCTCGATCCGCCCCGGCTGATCCATCGGCACCAGCAGAAAGGACAGCCCCCGATGCCGACGCTCACCCGGATCGGTCCGGGCGAGCACAAAGATCCAGTCGGCCTCACGCGCCAACGAGGTCCAGATCTTCTGCCCGGTGATCCGATAGACATCCCCGTCCCGCACAGCCACCGTACAAACCGCCGCCAGATCGGACCCCGCCCCAGGCTCGCTGTACCCCTGGCACCAGAGCTCTTCACCACGTGCGATGGACGGGAGGAAACGATCCCGCTGCGCGGCATCCCCGTACGCGATCAGCGTGGGAGCCAGCAGATTCTCACCGATATGCCCCACCCGCTCCGGCGCCCCCGCAGCCGCATACTCCTCCGCCCACACCACCTGCTGCGCAAGCGTGGCCGCCCGATTCCCGAACCCCCCGTAAGCCCGACCCCACCCAATCCCAACCCACCCACCCCGCCCCAACTCACGTTCCCAAGCACGCCGGACAGCCCAGTCCTCAGAGCCCCGCCCCGAGTCCCCACCCAGATGCTCGGCCAGCCAGCAACGAGCCTCCTCCCGAAAAGCCGCGTCTTCCGTACCGAACGAAAAGTCCACCGAAAGCCACCCCCTCACCTGAGCCCCGACCACCTCTCCCCCTCCCACCCACGGAAGGGGACGGGCCGGAGCGGCCTGCCGCGCAGGCCCGTCCCCGAACCTGACAGCCCCGCGCAGCGGCCACCGCCCGCCGCAGGCGCGAACGGACCGGCAGCCGAAACCGAACCGCCACCGACGAACCGGACAACCGCGGGGCCCAGCCCCCGCTACGCATTGGGCCGCCGCCCCTCGGCCGCCGCCGCGGCCATCCCCTCCACCCTCTCCAGCAACGGCATAGGATCCACCCCCACCGCCCCCGGCAAAACCTCCGCGACCTTCTCCGGCGTCCACCCACCGTCCACGTAAGCCGAGCGCAGCTCCCTCGGCTGGGCCCACACCGCGATCTTCGGCCCGGCGACCGTATAAACCTGCCCGGTGATCCGCTCCGCGGCGGCACGCTCACTGAGCAGATAGACGACCAAAGCCGCGACGTCCTCGGGCTCGCCGATCTCCGTCAGCTCCGTCGGCACACCGGCCGACATCCGCGTGCGGGCGACGGGCGCGACCGCGTTGGCGGTCACCCCGTACCGGCTCAGCCCGAGCGCGGCACTGCGCACCAGGGAGATGACGCCTCCCTTGGCCGCCGCGTAGTTGGCCTGGGAAACGCTGCCCTGGTGGTTGCCGCTGGTGAAGCCGATGAGCGTGCCGGACCGCTGGCGGCGCATCACGGCGGAGGCCGCGCGGAAGACGGTGAACGTGCCCTTCAGGTGGGTGGCGACGACCGGGTCCCACTCCTCCTCGGTCATGTTGAACAGCATCCGTTCGCGCAGGATGCCGGCCACGCAGACCGCGCCGTCGATGCGCCCGTACCGGGTGAGCGCCGTGTCCACGACGCGCCGGCCGCCTTCCATGGTGGACACGTCGTCCGCCACCGCGACCGCCTCGCCGCCGGCCTGTTCGATCTCCTTGGCCACCGCCTCGGCGACCTCGCTGCTCGGCTCGGAGCCCGCGACCGAGACCCCGTAGTCGTTGACGACCACCCGGGCGCCCTGCCCGGCGCAGGCGAGGGCCACCGCGCGCCCGATGCCGCGGCCCGCGCCGGTGACGGCGACCACCTTGCCGGCCAAGAAGTTCCCCATGCCGCGCCCCTTCCCGGAGTTCCTGACGGCCCGTTAGATTTTTGAGCAGACCGCTACCGAGCACAAGACCCGGAACACCCGAAGACCGTGAGCGCCCGGCGGCCCGGGACATCGAACCGGCGCCCAGGGGCCATGCACACCCCGAGGAGGGCCCATGCCGCTGCCCGCCGAGTTCCACGACCTCGCCAAGCGCGTGAACAACTGGGGCCGCTGGGGCGCGGACGACGAGATCGGCACGTTGAACCTGCTGGCGCCCGAGGTCGTACGGGAGGCCGCCGCCACCGTGCGCACCGGCCGCCGGGTCCCGCTCGCGCTGCCGCTGCGGCAGGACGGCGTACAGACCGGCCTGATACCCGGCCGGATCAACCCGCTGCACACCATGACCGCGATCAATCAGGAGCCGTTCGGGCCCGGTACGGTCGCCACCTCCGACGACGCCGTCACCATGGGCCTCCAGGCGGGCACCCACTGGGACGGCCTCGCGCATGTCTCGCACTCCGGGCGGCTCTACAACGGGCGCCCCGCCGCCTCCGTCACCGCGCATGGCGGCGCCACCGCCCTCGGCATCGAGAAGGCGCCTCCGATCGTCTCGCGCGGCGTACTGCTCGACGTGGCCCGCGTGCGCCCGGGCGCCGCCGGGCAGCCCGGACGGCTGCCCGCCCAGCACGCCGTCACCCCGGAAGACCTGGACGCGGCGGAGGAGTTGGCGGGGGCGACGGTACGTTCCGGCGACATCGTTCTCGTACGTACGGGGCAGATGGGCCACTACCTGGCGGGCGACCGGGACGCGTACGCCTTCCCGTCGCCGGGGCTGTCGATCCGTACGCCCGAGTGGTTCCACGCGCGGGATGTCGCGGCCGTCGCCAACGACACCCTCACCTTCGAGATCTTCCCGCCGGAGATCGACGGCCTCTGGATGCCCGTGCACGCGCTGCACCTGGTGGAGATGGGCATGATCCAGGGCCAGAACTGGAATCTGGAGGAGCTGGCGGCGGTCTGCGCCGAGGAGGGCCGCTACGTGTTCTTCCTCGCGGCGACGGCCGAGCCGTTCGTCGGCGGCAGCGGGAGCCCGGTGGCGCCGGTCGCGGTGTTCTGAGACGGGCCGGTCTTACGCCGCCATGCGGCGGACGGCGCCGTGCGGCAGGCCGGTCGCACAGGGGGAACCACCTGCCCCAGCCGGGCGGCGGCGCGCCCATGCGGACCCCGAGCGTCGCACCGCGGACCACCACCCGGCTACGGGACACGACCCGCACTCGCCGAGGCTCCGGCCCCCGTGGCCTCGGCGTCCCCTCGCGGCGAATCGCTCCACCCAAGCGTGATCACGCGAACACGCCACGTCAACATCTGGTCTGGACTTTCCTCCGGTTACGCGTGGTGCGGCAGGGCGCAGTGCGCGTCGTACCCGCCCAGGTCCGAGCCCGACGCCATCAGCATCGACCGGCTGCGGTCCACCTCGCACCAGATGCTCTTGCCGGCCCCCTCGGGCCGCCAGCCCCAGCGGTCCGCGAGCCCGTCGACCAGTTCCAGGCCGCGGCCGTTCGTGTCGTCACCGTCCGCGCGCCGGGGACGTGGCGCGCGGGCGCTGCGGTCCGCGACCTCGACCCGTACGGTGCCCACCGCGGCACCGGAGCCCGAGAAGCACATCCGCAGCTCGGCGGGGTTCCCGGTATGTACGACGGCGTTGGTGACCAATTCGGAGATCAACAGGATCAGCGTCTCCGCCAGCGGCTCGTCGGCCTCTATGCCCGACCCGGCCAGCCGCGACCTGGCCCACCTCCGGGCCCGCCCCACCTCCGAGGGGTCGGGCCGGACTTCCAACTGCACCTGAAGCACCTGCACCGCTCACACCATCCGAACCGGCGGACACATCGCCTCGCGCCTCATCGAGGTCACACTCCGTGACCCCGGTGAAGCACAGCATGGTTGACGTTCAGTCACCCCAACAAGCGCTTCGGGCATATTCCAGCGCAAGGGAGTATGCATGCTGCATACTGTGCGACGCGCTTTGCCGGGAGTCGAACAAGAGGGCCTTCCACCCCTCCTTAGAGGGCGAGCGGAGCGCATTCGGTATCCCGGGTCGGTCTCCACGACCCCACGGGAACAGTTGCGCCTCAGAACCACTCGCACCCAAGGGAGCGTACCGGAGCGCGGCCCCGACTCCCCCCTGTGACGAGTTACGCCTAGGACACAACCCGATATCGACCCTCCGTGACCGCTTGTGTGTACGGAATCCGACATTCCGCACACAATGCCCTACCCGGCGGCGTCATCGGCAAGAAGGGCCTCGGCGAGGGCTTCTTCCGCCTTTGCCCCGCTCTGCCATTGTTCGAGGCGCAACCACGCGCGTTTGAGATGCAGATGCACATCGGCCTCCCATGTGAAGCCGATGCCGCCGTGCACCTGGAGACAGTCCCGGGCGTTGCGCACCGCCGCCTCGTCGGCGAGAATCTTCGCTCCGATTACTGGGAGTGACTGTCCGGTGAGCGAAGCGGCATACACGGCACTTCGCGCGATTTCCACTCGTATCAGCATCTCGGCGCACAGGTGTTTCACCGCCTGGAACGCTCCGATCCGCACGCCGAACTGCTCTCGCCGCCCGGCGTGTTCCACGGCCATCTCGACCGTACGGGCAGCGCTGCCCAGCTGAAGCGCGGCGGTCAGCAGGGCGGCTTCGCGGCGCAGCCGGGTTATGTCCAGCGCGCGCGGCATACGACGCGGGTAGGACGCCACGCGCGCGAGCGGCGTAAGCGGATCGATGGAGCGGACAGACTCCAGGACGGGCCAGTCGGGCGCGTTCCAGTACGCGCGCGGGATTCCGTCCCCACTCCCGTCCTCACCGCCGCTTCCGCCCTCAACCAAGATCAACTCGTCGCAGTCCCCAGGGTGTTCCCACAGCCGCGCCCCGTCCGCCCCCACGTCGCACAGCCCCACCACCCGCTCCCCCGTGGCCGCGCCCGGCACCGTCCCCGCGAGGAGGTGCCCCGCCACCAGCGGCCCCGGCAGCAGCGCCCGCCCCGCCTCCTCGAAGACCAGCACCGCGTCCGGCAGCCCGAGGCCCACCCCGCCGTCCGCCTCCGGCAGCCGCAGCGCGAAGAACCCGGCCGTGCCCAGCTCGCGCCACAGCGCGCGGTCCAGCGCCGGATCGTCCACCGCCGCCCGCAGCCTTTCCCGCCCGAAGCGACGCGCCAGCAGGTCGCGCGCCGAAGCCTGCAAGGCCCGTTGATCGGCAGTGGGGCGCAGGTCCACGGGCCCGCTCACCGTCCCTTCGGCAGGCCGAGGATGCGCTCGGCGATGATGTCGCGCTGGATCTGCGACGTACCGGCGGCGATCGTGTACGAGAGGGACGACAGCCGGGCCGCCGTCCACTCCTGGTCCGCGTCCAGCGCGCCGGGCGCCCCCAGCACCTCGGCGGCCGCGTCGTACAGCTCCTGGCGGGCCTGCGAATAGCGCAGCTTGAACACCGAGCCGCCCGCCCCCGGCACCCCGCCCGCCGCTCCGGCCGCCCCGACGTTCCCCTGGATGAGCCGCCACAGCGCCGTGAACTCGGCGTTCAGCCGGCCCAGCCGGCGGCGCAGCACGGGGTCGTCCCAGCGGCCGTTCGCCCGTGCCGTACGGGCCAGCCGGCCGAGCGTACGGCGGCAGGCGACGACCTCGCCGACGAAGGCGGTGCCCCGCTCGAAGGACAGCGTGACCATGGTGACGCGCCAGCCGTCGTGCTCGGCGCCGACCCGGTTGGCCACCGGCACCCGCACCTCGTCGAGGAAGACCTCCGCGAACTCGGCCGGTCCGGCGAGCGTACGCAGCGGCCGTACGGTGATCCCGGGCGCGTCCATCGGCATCGCCAGCCAGGAGATGCCCCGGTGCCGGGGCGCGGCGGGGTCCGTGCGCACCAGCAGTTCGCACCAGTCGGCGATCTCCGCGTGGGAGGTCCAGGTCTTCTGCCCGGTGATCACGTAGTGATCGCCGTCCCGTACGGCGCGGGTGCGGAGCGAGGCGAGGTCGGAGCCCGCGTCCGGTTCGCTGAAGCCCTGGCACCAGACCGCCTCGCCCCTCAGGATCGGCGGCAGCCAGCGGGCGCGCTGCTCGTCCGTGCCCTCGGCGGCGATGGTCGGCCCGGCGTGCAGGAGGCCGACGAAGTTGGCGCCTACGTACGGCGCCCCGGCGAGCTCCGTCTCCTCCAGGAAGATCAGCCGCCGGGTGGGCGAGGCGTCCCAGTGCAGGCTGCCGTATCCGGCGTCGTACAGCCGCCGCTGCCAGCCGAGGTCGTACGCGCGCCGTCCCGGCCAGTCCAGCGGATCGGGCCGCGCGGGCAGCTCCGGGAGCGCCTTGGCCAGCCACTCCCGCAGCCGCGCCCGGAATGCCTCCTCCTCGGGCGTGTACGTGAGGTCCATCAGTCGAGGTCCAGTTCCAGCATGCGGATCGCGTTGCCGCGCATCAGCTTGTGGACGGTCTCCTCGTCCAGCCCCCGTACGTGGTCGAGGGCGACCTCCTTGGTGTGCGGGAACGTCGAGTCCACGTGCGGGTAGTCGGTCTCGAAGGTCGCATTGTCCCGGCCGACGACGTCGAGCGAGGCAACGCCGTGCTTGTCACGGAAGAAACAGCAGAAGATCTGCCGGTAGTAGTACATAGAGGGCGGCTCGGGGATCAGATCGCGTACGCCGCCCCAGGCGCGGTGCTCCTCCCACACGTCGTCGGCACGCTCCAGCGCGTACGGAATCCACCCCATCTGTCCCTCGCTGTACGCGAGTTTGAGGCGCGGGAACCGCACCAGCACCCCGCTGAAGAGGAAGTCCATCATCGACGCCATGGCGTTGTTGAAACTCAGCGACGCCTGCACGGCGGGCGGCGCGTCGGGGGACGCGGCGGGCATCTGCGAACTGGACCCGATGTGCATGTTGACCACCGTCCCGGTGTCCTCGCAGGCCGCGAAGAAGGGGTCCCAGTAGCCCGAGTGGATCGACGGCAGGCCGAGGTGGGTCGGTATCTCGCTGAACGTCACGGCCCGTACGCCGCGCGCCGCGTTCCGCCGTATCTCGGCGACGGCCAACCCGACGTCCCACAGCGGAATCAGACACAGCGGGATCAGCCGCCCGCCGCTGTCCCCGCACCACTCCTCCACCATCCAGTCGTTGTACGCGCGCACGCACGCCAGGGCGACTTCCTTGTCCCGCGCCTCGGCGAAGGTCTGCCCGCAGAACCGCGGGAAGGTGGGAAAGCACAGCGACGCCTCGACGTGATTGAGGTCCATGTCCGCCAGGCGCGCCTTCGGATCCCAGCAGCCCCGCCGCATCTGCTCCCGGGTGATGCCCTCCAGCGTCATCTCGTCCCTGGAGAAGCCGACGGCCGCGATGATCCGCTTGTACGGGAAGAGGTCCCCCTCGTACCGCCACCAGTCCGTCAGCGGCCCTTCCGGGTCCGTCGTGAACCTGTACTTCCCGCCGACGTACGCCAGCTCTCCGATCCCGGCGGTGAATGGCTTCGGCCCGAGTTCGCGGTACTTCGTGGGCAGCCAGGTCTCGAAGAGGTGCGCGGGCTCGATGACGTGGTCGTCGACGCTGACGATGCGCGGTAGCTCCATCTGGTTCCCCTCCCGCGGTTCCCCGGCCGGTGGCGGTGCCGGTGGCCGACGGGTCGCGGTGGACTGGAACTGACGGCCCGTCAGGTACGACGGTAGCCGCGGGCCTGGGGGGCGACAAGGTGGCGTACGGGGGCGGCGTATCGAACCGCCATATCGGGGGCGTACGGGTCACTCCTCGGTTTCGTACGCCTTTGGAGCGGGAGTTGAGCGCGCAGGAGTTTCTCGGGGGTTCTGCCCGGCGTCCGGGGCCGTGTCCGTACCGAGCACCGCGCGGACCGAGTCGCGTACCCGCGCACGCAGCCAGGTGTGCGCGGGGTCCGCCGCGTCGCGCGGGTGCCACGCCATCGCCAGCTCGACCGGGGGCAGCGGCACCGGCAGTTCCCTGGCGACCAGGCCGAGCGCGTGGATGCCGCGCCGGTACTGGCGCCAAGGGAGCAGTCCGGCCATGTCGTGCCGGCTGACCAGCATCAGGAGCGTGGCGGCGAAGGTGGGCGCGGTGACCGCGACCCGCCGGCTCAGGCCGTGACCGGCCAGCGCCTCGTCCAGGGGGCCGGTGGTCCTGCCGCGCCGCGAGGTGACGATGTGCCGCGCGGCGGCCACCCGTTCGGCGGTCAACTCGCCCTCGGCCAACGGGTGCCCGGGGGACATCACCAGTACGTGGTGATCGGTGGCCAGCCGCTCGGTCCGCGCTTCGGGAGGCAGCGGGCCCAGCACGCCCATCTCCAGGTCCGTACCGCCGTCCCGGAGCCAGGCGTGGTCCCCGGCCGGTTCGGCCAGGAAGCGCAGGGTCACCCCCGGCGCCGCCTCCTCCACACAGGAGACCAGGTGATCGCCGACGGAGGTGACCATGGCGTCGTTCGCGGTGATCGTGAAGGTGCGCTCCAGGGTCTCCGGCGCCAGGACGCCGGTGGGGGCCAGTACCGCCCGCGCCCGCCGGACCACCTCGCGCACCTCGTCGCGCATGTCCAGCGCGCGCGGCGTCGGCTGCATGGCGTGCCCGGCCCGTACCAGTACCGGGTCACCGATGGCCTTGCGGATCCGCCCCAGGGTCCGGCTCATCGCCGGTTCCGACACGCGCAACCGGTCGGCGGCGCCGGTGACCGAGCACTCCTCCAGCAGCGCGTCCAGGGCCACCAGCAGGTTCAGGTCCACTTTCGTCTGCACGAGAGGCATTCCATTCCATGCACGCGGCGCATTCGATTCATCAGTTGAATGCATTTGATGTTATTCCGTCGCGTTTCTACGGTCGTTCCGCCCCTTGCACGGAGGGGTTTTCGAAAGGGGAGGGCATGACCGCGCCGAACACAGAAACCACCGACGACCGGCGGACACCGGGCCACGTGCCGCGTTTGATGAACGCGAGCGTGATGGCGATCCAGGCCATGGTGGCCGGGGTGAACCTGGCCGTCCCGTCGCTCTCGGCGAGCGGGCTGCACCCCTCGTCGACGCAGCTCGTCTGGATCGTCGACGTGTACGTCCTGGTCTTCGCGGCGCTGCTGATACCGGCCGGGGCCCTCGGCGACCGGCTGGGCCGCCGACGTGTACTCATCGGCGGCCTCGCCGTCTTCGCGGCGGGCAGCCTCGGATGTGCGCTGGCGCCCGACGTGACCACACTCCTGGTCTTCCGGGCGGTCTCCGGCCTCGGCGCCGCCATGGTGATGCCCGCGACCCTCGCCCTGACATTGGCGGTGACGCCGCCCGCCGGGCGCGGCAGGGCGGTCGGCGCGTGGTCGGGAGCGACGGGCCTGGGCGCGCTGCTGGGCAATCTCGTGGCGGGCAGCACCCTCCAGTTCTTCTCCTGGCCGGTGTTCTTCGCGGTGTTCGTGCCGGCTGCCACGCTGCTCGCGGCCCTGGCAGCCGTGCACGTACCGGCCGACGGGGTCCGCGTACCTGTTGACGCAGCCTCCGTACCCTTCGACACCACCAGTGCCGCGCTCCTGGCCGCACCGGTCGTCACGCTCCTTTTCGGCCTGATCGAGGGCCGGGAACTGGGCTGGGCTTCGGTGCCGGTGCTGGCCGCGTTCGCCGTGGCGCTCGCCCTGGGGGCGCTCTTCGTCCGGCACGCGCTGCGGAGCGCGGCGCCTCTGGTGGACCCCCGGCTGTTCAAGCTGCCGGCGGTACGAGCCGGGACGCTCGGCGTGGCCGTGGCCTTCCTCGGCATGTTCAGCCTGTTCTACCTGAACGCCCAGTACCTCCAGTACGTCAAAGGGTTCGGCGCCCTGGCCAGCGGGCTGGCGATCCTCCCGCAGGCACTGTGCGTCAAGCTCGTCTCGCCACGGGCCGCGGCGCTCGGCGAACGCTGGGGCACGCGCCGCGTCGTCGCGCTCGGCATGGGGCTGATCGTCCTCGGGCTCGTCCTGCTGTCGCTGTCGACCGCGGACACCCCGTACTGGCGCTACCTCATCGGCCTCCTGACGATGGCCACCGGCATGGGACTGGCCACGCCGCCGCTCTCCGGCGGGATCATGAACGCCCTGCCCAGGAGCCGTGGCGGCCTGGGCTCCGGGCTGAACAGCACCGCACGGGAGATCGGCAGCGCGATCGGCGTCGCGGTGACCGGCACCGTCCTCACCGCGCGGTTCACCGCGGACCTGCCCGCCGCGGTCGCCGAGCGGGCGCACTCCGCCTCGGACGCGATGGCCGCCGCGGGCCGCCTCGGAGCGGCGGAGCACGCGTCGGCCGTCACGGCTTTCACGGACGCGATGGCCGTCGGGTACCGGACCGTCGCGGTCGTCGTCGCGGTGGGCGCGGTGCCCGTCCTGATATGGCGCGGTCGCCGCAACCAGCGTGCTTCACACACTAGTTGGGCCGATAAGACCCCGTAGCCTGCTCATACAGCCGGTCCACCTCGCGTCGTTCGTTGTCCGGGCCGAGGACCTGGATGATGTGGTAGCGGCCGTTGTGGATCATGGCGAGGTTGCGTACGTAGACCTGGCGGCCGCTGCTGTCCTGCCAGGTGAAGGTGCCTTCTGCCATCGCGGCCTTGCCTACGTCGATGCGGCGCAGGCCGGAGGAGCCGGACCAGCTGGATTCGCGGTACGGGGCCAGTTCGGGTTCCTTGTCCTGCTGGTAGGTCATCGGGTCGGTGCCGTAGCGGGACGTGGTGTCGCGGCCGGGCACGATCAGCAGTTCGTAACCGTTGCCCAGGTAGCGGATCTGGTTGCGTTCGTTCTCCCCGCGGCGCTGCCAGCCCTTGTGGACGGCGACCTGGAAGCCCTTCGGGTCCTTGCGGACCTCGAAGCCCTCGGCCAGGTCGGCCGGTTCGGTGCTCTGCGGCTGCCGCGCGCGTGAGCCCTGGTCGTCGGGGCGGCTGCCGGGGCCGCTGTCCGGCGGGGCGTTCTGCGTGCCCACCGAAGCCTTCCGCTCCCGGACGCCGGCCGCGCCGCGCTCGTCCGACCCGGCCTTCGGCATGAACAGCACCGCGTACAGAACCGCACCCGTCAGCAGCAGGAACACCAGCCCCACCAGCAGCCGCCCCAGCCGGCGCGGGCCGCCTCCGCCGTCCGGCGGTGTGGCGCCCTGGATGCGCCGGATCTGCTTGGCGGGGCGCGGCGGTCCGGGCGCGCGGGCCGGTCTGGGCCGGCGCGGGGGGCGGGCCGGTGGCGGGAGGGGCTGTTCGAAGTGGTGGGCCTCTTCGGGGTGGGGGTGGGCGGCCGACTGCGGCGGGAACGTCGCCGCCAGGTGAGGCGTGAGGACTTCCTGCTGCTTGGCGAGGGCCTCGGGGTGGCCCGGCTGGGCGTGGTGGGTGGCTTCCCGGTACGCCACGGCCTGGCGCTTGCCCTTCGGCTGCCGCGGAGGCTTCGCGGGGCGCGGCGGCCGGGACTGGCGCGCCTTCTTGTGCCGCCCCTTGCGGACCAGTTCGCCCCGGCGCCGCAGGATCGGCAGCCGCCGGGAGTCGGCGGGCCCCTCCAGCGACGGTACGGTCACGACCCGGCTGCCCACCTCGGGCTCCGGCGCCGTACGGATCAGCGACCTCAGCCAGCCGCGCAGTTCCTCGAAGTCCGGGCGGTCGGCCGGGTCCTGCCGCATCAGCGATTCGACGACCGGCCGCAGCGCGCCGCACTCCTCGGCGTACGACGGCGGCTCCGAGCACACCAGTTGCACCAGTTCGGCGGCGCTGTCCTCCGGATACGCGGAGTGGCCCTGCACGATGCGGAACAGCAGCGCGCCGACCGCCCACAGGTCGGTGGCGGGGCCGATCGGGGGCGCGAGCTGCCAGTTGGCGTGCACGGGGCCGGCCTGTTCCGGCGCCCAGCGTTCGGTGACGGGGCCGATGAGGTTGATGCGTACCTGGCGGGCGCGTTCGGCGGCCAGGGCCGCGCCGGGCCGCCCATAGGAACCGGAGCCGGAGCTGGAACCGGAATCGGCGGGAGTGTCGGGGGCCGGCTCCTTGGAGAGGGACGGCCGGGTGTCCGGTGCCGGTGCGGGCGGCTGTACGGGCAGGTGGTGGACCGGGCCGCCTCCGGTGCGCGGTCCCGGGCCCGGCAGGCTGCCGCCGTAGGCGGCGCTGCCCGGCTGTTCCGGCACCGACGGCGTGCCGATGTGATCGCGGTACGGGCTGAAGTGGGCGTCGGCGGGGTGTCCGGCGGACTGGCCGCCGGGGTGGCCGCCGGGGGAACCACCGCCTTCGGTGGGTGTACGAGGCGCCTCCGGCGCCGTACGGCCCGCCGCCGCCCGCGTCCCCGCCTGGTAGGCCGCGATGGCGCCCGCGCGCGCCCGGCGGGCGTCCGCCTCGGGCCGGGGCGCGGCGGCCTCCTCAGGAGCCCGGTCCGGCGCCGTGCCCTGCTGCGACTCCGGAGCCACGCCCTGGTGCGGCACCGGAGCCTTGCCCTGGTGCGACTCCGGCGCTATGCCCTGGTGCGACTCCGGCGCCGTGGCCTGTTGCCGCACCGGAGCCTTGGCCTGAGCCGACGGCCGCTCCTCCTCCCTGGGCACCGGGTCGTACCCGCACAGCGCCTCCTGCGCCGCGCCCGCGGCCAGGCCGGTCAGGATCGCGCGGCCGTCGTCGCAGATCAGGACGGTGCGGACGGTGATGTTGCGGTGGGTCCAGCCGTGCGCGTGCAGGGCGCGCAGGGCGGTGAGGAGGTCGGCGGCGACTTCGGCGGCGCGGTGCGGGGTGAGGGTGCGTTCGGCGAGGAGCGCGGCGAGCGGGCGGGCCGCGACGCGTTCGCTGACGATCCACAGGCTGCCGTCCTGGGCGAAAACGTCGAAGACCTGGTCCAGTTGCGGGTGGTCGGGCAGCCGGGCCGCGGCCGTCGCGGCTTCCAGGGCGCGGCGTACGGCGGGGTCGTGCGGCGTACGGTCGGCGCCGGCCGGCCGGTGTCCGTGGGCGCCCGGCGCGGGCCGCCCGGCAGCTCCCCCGGTGTCCAGCAGCTCCGCGTCCACGACCTCGGGCAGTGGCACCTGGCGCACCAGGACCTCCTGGCCGCTGTAGGTGTCGAAGGCGCGGGTTTCGGCGAATTCGTACTCGCCCGACGGCGGCACCGGCAGGCGGTAACGCTCGGCGAGCACTCTTCCCGCGTACTCGTCCACGACGCCTCCCCAGCGCGCGATTCACGCCGCCTGCCCGTCTTTGTCCGGGAGCGTCCGGCCCCACCGGTTACCCACGGTGGTCAAAACCGGTCGCATTCCTTCCGATTGCGGCTGCGTACGGTCTTCGGGGTCTCACGATACGTGCCGGAGGCGTGGGTTGAGGAGCGCTCCGGCCAACAGCTCTCCCACGACTTCGCCACCGCCCGGCGGCCGTCACCGCGCACACCGCGTCGGCCTGCGCACCTCTGCGGTACGGGCGCCGCGGAAGGTCAGTCCTTCACCTGGAATGACGCGAAAGCGGTGTCCCTCAGTTGGCGGCACTCCGCCGCGTCCCAGGCGTCCGCCTTGCAGGTGATCATGATCGCGTAGCCGTGCTGGTCGTCGGCGCGGAAGCCGCGGTTGAGCACGCGGACGTCCTGGCCGCCCTGCTTGCGCGTGAACGACCAGTCGGCGACCGTCGGGTAGCCCCGCCAGTCGACCGCCTTGATGTCGATGCGGTGGTAGTTCTCGCTGCTCCGGCCGACCGCGGGCTCCAGGCTGCGCCAGGCGGCCGCCGCGTCGCTGCCGGGCTTGGCGTTGTAGTCGATCTGGACGCGCGGGAAGCCGCCTCCGGCGCTGTATATGGCGCCGGAGTTTTGGCCGGCCGTGTCCGTCTGCTTCCAGCCCGACGGCAGCGCGACGGCGAAGTGGAAGCCCCCGTTCGACACGGTTCCGTACCCCTGCGGCAGGCCCGCCTTGCCCTGGCCGGCACCGCCCGGCTTGCCGCCCTGGGTGCTCCGGCCGCCCGGTTTGCCGTCCGTCGGCTGCGACGCGGCGCCGTCCGCACCCTTCCCCGAACCGCCCTTGGAGGGGTCGGCCTGGCCGGTGGCGGCCGTGCCCGCGGCCTTGCCGCCGCCCTTCTCATCGTCACCGCTCAGCGCGAAGGCCAGCACCGTGCCCAGGACGGCGAGCACCACGACCACCGCGGCGATGACGAGCGTGCGGCGCGGCACGACATCGGTGACGGACGCCTTCGGCGGGCCGGAGGGGCGCGTCCCGCCGTCCGGCCTGGATTCCGGCCGGGCTGCCGCGGCAGCGGCGGTCGCCGCCTTGCGGACCGCCTGGAGCGCGTTGCGGACCTTCTCCTTGGCGCTCTCCGACTCGAAGCCGGTACGCCCGGCGGAACCGACCGCGGTCGGCCAGTTCTTCGGCCCGTTGGTCGAGTCGGTCCGCGACTGCCCGGTGGTGGTGCCGCGCGTCGTCGAGGCGGTGGACGGCTTGGCGCCCGATCCCGTGCCCGTACGGGAGGTGTCCGTGAGCGGGGCGGAAGCGGAGGCCGCGCGGGCGCCCGGCACGCTGCCGCGGTCCCTCTCCGGTGCGCGTCTCTCGTCTTCCTTCGGGCGCGGCTTCGGCTTCCACTGCGGGCGCGACGACGAGGGCTTCTGGTCCCGGTCCTTGTCGCGGGCACGGTCCTTGGCCTTCGCCGAAGACTCTTCCGGGACGACCGGCAGCGCCATCGCGCGCGTGGCATCCGGAGCGGGCGGCTCCGGTCCGGTGTCCTCCGGCGCGTTGGCCGCGTCCAGGAGCAGCGCCCGCGCGCCCCGGTCGTCGAGGCGCGCCGCCGGGTCCTTCACGAGCAGCCCGTAGATGACCTCTTCCAGCGGGCCGGCGCTCTTCGGCGGCTCCAGCGGCTCGGTCATCACCGCGGTCAGGGTGGCGATCGCCGAGCCCTTGTCGTACGGGGGGACGCCCTCGACGCAGGCGTACAGCAGGCCGCCCAGCGACCACAGGTCGGCCGGGGGGCCGGGCTTCTGGCCGCGCGCCCGCTCGGGCGATATGTAGGACGGCGCGCCGACGAGCATGCCGGTGGAGGTCAGCGAGGGGTCGCCCTCCACCTGGGCGATGCCGAAGTCGGTGAGCACGACCCGGCCGTCGTCGGACATCAGGACGTTGGAGGGCTTCACGTCGCGGTGCAGGATGCCCTCGCGGTGCGCGGCGCGCAGCACGTCGAGGACGGCGAGGCCCACCTCCGCCGCCCGGCGCGGCGTCAGGGGGCCGTCGTCGCGCACCACCTCGGCGAGCGAGCGGCCCTCGACCAGCTCCATGACGATCCACGGGCGGTCGTCCTCGTCGACCACGTCGTAGACCGTGACCGCGCCGTTGTTGCGGATCCGGGCGATCGCCTTGGCCTCCCGCAGCGTACGGGTGATCAGCCGGCGCTTCTCGTCCTCCTCGACCCCGCCAGGGAAACGCAGTTCCTTGACCGCGACCGTACGGCCGAGCAC
Source organism: Streptomyces rimosus (assembly GCF_008704655.1). Taxonomy (NCBI): domain Bacteria; kingdom Bacillati; phylum Actinomycetota; class Actinomycetes; order Kitasatosporales; family Streptomycetaceae; genus Streptomyces; species Streptomyces rimosus. The sequence continues at coordinate 5,268,386 of NZ_CP023688.1, read as the reverse complement.
TTCGTCCGTTGCGCGCCAGACCGTACCCATTCCGCCCCGGCCGAGGACTTCGGCGAGCCGGTACCGGCCGGCGAGCAGCCTGCCCTCCTTGCCGTCCATCTCGACCTCGTCGCCCACTGAATCCCCTCTGCAATCCAGCCGAGTTGGCATCTCGAACACGCGTCGATCACCAAACTGGCCCAACTCGGACAACCCACCCTGGCGGAGCCTTCATTCTCTCTCATCCGCGCCTGTGGGGAAGGCCAGGGTCCACGACTCGGCGCCTGTTGTGCACCCGCCATGATGGCCCGTACGGGCGGCGCTGTCGCCGACGAGGGCCTCGTCGGCGCGGTGCGGCCGGGCTCCGCGACCCGAACACGAGGACAGGAACGAGGTCGGAAACGACGATGTGGCGCACCCCCACCGCCGCCGTCCGGACCGTTGCCACCGGCCGGATCACGCCCCTCGTCCGCACCGCGTACGCCGGAGCCCGGGGCCCGTCCCGCGTCTCCCGGCGCCTGCCCGCCCTCGCCGTCGCCCTGGCGGTCCTGGCCGCACCCGCCGTCACGTCCTGCACCTCGCTCCGGGCCCCGCAGCACCTGGGCGCGCCCGCGGCCCTCGCCCCGCCGCCGGACCGGACCACACCCGCGCTGCGCCGGCTGGTACGGGACGGGGCGCCCGGCGCCGCGGCGCTCAGCACCGTCGGCGGCCAGGCGTCCCGCTTCACCGCCGCGGGCGTCGCCGACCTGAAAAGCGGACGGCCGCCGCGGCGCGCCGACCACTTCCGCGCGGGCAGCCTGACCAAGCCCTTCGTGGCGACCGTGGTGCTCCAGCTCGCCGCCGAGCACCGGCTCCGGCTCCAGGACCCGGTCCTGCCCCGCCTGCCGGACAGCCTCCGCGCCGCGGCCGGGAGGTACGCCGGTGAACTGTCCCGCGTAACGATCCGCCAATTGCTGAACCACACGAGCGGCTTGTTCAACTACACCCGCGACCCGCGGCTGGCCCACCAGCTGTACGGCAGCGGCTTCCGCGCCCACCGCTACGACACGCACACGCCCGCCGAGCTGCTGCGCACCGCCCTGCGCCATCCGCCGACCGCGCCGCCGGGCGCCCGGTACGCGTACTCCAACACCGATTACCTGCTTCTGGGCCAGGTCATCGAACATGTCACCGGGCATCCGTACGCCGAAGAGGTGACGCGGCGCATCGTGCGCCCGGTACGGCTTTCCGGTACGTCCTTCCCCGGCACCGACCCGGCCCTGCCCGAGCCGCACGGGCGCGGCTACTCCGTCGTCGGAGCGCGCCGGATGGACGCCACCGCCCTCGATCCGAGCCGGGCGGGCGCCGCGGGCGAGATGGTCACCACGCTCGGCGACCTCAACCGGTTCTTCGCCGCGCTCCTCGGCGGCAGGCTGCTGCCGCCGCGCGAGACGGCGCAGCTGCGCAGCGCGCGGCGGGCGGACGACGCGTACGGCCTGGGTCTGTACGCCGTCGAGCTGCCCTGCGGCACCACCGTGTGGGGGCACAACGGCGACATCAACGGCTCGTACGCGCAGACCGCCGCCACGGCGGACGGCCGCCATGTGCTGAGCCTGCACATCAACACGGACACCCGGGCGGCGGCGGACCGGGCCGTGTCCGTGCTGACGGCGGAGTTCTGCCGTCAGCCGGGCAGGGGGGCCGCCGGATAGGCGCGAGGCCCGTCAGAGAGGCACGATGTCCGGCGCCCCCAGGCGTGCCGCGTCGGCCGTGAGGTCATCCGGCTGCCGCTGCGACTCCCGTTCCGCCTCGACCCGCTTCTCGTAGTGCTGCACTTCGCGGTCGATCTGGTCCGCGTCCCAGCCCAGCACCGGCGCCATCAGCTCGGCGCATTCCCGCGCGCTGCGGGTGCCCCGGTCAAAGGTTTCGATGGAGATGCGGGTGCGCCGGGTGAGGACGTCGTCCAGGTGCCGCGCTCCTTCGTGGGTGCAGGCGTAGACGATTTCGGCGCGCAGGTAGTCGTCGGCGGCGGCGAGCGGCTCACCGAGCGCCGGGTCGGTGACGATGAGGTCGAGGAGTTCGTCGGCCAGTGCGCCGTAACGATTCAGCAGGTGTTCGACGCGCACCACGTGCAGGCCGGTACGCGCGGCGGTCTGGGCGCGGGCGTTCCACATCGCCTTGTAGCCCTCCGCTCCGACGAGCGGCGTGTCCTCCGTGACGCACTCGGCCACCCGCTGGTCCAGCGCGTGGACCGCCTCGTCCACCGCGTCCTTGGCCATGACGCGGTACGTCGTGTACTTGCCGCCCGCGACCACCACGACGCCCGGCACCGGGTGCGCGACCGTGTGCTCGCGCGACAGCTTGCTGGTCGCGTCCGACTCGCCGGCCAGCAGCGGGCGCAGGCCCGCGTAGACGCCCTCCACGTCGTCGCGGGTCAGCGGCGTCGCGAGCACCGAGTTCACGTGCTCCAGCAGGTAGTCGATGTCGGCGCTGGACGCGGCCGGGTGGGCCTTGTCCAGGTCCCAGTCCGTGTCGGTCGTACCGACGATCCAGTGCCGCCCCCAGGGGATGACGAACAGCACGCTCTTCTCCGTGCGCAGGATCAGCCCCGTCGTGGAGTGGATGCGGTCCTTCGGCACGACCAGGTGGATGCCCTTCGACGCCCGTACGTGGAACTGGCCACGCTCACCGATCAGGGCCTGCGTGTCGTCGGTCCACACGCCGGTCGCGTTCACCACCTGGCGGGCCCGTACCTCGTACTCGCCGCCCGCCTCGACGTCCTGCACCCGGGCGCCGACGACGCGCTCGCCCTCGCGCAGGAAGCCGACGACCCGGGCCCGGTTGGCGGCCTCGGCGCCGTACAGGGCGGCGGTCCGTACGAGGTTCATCACGAAGCGGGCGTCGTCCACCTGCGCGTCGTAGTACTGCAACGCGCCCACCAGGGCGTCCTTCTTCAGGCAGGGCGCCACTCTGAGGGCCCGCTTGTGCGAGAGGTGCCGGTGTACGGGCAGGCCGCGGCCGTGTCCCGAGGAGACCGACATGCCGTCGTAGAGCGCGACGCCGGAGCCCGCGTACCAGCGCTCCCAGCCCTTGTGGGTGAGCGGGTAGAGGAACGGGACCGGCTTGACCAGGTGCGGCGCGAGCCGTTCCAGGAGCAGCCCGCGTTCCTTCAGCGCTTCGCGTACGAGCGCGAAGTCCAGCATCTCCAGGTAGCGCAGCCCACCGTGGATGAGCTTGCTCGACCGGCTCGACGTGCCCGACGACCAGTCACGTGCCTCGACCAGTCCGGTGTCCAGCCCGCGGGTCGCCGCGTCCAGTGCCGTACCGGCACCGACCACCCCGCCGCCGACCACCAAAACATCCAGCTCCCGTTCCGCCATCCGTGCGAGCGCTTCGGCACGCTGGGCCGGTCCGAGTGTCGCTGTCCTCACCGCTGCCTCCCGCTGTGGTCGGGGTCACACTCCCCGTCCGTCGATTCTGGCCGCGCCACCGGCCCGTATCCACCCTCCGGCGACCGGGCAACACCCGGCCGCCGCAATCCCCATTCTGGGCCAAATGTCCGCTTAGTCTATTTATGTTCTTATGCTTCACCGCCCCATCCGGAACCGCTCGGGAAGGACGGCAGCCAGCCATGCCCGCAGACCTCGCCGTCATCGGACTAGGCCATATCGGTCTCCCCCTCGCCCAGGCCGCCACCGCCGCCGGCGTCCGCACCATCGGCTACGACCCCGGCCCGCCGGCCGCGCCCGACGCGCCCGCGCCCGCGGCGGCGCATCCACCCGCCGCGCACGGCCCCCTCACCGCTCCCGAGATCCGCCGGCTGCTCGCGGCCGGATTCCGCACCACCGACGATCCCGCCGCGCTCGGCCGGGTCCGTACCGCTGTCATCTGCGCCCCCACCCCGCTCGGCGAGGACGGCGCCCTCGACCTGTCCGCGGTCGCCGACGCCGCCCGCGTACTGGCGGCGCACCTGCGCCCGCACACCACGGTGATCCTGGAATCCACCGTCTACCCGGGCACCACCGAGGAATTCCTGCGCCCCCTCCTGGAAGAGGGCTCCGGCCTGACCGCGGGACGCGACTTCCACCTCGCCCACTCCCCCGCCCGCCACGACCCCGGCAGCCGCGCCCACCGCTACGGCAGCACCCCGAAGGTCATCGGCGGCCTGACCCCCGCCTGCACGGAAGCCGCGGCGGCGTTCTACGGGCGGCTCACCGACCGGGTCGTACGGGCCCGCGGGCCGCGCGAGGCGGAGACGGCCAAGCTGCTGGAGACCAACTACCGGCACCTGAACATCGCGCTCATGAACGAGATGGCGGTGCTCTGCCACGACATCGGCGTCGACCTGTGGGACGTCATCCGCTGCGCCGAGACCAAGCCGTTCGGCTTCCAGGCGTTCCGCCCCGGCCCCGGCGTCGGCGGCCACACCGCGCCGATCGACCCCAACTACTACTCCTACAAGGGGCGTTCACTGGGCTACCCGCTGCGCCTGGTCGAGCTGGCGCAGGAGGTCAACACCCGGATGCCGCGCTACGTCGTACAGCGCTGCGCCACCCTGCTCAACGAGCACGGCAAGTCGGCGCGCGGCGCCCGCGTCCTGCTGCTCGGCGTCACGTACAAGCCGGACATCGGCGACGAGGAAGGCTCACCGGCCCGCGAAATCGCCTCCCGGCTCATGGAGTTGGGCGCGCACATCACGTACCACGACCCGTACGTCCACCAGTGGCAGGTCCTCGGCCGGCCGGTCCCGCGCGCGGACGCGCTCTACGAGGCCGCCGCCGGGGCCGACCTCACGCTGCTCCTCCAGCACCACCGCACGTACGACCTCCAGGGCCTGTCCGTGAAGGCCCAGCTGCTGCTGGACACCCGGGGGGCGACGCCGACCGGCGCGGCGCACCGGCTCTGAGCTCGGGTTCCGGGGCGCTTTCCGATACCGCCCGGACGTTATTTCATGTGGACATGTCAGACCGGTCTGTTAATTTGTGACCGCGCACCGCATCTGTGCGCATCCATCACGCCGACCGGTCCCCGGTGCCGCACGGGCACCGCGACGGTCTCTCCCGGGGGAAATACATGAGCCAGCCCTGGCCGAACGCGCCTCAGCAGCCGCAGCAGCCCCACCAGCCGCCGCAGGCTCCGTACGGCGCTCCCGCACCGGGCGGCTTCCCGGCACCGATGGCCCCGCCGGCCGCGCGCCGCGGCAACGCCGGACTGGCCGTCGCGCTCGGCGTCGTCACCACGCTGGTCGCGGCCGGTGTGTACGGCGCGGTGCTCAAGGCCGTGGACGGCGCCTCCATCGGCTACGCGGCGCTCGCCGTCGGCGCGCTGATCGGCGCCGTACTGGGCAAGGTGGGCGGCCGCAGCGCGGCGCTGCCGGTGGTCGGCGCGGTGCTCGGCCTGGCCGGCCTCTACCTCGGCCAGGTCTTCGGCGTCGCCCTGATCACGGCCGACATCCTGCACATCTCGGTCCTGGAGACCGCCTCCAGCCAGTTCGGCCTGGTCCACGCGGCGTGGAAGGCGTACCTCGGCCCGATCGACGTGGTCTTCTACCTGCTGGCCGGGGCCGGCGGCTTCCAGGTCACCAAGAAGCTGGGCGGCTGACCGCGGCCGGACGGCCGGCGCGCCATACGAAAGGGCCCGGACCGCACGGGGAGTGCGGTCCGGGCCCTTCGCCGTCTGCGGATGCTTTGACGGCTACGGATGCCTCAGCGATGCCTCAGCGCTTGTCGTGCTGCGACGGCGCGACCGTCACCTCGACCCGCTGGAACTCCTTCAGCTCGGAGTAGCCGGTGGTCGCCATCGCCCGGCGCAGCGCGCCGAAGAAGTTCATCGAACCGTCCGGCGTGTTCGAGGGACCGCACAGGATCTCCTCGGTGGTGCCGACCGCGCCCAGGTCCATCCGCTTGCCGCGCGGCACGTCCGGGTGGACGGCCTCCATGCCCCAGTGGTGGCCGCGGCCCGGCGCGTCCGTGGCGCGCGCCAGCGGCGAGCCCATCATCACCGCGTCCGCGCCGCAGGCGATGGCCTTGGGCAGGTCGCCCGACCAGCCCACGCCGCCGTCCGCGATCACGTGCACGTAGCGGCCGCCGGACTCGTCCATGTAGTCCCGGCGGGCGGCGGCCACATCGGCCACCGCGGTCGCCATCGGCACCTGGATGCCGAGCACGTTACGGGTGGTGTGCGCGGCGCCGCCGCCGAAGCCGACCAGCACACCCGCCGCGCCGGTGCGCATCAGGTGCAGGGCCGCGGTGTACGTGGCACAGCCGCCGACGATCACCGGGACGTCCAGCTCGTAGATGAACTGCTTCAGGTTCAGCGGCTCGGCGGCCGAGGAGACGTGCTCGGCGGAGACGGTGGTGCCGCGGATCACGAAGATGTCCACGCCCGCGTCCACCACGGCCTTGGAGAACTCGGCGGTGCGCTGCGGCGAGAGCGCGGCGGCGGTGACCACACCGGAGTCGCGCACCTCCTTGATGCGCTGCCCGATCAGCTCTTCCTTGATCGGCGCCGCGTAGATCTCCTGGAGGCGCTTGGTGGCCGCGTCGCCGTCCAGCTCCGCGATCTCCGCGAGCAGCGGCTCCGGGTCCTCGTAGCGCGTCCAGAGCCCTTCCAGGTTCAGCACGCCCAGGCCGCCCAGCTCACCGATGCGGATGGCGGTCTGCGGCGAGACGACCGAGTCCATCGGGGCCGCCAGGAACGGCAGCTCGAAGCGGTAGGCATCGATCTGCCAGGCGATCGAGACCTCCTTCGGGTCGCGGGTGCGCCGACTCGGTACGACGGCGATGTCGTCGAAGGCGTACGCCCGGCGGCCGCGCTTGCCGCGCCCGATCTCGATCTCAGTCACGTGTGTGGCCCTTCCATACGATTACGTCCCCAGTATCCCCGACCGGGGACGCTGGGGACGTATCAGGGCTTGATCACTCTTCGTTTTCGAGGAGCGCCCGCGAGGTGTCCACGACTCGGATCATGAGGACGATCAGCAGGCCCTCGCTGATGACGTACTCGATCGCGATGTTCTCGCTGAGCGCCACCGACCGGGTGTTCCCGTCCTTCGAGAGCGGCAGCGAGACCTCCGGCCGCGGGTCGTCCGCCAGCTTCCTGAGGCCCCGCTCCAGCAAGGCTCTGCGGTCCTCGGGCAGACCGTCACGGACGTGGGCCGCGCCTTCGCCGTAACTCACCGAGTACAGCATCTGCCCCCCTCGAACCCAGGCCCCGGAGCCTACCGGCTCACCGCCGCGCGTAGTTCGGTGCCTCGGTGACCATCTGGACGTCGTGCGGGTGGCTCTCCTTCAGGCCCGCCGCGGTGATGCGGACGAAGCGGCCCTTGTCCTTCAGCTCCTCGATGGTCGCGGAGCCGACGTAGCCCATGGAGGCGCGCAGGCCGCCGACGAGCTGGTGGGCCACCGAGCCGAGCGGGCCGCGGTAGGGGACCTGGCCCTCGATGCCCTCGGGGACGAGCTTGTCCTCGGACAGGACGTTGTCCTGGAAGTAGCGGTCCTTGGAGAAGGAGCGCGCCTGGCCGCGGGACTGCATCGCGCCGAGCGAGCCCATGCCGCGGTACGACTTGAACTGCTTGCCGTTGATGAAGACCATCTCGCCCGGCGACTCCTCGCAGCCGGCCAGCAGCGAGCCCAGCATGACGGTGTCGGCGCCCGCCGCGATGGCCTTGGCGATGTCGCCGGAGAACTGCAGGCCGCCGTCGCCGATCAGCGGGACGCCCGCCGCGTTCGCGGCCTGCGCGGCCTCGTAGATCGCGGTGACCTGCGGGACGCCCACACCGGCGACGACGCGGGTGGTGCAGATGGAGCCGGGGCCGACGCCGACCTTGATGCCGTCCGCGCCGGCGTCGATCAGCGCCTGGGCGCCGTCGCGGGTGGCGACGTTGCCGCCGACCACGTCGACGCGGATGTTGGACTTCACCTTGGCGATCATGTCGAGGATGCCGCGGCTGTGGCCGTGCGCGCTGTCCACGACCAGGAAGTCGGCACCGGCCTCGACGAGCGCCTGGGCGCGGTCGTACGCCTCGTCGCCGACGCCCACCGCGGCACCGACGACCAGGCGGCCCTCGGAGTCCTTGGCGGCGTTCGGGTACTTCTCGGCCTTCACGAAGTCCTTGACCGTGATCAGGCCCTTGAGGACGCCCGCCTCGTCCACCAGCGGCAGCTTCTCGATCTTGTGGCGGCGCAGCAGCTCGATGGCGTCCTCGCCGGAGATGCCGACCTTGCCGGTGACCAGCGGCATCGGGGTCATGACCTCGCGCACCTGGCGGCTGCGGTCCAGCTCGAAGGCCATGTCGCGGTTGGTGACGATGCCCAGCAGCTTGCCCGCCTCGTCCGTCACCGGCACACCGCTGATGCGGAACTTCGCGCACAGCGCGTCCGCCTCGACCAGGGTGGCGTCCGGGCGGACCGTGATCGGGTCGGTGACCATGCCGGACTCGGAGCGCTTGACCAGGTCGACCTGGTTGGCCTGGTCCTCGATGGACAGGTTGCGGTGCAGCACGCCCGCGCCGCCCTGCCGGGCCATGGCGATGGCCATCCGCGCCTCGGTGACCTTGTCCATGGCGGCGGACAGCAGCGGGATGTTCACCCGGACGTTGCGCGAGACCCGGGACGAGGTGTCGACCGCGTTCGGCAGCACCTCGGAGGCGCCGGGCAGCAGCAGCACGTCGTCATATGTCAGACCGAGCATCGCGAATTTGGCGGGCATTCCGTCGACGTTGTCAGTCATGACACCTTCCCAAATGGTCTTGCCTCAGCGCGGACACCCATGCTAACGGCCATCACAGGCGTCCCATTCCACCACCGGTGAGGAGCGCATCACTTGTGCGTTCCTATGAAGTGGTGGCGGCGCGGACGTGCGTTCCTACGGCTGCACGTTTCCTCGACTGTACGTTCCCCCGGGCGACCGCTCGCCCGGACTCCGGCATCCGCCGAACACCGGCCCGTGAAACGGCGGCCCGCGCCCGTACGCCTACTGCTCGGCCAGCGCCCGCAGCCGGCTCAGCGCCCGGTGCTGCGCGACCCGCACCGCGCCCGGCGACATCCCCAGCATCTGCCCGGTCTCCTCGGCCGTCAGCCCGACCGCGACCCGCAGCAGCACCAGCTCGCGCTGGTTCTCCGGGAGGTTGGCCAGCAGCTTCTTGGCCCACTCGGCGTCGCTGCTGAGCAGCGCCCGCTCCTCGGGGCCCAGCGAGTCGTCCGGCTGCTCGGGCATCTCGTTGGACGGTACGGCCGTGCTGCCCGGGCCGCGCATCGCGGCCCGCTGGAGGTCGGCGACCTTGTGGGCGGCGATGGCGAAGACGAACGCCTCGAACGGCTTTCCGGTGTCCCGGTAGCGGGGCAGCGCACAGAGCACCGCGACGCAGACCTCCTGCGCCAGATCCTCGACGAAGTGGCGCGCGTCACCCGGCAGCCGGGACAGCCGGGTGCGGCAGTAGCGCAGCGCGAGCGGATGCACATGGGCCAGCAGGTCGTGGGTGGCCCGGCGATCCCCTTCCACGGCGCGTGCGACGAGATCGCCGATCTCCTGAATCCCGTCATCGCGCATCGGTCCATGGTGCCTTGGCGCGGCACGATCCGCGGCATCAGGTCCGTACTTGTGCACCGAAGCGTTATGAGCGGCAGGTGCGCCGGCTGTCATCTCCCGCGCCCTCCCCTCGCACCGGATCGGCCCGTCCCCGAGGAACTCCATACCTCAAGGATGCGGCACCGCGCGCGGAACCGGGATGCCGCTCGGTGACCGGCGCCCGCGAGGCCGGCTGCCGCCCCGCCCGCCACAGGGCGGGCGGGGACCCTCATTCCCCCGCATCGCTGCACGTCACGGCCGTCCTAGCGGACCAGGCCCCAGCGGAATCCGAGCGCGACCGCGTGGGCCCGGTCGGAGGCGCCGAGCTTCTTGAACAGCCGCCGGGCATGGGTCTTGACCGTGTCCTCGGAGAGGAACAGCTCGCGTCCGATCTCCGCGTTGGAGCGGCCGTGACTCATGCCCTCCAGCACCTGGATCTCGCGCGCGGTCAGCGTCGGCGCCGCCCCCATCTCGGCGGACCGCAGCCGGCGCGGGGCGAGCCGCCAGGTGGGATCGGCCAGCGCCTGGGTGACCGTCGCGCGCAGCTCGGCGCGCGAGGCGTCCTTGTGGAGATAGCCGCGGGCGCCGGCGGCGACCGCGAGCGCGACCCCGTCGAGGTCCTCGGCGACCGTGAGCATGATGATGCGGGCGCCCGGATCGGCGGAGAGCAGGCGGCGCACCGTCTCGACACCCCCCAGTCCGGGCATCCGCACATCCATCAAGATCAGATCGGAGCGATCGGCGCCCCAGCGGCGGAGGACTTCCTCGCCGTTGGCCGCCGTCGTCACACGCTCTACACCGGGCACGGTCGCGACCGCGCGGCGGAGCGCCTCTCGGGCAAGCGGGGAGTCGTCACAGACGAGGACGGATGTCATGACCGCCCTCCGCAGCTGATGCGCGTCACCTTGAGCCTCCAGGCTGGTACGTATCGTCACCTCAGCGATCGACGGCGTCGGACACCTGCCCGAGGACTACCTCCATCAACCGCTTCCGCCCTCTCAACGATGGTCACTCGAAAGAGTTACGGGTTGGCCAGCCGCCTTCGACACTCTACGTGAGGGCCCGGACACGCAGGAGACCGAAGGTCGTCCGGCGCCCCACTTCTCGCCGTTGTGCCCTATTTGGTGGCTTTTCTTCCCTTTTTATGGTGTCTGTGGCTAGATTCGCAATGAGTCATATTTACATCTACTTAGACAGTAGATGTACGGTCGTGAGCACCGAGCCCGAACCGGTACCGCTTCGAGGGGACTAGCAATGGCAGATTTCTCCCGCCTTCCGGGCCCGAACGCAGACCTGTGGGACTGGCAGTTGCTCGCCGCGTGCCGTGGCGTGGACAGTTCGCTCTTCTTCCATCCCGAGGGCGAACGCGGCGCCGCCCGCAGCGCGCGCGAGACCTCGGCGAAAGAGGTGTGCATGCGCTGCCCGGTACGCGCCCAATGCGCGGCCCACGCCCTCGCGGTCCGCGAGCCGTACGGGGTCTGGGGCGGGCTGACCGAGGACGAGCGCGAGGAGCTGATGGGCCGGGCGCGGCACCGGCTGGTGCCGGCGACGGCCGCGGTCGGGCACCGGAGCACCGGCCGCCCCTGAAGAAACGTTTCCTCGGATATTTCACCCGGACGGCGCAACGAGGGCGTGGCGATCCGGAAAACCTGACCGAAAGGGCGCGGCCCCAGTCCCCGGCCCCGGCCCCGCCGTCTAGCGGCGCACCGCCCCCGCGAGCCGGCCGAGCATCGCCTCGACCGCCGGAACCTGCGCCAGGTCCGGCAGGGTGAGCGCCACGACCTCGCGCTGTACGCACGGCTCCATCGCGACCGTACGCACCCCCTTGGCCCGTACCGACTCCAGCGCCAGCTCCGGCAGCACCGCGACCCCCAGCCCCGCGCCCACCAGGCCGATCACCGCCGGGTAGTCGTCCGTCGCGAAGTCGATGCGCGGCGTGAACCCGGCGCCCTCGCAGACCTCCACCAGATGCCGGCGGCAGCGCGGGCAGCCCGCGATCCACGGATCGCCGGCCAGGTCGGTGAAGCACGCCGTACCGGCCCCGGCCAGCGGGTGGGCCTCCGGGACCAGGCCCACCAGCCGGTCGACCAGGACGGGGCGGACGACCAGGTCGTCCCACTCCGCTTCGGCCGCGGGGTCCGCGCCGCGCACGTCCGGGTACCGGAAGGCGAGCGCGATCTCGCAGTCGCCGTTGCGCAGCATCTCGATGGAGCGCGGCGGCTCGGCCTCGACCAGGGAGACGCGGGTGCCGGGGTGGGCGGCGCGCATGGCGGCCAGCGCGGTGGGCACCAGCGTCGAGCTGCCGGAGGGGAAGGAGACCAGCCGTACCCGCCCGGCCCGCAGGCCCGCGATGGCCGCGACCTCCTCCTCCGCGGCGGTCAGCCCGGCCAGGATGCCGGTGGCGTGCCGCACCAGCGCCTCGCCCGCCTGCGTCAGCCGCATCTCGCGGCCCGTACGGATCAGCAGCGGCGTCCCGGCGGACTGCTCCAGCGCCTTCATCTGCTGGCTGACGGCGGGCTGGGTGCAGCCCAGCTCCCGCGCCGCGGCGGAGAAGGAGCCGGTCCGGGCGACGGCGCGCAGCACGCGCAGATGACGGGCCTCGATCATGCTTCGAGCATAAGCGAGTCTTGGGGCTGGCGCGAAATAATCGTTCGCGACTTTGGCCCGATGGGCCCTAGCGTGCCGCCATGGAGCTTCTGTCTGTGAACACGGGGCGCTCGCGGCCGACGGAGCACCGCGGCGCCGGCGGCCGTACGGGCATCTTCAAGGAGCCCGTCGACGGGCCGGTGGCGGTGGCCGCGCCGGGCCCCAAGGGCGTCGCCGGGAGCGGCCTGGCCGGTGACGACGTCGTCAACCGCAAGCACCACGGCGGCGACGACCAGGCGGTGTACGCCTACGCCCGCGAGGATCTGGACGCCTGGGAACGGGAGCTGGGCCGCGAACTGCCCGCCGGGATGTTCGGGGAGAACCTCACCACCCGGGGGCTGGACGTCACCCACGCCCTGATCGGCGAACGCTGGCGTATCGGCCCGCGCCTGCTGCTGGAGGTGACCTCCGCGCGCATCCCCTGCATGACCTTCCAGGGGAAGCTGGGCGAGCCGGGCTGGATCAAGCGCTTCACACAGGCGGGCGCGCCCGGCGCGTACCTGCGGGTCATCGAGCCGGGCGAGATCCGCCGCGGGGACCCGATCACCGTCGAGCACCGCCCGGACCACGATGTGACGGTCGCGCTCACCTTCCGCGCCATGACCACCGAACGCGCGCTGCTGCCGCGGCTCCTGGAGGCGGGTGAGGCGCTCCACCCCGAGCTGCGCGACGGGGCGCTCAAGTACATCCGTGCGCAAGAGGCTTGAACCGGGTGAACGGGGCGCGGCCGACCCTTGGGGGCGTACCGGCCGGGGCGTGTGACGTGTGCGGATCCGGATAGCGTGCCCGTATGACGACTGCACTGATTACGGGAGCGACGGCGGGCATCGGCGCCGCGTTCGCCCGCCGCCTGGCGGGCGACGGCCACAACCTGGTGCTGGTGGCACGCAACGAGAAGCGGCTGCGCGAGCAGGCCACCGAACTGCACGACCGGCACGGCGTCGAGGTCTCCGTCCTGGTCGCCGACCTGGCGACGGACGACGGCATCGCCACGGTCGAGAAGCGGCTCGGCGACCGCACCCACCCGGTGGACCTGCTGGTCAACAACGCGGGCTTCGGCAACAAGGGTGAATTCCTGGAGGTGCCGATGGCCGACGAGCTCACGATGCTCAAGGTGCACTGCGAGGCGGTGCTGCGGCTGACCTCGGAGGCGGTCAAGGGGATGCGCGAGCGGCGCCGCGGCGGGGTCGTCAACGTGGCCTCGGTGGCGGCGTTCGTGCCGCGCGGCACGTACGGCGCGAGCAAGGCGTGGGTCGTGCAGTTCACCCAGGGCGTGGCGCGCGACCTGGCGGGCAGCAACGTACGGCTGATGGCGCTGTGCCCCGGCTTCGTACGGACCGAGTTCCACGAGCGGGCCGGGATGGGGACGGACAACATTCCCGACTGGATGTGGCTGGACGCCGACAAGCTGGTGGACGCGGCGATGAAGGACCTGGCGCGCGGCAAGTCGCTGTCCGTCCCGGACCCGCGCTACAAGGCGCTGATGGGCGTGGCGAAGCTGGCGCCGCGCAACCTCCTCGGCGGGATCACGTCGAAGACGGGGCGCAAGTACGGCCCGCAGTGAGGCGGGGAGCGGTGAAACGTTGCGGTACGGGCCGCGGGCGAGGTGCCCGCGGCCCGTGCGCTGCCTGATGCCCCGTCAGCCGTCGAGCGAGTCGAGCGACAGAGTGCTGCCGGAGCCGTCCTCCCAGGTCACGTGGAGGGTGTGGCGGTCGGTGACCCGTACCTCGGCCAGTTTGTGCACGGGTCCCGGCGCCGCCTCGGCGGTGAGCGAGGCGAGCGAGACGAACAGGGCGCCGTCGGGAGCGTCGGGCACCGTGCCGTCGAGGCAGGCGGTGCGGGTGTGCTCCCCGAAGGGCGTACTGCCCGTCCGTACGGTCCGCGCGTCCGCGTCGAAGCCCTGTACGGGGTGGAGCTGGGCGGTCGGCCCGTCCTCCGTGACGGCCCAGCCGGTCTGGCGTACGGGGGTGCCGGGCGCGGCCCCGGTGACCAGGTGGGCGCGCACCTCGGCGCGGCCGTGCGCCAGGGTCGCGGACACGACCCGTACACCGGCGATGTCGGAACCGTCCGCGCGGCACGGGACGTGCGCGGAGGCCGCCCAGCCGGGGCCGGCGCCGAGCGCCCGCACGGTGCCGCGGCCGGTGGGCACGTCGTCCACGAGCAGGGCGAAGTGGTTGTCCGGGGTCGGGTTCGCGGTGGTGTCCGAGCCGGGGTTCGCGGCGGTGTCCATGACGGCCGGGGCGTCCTCGGCGGCCGAAGGGCCCGTACGCGTCGAGTAGGCGAACCGCGCGTAGTTCGGGTCGGCCGGTCCGAAGACCGAGGCGCTGCCGTGGTTGTGCAGCCTGACCAGCCCGTCCGCCACGGTGGACTGTACGAGCAGGCCCGGCGCGCGCAGCGTGGTGACGGCGTCCGCGGTCTCGGCGGGCAGCGGCTCCTCGGTCTCCGTCCACACCGGGTGGCCGTCCGGCAGCAGCAGACCGGCCAGGCCCTTGGACGCCCAGTACGGGGAGGCGGGCCCCGAGTAGCCCTGCAGCATGGGCGCGTACGGGCCGTACCAGCCGAGCGGCAGCAGCCCCTCGGCCGTCACCGCGCCCCGGTCGAGGAAGTGCCGCAGGGTGCCCGAGGTCAGCCGGCGGGTGGCGCCGGGGCTGAGCGGGGTGTGGCCGGTGAGCGCGCCGAGCCAGGGGGCGGCGAGGGTGGCGAAGCGGTAGGTGAGCGAGCGGCCGAACGGCATCGGGGCGCCGTTGGCGTCGAACATGCGGCGGTAGCCGTCGAGATGGGCGCTCAGCCGCTCGCCGTACGTGCCGAGCAGGGCGCGGTCGCCGGAAAGGTGGGCGTGCAGAACGGGATAGAAGTGCAGCGCCCAGCCGTTGTAGTGGTCGAAGGACTGGTTGGGGCCGTCGCTGTACCACCCCTCGCCGCGGTACCACTCTTCGATGCGCTCCAGCGCGCGGTCGACGGACGCCTGCGCGCGCTCCGTCTCGACGCCCGCGTCCAGGAGGAAGCCGCCGACGGTCAGGCCGAAGAGCCACCAGTTGTTGTCGATGGGCGGTGGGTCGAGGGCGGGCAGCAGCCAGTCGACGGCGCGGGTGCGCACCTCCTCGTCCAGGGTGTCCCACAGCCAGGGGCGGGTCAGGCGCAGGCCCAGGGCGACGGAGGCGGATTCGACGATGGCCTGGCGGGTGCCGGGAATCAGCGGCCAGGCGTCGGGGTGCGCGTCGAGGCCCGGCTCGTCGACCGGGTGCTCGGTGCCCGCGGCGAGCCCTTCGGCGTAGCGGGTCAGCAGGCCGTGCGGGTCCTCGCCGCGGCTGCCGGCCACCCGGAAGGCCGCCGCCAGGAACGTACGGGCGTAGCCTTCGAGGCCGTCGGAGCGCGGCCCGGACCAACTCGGGCGGACGCCGGGGAGGTTGATGAGCCCGTTGCGGGGCGAGGCGTGCGGGACCACCGCCTGGAGGAGGTGGTCCGCCGTGGTTTCCCAGTGCGCGCGGGTCCAGCCGGTGTACGGGCTGAGCTCGCGGTCCTCGGGCGGCAGGGGCATGGCCTCGCGGCCGGTGGGGTGCGGTAAGGACGGCACGGTCATGGGCGCTTTCCTTGCGGTCGACGACCCTGGAAATCCTCGGCTCGCGGCGATCGAAGGTCAAGGGAATCCGATCGAATGACCGGTTCCTGTGCCGTTCGATCACCCTGGACTAGGGTGCGTCTCCATCCGGGCCGGAGGGGTGTCCGGGCGCGGGCCGGATGCGCGTCCGGGTGCGTGTCCAAGGGCGCGTCCGGGTGCGTGTCCGGATGCGGAGAAGACGGGTCCGGGGGCCCGCCGTCACCGGTCCACCACACCGCGAGGGGGCTGCCGCCGTGCGCGAGCGTGCTGTGCAACGTCATGACCGTCTGCTGGCCCTGGTACGGCAACGCGGCTCGGCCCGCGTCACCGACCTGGCCGACCAGCTCGGCGTCTCACCCGTCACCGTACGGCGCGATGTCGAGGCGCTGGCCGGGAAGGGGCTGCTGGACCGGGTGCACGGGGCGGTGTCCTGGCCCCGGGAGCGGGGCGTCCGGGGGCGCGCGCCCGTTGGCGAAGGGCGCGTGCTGGGGCTGCTGGCGCCCTCGGCCACGTACTACTTCGCCGATGTGATCCGGGGCGCCCACGAGGCCGCGGCGCGCGCCGGGGCGCGGCTCGTGCTGCGGATCTCGGACTACCGCCCCGAGGAGGACCCGGCGCGCGCCGAGGGACTGCTCGCGGCCGGGGCGGAAGGGCTGCTCGTGGCGCCGGGCTGGCGAGGACCCGGAGACCCGGTCGAACACGGCGGTTGGGTGGCCGAACTGCCCGTACCCGTGGTGCTGTTGGAGCGGAACGTGCCGCCGGACGGGCCGCTGGCCGGGCTGGACCGGGTGTGTTCGGACCACGGCCACGGCGTGCTGCTGGCGCTGCGTCACCTTACGGAGCAGGGGCACGGGGTGCCGCTGTTGGTGGCCCGCGCCGACAGCCCGACGGCGATCGCCGTGCGCGAGGGGTACGCGGCGGCGCTGCGCGCCCTCGACGTGCCGGGGCCGCGGCCGGTGATCGAGTCCGTACCGGCCGAAACGGACCCGGCGGGATTCGAGCGGGCCGTACGGGAACTGCACGCGGCGGTGGCCTCCGGGGAGGCGACGGCGGCGCTGGTGCACAACGACGTGGACGCGATCCAGATGGTGCAGCGGCTGGCCGAGCTGGGCGTAAGGGTGCCGGACGACCTGGCCCTGGTCGCGTACGACGACGAGGTGGCGGCCCTGGCGGACACACCGCTGACGGCGGTGGCGCCGCCCAAGCGCGAGGTGGGACGGCAGGCGGCGCGGCTGCTGGTGGAGCGGTTGCGGGAGTGGGGGGACGGGGGTGGGGGCGCCGACACGGGTGCCGGCGGGGTTGCTGTGGGCGGGGACTCCCACAGGACCGAGGACGGGGGCGCCGTCGGGGAGCCCGCGCCGCGGCGGCATCTGGCGCTGCTCCCCGCGCTGCGGGTACGGGCGTCGTGCGGGGCGGGTGCGGGCGGGGCCTGACCCCCGTACGCCGCACCAGCCTCCCCCATCCTGTTCTTTTTTCGATCAATCAATCTTTCGCTCTTGACTTCGCTCAGACCCGGCCCAAGGATCGCGGATCGCGGCCATCCCCCTCGCGCCGCGCCCCTTCACCCGCTCAGGAGCCGCGCCATGAGCACCAGTTGGAGCAGAAGACGGACCACTCTCGCGCTGGCCGGCGGCCTCACCGCCCTGATCCTGCTGCCGGCCTGCGGCGGCGGTGCCGCCGGGAGCGAAGGCCCCGTGACCCTCACGTACTGGGGCTGGACCAAGGGCACCAAGCAGGCCGTGGACGCGTTCAACGCCGCGCACCGGGACACGAAGGTACGGTTCGAGGAGATTCCCTCGGGCACCGCGGGCGGCTACGCCAAGATCTCGAACGCGGTCAAGGCGGGCAACGCGCCCGACCTGGTCAGCGTCGAGTACCCGACGCTCCCGGAGTTCGTCAGCCAGGGCGCCATCAAGGACATCACCCCGTATGTGACGCCGGAGCTGAAGGAAAAGCTGCTGCCGCAGGCCGTCCGGCTGACCACCCTCGGCGGCCGGAACTGGGCCGTTCCCTTCGACGCCGCGCCGCAGGTCTACTACTACCGCAAGGACTTCTTCACCCGGCACAAGATCGAAGTGCCGCGTACGTGGGACGACTTCCGCACCGCCGCGGCCGCCGCCAGGAAGGCCGACCCGAAGGCCCGCATCGGGACGTTCTTCCCCGACGACCCGACCACCTTCGAGGCGATGGCCTGGCAGGCGGGCGCCCGCTGGTTCGCCACCCAGGGCGACTCCTGGAAGCTCGACACCACCGGCCCGGCGACCAGGAAGGTCACCGCCTACTGGCAGGGCCTCCTCAAGGACGGCCTCGTCCACACCCATGTCTCCTTCAGCCCCGGATGGACCAACTCGCTCCGCGGCGGCGGCACCGTCGGCTACCTCGGCGCCTCCTGGGGCGCGGGCGTGCTGAAGGGCACGCTGCCGGACCAGAGCGGCAAGTGGGCGGCGGCGCCCGTGCCGACCTGGGACGGCAGACCCGCCAGCGGCATGCTCGGCGGCTCGACGACGGCCGTGACCAAGAGCAGCCGGCACGCCGAGGCCGCGGTGCGGTTCGCGGCCTGGATGTCCACCGCGCCCGAGGCCGTCCGGGCCCGGGTCGCCTCCGGCGAGTCCAGCGCCTACCCGGCCGCCACGGCCCTGCGCCCGGTCGCCAAGCGGGCCTTCGACACCCGCTACTACGGCGGCCAGGACGTCTACGCCCTCTTCGACGCGGCCGCCGCCTCGGTCAACGAGAACTGGGGCTGGGGCCCGGCCACCAGCACCACCAACACCACGCTGAAGGACGAGTTCGGCAGGGCGGCGGGCGGCGCGGGCTCGCTGGCCGACGCCGTACGCGCCGGGAGCGACGCGACGGTGCGCGAGCTGAGGAAGCGCGGCCTGAAGGTCATGGGCCGGTGAGCGCCAAAGCGCGCGCCGCGGCCGTTCTGCTCACCCCCTTCTTCGCCCTGTTCACCGTGGTCATGGTCATCCCGATCGGTTACGCGGTCCGGCTCAGCCTCTTCACCGAGCAGCAGTCCGGCCTCGGCTTCGGCGGTACCCACACGGTCTTCAGCGGACTCGGCAACTACGCGGCGGCGCTCGGCGACCACGCCTTCCGCGACGGCTTCCTCGTCCTCCTCGGCTACTGCGCCCTCTACCTCCCCCTTCTGCTGGCCGGCGCGCTGACGCTCGCCCTGCTGCTCGACTCCGCCCTCGCCCGCGCCCGGCGCTTCTTCCAGCTCGCCCTGTTCCTGCCGCACGCCGTGCCCGGCATCATCGCCGCCCTGATCTGGGTCTACCTCTACACGCCCCAACTCAGCCCGGTCGTGGCCGCGATGGAGTCCGGCGGCCTCGGCTTCGACTTCCTGTCCCCCTCCGGCGCGCTGCCCTCCGTCGTCAACATCGCGCTGTGGGAGTGGCTCGGCTACAACATGGTCATCTTCTACGCCGCCCTCCAGGCCATCGACCGCTCGGTGATCGAGGCGGCGACCGTGGACGGCGCGGGCGCCTGGCGCGTCGCGACCGCCGTCAAGCTCCCCCTCATCCGCTCCTCGCTCGTCATGGTCGCCCTCTTCACCGTCATCGGCTCTCTCCAGCTCTTCACCGAGCCGCTGATCCTCAACCAGGGCTCCGGCTCCGCCGTCACCTCCTCCTGGACGCCGAACATGTACGCCTACACCGCCGCCTTCGCCCGCAACGACTACGGCCTCGCGGCCGCCTCGTCCGTCCTGCTCGCCCTCGCCGCCGCGCTGCTGTCCTTCTGCGTCACCCGCCTCTCCGCCCGCTCCGCGCGCGGCCCCCGTCCCCCGCTCGCCCACCCGAAGGGCAGGCCCTGATGGCGCTCCCGCCCCGCACCGCGGTCACCGGCCCGGCGGCCCCCGCGCCCGTACGCCCGTCCCGCACCCCGGCCGTACGCACCGCAGCCCGCCGCCCCCGCGGCCGCTGGCTCTCCCCCGCCGCCGTCAACGCGGCCCTCGCCCTCGCCGTCCTCTACACGCTCTTCCCCCTCGTCTGGCTGGTCACCGCCGCCACCAAGGACGCGGGCGGCCTGCTGGCCGGTGACGCCCTGTCCTTCGAGGGCTTCGACCTGGCCGGCAACCTCTCCCGCCTCGCCACGGAGGGCGGCGGCATCTACTTCCGGTGGTACGCCAACAGCCTGCTGTACGCGGGCGCCGGCGCCGCGCTGTGCGCGCTGATCTGCGTGGCCGCCGGCTACGCCTTCGACAAGTACCGATTCCCCGGGAAGGAGAAGCTGTTCGGTGCCGTCCTGCTCGGCGTGCTCGTCCCCACCACGGCGCTGGCCCTCCCCCTCTACCTGCTGGCGAGCAGGACCGGCATGGTCAACACCTACTGGTCGGTGCTGGTGCCCGTGCTCGTCAACCCGTTCGGCGTCTATCTGGCGCGGGTCTTCAGCGCGGGCTACATCCCCGACGAGGCGCTGGAGGCGGCCCGTATCGACGGCGCGGGCGAGCTGCGCGTCTTCTGGTCCATCGGCCTGCGTATGGTCGCGCCGGGCCTGGTGACCGTCTTCCTCTTCCAGTTCACCGCGATCTGGAACAACTTCTTCCTCCCCCTGGTGATGCTCTCCGACCAGCGGCTCTTCCCCGTGAGCCTCGGGCTGTACGCCTGGCACGGCAACGCCCACGGCGAGCCGTCCTTCTACCCCCTCGTCGTCACCGGCTCCCTCCTCGCCGTCATCCCCCTGATCATCGCCTTCGTGACCCTCCAACGGCACTGGAAGGCCGGACTCGCCGCCGGAAGCGTCCAGTGACGCCCCCGGACCAGGAGCACGCTTCCACCATGCACCACACCACTGACAATCGCCCTGACCAGGAACTTTCCCGCCCCGCCCTGCTGCTCGCGATGGAGCCGGGCCTCGCCGGACGCCTGCTCACGGACCACCACCGCACTCGCCTTGCGGACCTGACCCGCACCGACCCCGGCCTGGTCGCCCACGACCTGGCCACGCCGACCCCGGCCGTGGCCGCCGCGCTGGCCGACGCCGAGATCCTCCTGATCTCGTGGGGCGCGCCCCGGCTGACCGCCACCGTCCTGGATCGGGCCCCGCGCCTGCGCGCCGTCGTCCACGCCGGCGGCTCGGTCAAACCGTATGTAGGAAAAGCCTGTTGGGAACGGGGCATCGCCGTCGCCTCGGCAGCGGAGGCCAACGCCCGCCCCGTCGCCGAATACACGCTCGCCGCGATCCTCTTCGCCAACAAGCGCGTCCTGCACACCGCGCACCGCTACCGCGCGCTGCGCGCGCCCCACAACTGGCACCCCGACCTGGAGGGCGCCGGCAACCACCAGCGCACGGTGGGCGTCATCGGCGCCTCCCGCATCGGCCGCCGCGTCATCGAGCTGCTGCGCCCCTTCGACCTGGCGGTCCTCCTCCACGACCCATACGTGGACGAGGCCGAGGCCGCCCGCCTCGGCGTCACCCTCGCTCCCCTCGATGCCCTCTGCGCCGCCTCCGACGTGGTCACCGTGCACGCGCCCGAACTGCCCGCCACCCATCACCTGATCGGCGTACGGCAGTTGGCCCTCATGCCCGACGGCGCCACCCTGATCAACACCGCCCGCGGGGCGCTGGTGGACGAGTCGGCGCTGCTCCCCGAACTCGTATCCGGCCGCCTCAACGCCGTCCTGGACGTGACCGACCCCCCGGTCCCGCCCCCGGGCTCCCCCCTCTACGACCTCCCCAACGTCCTGCTCACCCCGCACATCGCCGGCTCCCTCGGCGGCGAACTGCACCGCATGGCCGACCAGGCGCTGGACGAGATCGAGCGCTACACGAAGGGGCTGCCGTTCGCCGACCCCGTACGCCCGGAAGAGCTCGACCGCTCGGCCTGAAGACACCGGAGCACCCGACACCGGCCGTCAACGGGACGAGGCCCGGCCCCCTCGAAAGGGGACCGGGCCTCGTACGGGCTGAGGTGCCTCAGTGGGCGTGGCCGTGACCGTGACCGGCCTCGGCCTCCTCCTCTTCCTTCTTCTCGACGACCAGGGTCTCGGTCGTGAGCAGCAGGGAGGCGATCGACGCGGCGTTCTCCAGCGCCGAGCGGGTGACCTTGACCGGGTCGATGACGCCGGCCTTCACCAGGTCGCCGTACTCGCCGGTGGCGGCGTTGAAGCCCTGGTTCTTCTCCAGCTCCGCCACCTTCGAGGTGATGACGTAGCCCTCCAGGCCGGCGTTCTCGGCGATCCAGCGCAGCGGCTCGACGACGGCGCGGCGGACGACGGCGACACCGGTGGCCTCGTCACCCTCCTTGCCGAGCGAACCCTCCAGCACCTTGGCGGCGTGCACCAGAGCGGAGCCACCACCGGAGACGATGCCCTCCTCGACCGCGGCGCGGGTCGCGGAGATGGCGTCCTCCAGACGGTGCTTCTTCTCCTTGAGCTCGACCTCGGTGGCCGCACCCACGCGGATCACGCAGACGCCGCCGGCCAGCTTCGCCAGACGCTCCTGGAGCTTCTCGCGGTCCCAGTCGGAGTCCGTGGTCTCGATCTCGCCCTTGATCTGGTTGACGCGGCCCTCGACGTCCTCGGACTTGCCGCCACCGTCGACGATGGTGGTGTCGTCCTTGGTCACGGTCACGCGGCGGGCGGTGCCCAGCACGTCCAGACCGGCCTGGTCGAGCTTGAGGCCGACCTCCTCGGCGATGACGGTCGCGCCGGTCAGGGCGGCCATGTCGCCGAGCATCGCCTTGCGGCGGTCACCGAAGCCGGGGGCCTTGACGGCCACCGCGTTGAAGGTGCCGCGGATCTTGTTGACGACCAGCGTCGACAGGGCCTCGCCCTCGACGTCCTCGGCGATGATCAGCAGCGGCTTCGAGGAGCCGGCCTGGATGACCTTCTCCAGCAGCGGCAGCAGGTCCTGGATCGAGGAGATCTTGCCCTGGTGGATGAGGATGTACGGGTCCTCCAGGACGGCTTCCATGCGCTCCTGGTCGGTGACCATGTACGGCGACAGGTAGCCCTTGTCGAAGGCCATGCCCTCGGTGAAGTCCAGCTCCAGACCGAAGGTGTTGGACTCCTCGACGGTGATCACACCGTCCTTGCCGACCTTGTCCATCGCCTCGGCGATCAGCTCGCCGACCTGCTTGTCCTGGGCGGACAGACCGGCGACGGCGGCGATGTCGGACTTCTCGTCGATCGGACGGGCGGTCGCGAGCAGGTCGTCGGACACGGCCTTGACCGCGGCGTCGATGCCCTTCTTCAGGGCGGCCGGGGAGGCACCGGCGGCGACGTTGCGCAGACCCTCGCGAACCAGCGCCTGGGCCAGCACGGTGGCGGTGGTGGTGCCGTCACCAGCGATGTCGTTGGTCTTGGTCGCCACCTCCTTCACCAGCTGCGCGCCGAGGTTCTCGTACGGGTCGTCGATCTCGACCTCGCGGGCGATGGTGACACCGTCGTTGGTGATCGTGGGGGCGCCGAACTTCTTGTCGATGACGACGTTGCGGCCCTTGGGGCCGATCGTCACCTTCACGGTGTCGGCAAGCTTGTTGACGCCGCGCTCAAGGGCGCGACGGGCGTCCTCGTCGAACTTCAGGATCTTCGCCATGAGTTACGTGTCCTTAGTCGTTCTCTCCAACGAGCTGCGCCCCGGGCGACCGGTTGTTTAGACGCGGGAACCAGGGGCGCAGATCAAGGCAATCTTCGGTGAATTACTTCTCGACGATCGCGAGCACGTCGCGCGCCGAGAGAACGAGGTACTCCTCGCCGTTGTACTTCACCTCGGTGCCGCCGTACTTGCTGTAGAGCACGACGTCGCCGACGTTCACGTCGAGCGGAAGACGGTTGCCGTCCTCGAAGCGGCCCGGGCCCACGGCCAGGACGACGCCCTCCTGGGGCTTCTCCTTGGCAGTGTCCGGAATGACCAGGCCCGAAGCCGTGGTCTGCTCGGCGTCGAGCGGCTGGACCACGATGCGGTCCTCAAGCGGCTTGATGGCAACCTTGGAGCTGGCGGTCGTCACGATCCGACCTCCCCCTTCGGAGATCTCACGGGGTTAACTGTCTGAGGTGGCGACCAGGTGGATCCGTCGTCGCGGGTGCCGGACCTGCCCGTCGCTGTGTTTGGCACTCCCCGGTGGAGAGTGCCAGGGCCGAGACTATGACGCGGTTAGCACTCGGTCAAGCGGAGTGCCAATTGCGTCGCGGCGCGGTGGGGGGCGATACGGGGCCGTCGGTCACTTTGCCCCGGGTGGGGGTACCCCATGCATGCCGCTGGCGCGGCGGGTGGGGTGGGGGTCTGGACCGCGCTTCGCGCGGATACGCATTGGCTTTGTTGTGGGGCGGGGGTGCCCAGGGGGCCATCTCCTCGGCGCCTGGAGTGGCCGTCATGTCTGGACGCAACCATGTAACGGTCGCCTGCGGGGAGTGTCCCCCTGCACACCCCCTCCCGTCGGTGTGGCGTGTGCGGGCCGGTGGGGGGAGGGGGAAAGAAGCCTGGTGCGCGCCCCCCCCATGAGCGGAAGCTCGCCCTTGCGTAGGCGCAGGGCCCGGGCGGCTCCGCGTCGTGCGGAGGGGGCCGCATGGGTCCGGCCGCCAGGGGTCTGTAAAAGACCCCCGCCACGGCGGCGGGAAAGCCGCCCACGGCGCGGGCTCGGGGACACGTAGGGGTCTCCCCGCAGGCGACCGAAGCCCCGGTTGCGTCCATACACTTCGGCCGCTCCAGGCAACGAGGAGAGACCCCTGCGGGGCCCCGAGCCCCCACCCACCGAACCCCAGGCGCAAACCCGCACCCCCACCGGGGCCACACCCACCTCCAGCCGACGCCACAAACCAGGGCACACCCCGCACAATGGCCCCATGCACATACTGGTCGTGGAGGACGAAGAGGGGCTGGCCGACTCCTTGCGTCGGGGGCTGGCGGCCGAGGGGCACTGGGTGGACGTGGCCCGGGACGGGCATCGGGGGCTGGAGCTGGCGCTCTCCGCGGCGTATGACGCGATCGTGCTGGACGTGATGCTGCCGGGGCCCAGCGGGTACGAGATCTGCGGACGGCTGCGGCGCCGCGACGACTGGACGCCCGTACTGATGCTGACCGCCAAGGACGGCGAGTACGACGAGGCCGAGGGGCTGGACGCGGGCGCCGACGACTACCTCACCAAGCCGTTCTCCTTCGTCGTGCTGCTCGCCCGCCTCCGCGCCCTCACCCGGCGCGGCCGCGCCGCCGAGCGCCCCCGTACGCTCCAGTGCGGCGATCTCACCCTGGACGCCGAGGCCCGCCGCTGCCGCCGCGGCGACACCGACATCGAGCTGACGGCCCGCGAACTGGCCGTACTGCGCTGCCTCATGGCGGGCGAAGGCCAGGCGGTCGCCAAGCGCGACATCCTCGACGAGGTGTGGGACTCACCGGCCGACGTGGACCCCAACATCGTCGAGGTGTACGTCTCGTCCCTCCGCAAGAAGGTCGACACCCCGTTCGGCCGCCACTCGATCCGTACGGTGCACGGCACGGGTTACCGAATGGCACCCGGTGAGGACTGAACCCCGCACACAGCACCAGAGCCAGAACCGGACCACCCGGTTCTGGCACCGGCATCCGACTTCCATGCGCGGCCGCACCGCCGCAGCCGCCGCCCTGGCCATGGCGCTCGTGCTGACCGTCGGCGGCGGCTGGCTCTACGCGCTGCTGCGCGCGAACCTGCTGGACAACACCACCAGCCGCACCGAGGTGGCCGCCCGCAAGGTCGCCGCGCAGGCCGACACCGGGGCGCTCCCCGGCGTACTGACGTCGCCGGCCGACGGTGTCGATCTGGTGCTGGTCCTGGACGAGGCGGGCCGGGTCGTCGCCACGAGCCTGCGGTCAGCCGATCCGCTGGCCGCTGAGCTGCGGGACCTGCGCCCGCCGCCGGGCCAGGACTCCGCCGACCGTGTCCTGACCGGCGCCCCGGCCGCGACGGCGGGCGGCTCGCGTGCGGACGTGGTCGTGGTGCGGGCGACGCCGCCGGGCGAGGGCGGCCGGGTGCGGTACGTGTACGCGCTCACCGTGCTCTCGGACGTGGACGACGCCACCCACGCCATCGGCGTCGCCCTGCTCGCCAGCGCCCCGCCACTGATCGCGCTCGCCGCCGCCATCGCCTGGGCGGTGACGGGGCTGGCGCTGCGCCCGGTCACCGCGATCCGCACGGAGCTGGCCGCGGTGAGCGAGAGCGAGTTGGACCGGCGGGTGCCGGATCCGGCGGGCGGTGACGAGATCGCGCTGATGGCCCGTACGGTCAATGCCACGCTGGACCGGCTGGAGCAGGCGGTCACCCGGCAGCGCCAGTTCGTCGCCGACGCGTCGCACGAGCTGCGGAATCCGATCGCGGCCGTGCGTTCCCGGCTGGAGGTCGCGCTGGCCGCCGACCCGCCCGCCGGCGATCTCCGTACCTCCGTACAGGCGGCTCTGCGCGACACCGAGCGTCTCCAGCGGATCGCCGCCGACCTGCTGCTTCTCGCCCGCCTCGACGCGCATGCCCCGCGCGCCGCCGAGCCGGTCGACCTGGCTCTGCTGGCGGCCGAGGAGGCCGCGCGCCGGCCGGCGCGCGGCGGGCCCCGGCTGGTGGTGGTGGCCGACGAGCCCGTGCCCGTACGGGGTGATCCGGCGCAGCTGGAGCGTCTGCTGACCAATCTGGTCGACAACGCGCTGCGCCACGCGGCCTCGGAGGTCCGGGTCGTCGCGCGGGCCCGGGAGGGTGCCGCCGCAGAGAACCAGGCCGTAGAGAACCAGGCCGTCCTCGAAGTGATCGATGACGGCCCCGGCATTCCGCCGCCCGCCCGCGAGCGCGTCTTCGAGCGCTTCGCCCGCCTGGACGCGGCGCGCGACCGCGAGAGCGGCGGTACGGGGCTGGGCCTGGCCATCGCCCGCGGCATCGCCCGTGCGCACGGCGGCGATCTGTCCGTACGCGACCGGGAGGACGGGCGCTCCGGCGCGCGCTTCGTGGCCGTACTCCCCGGGGCGCCCGGACAGTCCGGGGCCCCCGCCCGCTCCTGAACCCGCCTTCAGAACCTTCAGACTTCTTTCAGCCCCGCCCGGCCAGCCTGTTCGGATGAAGCACCGTCGCAGGCCCGCCACCCCGGACGCACCCCGCCCGCAGGGGCGCCGGCACGGGCGCAGACCGCGGCGCCGTGTGCTGCGCAGGCTCGCGCTGTGCGTCTGTGTGCTTCTGCTGTGCACCGCCGGTGCGGGCTGGTACTTCTACCGGGACCTGGCCGGGCAGATCGGCTCGTCGCGGGCGCTCGGCGACGGCGCGCCGAAGTCGTCCGGCGGGGCGACCAACATCCTGCTCATGGGGCTGGACAGCCGTAAGGACCGCAACGGCGATGCTCTGCCGAAGGACGTACTGGCGAAGCTGCACGCGGGCGCCTCGTCCGAGATCGGCGGCTACAACACGAACACGCTGATCCTGCTGCACGTGCCCGCCGACGGCGGCCGGGCCACCGCGTTCTCCATTCCGCGCGATGACCTCGTGGACATCCCAGGACACGGCAAAGACAAGATCAAGAAGGCGTACGGGCTGGCCAAGGCCGCAGCGGAGGACCGGCTCGCGCGCCAGGGCGTCACCGACCACGACCGGCTGGAGCACGAGGGGCGGGAGGCGGGCCGCCGCGCCGAGATCGAGACGGTGCGCACCTTCCTGGGCGTGCCGGTCGACCACTTCGCGGAAGTCAATCTGGTGGGCTTTCTGCACATCGCGGACGCGCTCGACGGTGTGCCGGTGTGCCTGAAGCATCCGGTCAAGGACCGGTACTCGGGCGCCGACTTCCCGGCCGGGCGGCAGACCCTCGACGGGCCGCAGTCGCTGGCGTTCGTACGGCAGCGGCACGGCCTGCCCGCGGGCGACCTGGACCGTACGCGCCGCCAGCAGGCGTTCCTCGCCTCCGCCACGCACAAGCTGAACTCGGCGGGCACCTTCACCGACCCGCTGCGGCTGCTGAAGCTGATGGACGTCGCCAAGCAGGACCTGGTGATCGACGATGGCTGGGACCTGCTGTCGTTCGTCGAGCAGGCCAAGAACCTTTCGGGCGGTAACGTACGATTCTCCACGCTGCCCGTCGAGGGCTTCGCCAAGCACCGCGGCGAGGACGTGAACCTGGTCGACCCGGAGAAGATCCGGCGACTGGTCGCCCGGGAGACCGGGGCGGCGAACGGCGGCAGTGCCGCGCCCGGCGCCTCGGCCGGGTCCGGTGACACCTCCGGCACCTCCTCGGCCGCACCCCGTTCACCTGCGGGAACCCTGCAACCGTCACCCTCGTCTTCCCCATCGGCGGTGGAGTCCGGTTCCGGGGCGGGAGGTTCCGGGCAGACGGCTCCCATGATCGATGGCGGAGGCATCCCGTGCGTGGACTGACGAGCTCGCTCCGGCCCCAGGAGGGCCCGGAGAGCGACGCCGAGCGCACGATGACGTTCGCCGCCCTGGCCCAGGCCCCCAACCGGCGGCGTACGGAGATGTGGCTGCTGGCCTTCGCCGTGCTGATCACGGTCTTCGGCTACACGTACACCGGCCTGTCGATGACCGGCAAGCTGCCCGACGGGCTGCCCGGCTTCGCCGCCGCCATGTTCTTCATGGCGCTCGTCCCGCACCTGGTCGTCCGCCGCTTCGCGCCGCGCGCCGACCCGCTGATCCTGCCGCTCGCCACGCTGCTGTCCGGCATCGGCCTGGTGCTGCTGAACCGCCTCGACATCACGTACGTGGCGAAACCGAGCCTGCACATGGCCCCGGCGGCGGGCGGGCAGCTGGTGTGGACGGTGATCGGGGTGGCGGTGTGCACGGGCACGCTGATGCTGCTGCGCGACCACCGCTTCCTCCAGCGCTACATCTATCTGACGATGGCCGTCGCGCTGGTGCTGCTGATGGCACCGGCGTTCTTCAGCGCGGACACCTACGGCGCCAAGCGCTGGATCTTCATCGGGCCACTGTCGCTGCAGCCCGGCGAGTTCGTGAAGATCATGATCGCGGTGTTCTTCGCGGGCTATCTGACCCTGAACCGCGACGCGCTCGCGCTCACCGGGCGCCGGGTGATGGGCGTCCAGCTGCCGCCCGGCCGCCAGCTCGGACCGATCTTCACGATATGGATCATCAGCCTGCTGGTGCTGGTCTTCGAGCGTGACCTCGGTACGTCGCTGATCTTCTTCGGCCTCTTCGTGATCACGCTCTACATGGCCACCGAACGCACCAGCTGGGTGCTCTGCGGCCTGGCCATGGCCGTGGTCGGCGCCGCCGTCGTCGGCACGACCGAGCCGCACGTCAAAGGCCGGGTCATGGCCTGGCTGCACCCCATGGACATCTTCCTGCCCGAGAAGGAGCGGCCGCCGGGCCTGATATCCGACCAGGCCGCGCAGGCGCTCTTCGGCTTCGGCAGCGGCGGCATCAGCGGTACGGGCCTGGGCCAGGGCCACCCCGAACTGATCGGCTTCGCGGGCAACAGCGACTTCATCCTCACCACCGTCGGCGAGGAACTGGGCCTGGCCGGCGTGATGGCCGTACTGCTCCTGTACGTCCTGCTCGCGCAACGCGGCCTGCGGGTGGGGCTCACCGCCCGCGACCCCTTCGGCAAGCTGCTTGCGGTGGGCCTGGCCAGTGCGCTGCTGCTCCAGGTCTTCGTCGTGTCCGGCGGCGTCACCGGGCTGATACCCCTCACCGGCAAGGCGCTGCCGTTCCTGGCCAAGGGCGGGTCCTCGCTCGTCGCGAACTGGGTGATGGTGGCGCTGCTCATCCGTATCAGCGACAGCGCGCAGCGGCGGCGCGAGCCGGTGGGGCCGCCGGGCGGGCGGGGCGGCACGCGGCGGCGCGCGCGGGCCGCCGACCCCGACGAGACACAGGCCACGCCGCGAGTGGTGGCGGCGCTGCCGGGCCCGGCCGTGCAGGGAGGCGGCGGCCATGGGCGCCGCGCCCGCCGACGCGGCTAGAGCGCGCTGCGGGGCCGCCCGAACCGCCCCGCCTCTCCCCCACCCGGCTCCTGGCCCACAATGGACCGGGTGAACCAGGCGAACGACCTCGACTCCTTCTCAGCGCTGCACACGCCCGAAGGGCAGGCGCTACTGGCCGAGCTGCGCGATCACGACCCGGCCGACGAGCTGGCGACCGCCACCCGGCTACGGCGCGACCACCCGGCGTCGCTGGTCTCCGCCGCGCTGGGCCAGGCGCGGCTGCGCCAGCGCGCGGCCGCCAAGTTCGGGACGGACGCCGCGCGCATGTACTTCACGCCCAACGGCGTCGAACAGTCCACGCGCAGTACGGTCGCCGCCCACCGCGCCACCCGCCTCGCCGCCCTCGGCGTCCGCTCCCTCGCCGACCTGTGCTCCGGCATCGGCGGCGACGCGATCGCGCTGGCGCGCGCCGGCATCCACGTCCTGGCCGTCGACCGCGACCCGCTGACCTGCGCGGCGGCCCGCGCCAACGCGGAGGCGCTGGGGCTGGCCGACCGGATCGAGGTGCGCTGCGCCGATGTCACCGAGGTGGACACCTCGGCGTACGACGCGGTGTTCGTCGACCCGGCGCGGCGGGGCGGGCGCGGCGGCCGGATCTTCGACCCCGAGGCGTACTCGCCGCCGCTGTCCTGGGCCGTACAGGCCGCCCGTACGGCGCCGCACGCCGCCCTGAAGATCGCGCCGGGCATCCCGCACGAGATCGTCCCCGACGAGGCGGAGGCCGAGTGGATCTCCGACGGCGGCGACGTGAAGGAAGCCGTCCTGTGGTTCGGCACCGCGCCGGGCGCCCGCCGCGCAACCCTCCTGCCCGCCGGTGACTTCCTGCTCGGCACCGGCCTGCCCGACCCCGAGCCGGGCCCGGTCGGGCGCTGGCTGTACGAACCGGACGGCGCGGTCATCCGCGCGCACCTGGTCGCGGAGGTCGCCCAGCAGGTGGACGGCCGCCTGATCGACCCGACCATCGCCTACGTGACGGCCGACGAGCACCGCCCGACCCCGTACGCCACGGCCTACGAGATCACCGACACGCTGCCCTTCAACGTCAAGAAGCTGAAGGCACTGCTGCGCGAGCGCGGCGTCGGGATCGCCGTGATCAAGAAGCGGGGTTCGGCCGTCGAACCCGACGACCTGCGCAAAAAGCTCAAGCTCTCCGGACCGAACTCCTGCGTGGTGTTCCTGACACGGGTGGCCGGCGCGCCCACGATGCTGCTGGGCCGCGAGGCACCGGCCTCCTGAGGGCGCCTAGGCCCGGTCCGTCAGCTCCTCCGCGTACACCTGCGAGAGGGGCTGCGGGCCGACGTACTGCTGGCAGGTGCACTGCCCCGGCTCGTACGCGACCGGCTTCTTCTCCGCGTCCCAGGCCGTCGGCACCTGGACCGCCTCATGGCACCTGCCCTGCTTGTCGTGCTTGGCGAGATGATGCGTACACCCGCACACCGGCTCCGGCGACCGCTGCGCCGCCTCCAGCTCCAGCCGCTCCCGCCGCACCAGCTCCAGCCGCTCCATCTTCCGCTTGTGCCGCGTCCGCATCGCCTTCCGCCCGGTCTCGGCCACCGTGGCGAAACCCCCCGCCATAAAGAACGCGAACACCCACCAGATCCAGTTCACGGCCTGCCGCCTCCCCGTATGTCTGCATTTCGGCTTGGCCAGGGTATGACGTGGTGTCACGCAGGGGCAGGGCAGGTTTGCACGGCGGCGCCCTTCGGAGGCCGGGGTGCCGTGATCACGGCGCTTCGCGGTGCGCCACGGCAGCATGCGCGGCATCCAGGATGCGGCCGAGTCCGGCCACCGCGCCGCGGACCACATCGGGGTCGGCGGAGGCCACGGCCAGGTCCTCCAGTTCCCGGAACCGGGCGGCGGTCACGGGATCACGTTGGATGTGTACGTGGACGGCCCACTGTGCCGCGAAGCGCCGCAACGAAAGGAAGCCTTCGCCCTGAAGGGCCTCGTCGGCGGCCCGGGACAGCTCACAGGTGAAGGCGGGCAGAGCGGCGGGCGTGGCCTGCGCCACGGCGTCGTACAACAGCGTGATCGAGGCCACCCGCCCTCTCCCCCTACGCGAACAAGCTACGAGTACAGGTTGTCCTTGCTCAGCTCATGGAAGTGATCGTGACTGTGGCTGTGGCCATGCCCGTGCCCATCCTCATGACCATGCCCCGTCCCCGGCACATGCGGCTCCGTGACCGGCAGCGACGAGTCGGCCGGGAGGTCCCAGGAGGATGCCGGGCGGTTGCGGGCGACCATTTCGGCGCCGAGGGCGGCGACCATGGCGCCGTTGTCGGTGCAGAGTTTGGGGCGGGGGACGCGGAGGGTGATGCCGGCGGCCTCGCAGCGGTGCTGGGCCAGTGCGCGGAGGCGGGAGTTGGCCGCTACGCCGCCGCCGATCATCAGGTGGTCGACGCCGTTGTCCTTGCAGGCGCGTACCGCCTTGCGGGTCAGTACGTCGACGACCGCCTCCTGGAAGGACGCGGCGACGTCCGCGACCGGGACCTCCTCGCCCGCCGCGCGCTTGGCCTCGATCCAGCGGGCGACGGCGGTCTTCAGGCCGGAGAAGGAGAAGTCGTAGATCGGGTCGCGGGAGCCGGTCAGGCCGCGCGGGAAGCGGATCGCATCCGGGTCGCCCTCGCGGGCGTAGCGGTCGATGACCGGGCCGCCCGGGAAGCCGAGGTTCAGGACGCGCGCGACCTTGTCGAACGCCTCGCCCGCCGCGTCGTCGATGGTCGAGCCGAGGGGGCGCACGTCGGAGGTGATGTCGGGCGCGAGGAGGAGGGAGGAGTGGCCGCCGGAGACCAGCAGGGCCATCGTCGGCTCGGGCAGGGCGCCGTGTTCGAGCTGGTCGACGCAGATGTGCGAGGCGAGGTGGTTGACGCCGTACAGCGGCTTGCCGAGCGCGTAGGCGTACGCCTTGGCCGCCGAGACGCCGACGAGGAGGGCGCCGGCCAGGCCGGGTCCTGCCGTGACGGCGATCCCGTCGAGGTCGGACGCGGCGACCCCGGCCTCCTTCAGGGCGCGCTGGATGGTGGGGACCATCGCTTCCAGGTGCGCGCGCGAGGCCACTTCCGGTACGACGCCGCCGAAGCGCGCGTGCTCGTCGACGCTGGAGGCGACGGCGTCCGCGAGGAGGGTGTGCCCGCGCACGATGCCGACGCCGGTTTCGTCGCAGGAGGTCTCGATGCCGAGGACGAGCGGTTCGTCAGCCATGGGTGGGGGTTCCTTGCGCGGTGGGAGGTTCGGGAGACGGGGAGGCGGCGGCCGGGGCCCCGGCCCCGGAATCGGCCGGAGATTCGGAGGGGGACTGGGTGGTACGGCGCATGACCAGGGCGTCCACGTTGCCGGGCTGGTAGTAGCCGCGCCGGAAGCCGATCGGCTCGAAGCCGAAGCGCTCGTACAGCCGCTGCGCCCGCGTGTTGTCGACGCGTACTTCGAGCAGCACCTCGGCGCATTCGAAGGCGGTCGCGGCGGACAGCAGCTCGGTCAGCAGCCGGGAGCCGAGGCCGGTGCCCCACTGGTCGCGGGCGGTGGCGATGGTCTGGATGTCGCCGGTGCCGTCGACGGCGGCCAGGCCGCCGTAGCCGACCAGGCGGCCGTCGAGTTCGGCGACGACGTAGCGACGGTTGGCGGCCGGTCCGCGCGCGTGCGCCAGCTCGGACCAGAACATGCCCGCCGACCAGGCGTCCTCGGGGAACAGCTCGCGTTCGAGTTCCAGTACGGGGGCGATGTCCCACCAGCGCATCTCACGGAGTGCGGCGCCGTCCCGCGCGCCCTCTCCGGCAGCCACCCGCGCGGTCACTTCGGCGTGACCACCTTGTAGTTGGCGGGCACCTGCGCGTCCGGGCGGCGCAGGTACAGCGGCTGCGGCGGCAGCATGTCCTCGCCGCGCGCGAGCTTCTCGGCGGCGAGCGAGGCGAGCGCGCCCGCGGACTGATGCTCGGGGGCGCCGTTCCGTACGCCGGTGAAGGTGTCGGCGTACAGCACCGCGCCCGCGCCCACCG
Organism: Streptomyces rimosus; assembly: GCF_008704655.1. Classification (NCBI taxonomy): domain Bacteria; kingdom Bacillati; phylum Actinomycetota; class Actinomycetes; order Kitasatosporales; family Streptomycetaceae; genus Streptomyces; species Streptomyces rimosus. The sequence continues at coordinate 5,234,732 of NZ_CP023688.1, read as the reverse complement.
CCGGCACCCCGCCGACCTGGTCCGCGATGTCCGCGGGGCGGTCCACGGCGGGCTCGGTGAGCCGCGTGCGGGCGTCGGCGTAGCGCGCCCAGTAGACCTCCTTGCGGCGCGCGTCGGTGGCCACCACGAAGGGCTCGTCGAGCCCGGCGGCGTACGCGATGCCGTCCAGCGTGCACAGGCCGTGGACCGGCACGTCGAGGGCGGCCGCGAAGGTCGCCGCGGTGACGAGCCCGACCCGCAGCCCGGTGTACGGGCCGGGGCCGACGCCGACCACGATGTCGCTGACCGCGTCGAGTTTCACGCCCGCCTCGGCGAGCGCCCGGTCGACGGCGGGCAGCAGCAGTTCGCCGTGCCGGCGCGCGTCCACCTGACGCTCCTCGGCGAGTACGCGGGAGCCGTCGTGGACCGCGACGGTGACGGCGGGGGTTGCGGTGTCCAGAGCAAGCAGCAGCACGCCTTCAAGACTACGGCGCGGCCGGGGGTGCCTTGCCGGGTGCTACCGTCACCCGTAGTCACGCGCGTACGAAAGGTGGCACGGCGGTGTCCGGTAAGAGCAGCATGATCGTCACCGCTTTGACCGCGGCCGCGCTCGCCGCCGTCGGCTTCCTGGCCTATCAGGCGTCCGCCTCGGCCCCGGACCACACCACCGCGGGCAAGCACCCGTCGGCCTCCGCGAGCCCGTCCCCCGGCAAGGGCAAGGACGGCGCGGACCAGCAGAAGACCGAGGTCCCGGTCCCGCCGAACTCGGGCGAGGGCGAGCGGGTCGTCTACTCGCTGGGCGCGAAGCGGGTGTGGCTGGTCACGGCGGACGGCAAGATCAAGCGGACGTTCGAGGTCACGCCGAGCGCGGTGTCCCCGGCGCCGGGCACGTACAAGGTCACCGGCCGGTCGCTGAAGATCCCCGGCTCGGACGGCGTGCCGATCGAGCACGTGGTGCGCTTCGCGGTCGTCGACAACGTGGTGATCGGCTTCAGCTCGGCGGTCGACGGCTCCATGCCGACCCCGAACGCGAAGAAGAAGACCGGCGGCATCCGGGAGACCCGCGAGGACGGCACGGCGATGTGGGACTTCGCGCTGGGAGGGACGAAGATCGTCGTCGTTTCCTGAGGGCGGGGGTCGTTTCCCGAGGGGCGGCGTGTGTGTCCCTGAGGGGCGACGTCTGAAGCCGTAGGGGCGGCGCCCTTACGCCGCGTCCCGCCTCCCGGCCTCCTGCGGACCGATGACCCGCGGCCCACCCGCTTCCGCGGCCTCCGCGTCCTCCTCCGCACGCGACGGCGGCTCCGGCGGCGTCGACACCGCGCTGGCCGCGGCGCACGCCGCCAGCAGTTCGTTCATGGTCGGGGTCGGCTCGGTCGCGCCGCTGCGGACCCCTGGGGTGACGGGCTGGTGGGCCGACATGGATGCCTCCCGTGGCTCCTGGGCGGGCAAGCGGGCGTAGTTAGGCAGACCTAACCGGCTCTCTCTTCACCCATGTGACCACGTTCGGCGCCGCGCGCGCAACATCTTCCCGACGGCTTGTCGGAAACTACGGTACGACCGGAGCCCGCTCCCCCGCCCGGCGCGGCCCCTGCCCGCCTACTCCCCGGCCAGCACCGTCAGGTCCACGTCCGCCCAGCGGGCGCCGACACCGCGTACGGTGACCTCGCGCACGTCGTCCTCGTCCGTGACCACGTCGGAGTGCGCGCCGCCCGGCAGGCCCGGCGCGTCCGCGCCGACCGTGCGCTCGATGACCAGGTGCAGCCGGTCCTCGGACAGTTCCTCGACCTTGTCCTCGCCCCACTCCACGACGACCACCGACTCCGGCAGCGACACGTCGAGGTCCAGGTCCTCCATCTCGTCCAGCCCGCCGCCGAGCCGGTACGCGTCCACGTGCACCAGGGCCGGGCCCTGGGCCAGCGGCGGGTGCACCCGGGCGATCACGAACGTCGGCGAGGTGACCGCGCCGCGCACGCCCAGGCCCTCGCCCAGGCCGCGGGTCAGCGTCGTCTTTCCCGCTCCCAGCTCCCCGGTCAGCATCACCAGGTCACCCGGCCGCAGCAGCCCGGCCAGCCTGCGGCCCAACTCCTGCATGCGGGTGGGCGACTTGACGGTTACGTGCACGGTCGTCTCGGTGGCGCTCATGCGCCGATGGTACGGCGCACACAACCGGCATTCCGAACCCGGCGCCCGCGACCCGTCCGCGGCGGACGGGCGCCGGAACGCCGCCCTAGGCCCGCGCCGACCGCGCCGCCGCAGCAGCCGCCGCGGCCCGTTCGATCAGCGTCTCCAGGTGGCCGGTGACCACCTCGGGGCGCTCCAGCATCACCAGGTGGCCCGCGCCCGGCTCGCACACCGACTCGGCGCCCGGCAGCAGCTCGGCGATGGTGTCGCTGTGGTCGGAGGGGGTGATCAGGTCCCGGTCGCCGGCCAGCACCAGGGCCGGTACGGCGTCGAAATTGGCCAGTGCCTCGGTCTTGTCGTGCACCGCGAAGGCCGGGAAGAACTCGGCGACGACGTCGATCGGCGTCGCCTCGATCATCCGCTCGGCGAACCGGGCCACCCCCGGGTCCACCTCTTTCGGCGTACCGAAGGAGTAGCGCTTGACGAGCCCGGCGAAGAGGTCGGCGGTCGCCCGGCGGCCCTTCTCGACCAGTTCGCTCTGCGAGCCGAGCGCCTTCAGGACGCCCGGCGCCAGCTTGTGGAACGCCTTGACGCCCAGCGACGGCAGCCCGAAGGCGACCTCGCTGAGCCGGCCCGCCGAGGTGCCGATCAGGGCGACGCCGGCCACCCGCTCCGCGACGAAGTCCGGATACTGGTCGGCCAGCGCCATCACGGTCATGCCGCCCATGGAGTGCCCGACCAGCACGATCGGCCCCTCCGGCACGGTGGTGTCCAGCACCGCCTTCAGGTCCCGGCCGAGCAGGTCGATGGTGACCCGCTCGGTGCCGTCGCGCTGGGACCTGCCGCGCTCCGAGCGGCCGTGGCTGCGCTGGTCCCAGTGGACCGTGCGCACCGCGCCGCGCAGGGCCGCGCGCTGGAAGTGCCAGGAGTCCTGGTTGAGGCAGTAGCCGTGGCAGAAGACGACCGTGGGCGCCTCGGCGCGGCGCCCGAGCAGCTTCAGCAGCCGCTTGCGGCGCGCGCTGCCGGTGCCGCCGCCCTTGGTGTTCTTGCCGTCGCCCGGCTCGTCGATCTCGTAGTGCAGCTCCGTGCCGTCCTCGGCCACGGCCGTGCCCGGCGTGCCGCGCAGCGTGCCGTACGGGCCCGCCGCGTCCAGCGCGAGCCGCGCCTTGCGCCGCATGCCCCGGCCGACCGTCAGCCGCTCTATGGCCACGCCCGCCGCGGCGCCCGCCGCCACCACGCCGATCGCCGCTCCGGCGATGCCCGCGTGGCGCCCGGCCCGTGTCCAGCCGCCGACCGCCGTGGCCGCCCCGGCCGCCGCCTGCGCCGCGTCGATCGCGGTGTCGGCGGCCGCCCCCGTCCTGTCGCTCATGTCCCGCTCCCCGTGTCCGCGCGCTCATCAACATAGACGCGTGGCACCCGGGTACCGATCCGCGTGACGATTTCGTACCCGATGGTGCCCGTCGCACGCGCCCAGTCCTCGGCGGTCGGCTCGCCCCGGTTCCCCGGGCCGAACAGCACAGCCACGTCTCCCACCTGGGCCGGGTCCCCGCCAAGATCGACCACAAACTGGTCCATCGCGATCCGTCCGGCGACCGTCCGCCATTTGCCCGCGACCAGCACCGGTCCGCTGCCCGACGCATGCCGGGGGATGCCGTCGGCGTAGCCGAGCGGGACGAGGGCGAGGGTGGTCTCGCCGGACGTCGTGTACTGGTGCCCGTACGAGACACCGTGGCCGCCGGGTACCCGCTTCACCGACGCCAAAGACGCCTCCAGCGTCATCACCGGCCGCAGTCCGAAGTCCTCCGGCACGCCCATCTCGGGGCTGGGCGAGAGGCCGTAGACACCGATTCCGGCGCGCACCAGGTCGAAGTGGGCCCGGGGCAGGCTGAGCAGCGCCGGGGTGTTGGCGTGGTGCCGTACCTCGGGGTCCAGTCCGGCCTTGCGGACCACCGCGTCGGCCTCGGCGAAGGCCGCGAGCTGGGCGTCGATGGAGGGGTGGCCCGGCTCGTCGGCGCAGGCGAAGTGCGACCAGACGCCGGTGACGCGGATCGCGCCCTCGGCCTCGGCGGCGCGCGCGGCGGCGACCAGTTCGGCCCAGTCGGCGGGCTGGCAGCCGTTGCGCCCCAGCCCGGTGTCGACCTTCAGCTGTACGCGGGCGGTACGGCCGCACGCCCGCGCCGCGTCCATGACCTCGCGCAGCGCCCACGTCCCGCTGACGGACACGTCGATGTCCTGCTCGACGGCCTGCCGCCAGGGCCCGCCGGGCGTCCACAGCCAGCACATCAGGCGGCCGGTGTCGCCCGCCTCCCGCAGCGCGAACGCCTCCTCCGGCAGGGCCGTGCCCAGCCATGTCGCCCCGGCCTCCCGCGCGGCACGGGCGCACCGGACGGCGCCGTGGCCGTACCCGTCCGACTTCACCACGGCCATCAGCTCGGCCCGCGGCGCGCGGGCCCGCAGCGCCCGCACATTGGAGCGCACCGCGGCGAGGTCGATGGCCGCACGGGCACGCATGGCTGTGTGGTTCATCCACCCAGTGTCTCAGGACGGCGGTTGGGGCCTGGAGAGGCAGGTGTGCGGGGCCGTGAGCAGGAGGCCGGGCGGCCGCTCGCGGGCACGCCTCCTCGCGGGCACGCCTCAGAACCGGCTGACGTCCCGCCACGCCTCCCCCAGCGCCCCCGCCACGTCCGTGGCCAGGATCGGCGCGCCGTCCGGGGTGGCCGCCAGCCGGGCGGCCAGGCCGTGCAGGTACGCGCCCGCGGAGGCGGCGTCGCGCGCGGACAGGCCGGTGGCCAGGAGGGAGCCGGTGAGGCCGGACAGCACGTCGCCGCTGCCGGCGGTGGCCAGCCAGCCGGTGCCGGTGGGATTGGCGCGTACGGGGCCGCCCGCCGGGTCGGCGACGAGGGTGGTGGAGCCCTTCAGGAGGGCCGTGGCGCCGTACCGCTCGGCCAGTTCCCGTACGGAGCGCAGGCGGGACGCCTCCACATCCGTCCGGTCGGCACCGAGCAGCGCGGCGGCCTCCCCGGCGTGCGGTGTCAGCAGGGTCGGCGCGGCGCGGTCCCGTACCCGCGCGGCGTCCAGGAAGCGCAGCCCGTCGGCGTCCACCAGCACCGGTACGTCGGAGTCGAGCACGTCCGCCACCGCGTCGCCGTCGTCGCCGATGCCGGGGCCGATGACCCAGGACTGGACGCGGCCCGCCTTCGACGGCGGCCCGGCGTGCACCAGGGTCTCCGGGAACCGGGCCAGCACCTCGCCGGCCGCCGGGCCCACGTACCGTACGGCTCCGGCACCGCCCCGCAGCGCCCCGGACACGGCCAGCACCGCGGCGCCCGGATAGCGCGAGGACCCCGCGACCACGCCCACCACACCGCGCCGGTACTTGTCGCTCTCCGCCGAGGGGCGGGGCAGCAGCGCCGCCACGTCCGCGTACTGGAGCGCTTCCACCGCGGCGTCCGCAGGCAGGTCGAGGCCGATGTCCACCAGCCGCAGCGCGCCCGCGTACTCGCGCGCCGGGTCGATCAGCAGGCCCGGCTTGTACGCGCCGAAGGTCACCGTCACATCGGCCCGTACGGCTTCGCCCGGCACCTCCCCGGAGTCCGCGTCCACGCCGCTCGGCAGGTCGACGGACACGACCATGGCCTGCCGGGCCGCCTCCGCCAGCCGCGCCGCCTCCGGCCGCAGGCCGCCCTTGCCGCCGATGCCGACGATGCCGTCCACGACGAGGTCGGCGCGGGCGATGTCCGCGAGGGCGTCGTCGGACACCCGGCCGCCGGCCGCCCGCAGGGCCGCCAGACCGCCCGCGTGCGCACGTTCCGGGGACAGCAGGACGGCGCGTACGCCCGCGCCGCGCCGGGCCAGCCGGGCGCCCGCGTACAGCGCGTCGCCGCCGTTGTCGCCGCTGCCCACGAGCAGCACGACCCGCGACCCGTACACCCGCCGCAGCATCTCCGCACAGGCCACCGCCAGCCCGGCGGCGGCCCGTTGCATCAGGGCCCCTTCGGGCAGCCGCGCCATCAGGTCCCGCTCGGCCGCCCGTACGACATCCACGCTGAACGCAGTCCTCATGACCCCAGTCTCACCCCGCGCGGCGCCGGCATTCCTGTCGGCTCGCCCGGCCGCGGCCGCTCACCCCTCCGCGATCACCACCGCCGAGGCCACGCCCGCGTCGTGACTGAGCGACACGTGCCAGGACCGTACGCCCAGTTCCGCGGCCCGCTCGGCCACCGTCCCGCGGATCTGGAGTATCGGCTGCCCGGACTCCAGCACCGCGACCTCCGCGTCCGTCCAGCGCAGCCCGCCGGGCGCCCCCAGCGCCTTGGCCACCGCCTCCTTGGCGGCGAACCGGGCGGCGAGCGAGGCGATGCCCCGGCGCTCCCCGCTGGGCAGTATCAACTCCCGCTCGACGAACAGCCGGTGCGCCATCTCCGGGGTGCGCTCCAGGGCCGCCCCGAAACGGTCGATCTCGGCCACGTCGATACCGACCCCGATGATCATTCGACGGTCACCGACTTGGCGAGGTTGCGCGGCTGGTCCACCTCGTTGCCGCGCGCCGTGGCCAGCTCGCAGGCGAACACCTGGAGCGGCACCGAGGAGACCAGCGGCTGGAGCAGGGTGGGCGTGCGCGGGATGCGCACGATGTGGTCCGCGTACGGGACGACCGCCTCGTCGCCCTCCTCCGCGATCACGATGGTGCGCGCGCCCCGGGCCCGGATCTCCTGGATATTGGAGACGATCTTGCCGTGCAGGACGGACCGGCCGCGCGGCGACGGCACGACCACCACCACCGGCACGCCCTCCTCGATCAGCGCGATCGGACCGTGCTTCAGCTCGCCCGCCGCGAAGCCCTCCGCGTGCATGTACGCGAGTTCCTTGAGCTTGAGCGCGCCCTCCAGGGCGACCGGGTAGCCCACGTGCCGCCCCAGGAACAGCACCGTGTCCTTGTCCGCGAGGCTGCGCGCCAGCTCCCGTACCGGCTCCATCGTGCCGAGGACCTGCTCGACCTGCGAACCGACACCGGCCAGCTCGCGCACCACGGCCCGGATCTCGTCGCCCCACTGGGTGCCGCGCACCTGGCCCAGGTACAGCGCGAGCAGGTAGCAGGCCACCAGCTGGGTCAGGAACGCCTTGGTGGAGGCGACCGCGACCTCGGGCCCGGCGTGGGTGTAGAGCACCGCGTCCGACTCGCGGGGGATCGTCGAGCCGTTGGTGTTGCAGACCGCGAGCACCTTCGCGCCCTGCTCGCGGGCGTGCCGCACCGCCATCAGGGTGTCCATCGTCTCGCCGGACTGCGAGATGGCGACGACCAGGGTGCGCGGGTCCAGGATCGGGTCCCGGTAGCGGAACTCGCTGGCCAGCTCCACCTCGCAGGGGATGCGGGTCCAGTGCTCGATCGCGTACTTGGCGATCATCCCGGCGTGGAAGGCGGTGCCGCAGGCCACTATCACCACCTTGGTGGCCTCGCGCAGCACCGTGTCGTCGATGCGCACCTCGTCCAGCGAGAGCACCCCGGAGGCGTCCACCCGGCCCAGCAGCGTGTCGGCGACCGCCTTCGGCTGCTCGGCGATCTCCTTGAGCATGAAGTAGTCGTAGCCGCCCTTCTCGGCGGCCGACGCGTCCCAGTCGATGTGGTACTCGCGCACCTCGCCCGGCGCCCCGTCGAAGTCGGTGACCGTCACCCCGTCCCGGCGCAGCTCCACGACCTGGTCCTGGCCCAGCTCGATCGCCTCACGGGTGTACGCGATGAACGCCGCCACGTCCGACGCGAGGAACGCCTCGTCCTCGCCGACGCCCACCACCAGCGGCGAGTTGCGGCGCGCGCCCACCACCACGTCCGGCGCGTCCGCGTGCACCGCGACCAGCGTGAACGCGCCCTCCAGCCGGCGGCACACCTGACGCATCGCCTCGGCCAGATCGCCGCAGGAGGAGAAGCTCTCCGCCAGCAGGTGCCCGACCACCTCGGTGTCCGTCTCGGAGGCCAACCGGTGACCGCGCCCGGACAGTTCGGCCCGCAGCGCCGCGAAGTTCTCGATGATGCCGTTGTGGACGACGGCGACCCGCCCGGCGTTGTCCAGGTGCGGATGGGCGTTGGCGTCCGTGGGCGCGCCGTGCGTGGCCCACCGGGTGTGCCCGATCCCGGTCGAGCCGGCCGGCAGCGGACGCTCGGCCAGTTCCTTGTCGAGATTGGCGAGTTTGCCCGCCTTCTTGGCCGCGGCCAGACCGCCGTCGGCCAGTACGGCCACCCCGGCCGAGTCGTAGCCGCGGTACTCCAGCCGCTTCAGCCCGGCGAGCACGACGTCCAGGGCGGACCGGCCGCCCGCATACCCCACGATTCCGCACATGGGGGCAGCCTACGGGGCGACGTGATCAAAGCCGCCGCTCTATACGGTCAACCCGCGGCGCCGCTGCCGTACGGCGCCGTCCACGGCACGCCCGCGACACGCACGGCCACAACCCGACCCCGGGGAGAACCGGGCGCCGCGCGCGCGGACAATGGGCGCGTGCCCCTCACCACAGAGCCGACCGAGTCGCAGCACCGCCGCCGCGCCGAGCGCACGCCGTACGTGGACCTGACGCGCGCCGAGTGGAGCGCCCTGCGGGAGAAGACACCGCTGCCGCTGACCGCCGAGGAGGTCGAGCGGCTGCGCGGCCTGGGCGACGTGATCGACCTGGACGAGGTGCGCGACGTCTACCTGCCGCTGTCCCGGCTGCTCAACCTGTACGTGGGCGCCACCAGCAACCTGCGCGGCGCCCTGAACACCTTCCTCGGCGACGCGGGCGGCGGCCACGGCGCGCAGCCCGGCACACCGTTCGTCATAGGGGTCGCGGGCAGCGTGGCGGTCGGCAAGTCCACCACCGCCCGGCTCCTCCAGGCGCTGCTGGCCCGCTGGCCGGAGCACCCGCGCGTCGAGCTGGTCACCACCGACGGCTTCCTGTTCCCCAACGCCGAGCTGCACCGTCGCGGCCTGATGTCGCGCAAGGGCTTCCCCGAGTCGTACGACCGCCGGGCGCTGACCCGCTTCGTCGCCGATGTGAAGTCCGGCAAGTCCGAGGTCAGCGCGCCGGTCTACTCGCACCTGATCTACGACATCGTGCCCGGCGAACGCCTCACCGTGCACCGCCCCGACATCCTCATCGTCGAGGGCCTGAACGTCCTCCAGCCCGCCCTGCCCGGCAAGGACGGCCGCACCCGCCTCGGCCTCGCCGACTTCTTCGACTTCTCGGTCTACGTGGACGCCCGTACGGAAGACATCGAGCAGTGGTACCTGGGCCGCTTCCGCAAACTGCGCGACACCGCCTTCCAGAACCCGTTCTCGTACTTCCGGAAGTACACCCAGGTTTCCGAGGAAGAAGCCCTCGACTACGCGCGCATGATCTGGCGCACCGTCAACAAGCCCAACCTGGAACAGAACGTCGCACCGACCCGCGGCCGCGCCACCCTCGTCCTGCGCAAGGGACCCGATCACAAGGTGCAGCGGCTCTCGCTGCGCAAGCTCTGACGACGACGGGCCCCGCCGCCTTCCGCTAGGAGTACGCCGTGCTGCACCTGCGCCTGATCGTCCCCGCCGACCGTACGCAGGCCGTGCTGCACCTGGTGGAGGACACGGTCGGCACCACCCACCTCGCCGTCCTGACCGGCGCCGCACGCGACCCCCAGGGGGACGTGATCACGTGCGACGTGGCCCGCGAGGCCGCCGACGGGCTGCTGCACGAGCTGCGGGCGCTCGGCATCGACCGGGACGGCGCCATCGCCGTCGAGAACATCGACCTGTCCCTGTCCGACCGCGCGGACCGGGCGGAGAGGGAAGCGCCCGGCGAGGGCGTGGACGCGGTGCTGTGGGAGTCGCTGACCGACGCCACCCACGAGGAGTCCACGCTCTCCGTCACCTATCTGGCGTTCCTCACGCTCGCCACGATGCTCGCGGCCTGCGGCGTGGTGCTGGACAACGCCATCCTGATCGTCGGCGCGATGGCCGTCGGCCCGGAGTTCGGCCCGCTGGCCGGCGTCTGCACGGCCCTGGTGCGCCGCGCGCCCCGGCTGGCCTGGCGCGCCCTGCTGGCACTGGTCGTGGGCTTCGCGGTGGCGATGGCGGTGACGGTGGGGTTCAGCCTGCTCATGGACGCGGCGGGGCTCTTCAAGGAGAGCCAGGTCGAGGGGGCGCGCCCCAACACGTCGTTCATCTGGCAGCCGGACCCGATGTCCTTCGTCGTGGCCCTGCTCGCCGGAGCGGCCGGGACACTGTCACTGACCTCGGCGAAGTCCGGCGCCCTGGTCGGCGTGGCGATCTCGGTCACCACCGTCCCCGCCGCCGCGAACGCCGCCGTCGCCTTCGGCTACAGCTCGTACAAGCAGGCGTGGGGCTCCACGGAACAGCTCCTGCTGAACCTTCTCGGCATCGTCGTCGCGGGCACGCTGACGCTGCTGGCCCAGAAACTCTTCTGGGCCGGCAGGAAGCGCGTACGCGGTTAGGGCGTGTCTTTCGGATCACCCTGGGCCCGCGACGCCTGGCACGGCACTCCCCCAGCTACCGCTGGGAGGTGCCCCCACGCGGCGTTGTCGCATCACCCACGGACACCCGGTCCGAGGGCAATGCTCCGCCTTGCGAGGCTCCCCCGCAGCCCTGGACGGGCGCGGGAGGTGCCCCCATCACCAGACGCCGCGGGCTGCTCCAAAAGACACGCCCTGGGGATTAACCGAGCGCCGACTTCACCACGTCGGCCAGCCGCCCGGCGACGGCCCCGGCCTGCTCGATGTCGGCGGCCTCGACCATGACGCGGACCAGCGGCTCGGTGCCGGAGGGGCGCAGCAGGACGCGGCCGGTGGCGCCCAGTTCCTTCTCGGCCTCGGCGACCGCGGAGGTCAGCTCCGGCGAGGTGCCGACGCGCGTCTTGTCCACGTCGGGGACGTTCACCAGCACCTGCGGCAGCCGCTCCATGACGCGGACCAGCTCGGCCAGCGGGCGGCCGGTCGCCGCGACGCGCGCGGCCAGCATCAGGCCGGTGAGGGTGCCGTCGCCGGTCGTGGCGTGGTCCAGCGCGATGACGTGGCCGGACTGCTCGCCGCCGAGCGCGAAGCCGCCGGCCTTCATCTCCTCCAGGACGTAGCGGTCGCCGACCGCCGTCTGGACGAAGGTCAGGCCCTCGCGCTCCATGGCGAGCTTGAAGCCCAGGTTGGACATGACGGTCGCCACGACGGTGTTCTTGCGCAGCGTGCCGGCCTCGCGCATGCCGAGCGCCAGGACGGCCAGGATCTGGTCGCCGTCGATCTCGTTGCCCGCGTGGTCCACGGCCAGGCAGCGGTCCGCGTCGCCGTCGTGCGCCACACCGAGGTCGGCGCCCTGCTCGACGACCGCGGCGCGCAGCTTGGCGATGTGGGTGGAGCCGCAGTCGTCGTTGATGTTCAGGCCGTCGGGCTCGGTGCCGATGGTGACGACCTCGGCGCCGGCCCGCGCGAACGCCTCCGGGGAGACCCGGGAGGCGGCGCCGTGCGCGCCGTCGATGACGATCTTCAGGCCGTCCAGGCGGTTGGGCAGCACGCCCACCAGATGGGCGACGTAGTTGTCGAAGCCCTGGTCGTAGTCCTTGACCCGGCCGACACCGGCGCCGGTCGGCCGGTCCCACGGCTCGCCGGCGCTGTGCGCCCGGTACGTACGCTCGATGCGGTCCTCCAGCTCGTCGGCGAGCTTGTGGCCGCCGCGGGCGAAGAACTTGATGCCGTTGTCGGGCATCGGGTTGTGGCTGGCGGAGAGCATCACGCCCAGGTCGGCGCCGAGCGACCCGGTCAGGTACGCCACGGCCGGGGTCGGCAGCACGCCCACCCGCAGCACGTCCACGCCCGCGCTGGCCAGGCCCGCCACGACCGCGGCCTCCAGGAACTCTCCCGACGCCCGCGGATCGCGCCCGACCACGGCCACCGGCCGGTGCCCCTCAAACGTGCCGGCTTCCGCGAGCACATGCGCCGCCGCGACCGAGAGACCGAGCGCCAGCTCGGCCGTCAGATCGGCGTTGGCGACACCGCGCACACCGTCCGTGCCGAAGAGTCGTCCCACTGGTGTCCTCCGAGTTGATGTACGTGGACCAGAGCATTGCGTCCAGGTATACGCCGCTGGTCCCGGATAGCCGAACGCCCCGGCAGCACGGATGGTGCCACCGGGGCGTTCGCCAAGAGCCGCGCGAGCAGCCAAGCGGCAATTAGCGCTTGCTGTACTGCGGCGCCTTGCGGGCCTTCTTCAGACCGGCCTTCTTGCGCTCGACCGCACGGTCGTCGCGCTTGAGGAAGCCGGCCTTCTTCAGCGGGCCGCGGTTGTTGTCCTCGTCCGCCTCGTTCAGCGCACGGGCCACGCCCAGGCGCAGCGCACCGGCCTGGCCGGAGATGCCGCCGCCGGAGATGCGGGCCACGACGTCGTAGCGGTTGTCGAGCTCGAGCACCTTGAAGGGCTCGTTGACTTCCTGCTGGTGCACCTTGTTCGGGAAGTAACCCTCAAGGGTGCGACCGTTGATCTTCCACTGGCCGGTGCCCGGGATGATCCGCACGCGGGCGATGGCGTTCTTGCGACGGCCGAGGCCGGCGGCCGGCTGCGGGTCGCCGAAGCGCGAGGCGAGCGACTCGGAGGTGTACTCGCCCTCCAGCGGGACCTCGGTCTCGGTGGTGTATTCCTCGACCTCGACCTCGTCCAGCGGGGTCTCGGGGGTGGTCTCAGCCACGATGCTCCTCAGATTCTTTTCGTCTTAGGGGGTGGCCGGACTTACTGCGCGACCTGGGTGATCTCGAACGGGACCGGCTGCTGGGCAGCGTGCGGGTGCTCGGCGCCCGCGTAGACCTTCAGCTTCGAGAGCATCTGACGGCCCAGGGTGTTCTTGGGAAGCATGCCCTTGATGGCCTTCTCGACGGCCTTCTCGGGGTTCTTCTCGAGCAGGTCCTCGTAACGGACCGCACGCAGACCGCCCGGGAAACCGGAGTGGCGGTAAGCCATCTTCTGGATGCGCTTGTTGCCGGACAGGTGCACCTTGTCGGCGTTGATGATGACGACGAAGTCGCCGGTGTCGACGTGCGGCGCGTACACCGGCTTGTGCTTACCCCGCAGGAGGGAGGCGGCCTGGGAGGCCAGACGGCCCAGGACGACGTCCTGGGCGTCGATGATGTGCCACTGGCGCTGGACATCGCCGGGCTTGGGGCTGAACGTACGCACGGTTAGCCTTCGCTTCTTCAGTGAATAGGGTCCTGTACTGGTCACCACGATCGATCGCCAGCACTGGCGGCCCCACGGGTGACGCAACCCGGGTTCCTGCCGCTGGTCATCGGCCCGGTGGACCGGCGTAAGGGCCCCTCACGTGAGATAGAGCAAGCCAATACGCATAACGAACTGGCAGAATACCGGGCCGCCCCCGGCCGGGTCAAAACACGTCCCGAACCGGCGTGCGATCGGTGCTCTCGGGCCCCATAGGCATGGTAGCCACCGCCCGCAGCACGCGCGGCCGGACGCATGTCCATGCCATCACGGCCGCGACGGTCCACAGCATCACCGCGTCCCGGAAGGCCCGCCGGTGCAGCGCTTCCAGATGCGGCCAGACCAGCCCGCTGACCTGCGGTACGAGGGCGATCCAGAACCAGACCGTACGGGCCGCCGAGCCCGGCAGGGCCACGGACGCCACCAGCGGCGGCAGCACCACCAGCAGATAGTGGTCGAAGGACGGCCGGGACACCAGGAAGGCCGCGAGCATCAGCATCGCGGCGGTCTCGACCAGCCGCGACGGGCCCTGGTCACCGCGCCGCCACCGCGCCCAGGCGCACCCGGTCCCGGCCACCGCCGCCACCGCGGCGACCCCGTACGCCGCGGTCTCCGGCACGCCCAGCCGGGTCAGGATCATGCCGAGCGAGGCGTCGAAGGGCCGCGCGAAGCCGTCCTGGCCGTGCAGCAGGAACGGCAGCGTACGAGTGAAGAACATGCCCGGGTGCGGCATCACCAGCGCCGCCAGCACGGACGCCACGACGGGCACCGCCACCGCCACCGCGAGGGCCCGCCACCGCCGCGCCAGGACCAGCAGCAGGAGCAGCGGTGCCAGCAGCGGCTTGAGGGCCAGCGCGAGCCCGAGGACCGCGCCCGCGGCCACCCACCGGGACCGCAGCGCCAGCAGCAGCATCAGCGGCAGCGCGACCACCGAGGCCAGCGTCCAGTTGCCGATGTTCACCACGTTGCGGAACGGCTCGAAGAACGCCAGGGCCGCCACCCCGAGCGCCGCCAGCCTGCTCCGTACGGGGACCCGGAAGATCCGCAGCGCGAGCAGCCAGCCCAGCACCACCGCCCCCACACCCGCCACCGGCACCAGCAGCCGCAGCTTCCCGGCGGACAGCAGCGCCTCGGGCACCGCGGCGAGCACCGCGCTCGGCAGGTAAAGGAACCGCTTGTCGGCGTACGGGGCGCCGCCGTCCAGCAGCGCCCGCGCCGCCTTGACCACGAAGTCGTTGTCCATGCCGACGGTGGGGCTGTGCCGGTGGATGTTGAAGATCACCGCCCCCATCAGCACGGCGGCCACCGCCCACAGCGCCCAGGGGGCGCGCCCGAGCAGCCACCCGACGGCCGGGGAGTCCGGGCGCTCCCCCGCCTCCCTCGCGCCCGCTGTGCCCGTTTCCTCCACGCTCATGCGTCCATCTAAGAGCCGCTGGTACGGGCCCACCACCGGACGGACTCCAGCGGAGCGTCAGCGCTTGCGCTGCACCCTCCGCTCGTCCCACACCGGCTCCGACGTCTCCCGCACCCGCCCGTCCGAGCCGAAGACCAGGTACCGGTCGAAGGACCGCGCGAACCAGCGGTCGTGCGTCACCGCCAGCACCGTGCCCTCGTACGCCTCCAGCCCCTCCTGGAGGGCCTCGGCGCTCTCCAGGTCGAGGTTGTCGGTCGGCTCGTCCAGCAGCAGGGCGGTCGTTCCCGCCAGCTCCAGCAGCAGGATCTGGAAGCGCGCCTGCTGGCCGCCCGACAGGCGGTCGAAGCGCTGCTCGGCCTGCCGCTCCAGCTCGTACCGGCGCAGCGCGCTCATCGCCTTGCCCCGGTCCTTGGCGTGTTCCTTCCAGAGAATGTCCAGAAGGGTGCGGCCCTCCAGCTCCGGATGAGCGTGCGTCTGCGCGAAGTGACCGGGCACGACGCGCGCGCCCAGCTTCCACATCCCCGTGTGCGCGACGTCGTCCCCGGCGAGCAGCCGCAGGAAGTGCGACTTCCCGGAGCCGTTCGAGCCCAGCACCGCGACCCGCTCCCCGTAGAAGACCTCCAGGTCGAACGGCTTCATCAGCCCGGTCAGCTCAAGGTTCTCGCAGGTCACGGCCCGTACGCCGGTACGGCCGCCGCGCAGCCGCATGGTGATGTCCTGCTCGCGCGGCGGCTCCGGCGGCGGCCCGGCCTCCTCGAACTTGCGCAGCCGGGTCTGGGCGGCGTGGTAGCGGGAAGCCAGCTCATGGCTGTTCTCCGCCGCCTGCCGCAGGCCGCGCACCAGCTTCTTCAGCTGCTCGTGCTTCTCGTCCCACCGCCGCCGCAGCTCCTCGAAGCGCGCGAAACGCTCCTTGCGCGCCTCGTGGTACGTACCGAAGCCACCGCCGTGCACCCATACGTCCGAGCCGGCAGGCCCCGGCTCAACACTGACGATCTTCTCCGCGGCGCGCGCCAGCAGCTCCCTGTCATGGCTGACGAAGAGCACGGTCTTCTTCGTCTCGCGCAGCCGTTCCTCCAGCCAGCGCTTGCCCGGAACGTCCAGGTAGTTGTCCGGCTCGTCCAGCAGCAGCACCTCGTCGGTGCCGCGCAGCAGCGACTCCAGCACCAGACGCTTCTGCTCGCCGCCGCTGAGCGTGCGCACCTGCCGCCACTGCGCCTTCTCGTACGGGAGGCCCAGCGCGGCCATGGTGCACATGTCCCAGAGCGTCTCGGCCTCGTACCCGCGCGCCTCGGCCCAGTCGCTGAGCGCCTGCGCGTACCGCATCTGCGCGGCCTCGTCGTCAACCGTCATCACCGCGTGCTCGGCGGCATCCACGGCCGCCGCCGCTTCCCTGATCCGCGGCGACGCCACCGACACCAGCAGGTCCCGCACGGTCCGCTCATCCCTGACGGACCCCACGAACTGCGGCATCACGCCCAGCCCGCCACTCACGGTCACCGCGCCCCCGTGCGGCTGGAGCTCCCCCGAGATCAGCCGCAGCAGCGTCGTCTTGCCCGCCCCGTTGGCGCCGACCAGCGCCACCGAGGCCCCCTCACCGACCCGGAACGAGACGTCCCCCAGCAGGACCCGCCCGTCCGGCAGGTAGTACTCCAGATGCCCGGCCTCCACGTGTCCCATGAGCCGGATTGTCGCTGCCCGGCGGACGTTCCACCAACCGGTTTAGGATGCGCGGCATGAGCTTTGGGCATGGTGGGCCGTTCGGCCCCGGGGGACCGGACTCCTCGACTCCTGACTGGGAGGCGCTCGCCGACGAGAGCGAGTCACGCGACAAGCGCCGCCGCTGGCTGTTCATCGGCGGCGGCGCACTGGCGACCGTCGCCGTGGCGGGCATCGTCGCCACCGCCGTGATCACCAGCAACAAGGACAACGGCAACAACCTGCCGCACGCCCAGCAGCTGCCGGACGAGCCCGACGCCCCCAAGCCGTCCTTCTCCGAGGTCTCCGTCCCGCCGCCGCCGAACCCGCGGGACTACATCACCGACCCCAAGAAGGACACCGCGGCCCTCACCCCCGACACGCTCTTCCCCGAGAAGAGCATGGTGATCGACAAGCGGTCCTACCCCCGGATGACCACCGCCGCCACCGACGACTGCACGGCCGGCACGCACGGCGCGCTCGGCTCGGTGCTCAAGCACAACGGCTGCAAGAAGCTGCTGCGCGCCACGTACTCCAAGGACGGTGTCGCGGTCACCGTCGGTGTCGCGGTCTTCGACTCCAAGGACGCCGCCTTCAAGGTCAAGGACGCCAACAAGCCCAGCCTCGCACCGCTGGCCGGCGGCGGCGTCGGCGCCTTCTGCGAGGGCACGGCCTGCACGATGTACACCAACGCCACCGGCCGCTACGCCTACTTCACCATCGCCGGCAACCTCGACGGCTCGGCCGTCACCAAGGCGTCCACGAAGGCCCTGCAGATAGGCCGGGACGGCGGCCGGTACGCGTACAACCGCATCTGGCAGCGCGGCACGGACCAGGCGGCCAAGGCCGCCCGCGCCCAGTCCTGACGAGGCCCGCGCCGGGGCGGCTCAGCAGCAGCCGCCCCCGGGCAGGCTCCGCTTGTTGCGGGCCTCCTTGTTACGGGCCATGAGCAGGTCGTCCGCCGGATAGCCGACCTCTTCCAGGGTCAGCCCGTGCGGCCGTACGACGTGCACCGCCGAGTCCCGTACCCCGGCCGCCAGCACCTTCCCCGGCCACTCCACCGGCCGGTGCCCGTCCCCCACGAACAGCAGCGCGCCCACCAGCGAGCGCACCATATTGTGGCAGAAGGCGTCCGCCTTCACGGTCGCCGTGATGATCCCGTCCGCGTCCCGCACCCAGCTCAGCTCCTGGAGCGTACGGATCGTCGTCGCCCCCTCGCGCCGCTTGCAGTACGCCGCGAAGTCGTGCTCCCCCAGCAGCGCCTGCGACGCCGCGTTCATCGCCTCGACGTCCAGGTCCCAGTCGTGCCACAGCACGTGGCCGCGCAGCAGCGGATCGACACCGCCCGGGTGGTCCGTCACCCGATAGGCGTACCGCCGCCAGATCGCCGAGAACCGCGCGTTGAACCCGTACGGCGCGTCGGCGGCGCGCCACACCCGTACGTCCTTCGGCAGCCGCCCGGCCAGCCGCCGCAGCAGCTTGTCCGCGTGCTCGGCCCACAGCTCCGCCGGCAGGTCCACATGCGCCACCTGCCCCCGCGCGTGCACCCCGGCGTCCGTCCGCCCCGCCACCGTCAGCTCGTACGTCTGCGCCGACCGCGTCACCGTCCGCAGCGCGGTCTCCAGCTCCTCCTGGACCGTGCGCCGCGCCCGCTGCTTCGCCCAGCCGGAGAAGTCCTTCCCGTCGTACGAAAGGTCCAGCCGCACCCGTACGAACCCGGGCTCCACTTCATCGCTCACGCATGCATCCTCTCAAGCGGAACGGGCCCGCTCCCCTGAGGGGAGCGGGCCCGTCCGGTGGCCTGTGTCAGGCTCAGGCGTCCTTGGACTCCTCGGCCGGGGCCTCGGCGGCCTCGCCCTTGGTGTCCTCGGCCTTGGCGGCCTCGTCGGACTCCTTCACCGCGCGCTTGGTCGCGGCCTCGGCCTCGGCAACGGTGGCCTTCTTGGCGATCTCGCCCTCGACCAGCTCGATGACCGCCATCGGGGCGTTGTCGCCACGACGGTTGCCGATCTTGGTGATACGGGTGTAACCACCCGGACGCTCCGCGAAGCGCGGCGCGATCTCCGTGAAGAGCGTGTGCACGACGCTCTTGTCCGAGATCAGCTGCATGACCTGACGGCGGTTGTGAAGGTCACCCTTCTTCGCCTTGGTCACCAGACGCTCGGCGTACGGACGCAGACGACGGGCCTTGGCCTCGGTCGTCGTGATGCGGCCGTGCTCGAACAGGCTGGTGGCCAGGTTGCGCAGCATAAGACGCTCGTGCGCAGCGCTGCCGCCCAGACGGGCACCCTTGGCGGGCTTCGGCATGGTATTTCTCCTTCATTGCTGCACCGGCCGTATCAGGTACCGGTGTCAGTTCCCGGGGGGCGGGTGCCCCGCGGAAGATTGCACGCGGGCCGGGGGCCCGCTGGGCTGTCGTGGCTGAGCGCAGCTCATCCCTATCCAGCCCGTCCGGCGTTTGAGGACGAGGCCTCAAGGCCGATACAAGCCGCACTCGACACGGCGGGCCAGCCGAGACCGGCCAACCCGCCGTACGGCGGCTCAGTACTGCTCGGTCTCCACGAAGCCCGCATCCGCGTCATCGTCGGCGCCAAAGGCGTCCGCCGCGGCGGTCGGGTCGAACCCGGGAGGCGAGTCCTTCAGCGCCAGGCCCATACCGGCCAGCTTCGCCTTGACCTCGTCGATCGACTTCGCACCGAAGTTGCGGATGTCGAGCAGGTCCGCCTCGGAGCGGGCGACGAGCTCGCCCACCGAGTGGATGCCCTCGCGCTTGAGGCAGTTGTACGACCGAACGGTGAGCTCCAGCTCCTCGATCGGCAGCGCCAGGTCGGCGGCCAGGGCGGCGTCCGTGGGGGACGGGCCCATGTCGATGCCCTCGGCGTCGATGTTGAGCTCGCGCGCGAGGCCGAACAGCTCCACCAGGGTCTTGCCGGCGGACGCCATCGCGTCACGGGGACGCATGGCCTGCTTGGTCTCGACGTCGACGATCAGCTTGTCGAAGTCGGTGCGCTGCTCGACTCGGGTCGCCTCGACCTTGTAGGTGACCTTGAGGACCGGCGAGTAGATGGAGTCGACCGGGATGCGGCCGATCTCCTGGCCGACCTGCTTGTTCTGCACGGCGGAGACGTAGCCGCGACCGCGCTCGACGGTCAGCTCCATCTCCAGCTTGCCCTTGCCGTTGAGGGTGGCGAGGACCAGGTCGGGGTTGTGCACCTCGACACCGGCCGGCGGGGCGATGTCCGCGGCGGTGACCAGGCCGGGGCCCTGCTTGCGCAGGTACATCACGACCGGCTCGTCGTGCTCGGAGGAGACGACCAGCTGCTTGATGTTCAGGATGAGGTCGGTGACGTCCTCCTTGACGCCCGGCACGGTGGTGAACTCGTGCAGGACACCGTCGATGCGGATGGACGTGACCGCCGCACCCGGGATCGAGGAGAGGAGCGTACGACGCAGGGAGTTGCCGAGGGTGTAGCCGAAGCCCGGCTCCAGCGGCTCGATCACGAACCGGGAGCGGTATTCGTCGACGACCTCTTCGGTCAGCGAGGGACGCTGAGCGATCAGCATGAGGTGTTTCGCCTTCCAGTCTTGGCACCCGCTATTTGATGCCAGCTGCGCCGGACGGTGGCCCGGCGGTTTCTACAAGGGTACGGGCGGCACGGCACGACTCCCAGGAGTCGCGGCGTACCGCCCGAAAAGTGCCCGGTGACGGCCCGCGCCGGAGCGCGGACCGACAGGCGGCGGCCCGTACGGACCGCCATGCGTCAGACGCGGCGACGCTTGGGGGGACGGCAGCCGTTGTGCGGCGTGGGGGTGACGTCCTGGATCGAGCCGACCTCAAGGCCGGTGGCCTGGAGGGAGCGGATCGCGGTCTCACGGCCGGAGCCGGGACCCTTGACGAAGACGTCGACCTTGCGCATGCCGTGCTCCTGCGCGCGGCGGGCGGCCGACTCGGCAGCCATCTGCGCGGCGAACGGCGTGGACTTGCGCGAGCCCTTGAAGCCCACGTGGCCCGCCGAGGCCCAGGAGATCACGTTGCCCGTGGGGTCGGTGATCGAAACGATGGTGTTGTTGAACGTGCTCTTGATGTGAGCGTGCCCGTGGGCGACGTTCTTCTTCTCCTTGCGGCGCACCTTCTTGGCGCCGGCCGTACGGCCCTTCGGAGGCATGTATTACTCCCGGTGGAGGTGGTCGGTCCTACAGCGAAGACCGCTGATGAGCGTCCGCTGAGGACTACTTCTTGCCCGGCTTCTTCTTGCCGGCGATCGCGCGACGCGGACCCTTGCGGGTACGGGCGTTCGTGCTGGTGCGCTGACCGTGCACCGGCAGGCCGCGGCGGTGACGCAGACCCTGGTAGCAGCCGATCTCGACCTTGCGGCGGATGTCGGCCTGGATCTCGCGACGGAGGTCACCCTCGGTCTTGAGGTTGTTGTCCACGTACTCGCGGATCTTGACCAGGTCCTCCTCGGCCAGGTCGCGAACGCGGGTGTCCGGGTTCACGCCGGTGGCGGCGAGGGTCTGCTGCGACAGGGTGCGCCCGATGCCGAAGACGTAGGTGAGGGCGACCTCGACGCGCTTGTCGCGCGGGAGATCAACGCCTGCGAGGCGTGCCATTTATTGGCTCCTGAGGTATTCGGAGGTCTTCCGCAGCACCGTTCCCGTAAGACTCTTCGTCAGTACGAGCCGGGTCCCCGGCCTCCGAGCCGGGGGTGTCGTCCCCGCGCGATGGACGCGAGGGGTCGGGTGTCTGCGTATGTACGTATTGCTGTGCGTTTGCGTCGCGCGAAGAAACTGCGAAATGCAGAGAGGTCGGCGTGCGTCAGCCCTGGCGCTGCTTGTGGCGCAGGTTGTCGCAGATCACCATGACCCGGCCGTGGCGGCGGATCACCTTGCACTTGTCGCAGATCTTCTTGACGCTCGGCTTGACCTTCATGGGATGTGAGGTTCTCCGGGTCAGTGCCGCCACCCCACGGGAGGGGGCGTCGACAAGATCTACTTGTAGCGGTAGACGATCCGGCCACGCGTCAGGTCGTACGGAGAAAGCTCCACGACGACCCGGTCATCCGGGAGGATGCGGATGTAGTGCATCCGCATCTTGCCGCTGATGTGCGCGAGGACCTTGTGACCGTTCTGAAGCTCCACCTTGAACATCGCGTTCGGGAGGGACTCGATCACGGTGCCCTCGATTTCGATGGCACCTTGCTTCTTGGCCACGCTTCGCCCTTCGAATCGGCTACCTTGATCGACTTCGTACGGATGCATGCCCGGCAAACAGGCACACGGATGCACGACAGCCGACGCGTCAGTCTACGTCAGCGTTCCCGAAAAGACGAATCCACGATTATTGCCCACGCTCTGTGATCGTTACGCCTCGGGGTCGGCCACGTGCCACCCGCCGTACGGGCGGAAATCAGCCCAGCGGGTCCGGAGCGGCCTCGATGCCCAGCTCGGCCAGCTTCGCCTTGCCGCCGTCCGGCGCGGTCAGCACCAGCGGGCCCTGCTCGGTCAGCGCGACGGAGTGCTCCCAGTGCGAGGACCAGCTGCCGTCGTTCGACTTGACCGTCCAGTCGTCCTCCAGGACGTGGGTCTTGGGCGTGCCCAGGTTGACCATGGGCTCGATGGCGATGCAGAAGCCCGGGACCAGCTTCGGGCCGCGGCCGCGCTTGCGGTCGACGTAGTTCAGCAGGTGCGGGTCCATGTGCATCTCGGAGCCGATGCCGTGGCCGCCGTAGTCCTCGACGATGCCGTACTTGCCGTTCGACGGCCGCGGCTGCCGGCGGATGTAGCCCTCGATGGCCTTGGAGATGTCGACCAGGCGGTTGCCCTTGCGGACGGCCGCGATGCCGGCCCACATGGACTCCTCGGTGACCCGGCTCAGCTCGACCAGTTCCGGAGAGTGACCGGAGCCCACGAAGGCGGTATAGGCCGCGTCGCCGTGCCAGCCGTCGATGATCGCGCCGCAGTCGATGGAGATGATGTCGCCGTCCGCGAGGACGGTCTCGGTGTCGGGGATGCCGTGGACGACGACGTCGTTGACCGACGTGCAGATCGTCGCGGGGAAGCCGCCATACCCGAGGAAGTTCGACTTGGCGCCGTGCTCGGCCAGCACCTTGCGCGCGGCGTCGTCCAGGTCCTTGGTGGTGGCGCCGGGCACCGCCACCTCACGGGTGGCCGCGTGGATGGCGGCGACCACCAGCCCCGCCTCGCGCATCTTCGCGATCTGCTCGGGGGTCTTGATCTCCACCATGGTGGCTTACGCCTTCCTCAAACCGACTACTACGACGCTGCCGCGGCACCGGGCCGCGCCATTACACGATACGGCCGCGGTCCCGTACCCGGGCACCGCGGCCGTAAGCGCTGATCTTCGGGGAGCTACTCGCCCTGGCCGAGCGCGGCCATCGCGCGCTGGGTGACCTCGTCCACCTTGCCGAGGGCCGGGATCGTGACGACCAGGTCCTGCGCCTTGTAGTGGTCGATGATCGGCTCGGTCTCCGTGTGGTAGACCTCCAGCCGCTTGCGGACGGTCTCCTCGCGGTCGTCCTCGCGCTGGTAGAGGTCGCCGCCGCAGATGTCGCAGACACCTTCGGTCTTCGGCTTGTGGTAGTCCACGTGGAAGACATGGCTGCTGTCGTTGCGGCAGATCCGGCGGCCGGCGATCCGCTTGACCACCTCGTCCTCCGGGACCTCCAGGTCCAGGACGGCGTCCAGCTTCACGCCCTTGCCCTTGAGGTAGGCGTCCAGCGCCTCGGCCTGGCCGATGTTGCGCGGAAAGCCGTCCAGCAGGAAGCCGTTCTCGGCGTCCGGCTGGTCCATCCGGTCCTCGGCCATCGCGATCGTCACCGAGTCGGGCACCAGGTTGCCCGCGTCCATGTAGGACTTGGCCTCTTTGCCCAGGTCCGTGCCCTGGCTGATGTTGGCGCGGAACAGGTCGCCCGTGGAGATGTGCGGGATCGAGAGGTTCTTGGCCAGGTACGCGGCCTGCGTACCCTTGCCTGCCCCAGGAGGCCCGACGAGGACGATTCGCATCAGCGGAGGAACCCTTCGTAGTTGCGCTGCTGGAGCTGGCTCTCGATCTGCTTCACGGTCTCCAGACCCACACCCACGATGATCAGGATGCTCGTCCCGCCGAACGGGAAGTTCTGGTTGGCCTTGAACAGCACCAACGCCACTGTTGGCACAAGCGCGATCAGACCCAGGTACAGCGAGCCCGGCCACGTGATCCGGTTGAGCACGTAGCTGAGGTACTCGGCCGTGGGGCGACCAGCCCGGATGCCCGGGATGAAGCCACCATACTTCTTCATGTTGTCGGCAACTTCCTCGGGGTTGAAGGAGATGGCGACGTAGAAGAACGCGAAGAAGACGATCAGCAGGAAGTACGTGACGATGTAGACCGGGTGGTTGCCCTTGGTGAAGTTGGTCTCGATCCAGACCGCCCAGCCCGCCTTCGAGCCGCTGAACTGGGCCACCAGCGCCGGGATGTAGAGCAGCGACGAGGCGAAGATGACGGGGATGACGCCCGCCTGGTTCACCTTGAGCGGGATGTAGGTGGACGTGCCGCCGTACGAGCGGCGGCCGATCATCCGCTTGGCGTACTGCACGGGGATACGCCGCTGGGCCTGCTCGACGAAGACCACCAGGGCGACCATGGCCAGGCCCACCACGATGACGGAGAAGAACTCGATCCAGCCGTCGGCCAGCTTGCCGGACAGCTTGATCTGCCACAGCGAGCCGGGGAAGCCGGCCGCGATGCCGACGAACATCAGGATCGACATGCCGTTGCCGATGCCGCGGTCGGTGACCAGCTCACCGAGCCACATGACCACGGCCGTACCGGCGGTCATCGTGATCACCATGGTGATCGTGGTGAAGATCGAGTCGCTCGGCACGATCTGGCTGGCGAGCTGGCAGCCCTGGAACAGCGTGCCGCTCTTGGCGGTGGCGACCAGGCCGGTGCCCTGGAGGACCGCCAGCGCGACGGTCAGGTACCGGGTGTACTGGGTGATCTTCGCCTGTCCGGACTGGCCCTCCTTCTTCAGGGCCTCCAGACGGGGGATGACCACCGTCAGCAGCTGGAGGATGATGCTTGCCGTGATGTACGGCATGATCCCCAGCGCGAAGATCGTGATCTGGAGCAGCGCACCACCGCTGAACATGTTCACCAGGCCGAAGAGACCGCCATTGGCGCCGGCCTGCTTCATGCAGGTTTCGACATTGGAGTAGTTCACCCCCGGCACCGGAACGTGCGCTCCGAGCCGGTAGACGAGCACGATGCCCAATGTGAACAGCAGCTTCTTGCGCAGGTCGGGCGTCTTGAACGCTCGGGCGAACGCGGTGAGCACGGTGCCTCCTGCGCCTCCCGCCTCTGGAGCGAGAGGTGACGGTCTAAAGGATCGACGGATACAAAGCGGCCAAAACCGCGCAGACATTAGCCCACGCGGTGGGGGCCCGGGGGAAGAACCCCCGGAAAATACAGCAACAGTGCACGCCACCTTACCGGCGACCAGGCCCCCCTTGGAACGACCGACCGGGGATGCCCCAATACGTGGGCATCCCCGGTCAGTTGATTCACTGAGTTCAGATGAGCTCGGTGACGCTGCCACCGGCAGCGGTGATCTTCTCCTTGGCGGAGCCGGAAACGGAGTCCACCGTCACCGTCAGCGCCACGGAGATCTCGCCCTGGCCCAGGACCTTGACGAGCTCGTTCTTGCGCACCGCGCCCTTGGCGACCAGGTCGGCCACCGTGACCTCGCCACCCTGCGGGTAGAGCGCGGCCAGCTTGTCCAGGTTCACGACCTGGAACTGCTTGTGGGCGGGGTTCTTGAAGCCCTTCAGCTTCGGGAGGCGCATGTGCAGCGGCATCTGGCCGCCCTCGAAGCGCTCCGGAACCTGGTAACGGGCCTTCGTGCCCTTGGTACCACGACCAGCGGTCTTACCCTTGGACGCCTCACCACGACCCACACGGGTCTTGGCGGTCTTGGCGCCCGGGGCAGGACGGAGGTTGTGGACCTTCAGCGGGTTGTTCTCCGCCATGTCAGTCGACCTCCTCAACCGTCACGAGGTGGCGGACGGTGTGCACCATGCCGCGGTACTCGGGGCGGTCCTCCTTGACAACCACGTCGTTGACCCGCTTGAGGCCGAGCGAACGCAGGGTGTCGCGGTGGTTCTGCTTGCTGCCGATGATGGACTTGGTCTGCGTGATCTTGAGCGAAGCCATTACGCGTTCACCCCGGCACGCGCCCGCAGCAGAGCGGCGGGAGCAACGTCCTCCAGCGGCAGGCCACGGCGGGCGGCGATCTCCTCGGGGCGCTGCAGGCCCCGCAGAGCGGCCACCGTGGCGTGCACGATGTTGATCGGGTTCGACGAGCCGAGCGACTTGCTCAGCACGTCGTGGATGCCCGCGCACTCCAGGACGGCGCGCACCGGGCCACCGGCGATCACACCGGTACCGGGGGAAGCCGGCTTGAGCAGGACGACGCCCGCAGCCTCTTCGCCCTGGATCGGGTGCGGGATGGTGCCGGCGATACGGGGGACCTTGAAGAAGTGCTTCTTGGCCTCCTCCACACCCTTGGCGATGGCGGCCGGCACCTCCTTGGCCTTGCCGTAACCGACACCCACGGTGCCGTCACCGTCGCCCACCACGACCAGCGCGGTGAAGCTGAAGCGACGACCACCCTTCACAACCTTGGCGACGCGGTTGATTGCGACAACCCGCTCGACGTAAGCGGTCTTCTCGGCAGCAGCGCCGCCGTCCCGCCGGTCCTTACGGTCCCGCCGCTCGCCGCCACCGGCACCGCTGCCGCGGCGCTGGGGTCCAGCCATTGGAATTACCTCTCTCTGTTACGTCCGCTAGCTCGGAACCGGGGCTTAGAACTTCAGCCCGGCTTCGCGGGCGGCGTCGGCCAGAGCGGCAATCCGCCCGGCGTACTGCTTGCCACCACGGTCGAACACGACGGCCTCGACGCCGGCGGCCTTGGCGCGCTCGGCGACCAGGGAACCGACCTGCTTGGCCAGGTCCGTCTTGTTGCCCTCGCCACCGCGGATCGACGCGTCCAGGGTCGACGCCGACGCCAGGGTGTGACCCTTGATGTCGTCGATGACCTGGGCGGCGATACCGCGGTTGGACCGCGTCACGACCAGACGCGGACGCTCCGGCGTACCCGAAATCCGCTTGCGGATGCGGATGTGGCGACGCTTGGCGGCGGCGCGCTTGTAGGCGTCGCCCTTCGCGACCTTCACACCGTATGCCATGGCTTACTTACCAGCCTTTCCGACCTTGCGGCGGATGACCTCGCCGGCGTACTTGACGCCCTTGGCCTTGTACGGGTCGGGCTTGCGCAGCTTGCGGATGTTCGCGGCGACCTCGCCGACCTTCTGCTTGTCGATGCCCTCGACGCTCAGCTTGGTCGGGGACTCGACCTTGAACGAGATGCCCTCGGGCGCCTCGACCAGGATCGGGTGGCTGTAACCGAGCGAGAACTCCAGGTTGGAGCCCTTCGCCTGGACGCGGTAACCGACACCGCTGATCTCGAGCGCCTTGGTGAATCCCTGGGTCACGCCGGTGATCATGTTCGCCACCAGCGTGCGGGACAGGCCGTGCAGGGCCTTGTTCTGACGCTCGTCGTTCGGGCGGGTGACGTTGATGACGCCGTCCTCACCCTTGGCGACCTCGATGGGCGCGGCGACGGTGTGCTGCAGGGAGCCCTTGGGACCCTTCACCGAAACCGTGCGGCCGTCGATGGTGACGTCCACACCAGCGGGAACCTGGA
This sequence comes from Streptomyces rimosus, assembly GCF_008704655.1. NCBI lineage: Bacteria > Bacillati > Actinomycetota > Actinomycetes > Kitasatosporales > Streptomycetaceae > Streptomyces > Streptomyces rimosus. Next base: position 5,207,538 of record NZ_CP023688.1, on the reverse strand, counting down.
TGGGCAGCTTGCCAATACGCGACATTAGCTATTCCTCCGTTCCCGAATTACCAGACGTAGGCGAGAACTTCTCCGCCTACGCCCTTCTTGCTGGCCTGCTGACCGGTGAGGAGACCGTGCGACGTGGAGATGATCGCCACGCCCAGGCCGCCGAGCACCTTCGGCAGGTTGGTGGACTTTGCGTAGACCCGCAGGCCCGGCTTCGAGATGCGCTTGATGCCGGCGATCGAGCGCTCGCGGTTGGGACCGAACTTCAGCTCGAGGATGAGGTTCTTGCCGACCTCCGCGTCCTCGACCTTCCAGCCGGTGATGTAACCCTCCTGCTGGAGGATCTCCGCGATGTGCGACTTGATCTTGCTGTGCGGCATCACGACGGTGTCGTGGTACGCCGAGTTCGCGTTCCGCAGACGCGTGAGCATGTCTGCGATGGGGTCAGTCATGGTCATGAATTGGCCTTCGGCCTCTCTCGCCGGGGTTTCCTGTATGCGCCATCCCTCTCCCCGATCAGGGTCGGGACGGGTGCGGCGCGGGGACCTTCGGCGTAGTAAGTCGTTCCTGGGCGGCGGGGCGCCCAACCCTTCTACCCTACGGGATCAAAGGGCGGGGCCCCGCCGAACAGATGCTTACCGAGAGACTCCGGAACCACCCACGTGACTCCTTTCGCCCGCCGGGCGCCCGTGCGGGCGCTGGTCGGACGAACGGGAAGGGGTGTTACCAGGAGCTCTTGGTCACGCCCGGCAGCTCGCCACGGTGAGCCATCTCACGAAGGCACACGCGGCACAGGCCGAACTTGCGGTACACGGAGTGCGGCCGGCCGCAGCGCTGGCAACGCGTGTACGCGCGCACAGCGAACTTCGGCTTGCGGGCCGCCTTAGCGATCAGAGCCTTCTTCGCCACGGTCAGTTCTCCTTGAACGGGAAGCCGAGGTGACGAAGCAGGGCGCGGCCCTCATCGTCGTTGGACGCCGTGGTGACCACGGTGATGTCCATGCCCCGCTGCCGGTCGATCTTGTCCTGGTCGATCTCGTGGAACATGACCTGCTCCGTGAGACCGAAGGTGTAGTTGCCCCGACCGTCGAACTGCTTCGGGGACAGACCACGGAAGTCGCGGATGCGCGGGAGCGCGAGCGACAGCAGGCGGTCCAGGAACTCCCACATGCGGTCACCGCGGAGGGTGACGTGGGCACCGATCGGCTGGCCCTCGCGCAGCTTGAACTGCGCGATGGACTTACGGGCCTTGGTGACGGCCGGCTTCTGGCCGGTGATCGTGGTGAGGTCGCGGATGGCGCCCTCGATCAGCTTGGAGTCGCGGGCGGCGTCGCCCACACCCATGTTGACCACGATCTTGGTCAGACCGGGGATCTGCATGACGTTCTCGTAGGAGAACTCGTCCTTCAGCTTCCCGGCGATCTCTTCGCGGTAGCGCTGCTTGAGGCGCGGCGCGTTGGTGGTGGCAGTCATCAGATGTCCTCACCGGTCCGCTTGGCAACGCGGATCTTGTTGCCTTCGTCGTCGAAGCGGTACCCGACGCGGGTGACGACCTTCTTGCCGTCCTTCTCCACGACGAGCTGCACGTTGCTCACGTGGATCGGGGCCTCGGTCGTCACGATGCCGCCGGTCTTGGAGCCACGAGCGGTCTGACCGGCCTTGGTGTGCTTCTTGACCCGGTTGACACCCTCGACCAGGACACGGTCCTCGCGGGGGAAGGCCGCGATGACCTTGCCCTGCTTGCCCTTGTCCTTGCCGGTGATGATCTGGACCAGGTCGCCCTTCTTGATCTTCATCGGTTACAGCACCTCCGGCGCGAGCGAGATGATCTTCATGAACTTCTTCTCGCGCAGCTCCCGGCCCACGGGGCCGAAGATGCGGGTGCCGCGGGGGTCGCCATCGTTCTTGAGGATGACGGCCGCGTTCTCGTCGAAGCGGATGTACGAGCCGTCCGGACGGCGGCGCTCCTTGACGGTGCGAACGATGACCGCCTTGACGACGTCACCCTTCTTCACGTTGCCACCGGGGATCGCGTCCTTGACGGTGGCGACGATGACGTCACCGATGCCCGCGTAGCGGCGGCCCGAACCACCGAGAACACGGATGGTGAGAATTTCCTTCGCACCCGTGTTGTCGGCGACCCGAAGCCGCGACTCCTGCTGGATCACGTCTATCTCCTGATCGTCTGCCGGTTCCCGGCGGGGGCCTCACTGCGGAGGCCCACCGCCGAGCCTGGCGGAACTGACCTGGGGGAAACCCCCCAGGCGGTATCTAGCGGAATTCCCGAACGGGAAATTCCTTACTTGGCCTTCTCGAGGATCTCGACGATGCGCCAGCGCTTGCTCGCCGAAAGCGGACGCGTCTCCATCAGGAGGACGCGGTCGCCGACACCGGCAGCGTTCTGCTCGTCGTGCGCCTTGAGCTTGTTCGTACGGCGGATGACCTTGCCGTACAGCGCGTGCTTGACGCGGTCCTCGACAGCGACGACGACGGTCTTGTCCATCTTGTCGCTGACGACGAGACCCTCGCGGGTCTTGCGGAAGCCGCGCTGCTCGTTCGTCTCAGTCACATTCTTCTCGCTCATCAGGCGCTCTCCACCGTCTCGATGCCGAGCTCGCGCTCACGCATCAGGGTGTAGATCCGGGCGATGTCCTTGCGGACGGCCTTCAGCCGGCCGTGGTTCTCAAGCTGTCCGGTCGCCGCCTGGAAGCGGAGGTTGAACAGCTCCTCCTTGGCCTCACGAAGCTTCCCAACGAGGTCCTCGTTGTTCAGCTCGCGCAGCTCGGTCGCCTTGGTACCGGCCGCCATCACGACTCACCTGCCTCGCGCCGCACGATGCGGCACTTCATCGGAAGCTTGTGGGCGGCGCGGGTCAGCGCCTCCTTCGCAACCTTTTCGTTCGGGAAGGACAGCTCGAACATCACCCGACCGGGCTTGACGTTCGCGACCCACCACTCCGGAGAACCCTTACCGGAACCCATGCGGGTCTCGGCCGGCTTCTTCGTCAGCGGGCGGTCCGGGTAAATGTTGATCCAGACCTTGCCGCCACGCTTGATGTGACGGGTCATGGCGATACGAGCGGACTCGATCTGCCGGTTCGTCACGTAGGCGGGGGTCACGGCCTGAATGCCGTACTCACCGAAGGCAAGCTCGGTGCCACCCTTGGCCATACCGTTGCGCTTCGGGTGGTGCTGCTTGCGGTGCTTGACCCTGCGAGGGATCAGCATGTCGGTCAGCCCTCCGTTCCGGTGCTCTCAGCAGCCGGAGCAGCGGCAGCGGCCTCGGCCTTGGGGGCCTCGGCAGCGGCGTTCTGCTGCGGCTTGCGGCCGCCACGGCCGCCACGCTCGCCACCGCGGCGCGGGCGGTCGTTGCCGCCACCACGGGCCGGGCGGTTGCCCGCACGGGCGGCGGCGTTCTCGGCGCGGACCTCGGCGATGTTCTTGACGTCGCCCTTGTAGATCCAGACCTTCACACCGATACGGCCGAAGGTGGTCTTGGCCTCGAAGAAGCCGTAGTCGACGTTGGCGCGGAGGGTGTGCAGGGGCACGCGGCCCTCGCGGTAGAACTCCGAGCGCGACATCTCGGCGCCGCCGAGACGGCCACCACACTGGATCTTGATGCCCTTGGCGCCGGCCTTCATCGTCGACTGCATGCTCTTGCGCATGGCACGACGGAAGGAGACGCGGGAGGACAGCTGCTCGGCGACGGCCTGGGCCACGAGCTGAGCATCGGTCTCGGGGTTCTTGACCTCGAGGATGTTCAGCTGGACCTGCTTGCCGGTCAGCTTCTCCAGTTCGCCGCGGATGCGGTCGGCCTCGGCGCCGCGGCGGCCGATGACGATGCCCGGACGAGCGGTGTGGATGTCAACGCGGACGCGCTCACGGGTGCGCTCGATCTCCACCTTCGAGATACCGGCGCGCTCCATGCCCTTCGTCATCATGCGACGAATGGCGACGTCTTCCTTGACGTAGTCCTTGTACAGCTTGTCGGCGTACCACCGCGACTTGAAGTCGGTGGTGATGCCGAGCCGGAACCCGTGCGGGTTTACCTTCTGGCCCATTACCGGGTTCCTTCCTTGCTGCTGACGACCACGGTGATGTGGCTGGTCCGCTTGCGGATCCGGTAGGCACGGCCCTGGGCACGCGGACGGAACCGCTTCAGGGTCGGGCCCTCGTCGACGTACGCCTCGCTGATGACCAGCGAGGAGGCGTCCGTGTGGTCGTAGTTGTGCGCGGCGTTGGCAATGGCGCTGTCCAGCACCTTGCCCACGGGCACGCTGGCGGCCTGCGGGGCGAAACGCAGGACCGCCTGAGCCTCCGTGGCATCCATGCCACGGATAAGGTCCACCACGCGGCGGGCCTTCATGGGCGTGACGCGGATGTACCGCGCCTGGGCCCTGGCTTCCATGGTTGTCCCTTCGGTGTCAGTCATAGTCTTCGCACTCCGGTCGATCAGCGACGACGCGACTTGCGGTCGTCCTTCTCGTGGCCGCGGAAGGTGCGGGTCGGCGCAAACTCGCCGAGCTTGTGGCCGACCATCGACTCGGTGACGAACACCGGGACGTGCTTGCGGCCGTCGTGCACCGCGATCGTGTGGCCGAGCATGGCCGGGACGATCATCGAGCGGCGGGACCAGGTCTTGATGACGTTCTTGGTGCCGGCTTCGTTCTGGACATCCACCTTCTTGGCGAGGTGGTCGTCGACGAAGGGCCCCTTCTTGAGACTACGCGGCATCTAAACCCGCTCCTAGCGCTTCTTGTTCGTCTTGCGGCGGCGGACGATGTACTTGTTCGAAGCCTTCTTCGGCGAACGCGTACGACCCTCCTTCTGGCCCCACGGCGAGACCGGGTGGCGGCCACCGGAGGTCTTGCCCTCACCACCACCGTGCGGGTGGTCGACCGGGTTCATCACGACACCACGCACGGTCGGGCGGACGCCCTTCCAGCGCATACGGCCGGCCTTGCCCCAGTTGATGTTCGACTGCTCGGCGTTGCCGACCTCGCCGACGGTGGCGCGGCAGCGCACGTCGACCAGGCGGATCTCACCGGACGGCATACGAAGGTGGGCCATGGAGCCCTCCTTCGCCAGCAGCTGCACGGAGGCACCCGCGGAGCGGGCGAACTTCGCGCCGCCGCCGGGCCGCAGCTCGATGGCGTGGATCGTCGTACCGACCGGGATGTAGCGCAGCGGCAGGTTGTTGCCCGGCTTGATGTCGGCGCCCTGGCCGTTCTCGATGCGGGCGCCCTGCACCAGGCCACGGGGGGCGATGATGTAGCGCTTCTCGCCGTCCGCGTAGTGGAGCAGCGCGATGCGGGCGGTGCGGTTCGGGTCGTACTCGATGTGCGCGACCTTGGCCGGCACGCCGTCCTTGTCGTGACGACGGAAGTCGATCACGCGGTAGGCGCGCTTGTGGCCACCACCCTGGTGGCGAACGGTCACACGACCGGCGTTGTTACGGCCGCCCTTGCTGTGCAGCGGGCGGACCAGCGACTTCTCCGGCGTGGACCGCGTGATCTCGACAAAGTCGGCGACGCTGGAGCCACGACGGCCCGGGGTCGTCGGCTTGTACTTGCGGATACCCATTTCTCAGTCCTCGTCCGATTCCGGACGACTCGGACTCCGTTAGGAGACCGGGCCGCCGAAGATGTCGATACGGTCGCCCTCGGCGAGGGTCACGATGGCGCGCTTGGTGTTGGCGCGCTTGCCGAAACCGGTGCGGGTGCGCTTGCGCTTGCCCTGCCGGTTGATCGTGTTGACCCCGGTGACCTTGACCGAGAAGACCGCCTCGACGGCCTGCTTGATCTGGGTCTTGTTCGCACGCGGGTCGACGACGAACGTGTACTTGTTCTCGTCCAGCAGCGCGTAGCTCTTCTCGGAGACGACCGGCTTGACCAGAAGGTCGCGCGGGTCCGAGAAGGACTTGCTGGTAACGGTCGCCTCAGTCATCAGGCGGCGCTCCCTTCGAGCTCAGCGGCCTTGGGACCAGCCACGAAGGACTCGAAAGCGGCCTTGGTGAAGACCACGTCGTCGGAGACGAGCACGTCGTACGTGTTCAGCTGGCCCGGCTCCAGGATGTGGACCTGGGGCAGGTTGCGGGCGGACAGCCACGCGGCCTCGTCGGCGCGCTCGGCGACCAGCAGCACGTGCTTGCGCTCGCTGATCTTGCCGAGGAGAGCCTTGGCGGCCTTCGTGGAGACCTCGCCCTCGACCACGCCGGAGACGACGTGGATGCGGCTGTTGCGGGCCCGGTCGGTGAGGGCACCGCGCAGGGCGGCGGCCTTCATCTTCTTCGGGGTCCGCTGCGAGTAGTCACGCGGCACGGGACCGTGCACGACGCCACCGCCGGCGAACTGCGGCGCGCGGGTCGAACCCTGGCGCGCGCGGCCGGTGCCCTTCTGGCGGTACGGCTTCTTGCCACCGCCGCGGACCTCGCCGCGAGTCTTGGTCTTGTGCGTGCCCTGACGGGCAGCGGCCAGCTGCGCGACAACGACCTGGTGGATCAGCGGGATGCTGACCTTCGCGTCGAAGATCTCCGCGGGGAGCTCGACGGTCCCGGCCTTGTCGCCTGCCGGCGAAAGGATGTCAATGGTGCTCATCGGTTACCTCAGGCCCCCTTGGCCGCGGTACGGACCAGGACGAGGCCGCCGTTCGGACCAGGAACTGCGCCCTTGATGAGCAGCAGACCCTTCTCCGCGTCAACGGCATGGACGGTCAGGTTCTGGGTGGTGACCCGCTCGTTGCCCATACGGCCGGCCATCCGCATGCCCTTGAACACGCGGCCCGGGGTGGCGCAGCCACCGATGGAGCCCGGCTTGCGGTGCACGCGGTGGGCACCGTGCGAAGCCTTGCCGCCGTGGAAGCCGTGACGCTTCATGACACCGGCGAAGCCCTTGCCCTTGCTCTTGCCGGTCACGTCCACCTTGACGCCGGACTCGAAGGTCTCGGCGGTCAGCTCCTGGCCGAGGGTGTACTCGCTGGCGTCAGCGGTACGGACCTCGACGAGGTGACGGCGGGGGGTGACGTCGGCCTTCGCGAAGTGGCCCTTGAGGGGCTTGTTCACCTTGCGCGGGTCGATCTCGCCGAAGGCGATCTGGACGGAGTCGTAGCCGTCCTTGTCATTGGTGCGCACCTGGGTCACGACACAGGGGCCGGCCTTCACCACGGTCACCGGGACGACACGGTTGTTGTCGTCCCAGACCTGGGTCATGCCGAGCTTCTCGCCCAGGATGCCCTTGATCTGCTTAGCCATTCTCAGATCACCGACCCTCAGAGCTTGATCTCGATGTCGACACCGGCCGGAAGGTCGAGTCGCATCAGGGAGTCAACGGTCTTCGGCGTCGGGTCGAGGATGTCGATCAGGCGCTTGTGCGTGCGCATCTCGAAGTGCTCGCGCGAGTCCTTGTACTTGTGCGGCGACTTGATGACGCAGTACACGTTCTTCTCGGTGGGGAGCGGCACCGGGCCCGCGACCGACGCACCAGTACGGGTCACCGTCTCGACGATCTTCTTCGCCGACGTGTCGATGACCTCGTGGTCGTAGGCCTTGAGCCGGATGCGGATCTTCTGTCCCGCCATGGCTACTTCGTAGTCCTGTCTCTCGTAACGCTCTGGGACCCGGTACGTTGCCGTTCATCCACCGACCCACGCGGTCGGGCGTGTCGCGCCCCTTCCCGCAGATCTCCGCAAGGGCGATCCTTCGAGAAGGAGAACGTGGGGGATGAACACCCACCGGGCGCCTGGCCGAGGCACCCCGCTGACGCTTCCCGGAAGATTCCCGTACTTCCGCCCCTGATAAGGGACGACGAATACCTAGGACTCGCTTCCAGTCCTCCCGGCGGGAGGCGCGCAGCATCGGCACTCAACCGAGCAACCTGGACAGTGTGCCATACGAGCGGCGAACGCCGCCAATCAAGCCCGAGATCGTACACCGATCCGGGGGCGCCGATTGCACGGACCCGGCGGCGACACGCCGAATCCGACCGCTGCGGGACGCGTTGTCGCAGGCCAGGGCGGGTCCACGCGCTGCGTCACGCCGCGATCGCCATCTGCCACTGGATCCGGGCGGGCTCCTCCGTACGGCGGTCCCCGGTCTCCATGGCGAAGGCGGCGCGCGGGTGATCGCGGACCAGGCGGAGCCACTCGCCGACGGTGGCCGTGGCCGGTACGGGCACGACGCGGCCGGAGCGGGCCGGGCCGCGACTGGACAGCACGGTGACGGTGAACCGGTCCGTATCGGTGACCAGCACCGCGTCGTGCGGGAAGCGCGCCACGCACTCCATCACGCCGCGCGCGGGCTCCCGGCCGTCGGCCACGACCAGGACATGGTTGCCGTGCTCGTCCGTCGTCCCGTCGAACCCCGCCAGCAGGGTCAGGAAGCGGCTTATGTGGCGGCTGCGCAGCTCGTCGATGACGCGCTGACGCCCGTCCTTGAAGCCCGGGGTGGTGGCGAAGCGGAAGGTCAGCGAGATGCGCCCGGCCAGCGCCACGTCGATCTGCGCCATCTCCTCGCGCGTGGGGTGCGCGGCGCCGTCGTCCAGGCCGTGCGCGGCGAGCCAGTGGTTGACCTCGGACCACAGCCACGCCTGCGACCGGCCGACGGTCCCCTCGGGGGCCGGGAAGGGCGCGCCCCGGGCCTTGCGCGCACCGGCGACCCACTGCGCGACGTTCTGCCGCGAGCGTCCGGTGCGTTCGGCGATCTCGTGTATACCGACCAGGTCGCGGTCGAGGCGGCACACCCGTAGGCGCGGCACGGTGGCCCGTATGGCCGACGCGGCTTCGAGGGCGGCCTGTACGGCGCAGTCGCCGGGCCAGCTGACGCTGAGCAGGTCGACGCCGCCGGCGCGCGCGAGGAGGGCGTCACAGGTTTCGCGCAGCGCGTCGATGGCGTCCTGGTCGTCGACGGTCGCGCCCGTGACGACGAAGGTGAAGTCGTAGTCCATGGCGGCGTCCCCCTAGTCCTTCCGCAGGGTCGCAGAGTCCGTTGTCGTTCGTCAACAGACAAAGCATGACAAAACCTGTCGCACCCTGCCAGAGCAACTGTCGCAAAACGTACGGACCCCGACGGCCCACCTCAGTTGACGCAGTGGTCACGCTTCGCCGCGCGGCATGCCCGTCAGACTGCGGTTCGGCGCCTCCCCGGGCAGCGGGCACCGGGCCGCCAGCCGGTCGATCACCCGGGCGTGCGCGGTCGGGCTGCGCGGCGTGCCCGCCACGGGAATGACCGTGCAGCGGCCCTCACACGGGCAGTAGAGGCGCCCCCAGTGCCCGTCCTTGCGCAACACCCAGCCCCGGGCGGCCCACTTCTCCAGGACGCGCCGTACGTCCTTCTTGGGGTGGTCGCAGGGCCTGATCTCGCTGCCGACCACCCGCTCACCGCCCGTCGGCGGATACGGACGGCTCCCGGAGGCCGCGGCGCGCGGGCGGCTCCGGGACGACTGCGGGGCCGGCGCCGCGCGCGGCGGGGGTGACGGGGCGAGCAAGTACCACGAGAGGCTGACTCCTCTGGTGCCGACGGGACGTTCTTGTGGCGACGCCTGATCCCCCTCGGCGCGCGCCGACCCTCCCAGACCCATCACGCTCCGACGCCAGTACGTTACTCCAAATGACGGATGGCGTTCGGCAATTCGTGCGCGCCACACCCCGCGACGAACTGCGCTCCCCTTTTCGATTCGCCGCAAAATCCTATAGCTCACAAGAAATGGAAGCCGTCCGAATGAAGCTGGGGAGCCGGTGACTGAAGGCTTCCGCCAAGGGAATCCTGATTCCCGTGCCGAGGGGCCGAAGGCGCGGGGTCCCTCCCGGCCTCCCCCGGCCCGGCGCCGAGGACGTGGACCAGCACGCGCGGCCTGGTGTCCCGTACTCCCCGCCACTCCGCCATCCGTAAGGCGGAGCGACGGATCCGGCCGCCTCCTGCGCGCGCCTTCCGGACCGTACTACCGATTATCGGCCCGCCGATAAACCCTTCGCGAACAGTTCCCCGTACCGAGGAATCACTCCACCCGCCTATGCACACCACCCTGCCGAAATCCCCCGCCCGGACTTTCCACCACCGGAGGAAGTGCCATGCCCCTGAGCCCACCGGCCGAAAACGGCCCGTCGGCGCCGCCCCGCGTCATCGCCGTGAGCGGCCCGGCCCACGTGGGGAAGGGCACGCAGCTGCGGCTGCTGGCCCACCGTGCCCCGCAGCTCGATGTCTGCCGTCCCGCGGAGGAGCACGTCCCGCAGTGGCCGGCGCTCATCGGTACGGACCGCACCGGCTGGTGGCTCCAAGGCGCTTCGTACCAGGAACTGGCGGATGTGCTCGCCGCCTCCTTCCTGGCGCGCACGCGGCAGCCGCACGCGGGTGCCCTGCGCTGCGTACGGCAGGGCCTGCCCATGCTGGAGGCGACGCTGGCGGCGGTGGCCGCGGTGCGCGAGAAGCGTTCGACGGCGCGTGCGGCCGATGACGCCCGCGCCGTGCTCGCCCCGTACCGCGCCGCTCTGTACGCCGCCGAGGAGAGCGAGTACGGCATCGTCCTGCTGCACGACGAGGACCCCGCGCGGGGCGTCGCGCGCGGTCTGGCCCGGTCACCGGCTCCGAACGGGCTCCTGGAGAACTACCGGCGGCGGCTGCACGAGCAGATTCACCGCCTGGTCGACGAAGGGCGGTTCGACACGGCCGTCGTCGTCGGCGACCGGCCGGTCATCGACGTACAGCACGAACTGCGGCAGTGCCTCCACCGGCTGTACCCAGCGGTGCCGGAATGTGCGCTCTCACGCGTACGGGTGGTGGCGCTCGGCGGCGACAGCGACCAGGCGCGCGAGGCCGCGGGCGAATACCTGCGTACCCGGCGCGGCTACGCCCGCCTGGATGCCGCGCACCTGGTCGGCGAGGCGGCGTCCGACGCCCGGACCTGGGCCGAACGCCTCACCGACGGCCTCGACCGGTACTGCGCCGCGCATCCCTTCCTCGATCGGGTGAGTGTCGAGCCCGTCCGTGACGCCGACGCGCTCGCGGAGCTGCGGAAGGTCTTCGGTGACCGGCTGCGCGTCCAGGACGGACCGCCGGCCGGGCGAACCGCCGCCCCCTGGGCCCAACTGTCCCTTCAGCGCCGCCTCGACCGCCTGGCCTTCGATTCGGCCTGGACGTTCCGGACGCCGAAGCCCGTCTCCGTCCACAGCCTGGGGTTGCCGCCGTGTCTCGGCGTCTACCTGCGCGCGCTGCGCGAGCGGCTCACCCGGCCGTCCCCCGTCGTGGACCTGATCGCGGTGACCGGCAGCGCGGCCCGGGGGACGTACGAGCACGGCTGGAGCGGCCTGGACGTCCTCGTCCTGGCGCCGCAGGACCGGCTCCCCCGGCTCCGGCAGGTACGCGCCGAGCTGGCGCCCGAGCTGGCCGGGGTGCGGCTGACCATGACGGTCCTCACCGAGGACGAGTTCCGCGCGGGCGCCCTGCCGCCGCGGCTGCTGCACGTCCTCACCCTGAGCGGGGCGGGCGCCATCGCTCCCCTGTGGTGCGCCCCCGGCCTCGCCCTGCCCGTACCGGACGCCGTGACGTACGCGGACGGCAGCCTGCGCGACGGGGTGCGGGCCGCCGTCACCCTCCGCAGACAGCTCCTGCTGGACGTCCCGGACCCGCACGCGCTCTACAAGGCCACCGCCCTGCTCGCGAAGATCATGCTCCGGGTGGAGTGCGGGGCCGAGTACCCGGCCGACGACCAGGCCATCGCGGCCTTCCACCGGCGGCAGCCCGACGGCGGCGGCGACGGACCGGGCGACGTACGCAACGACCGGGCCGGGGCCGAGCGGATGGCCGGGGCCGTGCTGCGGGGCTGGCTGGCGACGCTCGGCGCCGGACCGGCGCCCGGAAACCCGGTCACCGGTGCCCCGGAGGCCGCACCTCCGCGTACGGCCGAAAACCGCCCTCCCTGGTAGGCGCGCTCCGAACCCCTCGGGCGCCGGCGAAACCGGTGACCGGAGACCCGGACGCCGGTGGCTGCGGCCCCAAAAGCCAAAGCACCGGGGGGAAAGGAACCCAACCACCCCCTACCGTCCCCATTCGTCACCCACCTGGGTGATCGCAAGGCGGAATGGTCGCTTCCGCTGCGCCGGAGGGTGCACTGTCAGCCACAGCACCACTGGCCGCATGACCCTCTGACATATGCAAAAGGCCCCTGATCGGGATTGCCGCCCCGATCAAGGGCCGGTCCACCTGGGAAGCAGCAACCCCCCGGTGGACGCGCCCACCAAGGAAAAGCCCTTCCTGGTGGACTGCCCACCAAGAAGACGGACTTTCCCGATGGACGAGAAACAGCCTAGTGTCCCCGAGCGTGTGCGTGGCGTGGTTCGCCGATACACCACCGGTCTGTGCAAGATCGGCGGCTCCCGGCCCCTCCGCTTCACGATCATCGGCAACCATCTCGCGCAGCACCGCGGCCTCTCCGCGACGGCGATCGGCATCGCGACATACGTCCAGTCGCTGCCGGACGGCACCCCCGTCGACATCCGCACCCTGGCCCGCCGCTTTCCCGAGGGCCGCGACCGGATCTCCGCCGCCCTGCGCGAGCTGGAGAAGTACGGCTACATCAAGCGGGTGAAGGAGCGCCTGGAGTCGGGCACGTTCGTCACCGTCACGTACTCGTACGCCAATCCGGAGCCCGCCCAGGAGCCCGCCGCCGGAGGCACCCCGGCCGCCTGCGAGACCGCGTCCGCACCGCGCCTGCCGGGGCAACGCCCACCGAAGCAACGGAAGCGTCTGAGGGCGCCCGGGCCCCGCGCCGCGCCCCCGCCCACGCCGCCCACCCCTCCGCGGCCTCCTACGGACCCGCCCCCGCCGGCCGCTCCGCAGCCCCCGCCCGCCGCCGTCGCCCTCCTCGCCGACCTGCGCAAGGACGACCCCCGCCTCCTGCTCTCCACGCGTGACGTGCGCCGTCTCGCCCCGGACGCCGCCGTCTGGCTGGAGCACGGCGCCTCACCGGAAGCCGCCCGCCGCATCCTGAGCGCCGACCTCCCGGAGACGCTCCACAATCCCGCGGCCTTCATCGCCCACCGGCTCCGCGAACTCCTCCCCCCGCCCCTCCCCCGGGCTCCCGAGCCGCCCCGGGCCCTGCCGATGCAGAACTGCCCGGACTGCGATCACGCCTTCCGGGCCGCCGAACCCGGCCTCTGCAACCCGTGCCGACGGGAGCGGGAGGCGCCTTCCGAAGCGGACGAGCCGCACTCACGCGAGTAGGCGGCCGCGCCCGTCAGACGGCCGGCTGGGCCGCCACCGCCCCGGGGCTCCGCCGGTCGTCCCCGCCCGGTACCGGCTCCGAGGCGTCCGCCCCCACACCGACGATCCGGTTGGCCGCGTCCACGTGCACCACGCGCGGCCGCAGCGTACGGGCCTCCGCGTCGTCCACCTGCGCGTAGCTGATCAGGATCACCAGGTCGCCGGGGTGTACGAGGTGCGCGGCGGCGCCGTTGATGCCCAGGACGCCGGAGCCGCGCTCGCCCTCGATGATGTACGTCTCCAGGCGGGCGCCGTTGGTGATGTCGACGATGTGGACCAGCTCGCCGGGGAGCAGATCGGCGGCGTCCAGCAGATCGGCGTCGACCGTCACCGAGCCGACGTAGTGGAGGTCCGCCTGGGTCACGGTGGCCCGGTGGATCTTGGACTTGAACATGGTGCGCAGCATGGCGTCACTTCCGTCAGAAGGGTCGCGTCCCGAAGGGGTACGCGCCGACCCGCACATGCTAGGCAGCCGCGGGCGGAAGCAGAAGACGCTGCCCCCGAACAGCGAGAAGCCCCGCTCACCCGAAGGTGAGCGGGGCTTCTCGGAGCGCTCGCAAGAGCTGCCGGGTCTCCCCGACCGTCGAATTACTTGACGATCTTGGTGACCTGGCCGGCGCCGACGGTCCGGCCACCCTCACGGATGGCGAACTTCAGGCCCTCCTCCATGGCGACCGGCTGGATCAGCTGGACCGACATCTCGGTGTTGTCGCCCGGCATGACCATCTCGGTGCCCTCGGGGAGGGTCACAACACCGGTCACGTCAGTCGTACGGAAGTAGAACTGCGGACGGTAGTTGTTGAAGAACGGCGTGTGGCGGCCACCCTCGTCCTTGGACAGGATGTAGGCCTGCGCCTCGAACTCGGTGTGCGGGGTGACCGAGCCCGGCTTGATGATGACCTGGCCGCGCTCGACGTCCTCGCGCTTGATGCCGCGGAGCAGCAGACCGACGTTCTCACCGGCCTGGCCCTCGTCGAGCAGCTTGCGGAACATCTCGATGCCGGTGACCGTGGTGGTGGTCTTCTCGGTCTTGATGCCGATGATGTCGACGGTCTCGTTGACCTTGAGGACACCACGCTCGATACGACCGGTGACAACGGTGCCACGGCCGGTGATCGTGAAGACGTCCTCGATCGGCATCAGGAACGGCTTGTCGACGTCACGCTCGGGCTGCGGGATCGACTCGTCGACGGCGGCCATGAGCTTGAGGACGGAGTCGCCCCACTCCTTGTCGCCCTCGAGCGCCTTGAGCGCCGAGACCTTGACGACCGGAACGTCGTCGCCCGGGAACTCGTACTCCGAGAGGAGCTCACGGACCTCGAGCTCGACGAGCTCCAGGATCTCCTCGTCGTCCACCATGTCGGCCTTGTTCAGGGCCACCACGATGTAGGGCACGCCGACCTGGCGGGCCAGGAGCACGTGCTCCTTGGTCTGCGGCATCGGACCGTCGGTCGCGGCGACCACGAGGATCGCGCCGTCCATCTGGGCGGCACCGGTGATCATGTTCTTGATGTAGTCCGCGTGACCGGGGCAGTCGACGTGGGCGTAGTGACGGTTCTCCGTCTGGTACTCGACGTGCGCGATCGAGATGGTGATACCGCGCTGGCGCTCTTCGGGAGCCTTGTCGATCTGGTCGAAGGCCGAGGCCTCGTTCAGGTCCGGGTACGCGTCGTGCAGCACCTTGGTAATGGCGGCCGTGAGGGTCGTCTTACCGTGGTCGATGTGACCGATGGTGCCGATGTTGACGTGCGGCTTAGTCCGCTCGAACTTCGCCTTCGCCACTGGGATCCTCCTGTGGAGTGGTTCTGTACGCCTTACTCATCGGCGCCAGGTGATCTTTGCTGGGGTGCCGGCTGCCGGGGGCCCACCCCGCGGGTGGCGGGGACGAGCCCCGGCAGACGGTGTCAAGCCTAAAGCGTGTTCCGACTCGGGGGAGACGGGACTACTCGCCCTTGGCCTTCGCGATGATCTCCTCGGCGACGTTCCGCGGAACCTCGGCGTAGGAGTCGAACTGCATCGAGTAGCTTGCGCGACCCGAGGTCTTGCTGCGGAGGTCTCCGACGTAGCCGAACATCTCCGAGAGCGGAACCAGGCCCGTGACGAGCTTGGCGCCGTGGCGGTCCTCCATGGACTGGATCTGACCGCGACGCGAGTTGATGTCGCCGATGACGTCACCCATGTAGTCCTCGGGCGTCGTCACCTCGACCTTCATCATCGGCTCCAGCAGGGCCGGGCTGGCCTTGCGGGCGGCCTCCTTGAAGGCCATCGAACCGGCGATCTTGAAGGCCATCTCCGAGGAGTCGACCTCGTGGAAGGCACCGTCGAGAAGCACGACCTTGACGCCGGTCAGCGGGTAGCCGGCGAGCACGCCGAACTCCATGGCCTCCTGGCAGCCCGCGTCCACGGACGGGATGTACTCCCGCGGGATACGGCCACCGGTGACCTTGTTCTCGAACTCGTACCCGTCGCCCTCGAGGGGCTCCAGGGCGATCTGGACCTTCGCGAACTGACCGGAACCACCGGTCTGCTTCTTGTGCGTGTAGTCCAGCCGCTCGACGGCCTTGCGCAGGGTCTCACGGTAGGCGACCTGCGGCTTGCCGACGTTGGCCTCGACCTTGAACTCGCGCTTCATACGGTCGACCAGCACGTCGAGGTGCAGCTCGCCCATACCCGCGATGATGGTCTGGCCGGTCTCCTCGTCCGTGTGGACCTGGAAGGACGGGTCCTCCTCGGCGAGACGCTGGATGGCGACACCCAGCTTCTCCTGGTCGCCCTTGGACTTGGGCTCGATGGCGACCTGGATGACCGGGGCCGGGAACTCCATCGACTCCAGGATGACCTGGTGCGACGGGTCGCAGAGGGTCTCACCGGTGGTGGTCTGCTTCAGACCCATGACGGCGACGATGTCACCGGCACCCACCGACTCGATCTCCTCACGCTTGTTCGCGTGCATCCGGTAGATCTTGCCGATGCGCTCCTTCTTGCCCTTCACCGAGTTGGTGACCTGCGAGCCGGCCTCGAGGCGGCCCGAGTACACCCGGATGAAGGTGAGCTTGCCCAGGTGGGGGTCGCTCGCGATCTTGAAGGCCAGCGCGGCCAGCGGCTCGTCCTCGGAGGGACGGCGCTTGATGACCTCGTCCGCGTCGTTGACGGCGTGGCCCTCGATGGCCTCGACGTCCAGCGGCGACGGCAGGTAGCGCACGACCGCGTCGAGCAGGGGCTGCACGCCCTTGTTCTTGAACGCGGTGCCGCAGAAGACCGGGGTGACGGTGGTGTCGCCGCCCTTGCCGGAGTTGATGGTGATACGGCGGATCGCCGCGTGCAGCTGCTCCTCGGTGGGCTCCTGGCCCTCCAGGTACAGCTCCATCATCTCTTCGTCGTTCTCGGCGACGGCCTCAAGGAGCTTGCCGCGCCACTCGTCGGCGGCCTCGGCGTGCGTGGCCGGGATGTCGACGGTGTCGTACATCTCGCCCTTGGCGGCCTCGGCGGACCAGACCAGCGCCTTCATGGCGACGAGGTCGATGACGCCCTTGAAGTCCGCCTCGGTGCCGATCGGCAGCTGCATCACGATCGGGGTCGCGCCCAGGCGGTCCACGATCATGTCGACGCAGCGGTGGAACTCCGCACCGGTGCGGTCGAGCTTGTTGACGAAGCAGATACGCGGCACGCCGTAGCGGTCCGCCTGGCGCCAGACGGTCTCGGACTGCGGCTCAACACCGGCAACGCCGTCGAACACCGTCACCGCACCGTCGAGCACGCGCAGCGAACGCTCCACCTCGACGGTGAAGTCGACGTGGCCCGGGGTGTCGATGATGTTGATGGTGTGGTCGACGTTGTTCAGCGGCCAGTGGCAGGTCGTCGCGGCAGACGTGATCGTGATGCCGCGCTCCTGCTCCTGCTCCATCCAGTCCATCGTGGCAGCGCCGTCGTGGACCTCACCGATCTTGTAGGAGACACCGGTGTAGAACAGGATCCGCTCGGTGGTGGTCGTCTTGCCCGCGTCGATGTGGGCCATGATCCCGATGTTGCGGACCTTGGCCAGGTCAAGCGAAGTGGTAGCCATAGTGGCTCAATCTTCTCTCGGTCTCGATGTGGGTAGCGACTACCAGCGGTAGTGCGCGAAGGCCTTGTTGGACTCGGCCATCTTGTGCGTGTCCTCACGCTTCTTGACCGAAGCGCCGAGGCCGTTCGAGGCGTCCAGCAGCTCGTTCATGAGGCGCTCGGTCATGGTCTTCTCACGGCGGGCGCGGGAGTAGCCCACGAGCCAGCGCAGCGAGAGCGTGGCGGCGCGGCCGGGCTTGACCTCGACCGGGACCTGGTAGGTCGCGCCACCGACACGGCGGGACTTGACCTCGAGGGTCGGCTTGATGTTCTCGAGCGCGCGCTTCAGCGTGATGACCGGGTCGTTGCCGGTCTTCTCACGCAGACCCTCCATGGCGCCGTAGACGATGCGCTCGGCGGTGGAGCGCTTGCCGTTCAGCAGCACCTTGTTGATGAGGGAGGTCACCAGAGGAGAGCCGTAGACCGGGTCGATGATGACCGGGCGCTTCGGGGCGGGGCCCTTACGAGGCATTCTTACTTCTCCTTCTTGGCGCCGTAGCGGCTGCGAGCCTGCTTGCGGTTCTTGACGCCCTGCGTGTCGAGGGAGCCGCGGATGATCTTGTACCGAACACCCGGCAGGTCCTTCACACGGCCGCCGCGCACGAGCACGATCGAGTGCTCCTGCAGGTTGTGGCCCTCACCCGGAATGTAAGCGGTGACCTCGATGCCGCTGGTCAGACGCACACGCGCGACCTTACGCAGGGCCGAGTTCGGCTTCTTCGGGGTGGTCGTGAAAACACGCGTGCAGACGCCGCGGCGCTGGGGCGAACCCTCCAGTGCGGGCGTCTTGTTCTTCTCGACCTTGTCCTGCCGGCCCTTGCGGACCAGCTGCTGGATCGTAGGCACCGTTTCTCCGGTTTCTGTGTGCCAGTCTCGGTAAAGCTAACCTGGAACAGTCCCCGACCCACGCGGTCGGGTGTGTCGAATACTGCAGACCCCTCGCTGGGACGAGGACGGCGGCAGATTGCGGTGTCGAGACCCGGCTTGTCGTGCGGACGAGTGCACGCACGGCAGCCCGAGGACACCCCAGGCACAAGGTCAGAGCGTACCTACCGCATGGGCTGCGGTCAAAACAAATGCACACGCGAAGGACACGCCGGACTCCTCCGGCGCTGCGGCCACCGTAGTGCGATCAGGAGCCGTACGGAAGAAGGCTCCACCTCCGCTCCGCGGGCCGTCCGGGCCGCCGCATGGGCCGTACGGGTGTGCCGGACACCGTCACTCCGGCTTGTACCACGCCGGCGCCGGCTTCGCGCGTGTGACGTTCTTCCTAGGCGCGGGAAAGCACCGCCAGCATCATCAAGAGCAGGAAGAACGCCCATCCGCCGATGCTCAGCCAGCCCAGGACCAGCCCGGCCACCGCCTGGCCGTCCCCGCGCTCCCCGGACCGGCGGATCTCGGCACGGGCCTTGTGGCCCAGGATCACCGCGGGTATCCCGGTCAGGCCCCCCGTCGCCATGGTGAGGATGCCGCAGATCAGCGCGCCGGTCGCGGTGCCGTTCGTCGGCACCTGCGCAGGCATCGGCGCCGGCATGAAGGTCTGGGGCACCGCCGGAGAGGGCGCGAACTGTGCCTGCGGCACCGGGCCCTGCGGCAGATCCGCGACCAGCATCTGCAGCTCGCCATGGGTCTGTGCCTGGTAAGCGCGGCCGATCCGCTGCTCGTACTCGTGCTGCGGAAGCCGGCCCTCGGCGAACCCGGCCTTCAGCACGTCGACCGCACGCTCGCGGTCGGCGTGCGAGGCGCGCATCGCCGGTGTCTGCCCCGACGCCTGGACCGGCGGCTGACCGCCTTGCCACTGCGCCGGCTGCCCGCCCTGCCATGGCTGAAACGCCACCTGGAGCACCTCCCCCATTCTGAGCAGTACACCCATCATTCAGTACGCGCCAGGAGATCGCACGGTTCCCCCGCACGAATCTACGCGGCGCGTCCCCCTGCCGTCCGGCCCTGGTGAGGCCGGGCCGGAACGCCGCAGGGCGGCCACCCCGGGAGGGTGACCGCCCTGTCGCTACAGCGCGTGTCCGATGAGCCGGCCACTGCCGTGCGGGACCTTACTGGTTGTACGGACCGTAGTCGTAGTCCTCCAGCGGGACCGCCTGGCCGGAGCCGGTGCCGAAGGGCGAGTAGTCGATGTCGTCGTAACCGACGGCCGAGTACATCGCGGCCTTGGCCTCCTCGGTGGGCTCCACCCGGATGTTGCGGTAACGGGACAGGCCCGTACCGGCCGGGATGAGCTTACCGATGATGACGTTCTCCTTGAGGCCGATCAGGGAGTCCGACTTGGCGTTGATCGCCGCGTCGGTGAGCACCCGGGTCGTCTCCTGGAAGGACGCCGCCGACAGCCAGGACTCGGTGGCCAGCGAAGCCTTGGTGATACCCATCAGCTGCGGACGGCCGGAGGCCGGGTGGCCGCCTTCCTGGACCACACGACGGTTCTCGCTCTCGAACTTCGTACGCTCCACCAGCTCGCCCGGCAGCAGCTCCGCGTCGCCGGACTCGATGATCGTCACGCGGCGCAGCATCTGCCGGATGATGATCTCGATGTGCTTGTCGTGGATCGCCACGCCCTGGTTGTTGTAGACCTTCTGGACCTCGCCGACCAGGTGGACCTGGACGGCCCGCTGGCCCAGGATGCGCAGCACGTCGTGCGGGTTGACGGCACCCACGGTCAGCGGCTGGCCGACCTCGACGTGGTCACCCTCGCCCACCAGCAGACGGGCACGCTTGGAGACGCCGTAAGCCGTCTCGTCGCTGCCGTCGTCCGGCGTGACGATGACCTTCTTGGTCTTCTCGGTCTCCTCGATCCGCACGCGGCCGGCGGCCTCGGAGATCGGGGCGACGCCCTTGGGCGTACGGGCCTCGAAGAGCTCGACGACACGCGGCAGACCCAGGGTGATGTCGTCACCGGCCACACCACCGGTGTGGAAGGTACGCATCGTCAGCTGGGTGCCGGGCTCACCGATGGACTGGGCGGCGATGATGCCGACCGCCTCACCGATGTCGACCAGCTTGCCGGTGGCCAGCGAGCGGCCGTAGCAGAAGGCGCAGGTGCCGACGGCGGACTCACAGGTCAGGACCGAGCGGGTCTTGACCTCCTCCACGCCGTGCGCGATCAGCTGGTCGATGAGCACGTCACCGAGGTCGACGTTGGCCGACGCGACGACCTTGCCGTCCACCACGACGTCCTCGGCCAGCATCCGCGCGTACACGGAGGACTCGACGTCGTCCGCCTTGCGCAGCACGCCGGAGGCGTCCTTGCTGGCGATCCGCAGCTTCAGACCGCGCTCGGTGCCGCAGTCCTCCTCGCGGATGATGACGTCCTGGGAGACGTCCACGAGACGACGGGTGAGGTAACCCGAGTCGGCGGTACGCAGCGCGGTGTCCGCGAGACCCTTACGGGCACCGTGGGTGGAGATGAAGTACTCCAGCACGGACAGACCCTCGCGGAACGACGCCTTGATCGGCCGCGGGATGGTCTCGTTCTTCGCGTTCGACACCAGACCGCGCATACCGGCGATCTGCCGCATCTGCATCATGTTTCCTCGGGCACCCGAGTCAACCATCATGAAGATGGGGTTCGTCTTGGGGAAGTTGTCGTTCATCGCCTCGGCGACCTCGTTGGTCGCCTTGGTCCAGATGTTGATCAGTTCCTGAGTGCGCTCGTCCTTGGTGATCAGACCGCGCTCGTACTGCTTCTGGACCTTCTCGTCCTGGGCCTCGTAGCCCGCGACGATGGACTTCTTG
This sequence comes from Streptomyces rimosus, assembly GCF_008704655.1. Taxonomy (NCBI): domain Bacteria; kingdom Bacillati; phylum Actinomycetota; class Actinomycetes; order Kitasatosporales; family Streptomycetaceae; genus Streptomyces; species Streptomyces rimosus. The sequence goes on along the minus strand of NZ_CP023688.1, from coordinate 5,186,458 downwards.
GCCTCGGGCACGACGATGTCGGAGACCGCGACGGTGACACCGGAACGGGTCGCCCAGTGGAAACCGGCCGCCTTCAGGTTGTCCAGCGTCGCCGCCACGACGACCTTCGGGTAGCGCTCGGCCAGGTCGTTGACGATCGCGGAGAGCTGCTTCTTGCCCACCGAGTAGTCGACGAACGGGTAGTCCTCGGGCAGCAGCTCGTTGAAGAGCGCGCGGCCCAGGGTCGTCCGCAGCCGGAAGCTGTCACCCTGCTGCCACTCCGGGTCGCCCTCCTCCTGCACCGGCGGGGTCCAGCCACGCGGCGGGACGGTGCCGATCGGGAAGCGGATGTCGACCTTCGCCTGGAGCGACAGCTCCCGGTTGTCGAAGGCCATGATCGCCTCGGCGACCGAGCCGAAGGACCGGCCCTCACCGATGACCTCGCGCTCCGCCTCGTCGGTGGTGAGGAAGAACAGGCCCAGCACCATGTCCTGGGTCGGCATGGTGACCGGACGGCCGTCGGCCGGCTTGAGGATGTTGTTCGAGGACAGCATCAGGATGCGGGCCTCGGCCTGCGCCTCCGCGGACAGCGGCAGGTGCACGGCCATCTGGTCACCGTCGAAGTCCGCGTTGAACGCGGTGCACACGAGCGGGTGAATCTGAATGGCCTTGCCCTCGACCAGCTGCGGCTCGAAGGCCTGGATGCCGAGGCGGTGCAGCGTGGGCGCACGGTTCAGCAGAACCGGGTGCTCCGCGATGACCTCTTCGAGGACGTCGTAGACGACCGTGCGGCCGCGCTCGACCATCCGCTTGGCGCTCTTGATGTTCTGCGCGTGGTTCAGGTCGACCAGGCGCTTCATCACGAACGGCTTGAAGAGCTCCAGCGCCATGGCCTTGGGCAGGCCGCACTGGTGCAGCTTCAGCTGCGGACCGACGACGATCACGGAACGCGCGGAGTAGTCCACACGCTTGCCGAGCAGGTTCTGGCGGAAGCGGCCCTGCTTACCCTTCAGCATGTCGCTGAGGGACTTCAGCGGGCGGTTACCGGGACCGGTGACCGGGCGACCGCGGCGGCCGTTGTCGAACAGCGCGTCGACGGCCTCCTGGAGCATGCGCTTCTCGTTGTTCACGATGATCTCGGGCGCGCCGAGGTCGAGAAGCCGCTTCAGGCGGTTGTTGCGGTTGATGACACGGCGGTACAGGTCGTTCAGGTCGGAGGTCGCGAAGCGGCCACCGTCCAGCTGCACCATCGGACGCAGGTCCGGCGGGATGACCGGGATGCAGTCCAGCACCATGCCGTTGGGGCTGTTGCGGGTCTGCAGGAACGCGGAGACGACCTTCAGGCGCTTGAGCGCACGGGTCTTCTTCTGGCCCTTGCCGGTACGGATGATCTCGCGGAGCTTCTCGGCCTCTTCGTCGAGGTCGAAGGACTCCAGGCGCTTCTGCAGCGCCGCCGCGCCCATGCCGCCCATGAAGTACGTGCCGAAGCGGTCACGCAGCTCGCGGTAGAGCAGCTCGTCGCCCTCCAGGTCCTGGACCTTGAGGTTCTTGAAGCGGCTCCACACCTCGTCGAGGCGGTCGATCTCGCGCTGCGCGCGGTCGCGCAGCTGCTTCATCTCACGCTCGGCGCCCTCGCGCACCTTGCGGCGCACGTCGGCCTTGGCGCCCTCGGCCTCCAGCTCGGCCAGGTCGGTCTCGAGCTTCTTGGCGCGGGCCTCCAGGTCGGCGTCGCGGCGCTGCTCGATCTGCTGGCGCTCGACGGAGACGTGTGCCTCCAGCGAGGGCAGGTCGCGCGTACGGCGCTCCTCGTCCACCCACGTGATCATGTAGGCGGCGAAGTAGATGACCTTTTCCAGGTCCTTCGGGGCGAGGTCGAGCAGGTAGCCCAGCCGCGACGGAACGCCCTTGAAGTACCAGATGTGCGTGACGGGAGCGGCCAGTTCGATGTGGCCCATCCGCTCACGGCGCACCTTGGCGCGAGTGACCTCGACGCCGCAGCGCTCACAGATGATGCCCTTGAAGCGGACACGCTTGTACTTGCCGCAGTAGCACTCCCAGTCCCGGGTGGGGCCGAAGATCTTCTCGCAGAAGAGGCCGTCCTTCTCGGGCTTGAGGGTGCGGTAGTTGATGGTCTCCGGCTTCTTGACCTCGCCGTGGGACCACTGTCGGATGTCGTCCGCGGTCGCCAGGCCGATCCGCAGCTCGTCGAAGAAGTTGACGTCGAGCACTGTCGTCAATCCCTCTTTCAGGGTCGAGTCTCAATCATGGTCTGAGGGGGTCCGGGGTGGGGCCGGGACCTCGCTGGGAGGTCCCGGCCAGACCCGTCAGACCTCTTCGACGCTGCTCGGCTCGCGCCGGGACAGGTCGATGCCGAGCTCCTCCGCGGCGCGGAAGACATCCTCGTCCGTGTCGCGCATCTCGATGGACATGCCGTCCGAGGACAGCACCTCCACGTTCAGGCACAGCGACTGCATCTCCTTGATGAGGACCTTGAAGGACTCGGGAATGCCGGGCTCGGGGATGTTCTCGCCCTTGACGATGGCCTCGTAGACCTTCACGCGGCCGGTCACGTCGTCGGACTTGATGGTCAGCAGTTCCTGGAGGGCGTACGCGGCGCCGTATGCCTCCAGCGCCCACACCTCCATCTCACCGAAGCGCTGGCCACCGAACTGGGCCTTACCACCCAGCGGCTGCTGGGTGATCATCGAGTACGGGCCGGTCGAACGCGCGTGCAGCTTGTCGTCGACCAGGTGGTGGAGCTTCAGGATGTACATGTACCCGACCGAGATCGGGTCCGGGAACGGCTCACCGGAACGGCCGTCGAACATCCGGGCCTTGCCGGTGTTCTTGACCATCCGCTCGCCGTCGCGGTTGGGCAGCGTCGCGTCGAACAGACCGGCGAGCTCGTCCTCGCGCGCACCGTCGAAGACCGGGGTCGCGACGTTGGTGCGCGGCGCGACGTCGTCGGCGCCGATCGCCTGGAGGCGCTTCTGCCAGTCCTCGTCGCCCTCGACCTTCCAGCCCTGGCTGGCGAGCCAGCCGAGGTGGATCTCCAGGACCTGTCCCGGGTTCATTCGGGACGGGACACCCAGCGGGTTGAGGATGATGTCGACCGGGGTGCCGTCCTCCAGGAACGGCATGTCCTCGACCGGCAGGATCTTGGAGATGACGCCCTTGTTGCCGTGGCGGCCGGCGAGCTTGTCACCGTCGGTGATCTTGCGCTTCTGCGCCACGTAGACGCGGACCAGCTGGTTCACGCCCGGGGGCAGCTCGTCGCCCTCCTCGCGGTCGAAGACGCGGACGCCGATGACCTTGCCGATCTCGCCGTGCGGGACCTTCAGCGAGGTGTCACGGACCTCACGGGCCTTCTCACCGAAGATCGCGCGCAGCAGGCGCTCCTCGGGGGTCAGCTCGGTCTCACCCTTGGGCGTGACCTTGCCGACGAGGATGTCGCCGGCGACGACCTCGGCACCGATCCGGATGATGCCGCGCTCGTCGAGGTCCGAGAGGACCTCCTCGGAGACGTTCGGGATGTCCCGGGTGATCTCCTCCGGGCCGAGCTTGGTGTCCCGGGCGTCGACCTCGTGCTCCTCGATGTGGATCGAGGACAGGACGTCGTCCTGCACGAGGCGCTGCGACAGGATGATCGCGTCCTCGTAGTTGTGGCCCTCCCACGGCATGAACGCCACGAGGAGGTTCTTGCCGAGCGCCATCTCGCCCTCGTCCGTGGACGGACCGTCGGCGAGCACCTGGCCCACGACCACACGGGCGCCCTCGTCCACGACGACCTTCTGGTTGAAGGAGGTGCCCTGGTTCGAGCGGGTGAACTTGGCGACGCGGTACGTGGTGTACGTGCCGTCGTCGTTGGCGACGGTGATGTAGTCCGCGGAGACCTCCTGGACCACACCGTCCTTCTCCGCCTTGATGACGTCACCGGCGTCGACCGCGCAGCGGTACTCCATGCCGGTGCCGACCAGCGGGGCCTCCGCCTTGATCAGCGGCACGGCCTGGCGCATCATGTTCGATCCCATGAGCGCGCGGTTGGCGTCGTCGTGCTCCAGGAAGGGGATCATGGCGGTCGCGGCCGACACCATCTGGCGCGGCGAGACGTCCATGTAGTCCACGTCCTCGCGGGCGGCGAGGTCGACCTCACCACCGCGGCGGCGGCACATCACGCGGCCCTCGGCGAACTGCATGTCCTCGGTGAGGGGCGCGTTCGCCTGGGCGATCAGGAAGCGGTCTTCCTCGTCGGCGGTCAGGTAGTCGACCTGCTCGGTGACCCGGCCGTCGACGACCTTGCGGTACGGCGTCTCGATGAAGCCGAAGACGTTGACCCGGCCGTACGAGGCGAGCGAACCGATCAGACCGATGTTCGGGCCTTCGGGCGTCTCGATCGGGCACATGCGGCCGTAGTGCGAGGGGTGCACGTCACGGACGTCCAGGCCGGCCCGCTCACGGGAGAGACCACCGGGGCCCAGCGCCGACAGACGGCGCTTGTGGGTCAGGCCCGACAGCGGGTTGGTCTGGTCCATGAACTGGGACAGCTGGCTGGTGCCGAAGAACTCCTTGATGGAGGCGACGACCGGCCGGATGTTGATCAGGGTCTGCGGCGTGATCGCCTCGACGTCCTGGGTGGTCATGCGCTCGCGCACGACGCGCTCCATACGGGCGAGACCCGTACGGACCTGGTTCTGGATCAGCTCGCCGACGTTGCGCAGACGGCGGTTGCCGAAGTGGTCGATGTCGTCGGTCTCGACGACGATCTCCGTGCCGTTCTCGCCGATCGTCTCGGTCTCGCCCGCGTGGAGCTTCACCAGGTACTTGATCGTGGCGATGATGTCGTCGGTGGTCAGCACGCCCGCGTCGAGCGGCTCGTCACCGCCGAGCTTCTTGTTGACCTTGTAGCGGCCGACCTTCGCCAGGTCGTAGCGCTTCGGGTTGAAGTAGAGGTTCTCCAGCAGCGTCTGCGCGGCCTCGCGCGTCGGCGGCTCGCCCGGACGCAGCTTGCGGTAGATGTCGAGCAGCGCGTCGTCCTGGCCCTGGGTGTGGTCCTTCTCCAGGGTGGCGCGCATGGACTCGTACTCGCCGAACTCCTCGAGGATCTGCTCGGTCGTCCAGCCGAGGGCCTTGAGGAGGACGGTCACCGACTGCTTGCGCTTGCGGTCGATGCGCACGCCGACCATGTCGCGCTTGTCGATCTCCATCTCCAGCCAGGCACCCCGGGACGGGATGATCTTGGCGGTGAAGATGTCCTTGTCGGAGGTCTTGTCGATCTGGCTGTCGAAGTAGACACCCGGCGAGCGGACCAGCTGCGAGACGACGACACGCTCGGTGCCGTTGATGCAGAAGGTGCCCTTGTTGGTCATGAGCGGGAAGTCGCCCATGAAGACCGTCTGGGACTTGATCTCCCCGGTCTCGTTGTTGGTGAACTCGGCGGTGACGAAGAGCGGGGCCGCGTACGTGAAGTCGCGCTCCTTGCACTCGTCGATGGAGTTCTTCGGGGGCTCGAATCGGTGGTCGCGGAACGTCAGCGACATCGACCCGGAGAAGTCCTCGATCGGGGAGATCTCTTCGAAGATCTCCTCCAGACCGGACTTGGTGGGGACGTCCTGACCACTTTCCAGCGCAGCCTCGACGCGACCCTTCCATGCGGCATTGCCGAGCAGCCAGTCGAAGCTTTCGGTCTGCAGCGCAAGGAGGTTCGGAACCCCGAGGGGCTCCTTGATCTTCGCAAAAGAGATGCGCAGCGGGGCGGTGCTGTCGCCGTTGTTCGTATTGGCAGTCGAGGCGTTGCGCGAGGCGGCCAAGAGGGGGTCCTTCCGAGGGCTCGGACTCACTACGCGCGTACCGGTCCCGGTCCGAACACAGCCGGAGGAAAGGCCCAGGTCAGGGCGGTTCGGTCGGCATTGCTCGGGCTCGGGTATGCCCCTGGTGACGGGCAGGGAGCAGCTAACAGGCAGCGCAAAGGGTCAGTGTAGCCACTCGGCACACTGATGTCCAGAGCGAGTTTCCGGAGACCGGTCCAGCACTGTGATACCGATCTTCTCCCTCCGGGAGGCGGCACCCTCCGTGACGGAGGTACCCCTCTTTGTTCTTCTCAACGCCCAACGTCTCATGCCTGCCGCAAGCCGTGCGCCAAGAGGCGCACCCCGATGCTTCCCTCTTCGCCGGCGATCCATGCCTCGAACCCGGATCGCTTCTGGCGTCGCGTCCTGAGAATTGCGCGCTGCGTGCGGTTCGTCAAGGCCCCCCACCCGTTGGAAGATCGTCACGGGGCGCGGGTCCGCGGGCACGAAGATCACCATACTCGCACGGAAGGGCGGGTCGGTGCAGCCGCGGCCCGAACGCCCGAAGGCGACCACCCGCATGGGTGATCGCCTTCAGGTTTGCGAAGAGTCAGCGGGCTCCTGAGGTCACTTGACCTCGACGGAGGCGCCGGCGCCCTTGAGGGCCTCGGCGGCCTTGTCCGCGGCGTCCTTGGCGACCTTCTCGAGGACCGGCTTCGGGGTGCCGTCGACGAGGTCCTTGGCCTCCTTCAGACCCAGCGAGGTCAGCTCGCGCACGACCTTGATGACCTGGATCTTCTTGTCGCCGGCGCCGGTGAGGATGACGTCGAACTCGTCCTGCTCCTCGGCGGCGGCGGCCTCGCCACCACCCTGACCCGGGGCGGCAACGGCGACGGCGGCCGGGGCGGCAGCCTCGACGTCGAACTTCTCCTCGAACTTCTTCACGAAGTCGGAGAGCTCGATGAGGGTCATCTCCTCGAACTGGGCGAGCAGTTCGTCCTGGGTGAGCTTCGCCATGGTGGCGGTCCTTCCACTAATTCGGCTGGTGCCGGATGTACATTGCGGCGGGCGTGCTGAGCAGACGTGCCCGCTGGACTGGGGAGTGGTTACTCCGCAGCCGCGGCGGGAGCCGGCTCACCGGCACCGCCCTGCTCGACCTTGCTGCGAAGAGCTTCCGCGGTGCGGACCATCTTCGTGAGCGGGGCCTGGAAGGTCGCCGCGGCCTTGGCCATGGACGCCTTCATGCCACCCGCCAGCTTGGCGAGCAGAACCTCGCGGGACTCGAGGTCCGCAAGCTTCTTGATCTCGTCGGCGGACAGTGCCTTGCCTTCAAGGACACCGCCCTTGATGACGAGAGAGGGGTTCTCCTTGGCGAAGTCACGAAGACCCTTCGCCGCCTCGACCGGGTCACCGGTCACGAAGGCGACGGCCGTCGAGCCCTTGAGGTGCTCGTCCAGCGTGATCCCGGCCTCATTGGCCGCAATCTTGGTCAGCGTGTTCTTCACCACACGGTACTGAGCGTTGTCACCGAGCGAACGGCGCAGCTGCTTGAGCTGAGCGACGGACAGTCCGGTGTACGCGGTCACAACAGCGGCGTTGGAGTTACGGAGCTTCTCCGTGATCTCCTCGACGGCTGCGACCTTGTCGGGCCTCGCCATGAGCCTCGGCCTCCTTCCGGGTGATGAGGACCGCGCAGAAGGGGCTGGGCAAAACAAACGCCCCGGCGCAAGCGCACGGGGCATGGCTCAACCGGTCGAAACGGAGTTCTTCCGGGAGATCTTCCTCGTCCACCTGCGCAGGCCGTCCGCAGCTAGCGGATCCTTCGGTTCCGCACGCCCATACAGGCGCGCGGAGACAACCAGCGGTCTTTGGCTTCCTCGCTACGGTACGCGAACGGGCGAGGCGCAGGCAAATCCGTCCCCGGGCCCGGCGGCGCGCGGCGCGCCGGGCCCGCGAACGGCGGGTGTCGGCGGCGTCAGCCCGCCAGGCCGCCGCCCATGGCGCCGGAGCTGAGCTTGGCCGCGTCGTTGACCTGCGAGGCCGGCGGCTCCTCGACGGAGACCTTGGTGCCGTAGTCCGAGTAGAAGACCGTGCTCTCGTAGCCGCCCTGCTTGTTCTGCATCTTCTCGGTCTTCTTGACGAGCAGGTCGTCGGGGCCGATCCACAGGTCGATGGTCTCGTCCTTGGTGCCGTTCTGCTTCAGCGCCGCCTCCATCGACTTCATGTCCTTCTCGCTGAAGTCCTTGGAGGCCTGCATGCGGGTCAGCTCGGCCACGTCGAAGGTGGCGGTGTAGTGGGTCGCCTTGACGCCGCGCACGTCCTCCGTGCCGACCTTCTTCGCCTTGCCCGTCGCGAGGAGCAGGCCCACGGACCGCGACGGGTTGTTGTTCTGCATCTGGTCCTTGAGCAGCGCGAAGACCGGGCTCTTCTTGGCCATGGCGTCGTAGTCGTACTTCATCCAGGGCTTGCCGCCGAGCCCGAGCTTGAGGTACATCGCCTCCGGTGTGTAGAGGCCCTGCATGGGCTTGTTGCCGCCCAGGCCGCCCTGGCCGGTCGTCTCGACGTTCATCCGCATGCCCTGGGACCAGTCCATCCCGCCCTTCATGGACTGGGTCGTGCCGCCCTGCTTGGTCGTGCTCTCGACCTTGGCCGACTTCTCCGAACCGGTCTTCTCGGACGCCGTCCGCAGGGCCGCGGCGGCGGCCTGGACCGGCGAGCCGCCCGCGCCGTCGCCGCCCGCCTTGTTGCCGCCGTCCTTTCCGCCGCAGGCGGTCAGTCCGGCCAGCATGACGACGCCGGCGGCCGCGGCCGCGGTGATCCGCGCAGTACGCACGTGAACTCTCCCCGTTGTAGATCAGCTTTACGACTGCGAGTGAGCGTAGTGCAGGGGGCTGACAGTGCCCGCTGCCGGGCCCGGAGGCGCCCCAAACGCCCGGCGACGCCCCGAACCGCCCGCGACGCCCGTACGGGCCCGGTATCGGCCGCCACTCCGCCCTCGCGCCGCCCCGGCCGCCCGCGGCCGTCCGTTGCCCGGACATGCGTCGGGCCCCGCACCTCGGTGAGGTACGGGGCCAGACGTACGCGAACGCGCGGCGTCGTCAGTGTCAGACGGCGGCCGGGTCCTCCTCGACGAGGAGGTTGCGGGTGCGGTTGGCGTCGACCTGCACACCGGGGCCCATCGTGGTGGTGATGGTGGCCTTCTTGATGTACCGGCCCTTGGCGGCGGACGGCTTGAGACGGTTGATCTCTTCCAGCGCCGCGGCGTAGTTCTCCACCAGCTTGGCGTCGTCGAAGGACACCTTGCCGATGATGAAGTGGAGGTTCGCGTGCTTGTCCACGCGGAACTCGATCTTGCCGCCCTTGATGTCGGTGACAGCCTTGGCGACATCCGGGGTGACGGTGCCGGTCTTCGGGTTCGGCATCAGACCACGGGGACCGAGCACGCGGCCGAGGCGGCCGACCTTGCCCATGAGGTCCGGCGTGGCGACGACGGCGTCGAAGTCCAGACGGCCCTTGGAGACCTCGTCGATCAGTTCGTCGGAGCCGACGATGTCGGCGCCCGCGGCTTCCGCGGCCGCAGCACGGTCGCCGGTCGCGAAGACCAGGACCCGGGCGGTCTTACCGGTGCCGTGCGGAAGGTTCACGGTGCCACGGACCATCTGGTCGGCCTTGCGCGGGTCGACACCCAGACGCATGGCGACCTCGACGGTCGCGTCGAACTTGGCCGTGGAGGTCTCCTTGGCCAGACGGACGGCCTCGAGCGGGGCGTACAGACGCTCCCGGTCGATCTTCGCGTCCGCGTTGCGAAGATTCTTGCTGCGCTTCACTGCTGCTCCTGAATGATGGCGGTGGAGTCGTGGTGCGGGCCAGCGCCTGGCCCTGCCACGTGCCCCTGGGTGCGGCGGGTGCCGCGGGGCGGGTGCGGGGTGGCTGTCAGCCCTCGACCGTGATGCCCATGGAACGGGCGGTGCCGGCGATGATCTTCGACGCGGCGTCCAGGTCGTTGGCGTTCAGGTCGGGCATCTTGGTGGTGGCGATCTCGCGAACCTGGTCGGCCGTGATCTTGGCGACCTTGTTCTTGTGCGGCTCGCCGGAGCCCTTCTCCACGCCCGCGGCCTTCAGGATCATCTTCGAGGCCGGCGGGGTCTTGGTGATGAAGGTGAAGGAACGGTCCTCGTAGACCGTGATCTCCACCGGGATGACCCAGCCACGCTGCGACTCGGTCGCGGCGTTGTAGGCCTTGCAGAACTCCATGATGTTGACGCCGTGCTGACCCAGCGCGGGGCCGACCGGCGGAGCCGGGTTCGCGGCACCAGCCTGGATCTGGAGCTTGATGAGCCCCGTGACCTTCTTCTTCTTGGGAGGCATGCTCTCTCCGGGTCCTAGTGAGAGGTTTTTCGCCAGTCCATCCGGTCATCCGGATGGAGGCATACCGCACCACGATAACGGGTATAGCAGTACGGCCAAAAACCGAGCAGGTCAGACGGTCCCCGGAGGGCCCGTCCGACCTGTTCGGAAGCTGGTGTCCTGAAGAGCGTCAGTTCTTCTGGATCTGGTCGAAGCTCAGCTCGACCGGGGTCTCGCGGCCGAAGATCTCGACGAGGCCCTTGACCTTCTTCGAGTCGGCGTTGATCTCGTTGATCGTGGCCTGCAGCGTGGCGAACGGGCCGTCGGTGACGGTGACCGAGTCGCCCACCTCGAAGTCCAGCACCTGGACCTCGACCTTGCGGGACGGAGCCGGCTTGCCCTCGGCCTCGGCGGCCTCCTTGGCGGCCTTCTCCTCGGCCTCCGGGGCGAGCATCTTGACGATCTCGTCCAGGGTGAGCGGGTACGGGTCGTAGGCGTTGCCCACGAAGCCGGTGACGCCCGGCGTGTTGCGCACGACGCCCCAGGACTCGTTCGTCAGGTCCATGCGCACGAGCACGTAGCCCGGGAGCTTGTTCTGGCGGACGTTCTTGCGCTCGCCGTTCTTGATCTGGACGATCTCTTCCTCGGGGACCTCGGCCTGGTAGATGAAGTCCTCGACGTTGAGCGAGACGGCGCGCTGCTCCAGGTTGGCCTTCACGCGCTTCTCGTAGCCCGCGTAGGTGTGGATCACGTACCACTCGCCCGGCAGGGTCCGCAGCTCCTCGCGCAGCGCGGCGATCGGGTCGACCGGCTCGTCCTCGCCCTCGGCCGCCGCGTCCTCGGCGGTCTCGGCCACAGCGGCGGCCTCGTCCTCGACGGTGACCGCGGCCTCCTCGGCGGGCTCGCCCGCCTCGGCGTCCTCGGTGTCGAGCTCGTCGGCCGCGTCGGCGCCCTCGACGATCTCGCGGGCGGCCTCTTCGTCGGCAAGCGCCGCAGCGTCGCCCTCGACCTCGGCCGAGGCAGCCGCGTCAACGTCGGCCGCTGCCGTCTCGACGGAGTCGGCGGCGTCGTTCAGGTTCGGGTCAGACACGGTGGCTGCTTCTTCCTGGCTTCAAGGGGTTGAACATGCAAAGGGGCGCCCGCAAAGGCGCCCTTCGCGGGATCAGCCGAAGACGTACTTGACGGCCTGGTTGAATCCCAAGTCAATCACGGTTACGAGACCGATGACGATGACGACGAAGACGATCACCACAGTGGTGTACGTCGAAAGCTGTCCCCGCGTGGGCCAGACGACCTTGCGGAGTTCGGCGATGATCTGCCGGTAGAAGAGCGCCAGCCGGGCGAAGGGGCCCTTCTTGCCGCGCTTGCCGCCGCGGCGGGGCTTCTTCGACTCCGCGTTCTCGTCTTCGGAACGACCGCGCTCAGGCATGTCGATGGAGCCCAGGGCGTCCGTCACTCGTCCTCACCTGAATCCGGGTCGTTGGCCGTGCCGCGCCCGGTAGAGCCGCACGGCGGTGCATTTCAGTACGTACGCGTGCACGCGACTCGGTGACGAGTGCGTGTAGCAGGGCCGGAGGGACTTGAACCCCCAACCGCTGGTTTTGGAGACCAGTGCTCTACCAATTGAGCTACGACCCTTTGTGGTTCCCCCAACCTACCGCATACCGGCCACTGCACCAGGTGCACGGTCGCCGACGGCCTGTTGGGAGCCAACGGTCAGCGAGTGTACGTGCTTCGCGGCCGGGCGTCGAACAGAAAGCCCCGAGGCGGCGCCTTCAAACCCGTGTGCCCGCCCCCTGAGCGGTCTGGGAACATGCAGTACATGAGCGCTACTCCTCCCGCACAGTCCCCCACCGACCGTCGGGTGTCGGCCCGCGTCGGGGCGATCTCCGAGTCCGCGACCCTCGCCGTGGACGCCAAGGCCAAGGCCCTCAAGGCCGCCGGTCGACCGGTGATCGGCTTCGGCGCCGGCGAGCCCGACTTCCCCACGCCCGGCTACATCGTCGAGGCGGCCGTCGAAGCCTGCCGCAACCCGAAGTACCACCGCTACACCCCGGCCGGCGGCCTGCCCGAGCTGAAGGCCGCGATCGCCGCCAAGACGCTGCGCGACTCCGGTTACGAGGTCGAGGCGGCGAACGTGCTGGTCACCAACGGTGGCAAGCAGGCGATCTACGAGGCGTTCGCGGCGATCCTGGACCCGGGCGACGAGGTCATCGTGCCCGCCCCGTACTGGACCACCTACCCGGAGTCGATCCGGCTGGCGGGCGGCGTGCCGGTGGAGGTGGTGGCCGACGAGACCACCGGTTACCGGGTGTCCGTGGAGCAGCTGGAGGCGGCCCGTACGGACCGTACGAAGGTGCTGCTGTTCGTCTCGCCGTCCAACCCGACCGGCGCGGTCTACACCCGCGAGCAGGTCGAGGCGGTGGGCCGCTGGGCCGCCGAGCACGGCCTGTGGGTGCTCACCGACGAGATCTACGAGCACCTGGTCTACGGCGACGCGACGTTCTGCTCGCTGCCGGTGGTCGTGCCGGAGCTGCGCGAGAAGTGCATCATCGTCAACGGTGTGGCGAAGACGTACGCGATGACCGGCTGGCGGGTGGGCTGGGCGATCGGCCCGAAGGACGTGATCAAGGCCGCGGCGAACCTCCAGTCGCACGCCACCTCGAACGTCTCCAACGTGGCGCAGGCCGCGGCCGTCGCGGCGGTCTCCGGCGACCTGACGGCCGTCGAGGAGATGAAGACCGCCTTCGACCGGCGCCGCCGGACGATGGTGCGGATGCTCAACGAGATCGACGGCGTGCTGTGCCCGGAGCCGGAGGGGGCGTTCTACGCGTACCCCTCGGTCAAGGACCTGCTCGGCAAGGAGATCCGCGGCAAGCGCCCGCGGACCAGCGTGGAGCTGGCCGAGCTGATCCTGGAGGAGGCCGAGGTCGCGGTGGTCCCGGGTGAGGCGTTCGGCACGCCGGGCTACCTGCGCCTGTCGTACGCGCTCGGCGACGAGGACCTGGTCGAGGGCATCACGCGCGTGCAGAACCTGCTTGCCGAGGCGAAGTAGCGCCCAGCCGGACGTATGCGGGCCCCGGGGTTTTCCCGGGACCCGCATCTGCTTTCGGGCGGGCGCTCGTTCGGGAAAGGGCCTACCGGCCCGTCGGCCCCGTACGGCAAGATCTTGGGATGGAACGTGTACGCGATGTCCGGGCCCTGCCGAAGGCCCACCTGCACCTGCACTTCACCGGGTCGATGCGGCCCGCGACCCTGCTGGATCTCGCCGACAAGTACGGCGTGCACCTGCCGGAGGCCCTGAAGGGCGGCGAGCCGCCGAAGCTGCGGGCGACGGACGAGCGCGGCTGGTTCCGCTTCCAGCGGCTGTACGACATCGCCCGGTCCTGTCTGCGCTCCCCCGAGGACATCCAGCGGCTGGTCCGCGAGACCGCCGAGGAGGATGTGCGGGACGGCTCCGGGTGGCTGGAGATCCAGGTCGACCCGACCTCATACGCGCCGCGGCTGGGCGGGCTGATCCCCGCGCTGGAGATCATCCTGGACGCGGTGCGCGCCGCCTCCAGGGAGACCGGCCTCGGGATACGCGTGCTGGTGGCCGCGAACCGCATGAAACACCCCCTGGACGCCCGTACGCTCGCCCGGCTGGCCGTCCGCTACGCCGACCAGGGCGTGATCGGTTTCGGGCTCTCCAACGACGAGCGGCGGGGCTTCGCGCGCGACTTCGACCGGGCCTTCGCCATCGCGCGGGACGGTGGGCTGCTGGCGGCGCCGCACGGCGGCGAGCTGTCCGGGCCGGCGAGCGTGCGGGACTGCCTGGACGACCTGCACGCGACGCGCGTCGGCCACGGCGTACGGGCCGCGGAGGACCCGGCGCTGCTGCGGCGGCTGGCCGACCGCGGCGTGACCTGCGAGGTCTGCCCGGCGTCGAACGTGGCGCTGGGCGTCTACGAGAAGCCCGAGGACGTACCGCTGCGGACCCTCTACGACGCCGGCGTCCCGATGGCGCTGGGCGCCGACGACCCGCTGCTGTTCGGCTCCCGGCTGGCGGCCCAGTACGAGATCGCCCGCACCGCGCACGGCTTCTCGGACACCGAACTGGCCGAGCTGGCCCGCCAGTCGGTCCAGGGCTCGCGGGCGCCGGAGGACGTGCGGCGGAAGCTGCTGGCGGGGGTGGACGCGTGGCTGGGCGGGACGGGAAGCGACGCGCGGCCGGGCGGGGAGTGACGCGTCCTAAAGGGTGACGCCGACCGTCACCGGCTCGTTGACCAGCGTGATGCCGAAGGCCGCACGGACGCCCTCGCGGACCTCGCGGGCCAGCGCGAGCAGGTCCTCGGTGGTGGCCCCGCCGCGGTTGGTCAGGGCGAGGGTGTGCTTGGTGGAGATACGGGCCGGTCCGTCGCCGTAGCCCTTGGTGAAGCCCGCGCGGTCGATGAGCCAGGCGGCCGAGGTCTTCACGCGGCCCTCCCCCGCCGGGAAGGCGGGCGGGGTGACGTCCGCGCCGAGGCGCTCGTGGACGCGGGCGAGGAAGTCGGCGTGCTGGGCCTCGGTGAGGACGGGGTTGGTGAAGAAGGACCCCGCCGACCAGGTGTCGTGGTCCTCCGGGTCCAGGACCATGCCCTTGCCGGCCCGCAGCTTGAGCACGGTCTCGCGGGCGTCGGCGGCCGGCACCCGCTCGCCCGCCTCGACGCCGAGGGTGCGCGCGGTCTCCGCGTACTTGATGGGCGCGGACAGCCCGCCCGCGTCCTCCAGGGCGAAGCGCACCCGCAGCACGACGAAGCGGTCGGGGTGCTCCTTGAAGCGGCTGTGGCGGTACGAGAACGCGCACTCGGCGTTCGAAAGCGTCACGGTCTCGCCCGCCGTGCGGTCGTACGCGACCACCTCGGCGATCGTGGAGGACACTTCCTGTCCGTACGCGCCCACGTTCTGGATGGGTGTGGCACCCGCCGAGCCGGGGATGCCGGCCAGGCACTCGATGCCCGCGAGCCCGGCGGCGACCGTACGGGCCACCGCGTCGGACCAGTTCTCGCCCGCGGCCAGCGTCAGGTCGGTGCCGTCGAGGGTGAAGCCGCGGGTGGCGATGCGCAGCGCGGTGCCCTCGAAGCCCTTGTCGCCGATGACCAGGTTGCTGCCGCCGCCGATGACGAGCAGCGGCGTACCGGAGGCGTCGGCCTCGCGGACGGCCGCGATCACTTCGTCGTCCGTGGTGGCGGTGAGCAGCCGGGTGGCCGGTCCGCCGAGCCGGAAGGTGGTCAGCGGGGCGAGGGGGGCGTCGTGGAGTTCCTGCACGGGCTCAAGGGTACGGGGGCGGTCCCGGCGCTCGGGCCGGACCGCCCCCGTACGGCTACGCGCACGCTTTTCAGGCGAGCTTGACCACCGCGCGCGACATTCCGAGCACCTTCTGACCGGCGCTGGTCGCGATCAGATCGACGCGGACCGTACGGGCCTCGTCGTCCAGCTTGGCCGCGACCTTGCCGCTGACCTCGATGACCGCACCCTCGCCGTCGTTGGGGACCACGACGGGCTTGGTGAAGCGCACCCCGTACTCGACGACCGCGCCCGGGTCGCCGGTCCAGTCGGTGACCACGCGGGCCGCCTCGGCCATGGTGAACATGCCGTGGGCGATCACGTCGGGGAGGCCGACCTCCTTGGCGATCTTCTCGTTCCAGTGGATCGGATTGAAGTCGCCGGAGGCGCCCGCGTAGCGCACGAGTGTGTCACGGGTCACGGGAAAGGACTGCGCCGGGAGTTCGGTGCCGGCCTCGACATCGTCGTAAGAGATCTTCGCGGTCATCGGGTCAGCCCTCCTGTCCGGCGGCGCGCGCCACCAGCTTTGTGAAAGCGGTCACCACGTGTTCGCCCGCTTCGTCGTGCACCTCACCACGGATATCGAGAATGTCGTTTCCCGCCATGGATTTGATCGCCTCGATGGTCGAGGTGACGGTCAGCCGGTCACCGGCGCGCACCGGCCGGGTGTAGACGAATTTCTGGTCGCCGTGCACCACCCGGCTGTAATCGAGGCCCAGCTGCGGGTCCTCGACGACCTGGCCCGCGGCGCGGAAGGTGATGGAGAACACAAAGGTCGGCGGGGCGATCACATCGGGATACCCGAGCGCCCTGGCGGCCTCGGCGTCGGTGTACGCCGGGGCGGCATCCCCGATCGCCTCGGCGAATTCGCGGATCTTCTCCCGGCCGACCTCATAAGGAGCGGTGGCCGGGTAGCTCCGCCCGACGAAGGACTGGTCGAGCGCCATGGGCTCGCAACCTCCCTGAACTGGTCCCTGTAACGGTCCCTGACCTTGTCATACCGGTGCGCGGGCCCGGCGCCGCGCCGCGCGCCCCGGCACCACAACGCCGCGAGGCCGCCCCCATGGACTGGGAGCGGCCTCGCGGTCGAGCCTGGTGTTATCGCGTCTCGCGGTGCGCGGTGTGCGCGTTGCAGCGCGGGCAGTGCTTCTTCATCTCAAGACGGTCCGGGTCGTTGCGCCGGTTCTTCTTGGTGATGTAGTTCCGCTCCTTGCACTCCACGCAGGCCAGCGTGATCTTCGGGCGGACGTCGGTGGCAGCCACGTGAGTGCTCCTTGACGGACTGATGGACGGGTGAACGCATGAAGAGTAGCCGATCGGGAGACCGACCCCACAATCGGCTACTGTCTGTAGCGGTGACCGGACTTGAACCGGTGACACAGCGATTATGAGCCGCTTGCTCTACCGACTGAGCTACACCGCTGCGATGTGAGCGGGGCCCCGCCCGAAGGCGGGATACCTCACACATCAGAGCCCCAATACGGAATCGAACCGTAGACCTTCTCCTTACCATGGAGACGCTCTGCCGACTGAGCTATTGGGGCGAGCGATGAAGACATTACACGGCCTGCCGCCAAAGGTGAAATCCGTGTCCGGCGGCCGTCCCGCCCGCCCCCCGCACCACACCGGTACGACTATTTCGCGCCTCCGCGAAGCCACCCGGGCGGCCCCCTAGGCTCGGACCACGCTGCGTGATCTTGCACGCCCGGTCCTTCGAGGAGCGCGATGTCCGAGAGCAGTCAGCCGCAGCCGGGCCCCGAGAAGGCTTCCGGCGGCGACGGCACCGGCGCCGCGGCGGGCACCCTGGTGCTCTGCGACGCCCGGCTCGCCGACGGCCGCGTGGTGGACGTACGGCTCAGCGGCGGACGTATCGAGGCGGTCGGCACGGCGGGCAGCCTCGCCCCGCAGGGCACCCGTATCGACCTCGGCGGCTACCTGCTGCTCCCGGCCCCCGCCGAGCCGCACGCGCACTGCGACACCGCGCTGACCGCGGACGCCGCGGGCCCCGCCACCGACACCCTCGAAGACGTGCAGCGCCGCACCACGGAGGCGGCCCTCCTGCAACTGGGCCACGGCGCGACGGCGCTGCGCACCCACGTACGCGTCGGCGACGTCCAGGCACTGCAGTCGCTGGAGGCCGTCCTCCAGGCGAGCCGGTCGCTGCGCGGGCTGGCCGAGATGACGGCGGTGGCGGTGCCGCGGATGCTCACCGGGGCTGCCGGGGCGGACGGGCTGGCGATGCTGCGGGACGCCGTGAAGATGGGCGCCACGGTCATCGGCGGCTGCCCGGACCTGGACCCCGATCCGGCCGGGTACGTCGAGGCCGTCCTGGAGGTCGCGGCCGAGCACGGCTGTGCGGTGGACCTCCACACGGACGGTGACGACCCCGCGCGGCTGGCCCGGTTCGCGGCGATGGCGGGCGGGCTGCGGCCCGGGGTGGCGATCGGGCCGTGCGCGGGCCTGTCGGCGCTGCCGCCCGAGGTGGCGGCCCGTACCGCCGAGCACCTCGCGGCGGCCGGCGTGACGGTCGTGTGCCTGCCGCAGGGCGGCTGCGCGGCCCTGGAGCGGCGCGGTGGCACCCTGCCGGGCTCCGGGAGGGCGGCGGGCCCGGCGGCCCGTCAGGCGCCCGTACGGCTGCTGCGCGCGGCCGGGGTGCGGGTGGCGGCGGGCAGCGGCGCCCTGCGCGACGCGGCGAACCCGGTGGGCCGCGGCGATCCTCTGGAGGCCGCGTACCTGCTGGCCTCCCTGGGAGAGGCGAGCCCCGGCGCCGCCTACGAGATGGTCGGCACGGCCGCCCGCGCGACGCTGGGCCTCCCGGAGGTCCGTGTCGAGGCGGGCTTCCCCGCCGAGCTGCTGGCCGTACGGGGCGACAGCCTCGCCGGGGTGCTGTCCCTCGCGTACAGCCGGATCGTGGTGCACAAGGGGCGCGTGGTGGCCCGGACGAGTGCGGTGCGCGAATACTGCGACTCGGCGGCGGTGGTCGCGCTGGAGCTGCCGCGGCAGTCGCAGCGCTGAGCGGGGTGCGCCCGCACCCCCCCCTGGTGTCGCGCCCTGACGGGGTGACAGGCGTACGGTCGGGATCATGCGCATTGTCATCGCAGGTGGACATGGTCAGATCGCGCTGCGGCTGGAACGGCTGCTCCACGCGCGCGGGGACGAGGTCGCGGGCATCATCCGGCGGCCCGAACAGGCCGGGGACTTGCTGTCCGCCGGCGCCGAACCGGTCGTCTGCGACCTGGAGACGGCCACGGTCGCCGATGTCGCCCGGCACCTCGAAGGGGCGGACGCGGCGGTCTTCGCGGCGGGCGCCGGCCCCGGCAGCGGAATCGACCGCAAGGAGACGGTGGACCGCGGGGCCGCCACCCTGTTCGCGGACGCGGCGGAGGCGGCGGGCGTACGGCGCTTCCTCGTCGTCTCGTCGATGGGCGCCGACAAGGAGCCGCCCGAGGGCACCGACCCGGTCTTCGCCGCGTATCTGCGCGCCAAGGGCGCCGCGGACGCCGACGTACGGTCCCGGTCCGGCCTGGACTGGACGATCCTGCGCCCCGGCCGCCTGACGGACGACCCGGGCACCGGCCTGGTCAGCCTCGCCGAGTCGACCGGCCGCGGCGAGATCCCCCGCGACGACGTCGCGGCCGTACTCGCCGCCCTCCTGGACGAACCGGCCACGATCGGCCGCACGCTGGAGCTGATCAGCGGCGACACCCCGGTCGAGGACGCGGTCCGCGCGGCGGCCGGCTGACCGAAGACCGCCAAAGCCCCCGCTCCTCCGGGACGCGGGGGCTTTCCGCCATCCCGGCGCCGCTCCCCCACGCGTACGGCGGACGGCCGACCGGGTGGGTGTGAACTGCGCGACACGGATACCGGCATGAAAAAGAGGCCCCGGTCCGCATACACGGACCGGGGCCTCTTCTCACCTGTGGCGGCGCCAGGATTCGAACCTGGGAAGGCTGAGCCGGCAGATTTACAGTCTGCTCCCTTTGGCCGCTCGGGCACACCGCCTGGGTTTATTGCTGGGAGATCCGCCCGTCGGGCGTCGCTCCGTGGCAACGACGTAAACCATACCCGATGGCCGGGGGTGGTCCGCCACCCGGTTCTTCCCGGATCGATCATGCGCGGGGTGACTAGGCTTGCACAGCGGTCCGGACCGGGCCGCACCCCTGACGGATCTACGTACGAGGAGCCAACTCAAGATGGCCGACTCCAGTTTCGACATCGTCTCGAAGGTCGAGCGGCAGGAGGTCGACAACGCCCTCAACCAGGCCGCCAAGGAGATCTCGCAGCGCTACGACTTCAAGGGCGTGGACGCGTCGATCAAGTGGTCGGGCGAGAAGATCGAGATGCGGGCCAACGCCGAGGAGCGGGTGAAGGCTGTCCTCGACATCTTCCAGTCCAAGCTGATCAAGCGCGGGATCTCGCTGAAGGCGCTGGACGCGGGCGAGCCGGAGGCGTCCGGCAAGGAGTACAAGATCTTCGCCTCCCTCCAGGAGGGCATCACACAGGAGAACGCGAAGAAGGTCGCCAAGATCATCCGCGACGAGGGCCCCAAGGGCGTCAAGGCGCAGGTGCAGGGCGACGAGCTGCGGGTCAGCTCGAAGAGCCGGGACGACCTCCAGGCGGTGCAGCAGCTGCTGAAGGGCAAGGACCTGGACTTCGCGATCCAGTTCGTGAACTACCGGTAGCGGCGGTTTCCCCGGGCCGTGGCCCGGGGCCGGCCGGCGGGGCGGCGCGCGGGTGCGTGCCGCCCCGCCGGCGTGTTCGGGCGCGGCCGGAAGCGGGGCCCGGGAAGGCGCGCGGTTCGGGCCTTGACCTCAAGTTTGGTTGAGGTCGGAGAGTGTCCGTATGACTTCGGAAACGGAAAACCAGCAGGCCACGCACGTCCGGACCACGGTCACGGGCGGCTTCCAGGACCCGGCGCGCTTCCTGGTGGACGTGCTGCCCGAGATCCGGCGCCCCGGTGTCGGGCCCGTACTGATCAGTGAGTGGGACGCGGAGGACACCGCGCGGCAGCAGGCCGTGATCGAGGGGGCCGCGCGGGCGCTGGGGGCGGCGCCGCTGCCGGGCGGGCTGGTGTCGCAGGTCTTCCTGGCCGGGACGGACGGCCGTGCGGTGCTCGGCCTCGGGCAGTGGGAGGAGGGGGCCGCCGGCGCGCCCCTGCGGGCCGTCGAGGAGGGCGGGGCGCGGCGCTACCGCTACTACCGCAGCCTGCTGCCCCAGGGCGAGCCGCCGGAGCCGGGGTGCATCGTGACCGTCCGCTTCAAGACGACGGGGCACGAGGCCGCCCGGCAGCTGGTCGACGGCCTGGTGGACATGATGAACGGCCTCCAGCCGGGCGCCGCCGAGCGCTCCCGGACGCCGTCCGGCGGGATCTCCTCGAACTTCCACATCAGCGAGGACGGCACCCGGGTCTTCAACTACAGCGAGTGGACGGACGAGGCCGCGCACCAGCGCGTGGTCGACACGTCGCTCCAGCAGGGCGGTGCGGTGATGCGGTTCATCGAGAGCGTGCCGGGCGTCACGCCGCTCGGCTTCAAGCGGTACGTGGCGCCCCGGGGGCTCGTACGGCGGTGAAGAACGCGGGGCCCGCTCTTCTCAGTAGCGCGCGGCGAAGGGCTGGTCCGTGGGGACGATCTCGCGGCCGAGCGGGAGGAGCGAGATCGGCACCATCTTGAAGTTGGCGATGCCGAACGGGATGCCGATGATCGTCACGCACAGCAGGAGCCCGGTGACGATGTGCCCGAGCGCCAGCCACCAGCCCGCGAAGATGACCCAGATGACGTTGCCGATGACCGAGCCGGCGCCCGCGTCGCGGCGCTCCACCGTCGTACGGCCGAAGGGCCACAGGGCGTAGCCGGCGATGCGGAACGAGGCGATGCCGAAGGGGATCGTGATGATCAGGACGCAGCAGATGATGCCCGCGACGACGTAGCCGATGGCCATCCACAAGCCGCTGAGGATCAGCCAGATGACGTTGAGGATGAGCTTCATGCGGGGCAGCCAGCCTTCCATGCACCGAGTCGTGCGGTGGTCGAGTCTTACCTCCAGGTAGACGCAGGGACGGCGCGAATCGTTGCAGGCGCCGGGAGTGCCGGAACCGGTCCGCCCCGGGAGGGGCGGCGGTTTCAGGAGTGGCGGCCCGCCATCTGCTCCAGGCGGGTGATGCGCTCGCGCATCGGCGGGTGGGTCGAGAACAGCTTGGTCAGGCCGTCGCCGGGCCGGAACGGGTTGGCGATCATCATGTGGCTCGCCGTCTCCAGCCGGGGTTCGGCCGGCAGCGGGAGCTGCCGGGTGCCCGCCTCCAGCTTGCGCAGCGCGGAGGCGAGGGCGAGCGGGTCGCCGGTGAGCTGGGCGCCGGAGGCGTCGGCCTGGTACTCGCGGGAGCGGCTGACGGCCAGTTGGATCAGGGAGGCCGCCACCGGGCCGAGGATCATGATCAGCAGCATGCCCAGGATGCCGGGGCCCTCCTCGTCGTCGGAGCGGCCTATCGGAATCAGCCAGGCGAAGTTGACCAGGAACATCACGACCGAGGCCAGTGCCCCGGCCACGGAGGAGATGAGGATGTCGCGGTTGTAGACGTGGCTGAGCTCGTGGCCGAGGACGCCGCGCAGTTCGCGTTCGTCCAGGAGGTGCAGGATGCCTTCCGTGCAGCAGACGGCGGCGTTGCGCGGGTTGCGGCCGGTGGCGAAGGCGTTGGGGGCCTGGGTCGGCGAGATGTACAGGCGGGGCATGGGCCGGCGCGCCGCCGTGGACAGCTCGCGGACCATCCGGTAGAGCTGCGGGGCCTCGAATTCGCTCACCGGGCGGGCGCGCATGGCCCGCAGGGCGAGCTTGTCGCTGTTCCAGTACGCGTAGGCGTTGGTTCCGAGGGCCACCAGGACCGCGACGATCAGGCCCGTACGGCCGAAAAAGCCGCCGATGACGATGATGAGCGCGGACAGTCCCCCGAGGAGTACGGCGGTCCTGAGCCCGTTGTGCCTGTGCACGGTACGCCCTCCAGGTGGTACGGCAGGGGAACCCTTTGCTGACGTTTCCTCCACTTTTCAGTGGACCCTTTCTGTCTGGTCAACGCCAGATGGAGGGTGCTGGTTCCCTTGTGCACGCGAAGGCGGCGCACGGCCGTACGAGTGAGCCCCCGAGCGGGTGTACCGCTCGGGGGCTCCGGCACGGGTGGCGGCCGGGCGGATTCCGGCCAGGGAGGGGCAGAGCGCTGGTGATTTCCGGCCAGGCCGGTACGGGGCGGTCAGGCCGCCGTGAGAAAGCGCTCGCGCGGCGCGCTCAGAGGAGCGCGCCGGAGGCGAAGCGGAGGACCAGCTGCGGCGCGCCGGACAGGACGATGCCCAGTACGGCGGCCAGGGCGATGGCGGCGGTGAGCGGGGCGGTCCGCGTCCCGGCCACGGCCACAGCCCCGGCTCCGGCCCCGGCCTCGCCCTCGGCCGGCTCCTCCGCCGTACGGAAGAGCACCGCCGTCCACTGGAGGTAGTAGTAGAGCGCGATCACCACATTGACGGCCATGACGACGGCCAGCCATGCCAGGCCCGCGTCCACCGCCGCAGAGAAGACCGTGACCTTGGCGAACAGGCCGATGATGCCGGGCGGCAGACCCGCCAGGCAGAGCAGGAAGAAGCCCAGGGCGAGCGCGGCCAGCGGGCGGCGCGCGTAGAGGCCGCGGTAGTCGCTGATGCGGTTGGCGGGGCTCGTACGGGCCACGAGGGCGGCGACCCCGAAGGCGCCGAGGTTCACGGCCGCGTACATCAAGGCGTACGCGACGGTGGACCCGATGGCGTGCGCGGCGTCGTCGGCGTACCCGGCGGCGGCGATCGGCACCAGGAGGTAGCCGGCCTGGCCCACCGAGGACCAGGCGAGCAGGCGTACGGCGCTGTGCGCGCGGTCCGGGGCCTGGCGCAGCGCGGCGACGTTGCCGACGGTCATGGTCAGGGCGGCCAGTACGGCGACGGCCGGGCCCCAGACGTTCGCGTACGAGGGGAAGCCCTGGACCGCGACCAGGATGAGGCCGGAGAAGCCGACGGCCTTGCCGACCACGGAGAGGTACGCGGCGACCGGCAGCGGCGCGCCCACGTAGGTGTCGGGCACCCAGAAGTGGAACGGCACGGCGGCGGTCTTGAAGGCGAAGCCGACGAGGGTCAGGGCGACGCCCGCCGAGGCCAGGGTGGCCAGCTGGGGGTCGGGCAGGTGGGTGAGGGCGCCGGCGACGCGGCTCAGGTGCAGGCTGCCGGTCGCCGCGTAGACGAAGCTGACGCCCAGGAGCATGACCGCGGTGGCCGCCACCGAGGACAGGAAGAACTTCAGGGCCGCCTCCGAGGAGAGGCGGTTCCCGCGCTTGAGCCCTACGAGGGCGAAGGCGGGCAGCGAGGCCACTTCGAGGGCGATGACGAGGGTCGCCAGGTCCCGGGAGGCGGGCAGCAGGGCGGCGCCCGCCGCCGAGGACAGCAGCAGGAACCAGAACTCGCCCGCGGGCAGCCGGTGGTCCTCGATGGCGGTGACCGACAGCAGGGCGGTGAGCAGCGCGCCGGCCAGGACCAGGAACTGGATGACGACGGCGAAGTGGTCGGCCGCGTAGCTGCAGACGCCGGGGTCCGAGGTCAGGCAGAAGGTGCGGCGGTCCCCCGCCACCAGGGGGATCAGCGAGAGCGCGGCCAGGGCGAGGCCGCCGGTCGCGCACCAGCCGAGGACCGGCTTGCGGTGCTCGGGGACGAAGAGGTCGGCGACCAGGACGGCCAGGGCGACGACGGCGGTGATCGTGGGCGGTGCGACGGCGAGCCAGTCGACGGACTGGACCAGGGAGGTCACGGAACTCATCACTTACCGCCTCCGAGGAGCTGCTGGACGGCCGGGTCGGTGAGGCCGAGGAGGGCCGCGGGCCACAGGCCGGCGAGGACGGTGAGGGCGGCGAGGGGTGACCAGGCCGCGTATTCGTAGCGGGCCAGGTCGGGGATGACGGGGGCGGTACGGGTGGCGCCGGGCTCTTCGGAGCCGGCCGTCGCGAAGGCACCGGGTTCTTCGGGGCCCGCGGTCGCGGCGGTTTCGGTTCCGCCGCTCTCGGCGGTCTCCTTGTTCCCCATGCAGACCCGGCGTACGACGATCAGCAGGTACGCGGCGGTGAGCAGCGTGCCGAGGCCGGCCAGCGCCATGAACGTGAGGAACGCGGGGCGGCTGAGCCCCTCTGCGGGCCGGAACGCGCCGAACATCGCCAGCATCTCGCCCCAGAACCCGGCGAGTCCGGGCAGGCCGAGGGAAGCGATGGCGCCGAAGGCCAGCAGGCCGCCGAAGCGCGGGGCGCGTCCGTACAGGGCGGCGCCGGTGCGGCCCGCGAGCCGGTCCAGGTCGGTGGTTCCGTACCGGTCCTTGAGGGCGCCGACCAGGAAGAACAGGAGGCCGGTGATCAGGCCGTGCGCGATGTTGGCGAACAGCGCGCCGTTCAGGCCGGTCGGTGTCATGGTCGCGATGCCGAGCAGGACGAAGCCCATGTGGCCGACCGAGCTGTATGCGATCAGGCGCTTGAGGTCGCCCTTGGCGCCGCGCCGGGCGAGCGCCAGGCAGGCGAGCGAGCCGTAGACGATGCCGACGGCGGCGAACGCGGCGAGGTACGGGGCGAAGGTGTGCATGCCGTCGGGCGCGATGGGCAGCGCGATGCGCACGAAGCCGTACGTGCCCATCTTCAGCATGACGCCCGCCAGCAGCACCGAGCCGACGGTGGGAGCGGCGGTGTGCGCGTCGGGCAGCCAGCTGTGCAGCGGCCACATCGGCGCCTTGACGGCCAGTCCGATGCCGATCGCGAGCACCGCCAGCAGCTGGACGGTGTGGCTGAGCTGGGATTTCGGCCCGTTGTCAGTGGCGAGTGCCACCATGTCGAACGTGCCGGACTTCAGGCCGATGAGCAGCAGGCCCAGCAGCATCACGACCGAGCCGAGGAGGGTGTAGAGGATGAACTTCCACGCCGCGTACTGCCGTTGCGCACCGCCCCACCGGGCGATGAGGAAGTACATCGGGATGAGGACCATCTCGAAGGCGAGGAAGAACAGCACGAGGTCCAGGACGGCGAAGGTGGCGAGGGTGCCGGCCTCCAGGACCAGGAGCAGGGCCACGAATGCCTTGGGGGACGGGCCCGCGGGCAGGTGGAAGTAGCTGTAGAGCGCGCAGAGGAAGGTCAGCAGCGCGGTCATCACGAGAAGGGGGAGCGAGATGCCGTCGATGCCGAGGTGGATGCGGATGCCGAGCGCCTGGATCCAGCTGATGTCGGTGGTGGCCTGCATCCGGGCCGGGTGGTCGTGGTCGAAGCCGGCGGCCAGGGCGATGGCCGCGGCCAGCACCACGCCGGTGACGGTCACACCGTGGCGCAGTACCGCCTGGTCGGGGTCGCGGCCCTTGAGGCCGGGCGGGGCCGGGAGCAGTGCGGCGACCGCGCCCAGCAGGGGCAGGACGACGACGGCCGCGAGGAGAAGCTGCATAGCGGTGTGATTCACGGTCAGGCTCCCGTGCCCGTAGCGACGAGGACGACGGCGACGGCCAGGACGAGCGAGCCCGCGAGCAGCGCGCCCAGATAGGTCTGCACATTGCCGGTCTGGGTACGGCGGACGGCGGCGCCCAGCCAGCGGGAGGCGGTGCCCGCGCCGTGTACGTACGTATCGACGACCTCGCGGTCGAGGAAGCGCACGAGCCGGGCGCCGGCCTGCACCGGCCGTACGAACAGGGCGGTGTAGACGGCGTCGAGGTGGAAGCCGACGGCGGCGGGGCGGTGCAGCGGGCCCAGCAGGAGCCGGCCGGGGTCGGCGGGGTCCGGGGCGCCGGCGTTGTCGCCGTAGGCGGCGGCGTGGGTGGCGATGGCGCTCTCCTCGGAGTCCGCGGGGGCGGCGTCCGGGGCCACCGCGACCGCGCCGAGCGGGACGCGGGCCGCGAGGGCGGTGGTGTGCCGCCAGGCTCCGTAGGTGACCAGGGCGCCGACGAGGGCGATGCCGGTGCCCAGGACGGAGGTGGTCAGGGTCGGGGTCAGCGAGTGGCCGTCGAACCAGTCGGGCAGGACGGGGGTGGCCAGGCCGAGGGTCAGGGTGGGGATGAACAGCACCCACAGCACGGTGTTCATCACGAGCGGCTGCTTGCCGTGGTCGGGGGCGGTTTCCGGGCCCTTGCCGTGGAAGGCCAGCAGCCACAGCCGGGTCGCGTAGGCGGCGGTGAGGAAGGCGGTGACGAGTCCGGCGAGCAGGACGGTCCAGCCGGCCGCCGTGGGGACGGCGGCGAGCGTGCCGGAGGCCGTCGCATGGCCGGAGGCGGCGTGTTCGGCGGCGCCCAGGACGGCTTCCTTGGAGAAGAAGCCGGCGAACGGGGGGATGGCGGCCAGGGCGAGCAGCGCGACCGTCATCGTCCAGTACGCGTCGGGGATGCGCCGGGCCAGGCCGCGCATCCGCGACATGGCGGCCAGCGAGTTGGTGCCGGCGGCGTGGATGACCACACCGGCGGCGAGGAAGAGCAGGGCCTTGAACGCACCGTGCGACAGGAGGTGGAAGACGGCGGCGCCGCGGTCGCCGACGGCCAGCGCGCCGGTCATGTAGCCGAGCTGGCCGACCGTCGAATAGGCCAGGACGCGTTTGATGTCGTCCTGCGCCAGGGCGGCGAGTCCGGAGCCGACCATGGTCACCGCGGCCATGACGGCGAGCACGACCATCGCGGCGGCGGAGGCCGCGAAGACGGGGAGGAGACGGGCGACGAAGTAGACGCCGGCGGCGACCATGGTGGCCGCGTGGATGAGGGCCGAGACCGGGGTCGGGCCGGCCATCGCGTCGGGCAGCCAGGTGTGCAGCGGGAACTGTGCCGACTTGCCCGCGACACCGGCCAGGAGCAGCAGCGCGATGAGGGTGGGGTGGTCCAGTCCGCCGACGGCCACGGTCTTGAGGATGCCGGTGATGCGGAACGTACCGGCGTCGGCGGCGAGCGCGAAGATGCCGAAGAGGAAGGGGACGTCGCCGAGCTTGGTGACGAGGAACGCCTTGAGGGAGGCGGAGCGGGCGGCTTCGGTCTCCCAGTAGTGGCCGACCAGGAAGTACGAGCAGATACCCATGATCTCCCAGCCCACCAGCAGCACCATCAGGTCGCCGGAGTAGACGACGAGCAGCATCGCGGCGGTGAAGAGGGAGACCAGGGCGGCGTAGGAGGGGTAGCGCGGGTCGTCGCGCAGGTAACCGGTCGAGTAGATCTGCACGCAGCAGGCGACGACCGCCACGAGCACGGCGACGAGGGCGGCGAAGCCGTCGATGTGCAGGGCGAGGTCGATGGGCACGGAGCCGGTCGGGGTGAGCCGGGTCGCGGCGTCCACCGGGGCCTTGCCCGCACCGGCGCCGCCGCCCTGGGCGACGGCCACGACGACGGCCAGGGCGGCCGCGGCGACGGTCGGCAGTATGGCCAGCGGGCGCACGAAACCGGGCGCCCGGCGGCCGAGGAAGAGGCCCGCGAGGGCCCCGAGGAAGGGCAGGAGGGGTACGAGTACGGCGGTGGTCGTGGTCGTCACGCGGCGGCCTCCGCCTGCTGGTCCGGCCGCGGCCGGCCGGCGGCGTCCGCGCCGCCGGTGAGGTCATCGTTCGGGTCCGTGCCGTCCGGGCGTTCGGCGAGGTCGCGGAGGCGGTCCACGTCCGAGCTGCCGCGGTTGCGGTAGACGAGCAGGACGATCGCCAGGCCGATGCCGATCTCGGCGGCGGCCACGGCGATGGTGAAGAGGGTCAGCGCCTGGCCGGCGTGCAGCTTGTCGCGCAGCCAGACGTCGAACGCCACGAGGTTGAGGTTGACGGCGTTGAGCATCAGCTCGACGGACATCAGGACCAGGATCGCGTTGCGCCGGGCGAGCACGCCGTACAGGCCGACGCAGAACAGGAGGACGGCGAGGACGGCGGGATAGGCGAGGTGCATCAGCCTTGGTCCTCTCTGAGACGTACGCGATCACCGGGCTGTTTGCGGGAGCCGGGCCGTTTGAGGGAACCGGGCTGCTTGCCGCCGTCGGCCTGCCCGCGGTCGCCGTCCTTGCGGGAGAGCACGATCGCGCCGACGAGGGCGGCGAGAAGGAGGACGGAGAGCGCTTCGAACGGCAGCACCCAGTACTGGAACAGGCTGCGCCCGGAGGCTTCGGTGGAGCCCTGGACCGCGCCGTCCAGGTCGATCCAGGTCGTACGGAACGCGTCCGTGACGACCCAGACCAGCGCGGCGGCGGAGGCGACGGCCACCGTGAGCGCGGCCCAGCGGTTGCCCGAGTCGGCGTCCGGGGAGCGGCCGATGGGCGCCTTGGTGAGCATCAGTCCGAAGAGGAGGAGGACGACGACGGACCCGACGTAGATCAGGACCTGCACCCAGGCGATGAACTCGGCGGTCAGCAGCAGGTACTCGACGGCGATGCCGCCGAGGGTGACCACCAGCCACAGGGCGGCGTGCACCAGCTGCCGGGTGGTGACGGTGACCACGGCCGCGCCGAGGGTGACGAGGCCGACGAGGAGGAAGGCGATCTCGGCCCCGGTCGGGGAGAGGAAGCCGTGGCTTGCGGCGGCGAGCGTCACGCTCCCCCCTCCTGTTCCTGGGCGGTGTCCGGGGCTGCTTCCTGCGCCGCCTGCCGCTCGGCGGCTTCCTGGGCGGCGAGTTTGTCGGCGGCCTTGCGGGCGGCGCCGATCTCCTTGGGCTCCTCGGCCGCGGGGTCGAGGGCGGGCGGTTCCGGCACCGTCCACATCCATTCGCGGAGTTTGTCCCGCTCATGGGTCAGGTTGTGGATGTCGGTCTCGGCGTACTCGAACTCCGGCGACCAGAACAGGGCGTCGAAGGGACACACCTCGATGCAGATACCGCAGTACATGCACAGGGAGAAGTCGATGGCGAAGCGGTCCAGCACGTTGCGGCTGCGTTCGCGGCCGCCGGGCGCGGCGGGCGGCACCGTCTCCTTGTGGGAGTCGATGTAGATGCACCAGTCCGGGCACTCGCGCGCGCACAGCATGCAGACCGTGCAGTTCTCCTCGAACAGCCCGATCACACCGCGGGTGCGGGGCGCCAGTTCGGGCTGCACCTCCGGGTACTGCTCGGTGACCGAACGCTTCGTCATCGTCCGCAGCGTCACGGCCAGGCCCTTGGCGAGGCCGCTGCCGGGCCAGCCGGACTTCTTCTGCGAGGTCTCCGGGGCCATTACGAGATCACCACCTTGACGACGCCGGTGAGGGCGATCTGGGCGAGGGCCAGCGGGATCAGCACCGTCCAGGCCAGCTTCTGCAGCTGGTCCTCACGCAGCCGCGGGTAGCTGACGCGCAGCCAGATCACGCCGAAGGCGAGGATCGCGGTCTTCAGGAGCGTCCACAGCCAGCCGAGGCCGTCGGCGCCGAACGGTCCGTGCCAGCCGCCGAGGAAGAGCACGGAGGTCAGGGCGCACAGCACGACGATGCCGGCGTACTCGGCGAGCAGGAACAGCGCGAAGCGCAGCCCGGTGTACTCGGTGTACGCACCGAAGATGATCTCGGAGTCGGCGACCGGCATGTCGAACGGCGGCCGCTGCAGCTCCGCCAGCCCCGCCGTGAAGAAGACCAGGCCGCCGACGATCTGCCAGGGCACCCACCACCAGTGGAAGGCGTCGAGGATGCCGGGCAGCGAGAGCGTGCCGGCGGCCATCGCGACGGAGGCGGCGGCGAGCAGCATCGGCAGCTCGTACGCCAGCAGCTGGGCGGCCGTACGCAACCCGCCGAGCAGCGAGAACTTGTTGGCCGAGGCCCAGCCCGCCATCAGCGAGCCCAGCACGCCGACGCCCATGACGGCGAGGACGAAGAAGACGCCCGCGTCCAGCGACTGCCCGACCGCGTTGTCCGGGCCGATCGGGATGGCGATCAGGACCAGCAGGTACGGCAGCAGGGCGACGGCGGGCGCGAGCTGGAAGATGCGCCGGTCGGCTCCCGCCGGTACGACGTCCTCCTTCTGCGCGAACTTCACACCGTCGGCGACGAGCTGCGCCCAGCCGTGGAAACCGCCCGCGTACATGGGCCCGAGGCGGCCCTGCATATGGGCCATGACCTTGTGCTCGGTCTGGCCGATGACCAGCGGGAAGACCAGGAAGGCGACGAAGACGGCGATCAGGCGCAGGGCGATGTCGAGGGCGTCGCTCATGGTCTGGTCCCGCCTTCTTCTGTCGCGCTGCCGGTGCCGGGGCCGGGGGGTTCGCCGGTGCCGGGGGTTTCGCCGTTGTCGTTGGCTTCGGCGGTCCGGGGTTTCTCGGGCGGGGTCGGGGCCTGGGCCGTCTCATCCTCCGGCTTCGCCTCGGGCTTCGTCCCAGGCTCGGGCTTCAGCTCGTCCTCGAAGGCGGGGCGGGCGTGGTGCCACGGGGCGTCGGAGGATGCCGGGGTGGCGGGCGCCTTGCGGGCGGCCGGTTCCTTAGCGGCTTCCCGACCGGCTTCCTGAGCGGCCGGTCCCTGGCTGGGCCGGCCGGACTCCTGTCCGGCCGCAGCTGCCGCATCGGTCGTACCAGCCGTATCAGCCGTATCGGCCACCTGCTGACTGGCCGACCCCTGGCTGGCGCTGCGCGTCCGGCGGGCGGGACGTTCCGGTCGTGCGGGGCGTTCCGGACGTGCAGGACGCTCCGGCCCGGTGGCCGGGGCCGACGGCTCGGCGGCGGCCGACGCGTCCGCTGCCGGTGTCTGCGCCGCATCCGCTGCGCTCGGCTGCTGGCTCGCCGACCCGGCGCCCGCCGTACGCGTACGGCGGACCGGCCGCTCTCCCGCGGCCCCACCGGCCGCACGGGCCCCGCCGGCCGCGCGCGCACCGCGGGCCGGGCGGGCCGGGGCAGGCGGCAGCTGGCCCTTCAGCGGGCCCCACTCGTTCGGGTCGGGCACGCCGGGCGGCAGCATCTGGCGACGCTTGGGCCCGCCGTGCTCGGACTCGCCCGGCTCCTTCGCGCCGGGCCACGCCTTGGCGACCCGCGCCGCGAGCACGAAGTCCTTGCGCAGCGGGTGGCCCTCGAAGTTCTCCGGGAGCAGCAGGGGCTCCAGGTAGGGGTGGCCGGTGAAGTCGACGCCGAACATCTCGTGCGTCTCGCGCTCGTGCCAGCCCGCGCCCGCGTACACGCCGGTGGCGGTGGGCAGTACGGCCGCGTCGTGCGGGACGGTGGTGCGCAGCACCAGGCGCCGTACGGTTTTGGGCCGGGCGATGTCGGCGAGGTGGGCGCAGACGCGGAAGCCCGTACCGGGCTCGTCGACGGCGCTCAGCCAGTCGAAGTAGCTGCACCCGAGGTCGTCGCGGGCGGCGGTCAGCGCCGGGATCCAGGCTTCGGCGGGCACGTCGACGGTGAGCAGGTCGTAGGACTCTTCGGCGGTCGCGCCGGGGCCGAACAGCTCGGTGGCGGGTCCGGGCAGCCAGCCGACGGCCGGCTCCTCGCCCTGCGGGTCCGGGGACTGTTCGTCGCTCACTGCTCTCCCGCTCCCTTCGGCTTCCCGTCACCGTTGCCGCCGGCCTCGGACGGCGCCCCCGGCGCCCCGGGCTCCGGCGGCGCGACCAGCCCGCTGCGCAGCGCGGCGGCCGACGGCCCGGCCGGAGCGGCACCGCTGCCGCCGTTCACGGACGGCTGAGCACCGTTCGCGGACGGCTGGTCCCCGTTGCCGTACCGCTCCCCCAGCGACTCGCGGGCGATCTTCTCCTGGAGCTTGAGGATGCCCTGGAGCAGCGCCTCGGGCCGGGGCGGGCAGCCCGGTACGTACACGTCGACGGGGATGATCTGGTCGACGCCCTTGGTGACCGCGTAGGAGTCCCAGTAGGGGCCTCCGCAGTTCGAGCACGCGCCGAAGGAGATGACGTACTTCGGCTCCGGCATCTGCTCGTACAGCCGCTTGACCGCGGGCGCCATCTTGTCCGTCACCGTGCCGGAGACGATCATGAGGTCGGCCTGCCGCGGCCCCGGCGCGAACGGGATCACGCCGAGCCGGATGAAGTCGTGCCGGGCCATCGACGCGGCGATGAACTCGATCGCGCAGCAGGCGAGCCCGAAGTTGAAGACCCACAGGCTGTAGCGGCGGCCCCAGTTGAGGACCACCTTCATGGGTTCGGGGGCCAGCCGGGCGAGCGGGCCCAGCCGGCGCCGTTCCACGGCACCGCCGGCGGACACGACGGGCAGCTCGGCTCCCGCCGGCGCGGTCGGCTTGGCGTTCGTCACGTCCATTCCAGGACGCCCTTCTTCCATGCGTAGAGCAGGCCGACGGCGAGGAAGCCGAGGAAGATGAACATCTCCACCAGCGTGACGCCGCCGAAACCGGGGGCGGCGAAGACCGTCGCCCAGGGGAACAGGAAGATCGAGTCGACGGCGAAGATCACGTACAGGAAGGCGTAGACGTAGTAGCGGACCTGGGTGTGTGCCCAGCCCTCGCCCACCGGGTCCACGCCGCACTCGTAGGTGAGCAGTTTCTCCGGGGTGGGCACCACGGGCCGCAGCAGCCGCCCGGCACCGAAGGCCACGGCCACGAAGAGCACACCGATCACGGCGATGAGGCCGACGACCGAATAGCCCTGGAAATAGTCCGCGGCGATGCTGGTGCGTACGGTCGCGTCCGGCACGTCCGCCCTCGCTCCCTGACTGCTCTTGTTCAACGACTTCGACGATCTGTACGCACGGGAGTCTAGGCCCTGCCCCGCCCCAGGTGAGCAGTCGCGTCACAGGACGGACGGCTATGGCCCGACTTCGCCCCGCCCGGCCCCGTCGCCGGGGCCCCGTGTGGCGGCGTCAGACCTGGCGCTGCCGGCCCGCGCCGCGCGACACCGCGCGGTCCATCACCTCGGCGGCGAGCCGCGCCGCCGCCTCCCGCGTCCGCTCGCCCAGCAGCTCCGTGCGTACGGCACCGCCGCCGGCCAGATGCCGGTCGTACGGCAGCGGCAGCACCGCCGCGCCGCCCGCCCCCAGGTGCTCGACGGCTTTCCGTACGTCAATGCCCCCGTCGGGTGACGTGTGGTTGAGCACGACGACGCACGTCGGCAGCAGCCCGCGGTGCACGCCGCCCAT
Source organism: Streptomyces rimosus (assembly GCF_008704655.1). Lineage (NCBI taxonomy): Bacteria > Bacillati > Actinomycetota > Actinomycetes > Kitasatosporales > Streptomycetaceae > Streptomyces > Streptomyces rimosus. Next base: position 5,153,038 of record NZ_CP023688.1, on the reverse strand, counting down.
CCACTCCAGTACGGACTTGGTCGCCAGTACGCCTTCCACCGTCGCCGGGGTCACCAGAACGCGCGCCTGAGTGGTGACCAGCGCGGTGCGCGCCACCTCGGCGGGCAGCGTCTCGCAGTCCACGACCGTGGTGGCGAAATGGCGGCGCAGGGAGGTCATGACGGTGCGGTAGGTGTCGAGATCCAGCCGCGTGCCGATCGCGCCCTGGCTGCCGGGCAGCAGCCAGCCGCCGCCCGTGAAGGGCAGGAGATAGCCGGTCAGGTCGGTGATCAGCATGTCCGGGCCGACGATCTGCGCCAGATCGGTGCCCGACCAGCGCACCTCCCGCGCGCCCAGCCGGTGCGGCAGCGTGCCCAGCGCCGGGTCGGCCTCCACCGCCAGCACCGGGTCGGAGCGGTAGTGCGCGTAGGTGAGGGCGAGCAGGGCGGCGACGGTGGACTTGCCCGCACCACCGCGGATGCTGGAGACGGCGAGCTGCCGTCCGGTGGTCACCGGCTGCTGGATGGCGTGCGCGGCCCGGGTCAGCGCCTCGGTCTCGGCCGCCGTGGACGAGGCGAACACCCGCCGCAGCGCCCGCCCCGCCCGCCGCGCGGCGGATTCCCCGTGCCGCGGCTTGGCCTGCACCCCGTCCAGCTCGGGCGGGAGGAGGGGGACGGAGATGGGGGTGGGGGAATGTACGGGAGTGGGCACGTACGTCTGCTTCGCCAGGGGTACGGGCGGGGGCGCGGGGACGGGAGTGGGTACGGACGGCGTGGGTACGGGCGGGGGCGCGGCCTCGGGCAAGGGGCCGGTGGGCAGGAAACCGGTGGGCAGCGGGCCCGTGGGGAGCGGCCCGGCGCCCGCCGTGGGCATGACACTGGGAGCTCCGGGAGTCCCAGACGGTCCAGGCGCACCGAGCGCATCAGCCGCACCAAGCGCCCCGGGCATCACCCCCGGCGCATACCCAGGCATCGGCGGCACCGTTGGCCCCGGTGGCACCAACGGCCCCGACAGCCCAGGCGCCCCCGGCGGCACTGGCTGCCCCACATCCCCCTCCTGCCCCGACATCCCCATCTCCCCCGGCACTCCCTGCCGACCCGGCTCTCCCGACATGAACCCTCCGCCGCCCCTTCTGGTCAGACCGGTCGATGTGCTCGACCGCCGCGGCCGATCATTGTGGTCGACCCGGTCGCCGCTTTCGGTCGACCGGGTGCTCCGAGCGCGTACGGCACCCGGTCACAGCTACAGCAACCGGTCGAAAACCCCGGACGCCCCAAGTCCCACCGGAATCAGTGCCACCACACTCACCACCTCGACCACGTCCGTCAGGCGCCGCAGCAGCGCCCGTACGTGTTCCGGCAGCCGTACGGCGAGCGCCGCGACCGGCAGCGCCGCCAGCAGGCACAGCGCGATCAGCGCCCCCGCCGCACTGCCGCCGTCCGCCCACAGCAGGGCCAGCCGTACGCACACCGCCGTACCGGCCGTCAGCAGCGCCACGACCTCCAGTACCAGCGGATAGGCGCGCGCCCTTGAGAACAGCACGACGCACAGCAGCACCGCGCCCGCCGCGGCCCAGCCGTCGCCGGCCCCGGAGGCGCCTCCGACGGCCACCACCCCGGCCGCACCCGCCGACCCGGCCATCGCGACGGCGGCCGGGGTGAGTCCGCGGTGCGTGGCGCCCAGCGCCGCCGCGACCCCATGGCTGCTGACCGGCGTACCTTCGGAGCGCCGGTCGTCCAGCCGCGTCAGCCCGGCCGACGTCAGGGCGAGCCGCGGCAGCGAGCCCAGCGCCAGTACCGACATCAGGCCGATCAGGACGGCCGCCCGCGCCGGGTCGGCGAGCGCCGTGCCCGCTTCCCACACGCCCATCGTGGCCGCGACCGCCGCCGCCCCGACGAGTCCGCCCCGCCCCAGGCCCGTACAGAGCCCGAGCAGCGCGAGCACGGCCGCCACCGTCAGCCCGACGGCGGCCAGGCGCGGCGCGGCGCCGGAGGTCATGTCCCAGGAGGCGAGCACGCCGAGCGCGCCGCCCATCAGGAGCAGCGTCGTACCCGGTACGCGTCTGCCGAGCAGCGACCCGGCCGCCGCGCCGGCCCCGACGATGATCACCGCGGCACCGGCGAGCCAGGGCCCGGCCTGCTCCGGCCCGTACGCGCGCGCTGCGAGCAGCCCGGCCACGGCCGACAGCAGCGTCCCGGCCGCGACCGCCGTCCACGTCCGACTCCGTTCGCCCCACCGCCAGGCGGGCAGGTCGAGGCCGTCGTCCGTCACCGCACCCATTCCTTCAGGTGCGGTCGGCATCGGCGCCCCCTGTTTCCGGAGCAGCCGCAGTACGGACCCGTCGGTCACGTTCGCGGACGCGAGCGTCTCGCCCTGGGCGAGTACGGCGCCGCCGTCCGTCACCAGGCGGCAGTGCGACGGCCCGTACGCCACCGGGTCGCCGATCGCCCGCAGTACCTCGGGCAGCAGCGTGCCGACCGGCTCGTGCGCGGGCAGCACCAGGTCGACCCGGCGCCGTTCGCCCGCCAGCACCACCCGCCGCAGCGCCACCCGCGCCCCGGCCTCACTGCGCACGGCGCCTGACCACCACGGTCCCGGCCACCTTGTCGTGCAGACACTGCCGGTACGGCTCGTCCCAGCAGCACCACAGCACGTTGAGCAGCCCCAGCAGCGGGACGAAACCCATCGGGAAGACGATGGCCCAGCGCCCGAGCGACCGCCCGAACGTCAGCGGCGCCCCGGTCTCCAGCTGGGCGACGCGCAGGCCGCAGATCTGCTTGCCGAACGTGCCGCCGTACTTCCAGTTCGTGAACGGCTCGTACAGGAGCACGGCGATGAGGGCGGGGATGCCTATCAGCAACGGCGGAAGCCAGGCCGCGTCGCGCGGCAGCGCGGCCTGGAGGAGGCCGACCACCACGAACATCACGATCATCGCGACGAGCTGGAAGACGATATCCAGCAACCGGGCCCCCAGCCGCGCGCCCTGACTGCCCAGCATGGCCATGGGCGGCCCGCCCGCCTGCGGCGCTCCGTAGGGGTAGCCCTGCGGTCCCGGCGCCGCATAGCCCGGCGCCTGCCCGTACCCGTAGGCCCCCTGTCCCCCGTACGCGCCTTGCTGCCCGTACGCCCCCTGCTGGCCGTACGGGCCCTGCTGCCCATATGTCCCCTGTTGCCCGTACGGTCCCTGCTGTCCGTACGGGCCCTGCTGTCCGTACGGGCCCTGCTGGTACTCACTCATGCCGCAGATCCAAGCCGCCCGTGCCGCTTCCGCACAAGCCGCACCCGTAACGGACCCGGAGGCGGCGGGGTGAGGAAAACCCCACCCCGGGTCACCGACGTTCCCCATGGTCGCTGCGGGTGGCGACCGGCAAGCTAGGGCGTATGACCGCACGCTCCGCTCATGACCGACGCCGTGACCGCCCCTCGGGCCCGGCCGCGCCACTGGCCGCCACCGGTTACGGCGCGGGGTACGGCGCCGACGAGCCCCTGCCGCCGCCGCGGGCCGCGCTCGCCCCCGCGACCTGGCGGGAGGTCCTGCACCTGCTCACCGATCTCCTGCTGGGCGTGCCCGCCTTCGCCGTGGTGACGGTGTGGCTGGTGGCGGGGATCGGGCTGTCCCTCACCGTCGTCGGGCTGCCGCTGCTCGCGGTGGGGCTCCTGGTGTGCCGCCAGTACGGGAAGCTGGAACGGGCCCGCGCGCGGCGCCTGTTGGGCGTACGCGTGGATGAGCCGAGCCCACTGCGCGCGGCGGGGAACGGTTTCTTCTCCTGGCTGTGGGTGCGGCTGAAGGACCCGGTCGGCTGGCGGCACGCGCTGTACGCGTTCATCCGGCTGCCGTGGTCGGTCCTCACCTTCCCGGTCGTGCTCACCTCGCTCATCGTGGCCTGGCCGGCGCTGCCCTGGATCGCGCGCGGGCTGTCGAACGCCGACCGGATGATGGTGCGCGGCCTGTTGTCCCCCTCCGACGAGCTGGAGCGGCGGATCGCCGAACTGAAGATGGACCGCGCGACGGTCTCCGACACCGCCACCGCCGACCTGCGGCGCATCGAACGCGACCTGCACGACGGCGCGCAGGCCCGGCTCGTGGCGCTGGCGATGGGGCTCGGGCTGGCGAAGGAGAAGCTGCTGGAGGACCCGGACGCGGCGGCGCAGATGGTCGACGAGGCGCACGGCGAGGTGAAGCTCGCCCTTCAGGAGCTGCGGGACCTCGCGCGCGGCATCCACCCGGCCATCCTCACCGACCGCGGCCTCGGTCCGGCCCTGTCGGCCCTCGCCGCCCGCTGCACCGTGCCGGTCAAGGTGGCGGTGGACGTGGCGGAACGGCCCGCGCCTGCCATCGAGGGCATCGCGTACTTCACCGTCTCCGAGCTGCTGCAGAACGTCTCCAAGCACAGCGGCGCGCGGACGGCGCGGGTCGAGGTCTGGCGCGCACCGGACCGGCTGCTGATCCAGGTCCAGGACGACGGGCGGGGCGGCGCGCGGCTGGACGGCGGCAGCGGCATGGCCGGGCTGGCGGAGCGGCTGGGGTCGGTGGACGGCCTCTTCGTCCTCGATTCCCCGGTCGGCGGCCCGACGCGGGTGACGGCCGAACTGCCGTGGCGGGGCCGCGAGCAGGAGCGGAGCGGGGAGAAGGGGCGGAGCAAGGAGAACGGGCGGGGGCGCGAGCGGGGGCAGGGCCGGGCGGGCCGAGCGCGTGAGGGCCGGACGAAGAGTCTGTGAGCACCGGCCGAAGGGTGTGGAAGCGTCGGCAGAAGGGCGTGTGAGCACCGGCCGAAGGGCGCGGACGGCTGACGACGTCCGAGCTCGCGCGGGCAGCTGTCGAAGCCCGTGCTCGCGGGGGGTGGGGAAAACCCCAGGGTGAAGACTGCGTTTTCCCTCATGGTGCGGAGGGCGCGGAGCGCGGAGGCTGGAGGTAGCCGGCAGAGCTGGGACCAGCGGCGTCGGCGGCGACAGCAGCCGGCGTGGCCGGGGCGCGATGGAGTGCCCCGGCAGACCGGCCCGGACCCGGCAGAACGGACGACGAGACGATGGACACCGCGTACGGATCCCATCCCCCGGCCTCACGCGTACCCACCGCGCTGCGGGCCCCGTTCTCGGGGCGCACCTGGCGGGAGTTCCTCTACCTCCTCCTCAGCCTGCCCATGTCGGTCGTGATGTTCTGCTACGCCGTCACCATGGTCTCGCTCGGCGCCGGCCTGCTGGTCACCTTCCTGGGCATACCGGTCCTCGCGGGCGCGCTGATGGGGTGCCGGGCCATGGGCGCCCTGGAGCGGGTCAGGGCGCGCGGCCTGCTGGAGCTGGACGTGGACCCCCCGGAGCCGATACGCGCCGCCAAGCCGGGCTTCCTGAGCTGGGTCGGCGCGGTCCTCAAGAGCGGCGTCTCCTGGCGCCACCTCCTGTACTCGATCCTGCACTTCCCCTGGGCGATCTTCGCCTTCTGCTTCTCGGTGACGTTCTGGTCGGTGGGCTGGACGCTGCTGCTCTACCCGGTGTGGCAGTGGACGTTCCCCGCCTACCTCGACCAGCCCGGCATCCAGCTGTGGGGCAACGGACACGGCGACGGCGTCTACCTGGACACCCCCGCCGGGATGGCGGTGGCCAGCGCGACCGGGCTGCTGCTGGTCCTGGCCGGCCCGTGGGTGATACGCGGGCTGACGCACGTGGACCGGGTCCTGGTGCACGGCCTGCTCGGCCCCTCCCCGCTCGCCACGCGCGTCACGGAGCTGGAGACGGACCGCGGGGTGGTCGTGGACACCGCCGCCGCCGACCTGCGGCGCATCGAGCGCGACCTGCACGACGGCGCGCAGGCCCGGCTCGTGGCGCTGGCCATGGACCTGGGCCTGGCGAAGGAGAAGCTGGCCGAGGACCCGCAGGCCGCGGCCAAGATGGTCGACGAGGCGCACGGCGAGGTGAAGGTAGCCCTCCAGGAGCTGCGGGACCTGGCGCGCGGCATCCACCCGGCCATCCTCACCGACCGCGGTCTCGGCCCGGCCCTGTCGGCCCTCGCCGCCCGCTGCACCGTGCCGGTCAAGGTGGAGGTGGACCTGGACCACCGTCCGGCCGCGGCCATCGAGGGGATCACCTACTTCACCGTCTCCGAGCTGCTGCAGAACGTTTCCAAGCACGCGCGGGCGACCGCCGCCACCGTGGACGTGTGGCACGCGGGCGACCGGATCATGGTCCTGGTCACGGACAACGGCCAGGGCGGCGCGACCACGGAAGCGGGCAGCGGACTGGCGGGCCTGGCGGAGCGCCTCGGCTCGGTCGACGGCCTCCTCGTCGTCGACTCGCCCGTCGGCGGCCCGACGTCCATCACCGCCGAACTCCCCTGGCGCGGCTGACCCGCCGCCGCCCCACCACAACCGCTCCCCCGCGCCGGGCCCGGTTCACCCCAGAGCGGGGGATAGCACCCACCCATACGCTCCCCACCCCTCTCCCCGTCACCCCCCTCCCCCCAGACCGCCGCCCCGTCCCCTCCCCTCACCTTCCGGACTGCCGTCTCCCATTCCCGGCGCTGGGGGGCGGGTGGGTCCGGATGCTGGGATGCTGGGGGGCGCAGGGTGGGGAAGAAACGGAACGTGGGGGCTTGAAGAGTCGTGGAGGACAGGGTGCGGGTGGTCATCGCCGAGGACTCGGTGCTGCTTCGGGAGGGGCTGACCCGGTTGCTGACCGACCGTGGACACGATGTCGTCGCGGGGGTGGGCGACGCCGAGGCGCTGATCAAGGTCATCGGGGAGCTGGCCGCCGAGGGCGGGCTGCCGGACGTGGTCGTGGCGGACGTACGGATGCCGCCGACGCACACGGACGAGGGGGTACGGGCCGCGGTGCGGCTGCGGCGCGACCATCCGGGGCTGGGGGTGCTGGTGCTGTCGCAGTACGTGGAGGAGCAGTACGCGACGGAATTGCTGGCGGGATCCAGTCACGGCGTCGGCTATCTCCTCAAGGACCGGGTAGCCGAAGTGCGGGAGTTCGTCGACGCGGTGGTCCGGGTCGCCGAGGGGGGAACCGCGCTCGACCCCGAAGTGGTCGCGCAGCTCCTGGGCCGCAGCCGTAAGCAGGACGTGCTGGCGAACCTCACGCCACGGGAGCGGGAGGTCCTGGGGCTGATGGCCGAGGGGCGGACGAACTCCGCGATCGCACGGCAGCTGGTGGTGAGCGACGGTGCGGTGGAGAAGCACGTCAGCAACATCTTCCTCAAGTTGGGCCTGTCGCAGAGTGACGGGGATCACCGTCGGGTGCTGGCCGTCCTCACCTATCTCAACTCCTGAGAAATCCGACACGCCGTCAGTTGCGCAGGTTGCGGGCGGCCCGCGGGGCGGACCGGGACCTAAGGAGTAGAACCAATGGCCGAGGCGCGAGCGTCTTGGAGAAGGGGGCCGGGGGGCGGTTGTTCCATGACAAATCCTGACAGAACGGCGTCTCACGGGGACGTCCATCATGTGATCGTCCCAGGGAAGGCGACCCTTACCCACGTACGATGTTCATGGGACGACCGGTCGGCACGACGAGTCCCGAGCCACCGCCCCGAGGGAGGTCCGAAGCAGTGACCAGCCAGGTCAGCAGCCAAGCCGAGCAGGCCGACGGAGCGCTCACCGGGGAGCCGCAGGCTCCCGGGACCGGCGCCGGAGCCGACGGCGGGAAGAACGGCGGTAAAGAGGTACGTCGCCTGGACCGGGTGATCATCCGGTTCGCGGGCGACTCCGGTGACGGTATGCAGCTCACGGGCGACCGGTTCACGTCCGAGACGGCGACCTTCGGCAACGACCTGTCGACGCTGCCGAACTTCCCCGCCGAGATCCGGGCCCCCGCCGGCACCCTGCCGGGCGTCTCCAGCTTCCAGCTGCACTTCGCGGACCACGACATCCTCACCCCGGGCGACGCGCCCAACGTGCTGGTGGCCATGAACCCGGCCGCGCTGAAGGCGAACCTCGGCGACGTGCCGCGCGGCGCGGAGATCATCGTCAACACCGACGAGTTCACCAAGCGGCCGATGGCGAAGGTGGGCTATGAGGTCAGTCCGCTGGAGGACGGCACGCTGTCGGCGTACAACGTCCACCCGGTGCCGCTGACGACGCTGACCATCGAGGCGCTCAAGGACTTCGGGCTGTCCCGCAAGGAGGCCGAGCGCTCCAAGAACATGTTCGCGCTGGGCCTGCTGTCGTGGATGTACCACCGGCCGACCGAGGGCACCGAAGCGTTCCTGCGGCAGAAGTTCGCCAAGAAGCCGGACATCGCCGAGGCCAACGTCGCCGCGTTCCGCGCGGGCTGGAACTTCGGTGAGACCACCGAGGACTTCGCGGTCTCCTACGAGGTCGCGCCAGCCACCCAGGCGTTCCCGACGGGGACGTACCGCAACATCTCCGGCAACCTCGCCCTGTCGTACGGCCTGATCGCCGCCGGGCAGCAGGCCGACCTGCCGCTGTACCTGGGCTCGTACCCGATCACGCCGGCCTCGGACATCCTGCACGAGCTGAGCAAGCACAAGAACTTCGGCGTGCGCACCTTCCAGGCCGAGGACGAGATCGCCGGCATCGGCGCGGCGCTGGGCGCCGCTTTCGGCGGTGCGCTCGCGGTGACCACCACCTCGGGCCCGGGCGTGGCGCTGAAGTCGGAGACCATCGGGCTCGCGGTCTCCCTCGAACTGCCGCTGGTGATCGTGGACATCCAGCGCGGCGGGCCGTCCACCGGCCTGCCCACCAAGACCGAGCAGGCCGACCTGCTGCAGGCGATGTACGGGCGCAACGGCGAGGCGCCGGTGCCGATCGTCGCGCCGCGCACGCCCGCCGACTGCTTCGACGCGGCGCTGGACGCGGCGCGCATCGCGCTGACGTACCGCACGCCGGTCTTCCTGCTGTCCGACGGCTACCTGGCCAACGGCTCCGAGCCGTGGCGCATCCCGGAGCTCGACCAACTGCCGGATCTGCGCGTGCAGTTCGCGAACGACACGAACCACACGCTGGCCGACGGCACCGAGGTGTTCTGGCCGTACAAGCGCGACGAGCAGACCCTCGCCCGTCCGTGGGCGGTGCCCGGCACGCCCGGTCTGGAGCACCGGATCGGCGGCATCGAGAAGCAGGACGGCACGGGCAACATCTCCTACGATCCGGCCAACCACGACTTCATGGTGCGCACCCGCCAGGCGAAGATCGACGGCATCGAGGTGCCGGACCTGGAGGTCGACGACCCGACCGCGGAGGCGGCCGTCCGCGACGGCCAGGGCGCGGCCGCCGTGCGGGGCGCCGACACCCTGGTGCTGGGCTGGGGCTCGACGTACGGGCCGATCACCGCGGCGGTGCGGCGCGTACGCCGCGACGGCGGGCGGATCGCGCAGGCGCATCTGCGCCACCTCAACCCCTTCCCGCGGAATCTCGGCGCGGTGCTGGCACGTTACGACAAGGTGGTCGTACCGGAGATGAACCTCGGCCAGCTCGCCACCCTGCTGCGGGCCAAGTACCTCGTGGATGCCCGCTCGTACACCCAGGTCAGCGGGATGCCGTTCAAGGCCGAGCAGCTTGCGGAGGTCTTTAAGGAGGCCATCAATGACTGAGACGATCGCGGAGGGGACCCAGGCGATCGAGGCGCTTTCCCTGGTGCCCAAGGCCGAGGGCAAGCAGTCCATGAAGGACTTCAAGTCCGACCAGGAAGTGCGCTGGTGCCCCGGCTGCGGTGATTACGCGGTGCTCGCCGCCGTGCAGGGCTTCATGCCCGAACTCGGTCTGGCGAAGGAGAACATCGTCTTCGTCTCGGGCATCGGCTGTTCGTCCCGGTTCCCGTACTACATGAACACCTACGGGATGCACTCCATCCACGGCCGCGCCCCGGCCATCGCCACCGGCCTGGCGTCCTCGCGCCGCGATCTGTCGGTGTGGGTCGTCACCGGCGACGGCGACGCGCTGTCCATCGGCGGCAACCACCTGATCCACGCGCTGCGCCGCAACGTCAACCTCAAGATCCTGCTGTTCAACAACCGGATCTACGGTCTGACCAAGGGCCAGTACAGCCCCACCTCCGAGGTCGGCAAGATCACCAAGTCGACGCCGATGGGCTCGCTGGACGCGCCCTTCAACCCGGTCTCGCTGGCCATCGGCGCCGAGGCGTCCTTCGTGGCCCGCACCGTCGACTCCGACCGCAAGCACCTGACCAGCGTGCTGCGCGCGGCCGCCGCCCACCCGGGCACGGCGCTGGTGGAGATCTACCAGAACTGCAACATCTTCAACGACGGCGCCTTCGAGGTCCTCAAGGACAAGCAGCAGGCCGAGGAGGCCGTGATCCGCCTGGAGCACGGACAGCCGATCCGCTTCGGCGCGCCCGCCGAGGACGGCCTCGGCTCCAAGGGCGTGGTACGCGATCCGGCCACCGGCGATCTGAAGATCATCGACGTGACGGCGGAAGGCGCGGACGCGGTGCTCGTCCACGACGCGCGCAACCCCTCGCCGACCACCGCCTTCGCGCTGTCCCGCCTCGCCGACCCGGACACACTGCACCACACCCCCATCGGCGTGCTGCGCAACGTGGACCGCCCGGTCTACGACACGCTGATGAGCGACCAGCTGGAAGCGGCCATCGAGCAGAAGGGCAAGGGCGACCTCGCCTCGCTGCTGGCCGGCAACGACACCTGGACGGTGGTCGGCTGAGCGGCCGCCCACCGCGCCTCCGGTGCCCGTACGGGGCGTCTTCGGACGTCCGGTACGGGCACCGCTGTTTTCGGCCGTCCGCACCGCCCGCACGCCGCGTCATGACCGTATTCCGATACGGGCATGACAGGGGGCCCGCCGGGCGTTACCTTCAAAGCGCGACCCGCACCACCGCCGGCGCAGATGGAGCAGCATTCACCGGAGGGCCCCTTGCCACCCCAGTCCGACCAGCGCACAGGACTCGTCTACGGCACCGCCGCGTACGTGATGTGGGGCCTGCTCCCGCTGTACTGGCACCTGCTGGGCGACCTGGCCCCTGCCGAGATCCTGGCCCACCGCATGGTGTGGTCGCTGCCGGTGGCCGTGGTGATCCTGGCCCTGATGCGCCGCTGGTCCTGGATACCGAAGCTGGTGCGGCAGCCCCGGCGGCTCGGCCTGGTGCTGATCTGCGCCACGGTCATCTCCGTCAACTGGTTCCTGTACATCTGGGCCGTCAACAGCGGGCACGTCCTCGAAGCCAGCCTGGGCTACTTCATCAACCCGCTGGTCAGCATCGCCTTCGGCGTCCTGGTGCTGCGCGAGCGGCTGCGGCCGTTGCAGTGGACGGCGGTCGGCGTGGGCACCGCGGCGGTGGTCGTGATGGCCGTGGCGTACGGCCAGGTGCCCTGGATCTCGCTCGCCCTGGCGTTCACGTTCGCCACGTACGGCCTGGTCAAGAAGGGCGTGAAGCTGGACGGCATCGAGGGCTTCAGCGCCGAGACGGCGATGCAGTTCCTGCCCGCGCTCGGCATCCTGGTCTTCCTCGGCGCGCGCGGCGAGGCCGGGTTCACCAGCGGCGGGGTGGGGCAGATGCTGCTGCTCATGGGCTGCGGCGTGGCCACCGCGCTGCCGCTGATCGCCTTCGGCGCCTCGGCGGTGCGGCTGCCGCTGACCGTGCTCGGCATGCTCCAGTACCTGGCGCCGACCTTCCAGTTCGTCCTCGGCCTGCTGGTCTTTCACGAGGAGATGCCGCCGGAGCGCTGGGCGGGCTTCGGTCTGGTGTGGCTGGCGCTGGTGGTGCTGACGTACGACGCGATCCGTACCGCCCGCTCGGCCCGTACGGCGCTGGCCACCGCCCGTAAGGCGGCCCAGGAGGCGGTCGAGGAGACGGCCGCCGCGCTGGCACCGGCCGGCAGCACGCCGCAGTCCGCCGCCCAGGCGGACACCGTCAAGCCCTGACCCTGCCCACCCCGGTCCGCCGCGAGCGCTATGCGGATCGGGGTGTCCGGATTCCGCCTTGTCAGCGGGGCACGGCGCGCCCACCATCAGCTTCGCGCCATGCACGGTCCGTTCACTCCACGTTCGGAATCCGGAGACCCCTCATGTCATGGAAAGCCGAAAGACCCAGCACGACCAGGCGTTTTCGAAGATCTGACCGCAGCCGGGGCAGTGGCCCCGGCGGTCTGAAAGTCACCGCGGCCGGTGCCGTGGTCGGCCTGATCGTTGCGATACCCGGGGCGGCCGGTGCGGCCATCGCCGCGCCCGCCGCCCCCCGCTCCACCGCCCCCACCACGGCCGCCGCCCCCGACATACCGGTGGCCAACGTCAAAGCCCACCTGGGCCAGCTCCAGTCGATCGCCACCGCCAACGGCGGCAACCGGGCCCACGGCCGGCCCGGCTACCGGGCCTCGCTCGACTACATCAAGGGCAAGCTGGACGCCGCGGGATTCACCACCACCGTGCAGCAGTTCACCACCAGCGGCACCACCGGCTACAACCTCATCGCCGACTGGCCGGGCGGCGACCCGAACCAGATCCTGATGACCGGCGCGCACCTCGACTCGGTCAGCGCGGGCCCCGGCATCAACGACAACGGCTCCGGCTCGGCCGCGGTCCTCGAAAACGCGCTGGCCGTCGCCCGCGCCGCCGCCAAGCCCGCCAAGCACCTGCGGTTCGGCTGGTGGGGCGCCGAGGAACTGGGGATGCGCGGCTCCCAGTACTACGTCAGCAAGCTGACCGCGACGGAGCGCGCGAAGTTCAGCGGCTACCTGAACTTCGACATGGTCGGCTCCCCCAATCCCGGCTATTTCGTCTACGACGACGACCGCACCATCGAGGGCGTCTTCAAGGACTACTACGCCTCGGTGAACATCCCCACGGAGATCGAGACCGAGGGCGACGGCCGCAGCGACCACGCGCCGTTCAAGAACGCCGGCATCGCCGTCGGCGGCCTGTTCTCCGGCGCCGACTACACCAAGACGGCCGCCCAGGCACAGAAGTGGGGCGGTACGGCGGGCCAGCCCTTCGACCGCTGCTACCACCGCTCCTGCGACACCTCGTCGAACATCAACGACACCGCCCTGGACCGCAACAGCGACGCCATCGCGCACGCGGTGTGGACCCTGGGCGTCGGCTCGACGACCCCGCCCGGCGGCACCGTCTTCGAGAACACCGACGACGTCCAGATCCCGGACGCGGGGGCCGCGGTCACCTCGTCGGTGACGGTCTCCGGGCGTACGGGCAACGCGCCGTCCGCCTTGCAGGTCGGGGTGGACATCAAGCACACCTACCGCGGTGACCTGGCCATCGACCTCGTCGGGCCGAGCGGGCGGGCGTACCGGCTGAAGAACTCCAGCGGCTCGGACTCGGCGGCGAACGTGATCACCACGTACACCGTCGACGCGTCCGCCGAAACGGCCAACGGCACCTGGCAGCTGCGGGTGCAGGACCTCGGGCCGCAGGACACCGGCTACATCGACAGCTGGAAGCTCACCTTCTGACGGGCGCCTCTTGAGGGCCGTCTTCTGACGGCCGCCCGCACCATCGGGCACACGGCGCGGGGCGTGGCGGCATCAGACCGTGACGTCCCGCGTCGTGAAGCGCGCCCAGGCGGCGGAGCCGAAGACCAGCGCGTACAGCGCCTGGAGGCCGAGGTTCTGCTGGAGCCGGTCCCAGTAGACGGGGTCGCGCAGCACGTCGGCGAAGGACAGCCAGTGGTGCGGGAAGAGGTACGGCTGGATCGCGTGCAGCTGCGGGATGGTGTCCAGGATCTGCACCATGATCAACAGGCCGACCGTGGTGGCCATCGCGGCGATGCCGCTGTTGGTGAGCGTCGAGACGAACAGGCCGATCGCCGCCACCCCGACGAGGGACAGGGCCACCACCGCCGCGATGGCCAGCGCGCGCAGCAGCCCCTCGCCGAACGGCACGGTCGTCCCGGACAGCAGTGTCACCTCGCCCACGGGAAACAGCAGCGCGCCGGTCACCAGCGCCGACGCCGCCACGACCAGCGTCGCCACCAGGCAGAACGTCAGCGTGGTCGCGTACTTGACCAGCAGCAGTTTGGTCCGCCCGGCGGGTGCGACGAGCAGATAGCGCAGCGTGCCGGTGTGCGCCTCGCCCGCGACGGCGTCCCCGGCGACCACGCCGACCGCCAGCGGCAGGAAGACCGGCAGGGTGACGGCCAGCGCGGTGAAGACCAGGAACAGGCCGTTGTTGGTGATCTGCGAGACGAAGGCCGCGCCGCCACCGCCACCGCCGCCCGAGCCACCGCCGTCGCCGCTCGTCTCGATCTTCACGGCGATGCCGATCAGGACGGGTACGGCGGCGAGTACGGCGAGCAGGACGAGGGTGCGCCAGCGCCGGAAGGTCGTACCGATCTCGTTGCGCAGCAGGCCGAGCGACCACAGGGGCCGCGGCGTACGGCGCACCTCGGCGCCCCCTGCCCCGGGATGCGTCCCGGTGTCCAGCGCGCTCCCCGGCGCCTCAGCCCGCGACATCGAAGCCCTCCCCCGTGAGCTGGACGAAGACGTCCTCCAGGGACGCCCGTTCGGTGCCGAAGGACCGGACCCGCACCCCGGCGCGCACCAGCGCGGCGTTCACATCGGCGAGGTCGGGCGGCCCGGCGGGCGGCGCGGGCAGGTCCCCGGTCACCCGCTCGTCGGTCACCACCAGATCGGTGATGCCGTGTTCCTTGAGCACCCGCAGCGCGTCGGCGGTTTCGGGCGTGCCGACCGTCAGCCGCCCGCGGGTGTCCGCGGACAGTGCGGCGACCGTGCCCTGGGTGACGAGCCGGCCGCGCGTCATCACCGCGGCGTGCGTGCAGACCTGCTCGATCTCGTCGAGGAGGTGGGAGGAGAGGAAGACGGTGGTGCCGTCGCCCGCCAGCTCCCTGACCAGCGTACGGATCTCGCGCATGCCCTGCGGGTCCAGGCCGTTGGTCGGCTCGTCCAGGACGAGGAGGTCCCGGGGCTGGAGCAGCGCCGCGGCCAGCCCCAGCCGCTGCTTCATGCCCAGCGAGTACGCGCGTGCCTTCTTGCGGGCGGCCGCCGCCAGGCCGACCCGGTCCAGGGCCTGGTCGACCCGCCGCGCACGCGTACGCGGATCGGCGGCCGGGTCGGCGGCGTCGTACCGGACGAGGTTGTCGCGCCCGCTGAGGAAGCCGTACAGGGCCGGTCCCTCGATGAGGGCGCCGACCCTGGGGAGCACCCGGCGGGCCGCCCGCGGCATCGGCTCGCCGAGCAGCCGGGCCCCGCCGGCGGACGGCTCGATCAGGCCGAGCAGCATCCGGATCGTGGTCGTCTTGCCCGAGCCGTTGGGGCCGAGGAAGCCGAAGACGCTGCCGCGCGGTACGGCGAGGTCGAGCCGGTCGACGGCGAGCTGTCCGCCGCGGTACCTCTTGGTCAGCCCCCGGGTCTCGATCACCCGGTCCCCGGCGGACGGCTGCGTCATCGGCTCCCCCAACTGATCGGGCAACGGATCGGGCTACGGGTCGGACCTGTGACCGCGGGCCGCCCGCGACGGCGGCCCGGAGGGCGGGGCGGGACCGGCCCGCCCCACCGCGCGCGTTACTTGGCGGCCTCGGCGGCCTTGATCAGGGACTGCTTGTCCACGGCACCGGCGTAGACCGAGCCGTCGTCCGTCACCAGGGCGTTGACCAGGCGGGTGCTGAACATCCGGCCGGAGCCGAACTTCCCGCTGACCTTCTCGCCCAGGCTGTCCAGCAGCTTGGCCGCGTCGCCGGAGGCGTTCTTGCCGGCCGAGGCCAGACCGGAGCCGTTGCCCTTCAGGTGGGCTATGGAGGTCCAGCCGTTGCCGATGACCTCGAAGCCGCCGTTCTTCGCGCCCTTGGCGCTCTTGCCGTCCCGGCCGGTCAGGCCGTACTGCCCGAGGAGGCCCTTGAGGTCCTCGGAGGTCCTGCCCTGGTCGGCGCGGTGCCGGTCGCGGGCCTTGTCGCCGTCCACGACCTTGGCGCCCTTCGGCGCCTTGAAGGCGAAGGTGTCCGCCGCCGGCTTGGCGAAGTCGACGGAGGTGAAGCCCACGTCGACCGCCGCGGCGCCGCCGCCCTTGGGCGTGAGCGTGAACTTCAGCGGCACGCCGGTCTCGGCGTCCACCGAGATCCGTATCGAGTCGACCGTGGAGCCGGACTGCTTGGGCTTGACCGACAGCTGGTAGGCGTCCCGCCCGGCCACCTTGGCCGTGCCGTCGACCGACACCGAGGTGGTGTCGCCGACCGCCTCCAGCGCCTTCTTGGCCAGCTCCTGCGGGGTGGCGTTCTTCAGATCCGCGGAA
This sequence comes from Streptomyces rimosus, assembly GCF_008704655.1. Lineage (NCBI taxonomy): Bacteria > Bacillati > Actinomycetota > Actinomycetes > Kitasatosporales > Streptomycetaceae > Streptomyces > Streptomyces rimosus. Next base: position 5,136,875 of record NZ_CP023688.1, on the reverse strand, counting down.
TCACCGGACGTGCCGGACTTCTCCGAGCGGTGCTGCCCCTTGCCCGCGTCGGCCGGGACCGTGCGGTGGTACGCGGTGTTGCTGCTGCTGTCGTAACCCCACAGGTCGCGGCCGTTGTGGACGAGGTTGTACTCGGCGGCCTTGCCGACGACGGAGAGCCGCTGCTTGTCGGGGCCGTCGACGGCGACGCGCAGCGTGTGCGAGCCGGACGCCAGCTCCGACAACTGGCTCTGCGGGCTGGCGGAGGAGCCGTCACCGCCCTTGCCGCCGTCGCGGTCCGCCGACCCGCCGCCGAACGCGCTCGCGCCGCTGCCGGACAGACCGGCGGGCAGCCCCAGGTCGGTGGTCGTACGGACCGTGCCGGACAGCTGCTGCACGTCCGACTTGGCGATCTTCGCTATGAGGTCCTGCGCCGAGATCTCCGGCAGATCCGGGGAGCCCGAACCGGCGAAGGCCGGGACCAGTCCGATCGAGGCCGCCGCGACGCCCACGACCGCGACCGGGATCGCGTACCGCATCGTCCTGCGGCGCTTCGCGGAGCGCCCCCCGTCCCCGTCCCACTCGTCGGTGACCTGTGTCGGTTGGTTCCGTGGCATGTGCCCTACCTCCGTCGTGAGCGGCGGCTTGCTATGCGACGCACTCGTCCCACTCCCGGGCTCATTGTGACCCGTTCCGCCGCGGCGTGGTGCTGTTCATCCCACCAAATCGGCCAGAGGTACGCGTCAGCCCCCGGGGCCAACTCCTTGTACTCCCGTGGGAGGACCTCCCTTGGCCGAAAGGCAGAGGCGGTACGGCCGGAGGTGGAGCGGACCCTGAGGGGTGGCCAGGGTCCCACCGGTGTCACGAACACCCACGGACCCTCACGCCCCGTAGGGCACGCCGCTTTGCGGGGCGCTCCGCCCCGTAGGGAACGGTCAGCCCGCCCGGTGCACCACCGAGTCGCACAGCCCCTCCAGGGCCGCCTTCGCCATGCACCCCGGCAGCGGTGCCAGCGTGGCCCGCGCCTCTTCCGCGTAGCGGACGGTGTCCCGGCGGGCCTGCTCCAGCGCCGGGTGGGCGCGCAGTCCGGCCAGCGCCTCGGCGTGCCGGGCGTCGTCGGTCAGGTCCCCGGCCAGCAGGTCGCGCAGTTCGCGGTCCTTGTCGGTGCCGTGCTCGCTGTCGGCGAGGGCGCGCAGGTGCAGGACGGGCAGGGTCGGGATGCCCTCGCGCAGGTCCGTGCCGGGGGTCTTGCCGGACTCGTGGGAGTCGCTGGCGATGTCCAGGACGTCGTCGGCGAGCTGGAAGGCGGTGCCGAGCCGCTCGCCGTACTGGGTCAGGATGTTGACGATGGACTCGTCGGCGCCGGACATCATCGCGCCGAAGCGGCCCGCGACGGCGATCAGCGAGCCGGTCTTGCCCGCGATGACGTCCAGGTAGTGCTCGATCGGGTCCCGGCCGTCGCGCGGTCCGGCCGTCTCCAGGATCTGGCCGGTCACCAGGCGTTCGAACGCCTCGGCCTGGATACGGACGGCCTCCGGGCCGAGGTCGGCCAGGATGTGCGACGCGCGTGCGAAGAGGAAGTCGCCGGTCAGCACGGCCACCGAGTTGCCCCAGCGGGCGTTGGCGCTGGACACCCCGCGGCGCACGTCCGCCTCGTCCATGACGTCGTCGTGGTACAGCGTCGCCAGGTGCGTCAGCTCGACCACGACGGCGGACGGCACGACGCCCGGCGTGTGCGGGTCGCCGAACTGCGCTGCCAGCATCGCCAGCAGCGGCCGGAAGCGCTTGCCACCTGCGCGTACGAGATGCTGGGCGGCCTCGGTGATGAACGGCACGTCGCTTTTGGTGGCCTCCAGCAGGCCTTCCTCGACAGCCGCCAACCCGGCCTGGACATCGGCCTCAAGAGCCTGGTCCCGCACGCTCAGCCCAAAGGGCCCGACGACGGTCACGAGGGGTACTCCTGTCTGCTGACGATCAAACGGATTGTCGATCTGTCGCTTGTCTCCACCATTGGCCAGCGTATCCGGTCGCTGTTGGATCACCGTGAGCGCCCGCCCCTCCGGGGCGCTCGAACGGTGTGCGGGCCCGGGCAGGCCCGGCGCGGGCGCGACGGACCGCCGTCCGGTATGCCCGATAGCCACCAATGATGGGTCTTCCCCGCAGGAAAACCGCAGGAGAGTCACAGCAGAACCGCAGCAGAAACACATCCGCATCGCAGCAGGACGGCAGCCGGAGCACCCTGCCACGCGGCAGGGTGCTCCCCTCAGCCGTCAGTACGCTTCGGCCACCGCCCCCGCCAGCCGCCGGGACGCGAACTCCGTACCGCACACGAAGCGCATCACGGGCCCGAAGGACGCCGCCGCCGGGAGCCCGGTGAAGTACAGGCCGGGAACCGACGAGCCGAAGCCCGCGTCCAGGCGGGGGCCGCCGCCGCTCACCGCGACCCCGGTGCGCAGGCCCTGGCCGAGGAAGTCCATCGCCGCCAGATCGACCTGGTAGCCGGTGGCGGCCAGGACGTGGTCGGCGGCCAGTTCACCGGTCCGCCCGTCGGGGCCGCGCAGGGTCAGGACCGGGCGGCCGTCCTCGACGCGCGCCCGTACGACCTGCCGCCCGGCCGTCACCTGGACGCGTCCCACGAAGCGCTCCCGCAGCCACCAGGCGCCCAGCGGCCCCAGCACCCGGCGCACCAGGTAGCGCCGGGCGGGCGCGGGCAGGTGGCGGAAACCGCCCGCGTAGTAGGTGAACGCGTACAGCGACCACGCGTTTCCGAACGGTGTCCGGGGCCGCAGCTTCGGCTGCCGGTCCGGCGGTGCGCCGAAGCCCACCGCGGTCCGGCCGCGCGCCACGATCCGGACGGAGCGGGCGCCGTTCTCGGCGAGCAGCACCGCGCTCTCCAGCGCCGACTGCCCGGCACCGATCACCACCACGTCCCGGCCCGCGAAGACCGACAGGTCGTGGTGCTGGGAGCTGTGCGAGACGGGCCCGGTGGGGGACGGCCCGTCCGGCACCGCCGCGGCCAGTTCACGCGGCAGCCGGGCGAATCCGGTCAGTCCGGTGGCCACGACGACCGCCCGCGCCCGGAACTGTTCGCCGCTGTCCAGCTTCACCTCGAAGCCGCCGGCCCGCCGGTCGGCCGAGACGACCCGTACCTGCTCCAGGTCGGGCACCAGCCGCTGCTGGAACCAGTCGCCGTACCGGACGAAGGTCTCGACGGGGATGATGTCCCAGTCCGACTCGTACCGCCGCTCGCCGACCGCGTCGCAGAAGTCGTGCAGCGAGTACCCGGCCTGCGGGGTGTCGATGCTGGACGCCATGGGCGTCGACTTCAGCAGCATCCCGGCGGGCATGTGCTCGCGCCAGCTGACCATCGGCCTGCCGAAGACGCGTACGGGCACCCCCCGCGCGCGCAGGTGCGCCGCCGTCGACAGGCCGTACGGACCGGCCCCGATGACTGCTACCGGAGTGTTCACGTGCGTTCCCCTCCCCAGAGTGTTGCTGGTCCGGCAGTGCTGCCACTGCCCGGCGGGGAACTGCTGCACGGCTCCCCCCGTTGCTCACCATTGCTCTCGCGCCACTCCCCCGTTGCCGCACCGTCCCGGCGCCCCTCCGCCGCTACGGCCGCGTCTGCTGCTGAAGCGCCCCGCTCTCCGCCGCCGCCCGCGCGCGTCTGCTCGCCCGCCGCAGCTCCAGCATATGCCGGGCCCCCGGCCCCACGAACCGGGCCAGCATCGTGAAGAACGGCTTGAGGTCGTCGGCGGCCAGCCACGCCAGCTCGGTGCCGGTGGCGCGGTCCGGCGCGTGCGGCGTCGTATAGCCGCTGCGGCGGTACGCGAGCATCGCCGGCAGGTCGATGTTCTCCACGACGAACCGCCGGCCAGCGCGCTGCTCCGCCTCCGGCACCTTCCGGCCGGTCAGGTCCAGATGCTGCGCCCGTACGACATCGATGCCCGCCTCGTTCTCGAACAGGCGGAACTGGGCGCCCATGCGCGGATTGAAGTCCAGCAGCTTGTAGGCGCCGTCCCGCCGGTCGTAGCGCCAGTCCAGGTCGACGATGCCGCTGAAGCCGATGCGCTTGATGAACTGGGCGGTCATCTCGGCCAGTTCCGGGTTGTCGACGACGTACGCACAGGCCGTCATGCCCGCGTGCGGCGGCCAGGAGCGCACCTTGACCCCGGTGAACAGGGACAGCGCGGTGCTCTCCGCGTCGAAGTACGCGTGCACGATCCAGTCCTCGGCCTCCTCCCGCGGCAGGTACTCCTGGAGGATCACGTCCGGCCGCGGTCCCCAGTCGCGGGCCAGGCCGAGCAGCTGACACGGATCGGCGATCCGCGTCGTACCGGCCACCACGGGGTGTCTGCGCCGCTGAAACGCCTCCCGGTTTTTTGCGACGACCGGAAAACGCGCCTGCGCGGCGAAGCACTCGATGTCCTCCGGCGACTCCGGGAACGCGGTCGCCGGTGACGGCACCCCGTGTTCGACACACAGTTCGTGGAGACCCTGCTTGCTCGCCAGACGGCGCGGCAGACACGCGTCGATGCGGGGGAACAGGAAGCGGTCGCCGAGCACGTCGGCGTATTCGCCGATCAGGACGGCGGCCTCTTCGTCGGTCGGTATCAGGACCGCGGGCCGGCCGATGCGCTTGCCGATGCGCAGCAGCACCTCGGCGAGCTGCTGCGGGTCCTCCCGCCCGGTGGTCGGCCAGACGCAGCGCCCGTGCAGATAACGGGAGGCGGCGGCGGGCGTGAACCGGTCCTCGGTAATGGCGTACATGGGCACGCCGAGTCGCCCCAGGCTGCGGATCGCCCCCACCCCGCCGTGGTGCAACGGATAATCGCCGATCTTCACGATGAGCCCCGGAACCGTCCGGTCCACCGCGAACGATGTGCTGGTACGAGCCACCTGACCCCCCAACGGCGCGTCCCGCCCCGGCCGCGCCCCATGGAAGCTAGGGCCCGAACTGACCGAACCGGCACCGCTTTTCAGGACATTACGAACTCTTTAGGCGTCGACACCTATGTCCTTCGTGCATGCCATTCCGGTTTTTCTCCGCTGCCGCGTGGTTCCACGTGAAACCGAGCCGCCGCCCCGTCCGCGGCCATCTGGCCATCCCCTCCCGGCCCGTTGGGCCGTAATCTGATCGACGGGCCCACCGGCCCGCGGCCACAGGTGACGACACACGCGAGACGACCACGCGAGGAGCCGTACATGCCCGAGCAGCACCCGCTCGACCTGCCCGAAGACCACCCCTTCGGGCCGCACACCCTTCCCTACGGCGTCTTCGGCACGGCGGACGAACCGGAGCGGCGCCGCATCGGTGTGCGCTACGGCGACCACGTACTGGACCTGAACGCGCTCGCCGCCACCTCCGGGTCACCGCACGCCGACCTGCTCGCCGCGCCGACCCTGAACCCGCTGCTGGCCGCCGGCCGCGAGATCTGGCAGGCCGTACGGGAGGCCGTGCGCACCGCGGTCACCGACCCCGCGCACCGCAGCACCACCGAGTCGCTGCTGATCCCGCTGGCCGAGGTGACGCTGCACCTGCCCTTCGAGGTCGCGGACTACGTCGACTTCTACGCCAGCGAACACCACGCCACCAACGTCGGCCGGATCTTCCGCCCGAACGCCGACGCGCTCACCCCCAACTGGAAGCACCTGCCGATCGGTTACCACGGCCGGTCCGGCACCGTCGTCGTCTCCGGCACCCCGGTGGTCCGGCCCAGCGGCCAGCGCAAGGCACCGGCCGACGCGGCGCCCGTCTTCGGCCCGTCCACCCGGCTGGACATCGAGGCGGAGATCGGCTTCGTCGTCGGCACCCCGTCCGCGCTCGGCGAGCCCGTCGGCCTCGACGGCTTCCGCGAGCATGTCTTCGGCGTCTGCCTCGTCAACGACTGGTCGGCGCGCGACATCCAGGCGTGGGAGTACGTGCCGCTCGGCCCCTTCCTCGGCAAGTCCTTCGCGACCTCGGTGTCCGCCTGGATCACACCGCTGGACGCGCTGGACCACGCCCGTACGGCACCGCCCGCCCGCGATGTGCCGCCGCTCCCGTACCTGGACGACTCCGGCACCGAGCCGGGCGGCATCGACCTGCGCATCCAGGTGGACATCAACGGCGAGACGGTCGCCCGCCCGCCGTTCTCCGCCATGTACTGGACGGCCGCCCAGCAGCTCGCCCACATGACGGTCAACGGCGCCTCGCTGCGCACCGGCGACCTCTACGCCTCCGGCACGGTCTCCGGGCCCGAACCGGACCAGCTCGGCTGCCTCCTCGAACTCACCCAGGGCAAGGGGCCCTTCCTGGAGGACGGCGACGAGGTCACCCTGACCGCCTGGGCGCCCGGCCCCGAGGGCTCCCGTATCGGCCTGGGCGAAGTCACCGGGCGCATCCGACCCGCGCGGACCTCATGACCGGGAGCACGGGGGAAGACTCGCACGTGGACCGGGAGCCCAGCCTGCCCGAGGAGTTACTGCTCCTCGGGTTGGACCCGGAGCACGGCAAGCCGCTCAACGACCCGTCCCACCTGCGGTACGGCCTGGCCGGTGCCGCCCTCGCGGAGCTGGAGTGGGCCGGGCGGGTCTCCGAGGGCCGCGGTGGCCGGATCAGCGTGGGCAGTCCGCTGCCGCTCGGTGACCTGGTGCTGGACGCCGCGCTGGGCACCCTGCCCGTCTCCGGCAAGGACGGGGACGTCAAGGTCAAGCGGTGGGTGCGGAGCACGGCACGCGGCATCGACGAGGTGTGCCGGCAGCGGCTGGAACAGCGTGACGCGGTCCGCCGGGAGTCCCGGCGCGCGCTGGGCCTGTTCCGTTACGAGCGTCTGGCGCCCGGCCCGGTGGACCTGGCCGGGCCCGCCCGCGCCCGCTTCAAGGGCGCCCTGGCCGACGGCTTCGCGGACCCCCACGGCCGGCTGCTCGGCGCCCTGGTCTCGGCCGTCCACCTGGACCGCAAGCTGGTGCGGGGCCACGACCGGCGTGCCGTGCGCCGTGACCTGAAAGCGCTGGCCCGTGAGCACTGGATCGCCCGCGCGGTCGCGGCCGCGGTCTTCGAGGACGAGGCCGCGGTCGGCGGATGAACCCGGGCCGCCCCGGCCCGCGTGTCGCGTTGCTAGCCTCACGTCTCCTGTCCCACAACGGAGGAGACGTACGTGCGCAAGGCAGCGCAGATCGCCGGGACGGCCGCCGTGGCCGCATTGCTGCTCAGCGGCTGCGGCAGCAGCGGCGACGGCGGCAAGGACGGCGCGGCGGACCGGCCGAGCAAGGCTCCGGCCGCCACCCCCTCGCAGGACACCGGCGGGGACAAGCCCGCCGAAGGCGCCGGCAGCCTCGACGGCGCCTGGACGGCCAGGACCGGCGACTCGCACCTCACCCTGGTGATATACCGGGGCACCGCCTCCATGGGCCTCGGCGCCGACACCGCGTCGGCCTGCCAGGGCAAGATCGAGCAGGTGGGCGCCACGGTGATCGCCCTGAAGTGCATGGGCGGCCACACCACCCGCACGCTGGGCACCGTCACGCCGGGCGGCGACGGCAAGACGCTGACGGTGAAGTGGAAGGGCGGGCCCACCGACGCGTTCACCAAGGCCGAGGGCAAGCTGAAGCTGCCCGGGATGCCCAGCCTGCCGGCGGGCGCACCGACCTCCTGAGAGCCCGTGTCAGCGCGGCGGCCGGGCGCCCCCACCCCGGCTACCGCTGGAAGACGGAGCGCAGCGGAGTGCACCGTACGACGTGCGCCGATCCGGCCGGGGTCGTGACACCGGCTCTGACGGCGCATCAGCCTCCCTCGGCCGTACCGGGCCCCGCCCGGCGCGAACGGCCGAGGGCCGCTACGCCACCAGGGGTGTTTCCGGAGCGGCATCGGATAAAGACGTCATACGCTGAGCCATATTCACTCCGAGTAGTTGATCGACACCGACGACCACGAGGAGTCACGAGATGCGCCTGCGCACCTCCGTCGCCGCCGCTTTCGGAGCGGCCGTACTCGCCCTGACCACACCCACCTCCGCCTATGGCGCCGTTGGCGTCTTCTCCTACGGCTTCAACACCGGCGACAAGCTCGACCAGCGCGCGGCCCTCTTCAATCCGCCGGGCAAGGAGTGCATCACCCTCAAGCTGCCGAAGGACGCCGACTTCGCCTACGCCGCGCTCAACCGGACCAACGCGACCGTGACGCTCTTCGCCGACGACGACTGCAGCAGCGACGTCTACTTCGTCGTACCGCCCCACAAGGCCGCCCCGGAGAGGGTGCTGCTCCGCTCGGTGATGTTCTCCCGCTGAGCCAGGCCCGCACCGCGCAGAACCGCGCCCGCATCCTCCGGCCGGCCTTCCTCGCACGTCGCTTTCGGCCGCGCCGGTCCCCCTTCATACGCTGAGACGCACCACGGCCGCCGCCCGGCACCCGCAAGGGCACCGGACGGCGGCCGTGGACCGCGGACCGTCCGGGGACGGCCACCGCTCAGCGCACGAACACCCCCGCCTGGCCCGCGAGGTCCAGGAAGTACTGCGGCGCCAGGCCCAGTACCAGGGTGACCGCGACGCCGACCCCGATGGCCGTCATCGTCAGCGGGCTGGGCACCGCCACCGTCGGCCCGTCCGCCTTCGGCTCGTTGAAGAACATCAGCACGATGACGCGGATGTAGAAGAACGCGGCGATCGCGGACGAGATCACACCGATCACCACCAGCCAGCCCGCGCCACTCTCCGCCGCCGCCTTGAACACCGCGAACTTCCCGGCGAAACCCGAGGTCAGCGGGATGCCGGCGAAGGCGAGCAGGAACACCGCGAAGACCGCGGCGGTCAGCGGCGAGCGCCGCCCCAGCCCGGCCCACTTCGACAGGTGGGTGGCCTCGCCGCCCGCGTCCCGCACGAGCGTGACCACCGCGAACGCGCCGAGCGTCACGAAGGAGTACGCCGCCAGGTAGAACAGGACGGAGGAGATGCCGTCCTTGCTGGTGGCGATCACACCGGCCAGGATGAATCCGGCATGCGCGATGGAGCTGTACGCCAGCAGCCGCTTGATGTCGGTCTGGGTGATCGCGACGATCGCGCCGCCCAGCATGGTGACGATCGCGACGCCCCACATGACCGGCCGCCAGTCCCAGCGCAGGCCCGGCAGGACCACGTACAGCAGCCGCAGCAGCGCGCCGAACGCGGCGACCTTGGTGGCCGCCGCCATGAAGCCGGTGACCGGGGTCGGCGCGCCCTGGTAGACGTCCGGCGTCCACATGTGGAACGGCACCGCGCCGACCTTGAAGAGCAGCCCCATCAGCACCAGCGCCGCGCCGATCAGCAGCAGCGCGTCGTTGCCCATGGTGTCGGCCAGCGCCGGGGTGATCTGCTTGGCGCCGTCGCTGACGACCTCCGCGATGCCGGCGTACGTGACGGTGCCCGCGTAGCCGTACAGCAGCGCGATGCCGAAGAGCAGGAACGCCGAGGAGAACGCGCCGAGCAGGAAGTACTTCACCGCCGCTTCCTGGGAGAGCAGCCGCTGGCGGCGGGCCAGCGCGCACAGGATGTACAGCGGGAGGGAGAAGACCTCCAGCGCGACGAAGAGCGTCAGCAGGTCGTTGGCCGCGGGGAAGACCAGCATCCCGCCGACCGCGAACAGTGCGAGCGGGAACACCTCGGTCGTGGTGAACCCGGCCTTGACCGCGGCCCGTTCGGCTTCACCGCCGGGCACCGCCGCGGCCTGCGCCGCGAAGGAGTCCACCCGCTTGCCGTGCGCCGCCGGGTCGAGCCGGCGCTCGGCGAAGGTGAACGTGGCGACCAGCGCCACCAGCAGGATCGTGCCCTGGAGGAAGAGCGCCGGGCCGTCCACGGCGATGGCGCCCATGGCCGTGATCTTGGCCTTGGTGGTGCCGAAGCCGCCCGCCGCCAGCCCCACGACGGCCGCGAACCCGGCGGCCAGCGCGAGGACGGACAGCAGCAGCTGCGCGTAGTAGCGGCCGCGGCGCGGCACGAACCCTTCCAGTACGACGCCGACGACCGCGGCGCCCAGCACGATCAGGGCCGGTGCCAGCTGGGCATACTCGATCTTCGGCGCCGGGATCCTGGCCGGAGCCTCGGCCGCCATGGTCCACAGGCTGTGGACGCTCGCCACGGAACTCACTTCGCGGCCTCCGCATCTGCCTTCACTGGTACGTCGGGGCGGGGATCGTGCTGGTCGACGACGGACAGGGTGTGGTCCACCGCCGGGTTGACGAGGTCCGTCAGCGGCTTGGGATAGACGCCGAGGAACAGCAGGAGGGCGATCAGCGGGGCGACCACGGCCAGCTCCCGCGCCTTGAGGTCGGGCATCGTGCGCACCTCGGCCTTCACCGGGCCGGTCATCGTCCGCTGGTAGAGGACGAGGACGTACAGCGCGGCGAGCACGATGCCGACGGTGGCCACGATGCCCACGGCCGGGTAGCGGCTGAACGTGCCGACCAGCACCAGGAATTCGCTGACGAACGGCGCCAGGCCCGGCAGCGACAGCGTCGCCAGACCGCCGACCAGGAACGTCCCGGCCAGCACCGGCGCGGCCTTCTGCACCCCGCCGTAGTCGGCGATCAGCCGGGAGCCGCGCCGCGAGATCAGGAATCCGGCGACCAGCATCAGCGCCGCCGTCGAGATGCCGTGGTTGACCATGTACAGCGTCGCACCGCCCTGGCCCTGGCTCGTCATGGCGAAGATGCCCATGATGATGAAGCCGAAGTGGGAGATGGAGGCGTACGCGATCAAGCGCTTGATGTCGCGCTGGCCGACCGCGAGCAGCGCGCCGTACAGGATGCTGATCAGCGCGAGGACGAGGATGACCGGGGTGGCCCAGCTGCTGGCCTCCGGGAAGAGCTGGAGGCAGAAGCGCAGCATCGCGAAGGTGCCGACCTTGTCGACCACCGCGGTGATCAGCACGGCGACCGGCGCGGTGGACTCGCCCATCGCGCCCGGCAGCCAGGTGTGCAGCGGCCACAGCGGCGCCTTCACCGCGAAGGCGAAGAAGAAGCCGAGGAACAGCAGCCGTTCGGTGCCGGTGCCCAGCGCCAGCTTGCCGTCGGCGCGCGCCTGGACGATCTCGGTGAGGGAGAACGTGCCGCTGCCGAGCTGGTCGGCGGTGGCCGCGTACAGGCCGATCACCGCGGCGAGCATGATCAGGCCGCCGGCCAGGTTGTAGAGCAGGAACTTCACGGCGGCCTGCGAGCGCAGCGCGGCGCTGTGCTCCTCGCCGCCGGACCCCGCGCGGTCCCCGAAGCCGCCGATGAGGAAGTACATCGGGATGAGCATGGCTTCGAAGAAGATGTAGAAGAGGAACACGTCGGTGGCCTCGAAGGAGATGACCACCATCGCCTCGACGGCGAGCACCAGCGCGAAGAAGCCCTGGGTGGGGCGCCAGCGCCGGTTGGGTGTCGGTTCCTCAAGAGGATCGGCGTCGTGCCAGCCCGCCAGGATGACGAACGGGACCAGCAGCGCGGTCAGCGCGATCAGCGCCACCGCGATGCCGTCCACGCCCAGTTCGTAGCGGACACCGAAGTCCTTGATCCAGGCGTGCGATTCGGTGAGCTGGAACGGGCCTTTGGCGCCCGGGGCGAAGCGGACCGCGACCACCGCCGCGAGCACCAGGGTGGCCAGCGAGAACAGCAGCGCCAGCCACTTGGCGAAGGTGCGCTTGGCGGCGGGCACCGCCGCGGTGGCGATCGCGCCGAGCGCCGGCACCGCCGCGGTGGCCGTCAGAAGGGGAAACGACATGGCTCAGACACCCCTCATCAGCAGGGTCGCGGCGATCAGTACGGCCGCACCGCCCAACATCTGTACGGCGTAGGAGCGGGCGAAGCCGTTCTGCACCTGGCGCAGCCGGCCGGAGAGGCCGCCCATCGACGCCGCCGTGCCCCGGACCGCGCCGTCCACGACGGAGTGGTCCAGCTGGACCAGGGCGCGGGTCAGTTCGCCGCCGCCGCGCACCAGGACGGCGTGGTTGAAGTCGTCCTGGAGCAGGTCGCGGCGGGCCGCCCGGGTCAGCAGCGAGCCGCGCGGGGCGACGGCCGGGACCGGCTTGCGCCCGTACTGGAGGTAGGCGAGCGCGACGCCGAGGACCATCACCACGATCGTGGCGGTGGTGATCGCCGAAGCGCCGATCGGCGGGTGCCCGTGGTCGAAGGAGGTGACCGGCTCCAGCCACTTCACGAACGCCTCGTTGAGGCTGAACAGGCCGCCCGCCGCCACCGATCCGACGGCCAGCAGGATCATCGGGATCGTCATGGACTTCGGCGACTCGTGGGGGTGCGGCGGGGTGTACTCGCCCCGGGTCTCGGCCGCGGGCTCCACGGACGGCTCGGCGGGTGACGGGGTCGGCGCCTTGCGCCAGCGCTCCTCGCCGAAGAACGTCATCAGCATCACCCGCGTCATGTAGAACGCGGTGATCGCGGCGCCCAGCAGGGCGGCGCCGCCGAGGATCCAGCCCTCCGTGCCGCCCTTGGCGAAGGCCGCCTCGATGATCTTGTCCTTGGAGAAGAAGCCGGACAGCCCGGGGAAGCCGATGATGGCCAGATAGCCGAGGCCGAAGGTGATGAACGTGATGGGCATGTACTTGCGCAGGCCGCCGTAGCGGCGCATGTCCACCTCGTCGTTCATGCCGTGCATCACCGAACCGGCGCCGAGGAAGAGACCGGCCTTGAAGAAGCCGTGGGTGACCAGGTGCATGATCGCGAAGGCGTAGCCGATCGGGCCCAGCCCGGCGGCCAGGATCATGTAGCCGATCTGCGACATCGTCGAGCCCGCCAGGGCCTTCTTGATGTCGTCCTTCGCGCAACCGACGATCGCACCGAACAGCAGCGTCACCGCGCCGACCACCACGACCGCGGTCTGCGCGTCCGGCGCGCCGTTGAAGATCGCGCCGGAGCGGGTGATCAGGTAGACGCCCGCGGTCACCATCGTCGCCGCGTGGATCAGGGCCGAGACCGGGGTCGGGCCCTCCATCGCGTCGCCCAGCCAGGACTGGAGCGGGACCTGTGCCGACTTGCCGCAGGCGGCGAGCAGCAGCATCAGGCCGATGGCGGTGAGCTTGCCCTCGGAGGTCTCGCCCACCGCGCCCAGCACCGGCCCGAACGCGAACGTCCCGAACGTGGTGAACATCAGCATGATCGCGATGGACAGGCCCATGTCACCGACGCGGTTGACCAGGAACGCCTTCTTCGCCGCCGTCGCCGCGCTGGGCTTGTGCTGCCAGAAGCCGATGAGGAGGTACGAGGCCAGGCCGACGCCCTCCCAGCCGACGTACAGCAGCAGGTAGTTGTCGGCGAGGACGAGCAGCAGCATGGCCGCGAGGAACAGGTTCAGGTAGCCGAAGAAGCGGCGGCGCCGCTCGTCGTGCTCCATGTAGCCGATCGAGTAGATGTGGATCAGCGATCCGACACCGGTGATCAGCAGGACGAACGTCATGGACAGCTGGTCCAGCTGGAAGGCCACGTCCGCCTGGAAGCCGCCCACCGGCACCCAGCTGAACAGGTGCTGGTGCAGCGTGCGGTGTTCGGCGTCGCGGCCCAGCAGGTCCGTGAACAGGGGGACGGCCAGGGCGAAGGACGCCAGTGCGAGCAGCGTGCCGATCCAGTGGCCGGCCCGGTCCAGTCTCCGGCCGCCGCACAGCAGCAGGGCCGCGCCGGCCAGGGGGGCCGCGACGAGCAGGGCGATCAGGTTCTCCACGTTTACGACCCCTTACAGCTTCATCAGGCTGGCGTCGTCGACCGAGGCCGTGTGGCGGGTGCGGAAGATGGACACGATGATCGCCAGGCCCACCACGACCTCGGCCGCGGCGACGACCATCGTGAAGAACGCGATGATCTGTCCGTCCAGGTTTCCGTGCATCCGCGAGAAGGCCACGAAGGCGAGGTTGCAGGCGTTCAGCATCAGTTCGATGCACATGAACACCACGATGGCGTTCCGCCTGATCAGCACCCCGGCCGCGCCGATGGTGAACAACAGGGCGGCGAGGTAGAGGTAGTTGACCGGGTTCACCGCTTCGCCTCCTCGCTGCGGCCCAGCCGCTCTTCGGCCCGCTGCTCCAGCGCCTTCAGCTCGGCCAGCGCTTCACCGGAGACGTCCCGGATCTGGCCGCGCTCGCGCAGCGTCGGGTTGACGGTCAGCTCGGACGGGGTGCCGTCGGGGAGCAGGCCGGGGATGTCCACGGCGTTGTGGCGGGCGTACACGCCTGGCGCGGGCAGCGGCGGGATCTGCTTGCCGTCGCGGATGCGGGCCTCGGACTGCTCGCGCTGGGTCTTGGCGCGCTCCGTGCGCTCCCGGTGCGTGAGGACCATCGCGCCGACCGCCGCCGTGATCAGCAGCGCGCCGGTGACCTCGAAGGCGAAGACGTACTTGGTGAAGATCAGTGCCGCCAGGCCCTGGACGTTGCCCCCGGCGTTGGCCTCGCCGAGGCCGTTGAAGTGCCGCAGCGAGGCGTGGCCGATGCCGGCGATGAGCAGGATGCCGAAGCCCAGGCCGCAGGCGGCGGCCAGCCAGCGCTGGCCCTTGAGGGTCTCCTTGAGGGAGTCCGCCGCGGTGACGCCGACCAGCATGACGACGAAGAGGAACAGCATCATGATCGCGCCCGTATAGACGACGATCTGCACGACGCCCAGGAAGTAGGCGCCGTTGGCGAGGTAGAACACCGCGAGGACGATCATGGTGCCGGCGAGCGAGAGGGCGCTGTGCACGGCCCGCTTCATCAGGATCGTGCTCAGCGCGCCGAGCACGGCGACCGTGCCGAGGATCCAGAACTGCACCGCCTCGCCGGTGGACGCGTCGGCGGCCAGAGAGGTCGTCGTCACTGGGTCACCTCCCGCGCGGCGGGCTCCTCGGGACCGAAGGTGGCCGCGGCCTCCTGGGGCGCCGCGGTGTCCACGCCGCCCTCGCCCTCGGCCGTCTCGCCCTTGGACACGGCCACCTGCCGCACCGTGCCCGGCGCCGCCTCGGTCACCAGGCCGCGGTAGTAGTCCTTCTCCGTCATCCCCGGGTAGATGGCGTGCGGGCTGTCGACCATGGTGTCCTCCAGCCCCGCGAGCAGCTCCTCCTTGGTGTAGATGAGCGATTCGCGGGACCGGTCGGCGAGTTCGTACTCGTTGGTCATGGTCAGTGCGCGGGTGGGGCACGCCTCGACGCACAGGCCGCACAGGATGCAGCGCAGGTAGTTGATCTGGTAGACGCGGCCGTAGCGCTCGCCGGGGCTGTAGCGCTCCTCGTCGGTGTTGTCGGCGCCCTCGACATAGATCGCGTCGGCCGGGCAGGCCCAGGCGCACAGCTCGCAGCCGACGCACTTCTCCAGCCCGTCGGGATGCCGGTTGAGCTGGTGGCGGCCGTGGAAGCGCGGCGCCGTCGGTTTCTTCTCCTCCGGATACTGCTCGGTCAGCCGCTTCTTGAACATGGCCTTGAAGGTCACGCCGAAGCCGGCCACCGGGTTCTGGAAGTCAGGCACCGTCGCCCCCCTTTCCGTCCGTCTCGGGTCGGTCACCGACAGTGTCCACCCCGCCACTGACAATCAGCTCTCGGTCACGCCTCGGCCGCCGTCGCGGCACGGGTGGCAGGGTCTGTCCGGGCAGCGGTGGTACGGGGAAGCCGCCCGCCATCGGGTCGAAGGCCGGCTCCTCGGCCGCCTCCTCCTTCTCGCCCCGCCGGAAGAAGTCCGCGACGAGCGAGATCAGCAGCACGGCGATGGCCGCGCCGGCCACGTACATCACGATCCGCTGGAAGTCGTAGCCCTCGTTGCGCAGGGCCCGAACGGTCGCGACGAGCATCAGCCAGACCAGGGAGACCGGGATGAGGACCTTCCAGCCCAGCTTCATGAACTGGTCGTAGCGCACGCGTGGCAGCGTGCCGCGCAGCCAGATGAAGAAGAACAGCAGCAGCTGCACCTTGATGACGAACCACAGCAGCGGCCACCAGCCGTGGTTGGCGCCTTCCCAGAAGCTGCTGACCGGGTACGGGGCCTTCCAGCCGCCCAGGAAGAGCGTCACCGCGACCGACGAGACGGTCACCATGTTGATGTACTCGGCGAGCATGAACATCGCGAACTTGATGGACGAGTACTCGGTGTTGAAGCCGCCGACCAGTTCGCCCTCGGACTCCGGCATGTCGAACGGCGCGCGGTTGGTCTCGCCCACCATGGCGACGATGTAGATGATGAAGGAGACCGGGAGCAGCAGGACGTACCACTTGTCCTGCTGGGACTCCACGATCGTGGAGGTGGACATCGACCCGGAGTAGAGGAAGACCGACGCGAACGACAGGCCCATCGCGATCTCGTAGGAGACCATCTGCGCGCACGAGCGCAGGCCGCCGAGCAGCGGGTACGTCGAGCCGGAGGACCAGCCCGCCAGCACGATGCCGTAGATGCCGACGGAGGCCGTGGCGAGGATGTAGAGCACGCCGATCGGCAGATCGGTGAGCTGCATCGCGGTGCGGTGCCCGAAGATCGAGATCTCGTTGCCGGCCGGGCCGAACGGGATCACCGCGACAGCCATGAAGGCCGGTACGGCCGCCACGATCGGCGCGAGCACGTACACCGCCTTGTCGGCCCGCTTGACGACCAGGTCCTCCTTGAGCATCAGTTTGATGCCGTCCGCGAGGGACTGGAGCATGCCCCAGGGGCCGTGCCGGTTGGGGCCGATGCGCAGCTGCATCCAGGCGACGACCTTGCGTTCCCAGACGATGGAGAACAGCACGGTCAGCATCAGGAACGCGAAGCAGAAGACTGCCTTGACCGCGATCAGCCACCATGGGTCGCGGCCGAACATCGACAGGTCTTCCTGGGCCAGCGGCAGGCCGGTCAAGGCCAGTTCCCGCGTCATGCGTCCACCTCCTCGACCGGGCCGGACGGTGCACCGGCCACCGCCGTGACCTTCACCAGCTCGCCGGGCCGCGCACCCGTATCGGCGACGGCCCCGCCGCCCACCGAGTTCAGCGGCAGCCACACCACCCGGTCGGGCATCGGCGTGACCACCAGAGGCAGCCGTACGGACCCGCGGGGCCCGGTGACCGCCAGCAGGTCGCCGTCCTTGACGCCGGTCTCCTCGGCGGTGGCCGGCGACATCCGGGCCACGGCCGCGTGCCGCGTGCCGGCCAGCGCCTCGTCGCCCTCCTGCATGCGCCCCTGGTCCAGGAGCAGTTTGTGGCCCGCCAGCACGGCTTCGCCCGGTTCCGGGCGGGGCAGCGCGCGCCCCTGCTCCAGGGGGTCGGCCGCGTACGTACCGCCCCATGTGCCCAGCGCGGTCAGCTCCCTGCGCACGGCCCGTACGTCGGGCAGCGCCAGGTGGACGTCCATGGCGTCGGCGAGCATGTTCAGGACCCGGGCGTCCGGCAGCAGGTGCCGGCGCGTCACCTGGTCGGGCTTGAGCGCGGCCTCGAACGGCCGGGCACGGCCCTCCCAGTTGAGGAACGTGCCGGACTTCTCCACGACCGCCGCGACCGGGAGGACCACGTCCGCCCGCTCCGTGACGGCCGAAGGCCGCTGTTCCAGGCTCACCAGGAAGCCCACCGAATCCAGCGCCTCCAGGGCCAGCGCCGGGTCCGGCAGGTCCGCCGGATCGACGCCCGCCACCAGTAGGGCGCTCAGTTCTCCGGCCGCGGCGGCCGCGACGATCTGGCCGGTGTCCCGACCGTGCCGCTGCGGCAGGTCGGCGACGCCCCAGGCGGCGGCGACCTCCTCGCGGGCCCGCGGGTCGGTGGCCGGGCGCCCGCCCGGCAGCAGCCCCGGCAGCGCGCCCGCCTCCAGGGCGCCCCGCTCGCCGGCCCGCCGCGGAATCCATACGAGCCGGGCGCCGGTGGCGGTGGCGGCCCGGATCGCCGCCGTCAGCGCACCCGGCACCGCCGCCAGCCGCTCGCCGACGACGATCACCGAGCCGGCGCCGCGCAGCGCCTCGGCCGCGGTCCGGCCAGGGCCTTCCAGCCCGCCCGCCCGTCGCCCGCCCCCACCCTCCACGGGAAGGCGCTCCGCGCCTGCTGCCTCATTGCCGGCGAGCGCGTCCAGCCACTCCGTCTCGGTGCCGGGCGCGGCGGGCAGCAGCGTGCCGCCTGCCTTGATCAGGCCGCGCGTCGCGTAGGACGCGAGTCCGAAGGTGCGCTGCCCGTGCTTGCGGTACGCCTTGCGCAGCCGCAGGAAGACACCGGGCGCCTCCTCCTCCGCCTCGATGCCGGCGAGCAGGACGGCCGGTGCCTTCTCCAGGTCCGCGTACGCGATGGACGCACCACCCAGGTCGCGCCCCCGTCCGGCGACCCGCGCCGCCAGGAACTCGGCCTCCTCGGCGCTGTGCGCGCGCGCCCGGAAATCGATGTCGTTGGTGCCCAGGGCGATCCGCGCGAACTTGGCGTAGGCGTACGCGTCCTCGACGGTCAGCCGGCCGCCGGTCAGCACGCCCGTACGGCCCTTGGCGGCGCCCAGCCCGCGCGCCGCCGCCTCCAGGGCCTCCGGCCAGCTCGCCGCGACCAGTTCGCCGGTCTCCGCGTCCCGCACCATCGGGTGCTCCAGCCGGTCGCGCTGCTGCGCGTACCGGAAGGCGAAGCGCCCCTTGTCGCAGATCCACTCCTCGTTGACCTCGGGGTCCTCGGCGGCCAGCCGCCGCATGACCTTGCCGCGCCGGTGGTCCGTACGGATGGCGCAGCCGCCCGCGCAGTGTTCGCAGGTGCCCGGCGAGGAGACCAGGTCGAAGGGGCGCGACCGGAAGCGGTAGGCGGCCGAGGTGAGGGCGCCGACCGGGCAGATCTGGATGGTGTTGCCGGAGAAGTACGACTGGAACGGGTCGCCCTCGCCCGTTCCGACCTGCTGGAGCGCGCCCCGCTCGATCAGTTCGATCATCGGGTCGCCAGCGATCTGGTTCGAGAAGCGGGTGCAGCGCGCGCACAGCACGCACCGTTCGCGGTCCAGCAGCACCTGCTTCGAGATCGGCACCGGCTTGGCGAAGGTGCGCTTCTTGCCCTCGAAGCGGGTGTCGGCCTGACCGGCGGACATGGCCTGGTTCTGCAGCGGGCACTCGCCGCCCTTGTCGCAGACCGGGCAGTCCAGCGGGTGGTTGATCAGCAGCAGTTCCATCACGCCGCGCTGTGCCTTCTCCGCGACCGGCGAGGTGAGCTGCGACTTGACCACCATGCCGTCGGTGCAGGTGATGGTGCAGGAGGCCATCGGCTTGCGCTGGCCCTCCACCTCCACGATGCACTGGCGGCAGGCGCCGGCCGGGTCCAGCAGCGGGTGGTCGCAAAAGCGCGGGATCTCGATGCCGAGGAGTTCGGCGGCCCGGATGACCAGCGTCCCCTTGGGGACGGAGATGTCGATGCCGTCGATCGTCAGCGTGACGAGGTCTTCGGGCGGGATGGCCGCCTCGCCGCCCCCCGCGGGGGCGTCGCTGGTGACCGTCATGCGTTCACCCCCAGGTGAGCGTCGGTGTCGGCCCAGGCGGTCGACTTGGCGGGGTCGAAGGGGCAGCCCTTGCCGGTGATGTGCTGCTCGTACTCCGCGCGGAAGTACTTCAGCGAGGAGAAGATCGGGGAGGCGGCGCCGTCGCCGAGCGCGCAGAAGGACTTGCCGTTGATGTTGTCGGCGATGTCGTTCAGCTTGTCGAGGTCGTCCATGCGGCCCCGGCCGGCCTCGATGTCGCGCAGCAGCTGGACGAGCCAGTAGGTGCCCTCGCGGCAGGGTGTGCACTTGCCGCAGGACTCGTGCGCGTAGAACTCGGTCCAGCGGGTCACGGCCCGTACGACGCAGGTGGTCTCGTCGAAGCACTGGAGGGCCTTGGTGCCGAGCATCGAGCCCGCGGCGCCGACGTTCTCGTAGTCCAGCGGCACGTCCAGGTGCTCGTCGGTGAACATCGGCGTGGAGGAGCCGCCGGGCGTCCAGAACTTCAGCCGGTGGCCGGGGCGCATGCCGCCGCTCATGTCGAGCAGCTGGCGCAGCGTGATGCCCAGCGGGCCTTCGTACTGGCCGGGGTTGGCGACGTGGCCGCTGAGCGAGTACAGCGTGAAGCCCGGGGACTTCTCGCTGCCCATCGAGCGGAACCACTCCTTGCCCTTGTTCATGATGGCGGGAACCGACGCGATGGACTCGACGTTGTTCACGACAGTGGGGCAGGCGTACAGGCCCGCCACCGCCGGGAAGGGAGGACGCAGCCGGGGCTGTCCGCGACGGCCCTCCAGGGAGTCCAGCAGCGCGGTCTCCTCGCCGCAGATGTACGCGCCCGCGCCCGCGTGCACGACGACGTCCAGGTCCAGGCCCGAGCCGAGGATGTCGCGGCCGAGATAGCCCGCTTCGTACGCCTCCCGGACGGCCTCGTGCAACCGCCGCAGGACGGGCACGACTTCACCGCGCAGGTAGATGAAGGCGTGGTGCGAGCGGATCGCGTGACACGCGATGACGATGCCCTCGATCAGGGAGTGCGGGTTGGCGAAGAGCAGCGGGATGTCCTTGCAGGTGCCCGGCTCGGACTCGTCGGCGTTGACGACGAGGTAGTGCGGCTTGCCGTCGCCCTGCGGGATGAACTGCCACTTCATCCCGGTGGGGAAGCCGGCGCCGCCGCGTCCGCGCAGGCCCGCGTCCTTGACGTACGCGATCACGTCGTCCGGCGGCATCGCGAGGGCCTTGCGCATGCCCTCGTAGCCCTCGTGCCGCAGATAGGTCTCCAGCGTCCAGGACCCCGGCTGGTCCCAGAAGGCGGACAGCACGGGCGCGAGCAGCTTCTCCGGGTTGGCCTTGCTGACCTCGGCGGCCACGGTCATCACTCCCCCTCCTCGGCGGTCGGACCGGCTGCGATGT
Organism: Streptomyces rimosus; assembly: GCF_008704655.1. NCBI lineage: Bacteria > Bacillati > Actinomycetota > Actinomycetes > Kitasatosporales > Streptomycetaceae > Streptomyces > Streptomyces rimosus. The sequence continues at coordinate 5,116,147 of NZ_CP023688.1, read as the reverse complement.
CACCGCGGGGCGAAGCCCCTCCGTCCGGGGTGGTGGCGGGAGACGGGTGGGCGGGATCGCTCGCCGAGGTCTCCCGGGGCGCGTCGTGCGAGCTGGGGTGGGTGGCCGGTGCCTCGCCCGGCGCCCGCCCGGCGGCATCGCCCTCGCCCTCGGCGGGCACCGCGCCCCGCTGCGGTACGACATGGTCGGCGGACCCCGCACCGGGTACGGCCTCGCCCTTGGCCAGCCGCAGCCCCACCAGCGACGCGGGCCCGGCCCCGCCGGTGGCCTCGACCGCGCCGGGGCGCCGGTCGGGGAACCCGGCGAGGATGCGGGCCGTTTCCTTGTAGGTGCACAGCGGCGCACCCCGGGTCGGCTCGACGGTCCGTCCTGCCCGCAGGTCGTCCACCAGCCGTTTGGCGCTCTCCGGCGTCTGGTTGTCGAAGAACTCCCAGTTGACCATCACGACCGGCGCGAAGTCGCAGGCCGCGTTGCACTCGATGTGCTCCAGCGTGACCTTGCCGTCGTCGGTGGTCTGCCCGTTGCCGACGCCCAGGTGCTCCTGGAGCGTCTCGAAGATCGCGTCACCGCCCATGACCGCGCACAGGGTGTTGGTGCACACCCCCACCTGGTAGTCCCCGCTCGGCCCGCGCCGGTACATGGAGTAGAAGGTGGCGACCGCGGTGACCTCCGCCGTGGTCAGGTCCAGCATCTCGGCGCAGAAGCGCATGCCCGTACGGGTGACGTGCCCCTCCTCGGCCTGGACCAGGTGCAGCAGCGGCAGCAGCGCGGACCGCGAACCGGGGTAGCGGGCGATCACCTCCCTGGCGTCCGCTTCGAGCCGGGCCCTCACCTCGGCCGGGTAGTCGGGGGCGGGGAGCTGCGGCATCCCCAAGCTGACGTCTGTCACCGGTCGACGCCTCCCATCACGGGGTCGATGGACGCGACGGCGACGATGACGTCGGCGACCTGGCCGCCCTCGCACATCGCCGCCATGGCCTGGAGGTTGGTGAAGGACGGGTCGCGGAAGTGCACCCGGTACGGGCGGGTCCCGCCGTCGCTGACCGCGTGCACGCCCAGCTCGCCCTTGGGGGACTCCACGGCCGCGTACGTCTGGCCCGGCGGCACCCGGAAGCCCTCCGTCACCAGCTTGAAGTGGTGGATCAGGGCCTCCATCGAGGTCCCCATGATCTTCTTGATGTGGTCGAGCGAGTTGCCCAGCCCGTCGGGTCCGAGCGCCAGCTGGGCGGGCCAGGCGATCTTCTTGTCGGCGACCATCACCGGCCCCGGCGCGAGGCGGTCCAGGCACTGTTCGACGATGCGCAGCGACTGGCGCATCTCCTCCAGGCGGATCAGGAAGCGTCCGTAGGCGTCGCAGGTGTCGGCGGTCGGCACCTCGAAGTCGTAGTGCTCGTATCCGCAGTACGGCTGGGTCTTGCGCAGGTCGTGCGGGAGCCCGGCGGAACGCAGCACCGGCCCGGTGGCGCCGGTGGCCAGGCAGCCGGCCAGGTCCAGATAGCCGATGTCCTGCATCCGGCCCTTGAAGACCGGGTTGCCGGTGGCGAGCTTGTCGTATTCGGGCAGGTTCTTGCGCATCTTCTTCACGAATTCGCGCACCTGGTCGACCGCGCCCGGCGGCAGATCCTGGGCGAGCCCGCCGGGCCGGATGTACGCGTGGTTCATCCGCAGGCCGGTGATCAGCTCGTAGATGTCCAGGATCAGTTCGCGGTCCCGGAACCCGTAGATCATGATCGTGGTGGCGCCCAGCTCCATGCCGCCGGTGGCGATGGCCACCAGGTGGGAGGAGAGGCGGTTCAGCTCCATCAGCATCACGCGGATGACGGACGCCCGGTCCGGCACCTCGTCGGTGATGCCGAGCAGCTTCTCCACGGCCAGGCAGTACGCCGTCTCGTTGAAGAACGGCGTCAGGTAATCCATCCGGGTGACGAAGGTGGTGCCCTGCGTCCACGTGCGGTATTCGAGGTTCTTCTCGATGCCGGTGTGCAGGTAGCCGATGCCGCAGCGGGCCTCGGTGACGGTCTCGCCGTCGATCTCCAGGATCAGCCGCAGCACGCCGTGGGTGGAGGGGTGCTGGGGGCCCATGTTGACGACGATCCGCTCGTCGTCCGTACGGGCCGCGGCGGCCGCGATCTCGTCCCAGTCGCCGCCGGTGACCGTGTAGACGGTGCCCTCGGTGGTCTCCCGAGGGGTCGCATGGCTGGTGGACATCAGGTGTACGACCTCCGCTGGTCGGGAGCCGGGATCTGCGCGCCCTTGTACTCGACGGGAATGCCGCCGAGCGGGTAGTCCTTGCGCTGCGGGAAGCCCTGCCAGTCGTCCGGCATCATGATCCGGGTGAGCGCCGGGTGGCCGTCGAAGACCAGGCCGAAGAAGTCGTACGTCTCGCGCTCGTGCCAGTCGTTGGTCGGGTAGACGGCGACGAGGGACGGCACGTGCGGGTCGGCGTCCGGGGCCGACACCTCCAGCCGGATCAGCCGGTTGTGGGTGATCGAGCGCAGGTGGTAGACGGCGTGCAGCTCGCGGCCCTTGTCGCCGGGGAAGTGCACGCCGCTGACGCCGGTGCACAGCTCGAAGCGCAGCGCCGGGTCGTCGCGCAGGGTCCTGGCGACGGCCGGCAGGTACTCCCGCTCGATGTGGAAGGTCAGCTCGCCGCGGTCCACGACCGTCTTCTCGATGACGTTCTCGGGGACCAGTCCCTGTTCGTCCAGCGCGCCTTCGAGTTCGTCCGCGACCTCGTCGAACCAGCCGCCGTACGGGCGGGACGTGGCGCCCGGCATCCGTACGGACCGTACGAGCCCGCCGTACCCGGAGGTGTCGCCGCCGCCGGCCGCGCCGAACATGCCGCGGCGGGTGTCGATGACCTCGCCCTGGTCGCCGCGCTGGCCGGGGAGGTTCTGCGCGTTCAGGTCCTTGTCGGGGTTGACCCCGTTGGGCCCTTTGGCCGCGCCGGCCGCGTTGACACCGCCAGTGCCGTTGGTGTCACCGCCGCCGGTCCCGCCGGTTCCCTTGGTGCCGTCGCTCACCGCAGCAGCCCCTTCATCTCGATCGTCGGGAGCGCCTTGAGCGCCGCTTCCTCCGCCTCGCGGGCCGCCTGCCGCTGGTTGACGCCGAGCTTGGAGCTCTGGATCTTCTGGTGCAGCTTGAGGATGGCGTCCATCAGCATTTCGGGACGCGGCGGGCAGCCGGGCAGGTAGATGTCCACCGGGACGATGTGGTCGACGCCCTGGACGATCGCGTAGTTGTTGAACATGCCGCCCGACGAGGCGCACACGCCCATCGAGATGACCCATTTCGGGTTCGGCATCTGGTCGTAGACCTGCCGCAGTACGGGCGCCATCTTCTGGCTCACCCGGCCGGCCACGATCATCAGGTCCGCCTGGCGCGGCGAGCCGCGGAAGACCTCCATGCCGAAGCGGGCGAGGTCGTAGCGCCCGGCGCCGGTCGTCATCATCTCGATGGCGCAGCAGGCGAGGCCGAAGGTGGCGGGGAAGACCGACGACTTGCGCACCCAGCCGGCGGCCTGTTCGACGGTGGAAAGCAGAAAGCCGCTGGGCAGCTTCTCTTCAAGTCCCATTGATGGCTCCTAATCCCATTCCAGGCCGCCCCGACGCCATACGTAGGCGTAGGCGACGAAGACGGTGAGCGCGAAGAGGAGCATCTCCACGAGCCCGAAAATCCCGAGCGCATCGAAGGTGACGGCCCAGGGATAAAGGAAGACGATCTCGATGTCGAAAATGATGAAGAGCATCGCCGTCAGGTAGTACTTGATCGGAAATCGACCGCCGCCGGCCGGCTGCGGCGTCGGCTCGATTCCGCATTCGTACGCCTCTAGCTTCGCCCGGTTGTAGCGCTTGGGCCCGACGAGCGTGGCCATCACGACAGAGAAGATCGCAAAGCCTGCCCCGAGGGCTCCCAGTACGAGGATGGGCGCATAAGCGTTCACCGTCCCCGCTCCCTTCAGTCGACGATGACTGGATGGCGGTCCGCCCGGCCCCGCGCACCGCCCCACGAAGATCGCGCCTATGTGAGGCAGTTCACAAGCCCGAGCCGCCTGCATCTTATGCCCGCTGGTCTGTGATCTGCGACACGGGGTGCGACAACGCCTTTGTGATCTCCACCACCTGACGGCCGGTCATCCTGTCCGATGAGCGCCGATCTTCGTACGGGCAGCGCGCGGATGATCACCAGAGGTGATATTTCGCGGCGTAACCCCTGGTCAGCGAGGGGTTGCCACTATCAAGTGGTACGGGATGCAAGCAAATTGGCGCCGGTCGCCGCCAACTGATAAGGCACCGCGGGCCACTGGGCGAGGGGCACCCCACCCGCTCCACCGTGACCACCCCGAGACCGTTGTGACCGTCCCGTGATCATCGGTACGTGCCCGCGTTCACGAGCACACCCGCCCCGGCGACATCACGGGTACATAACGGGCACTCAGGAGTGAGCTATCCCACGCGCCTCACGGTCTTGAACGCTTGACCCTCGGGAAGCCTTGGCATGGCGGATCAGTTGGTGGTAAGCGCCTCCGGGGCCCGCACCGGCCCGTAAATGCCATGCGCAGGAACATGATCACGAAATTCGGACAGGCCACCGCCCGGCTCGCGACCGGCGATTAGTCCCTTTTATTCACCGTGTACGCGTCAAGTGTGGTGCACGCCACCTTTGTTGGCAGCAACCTGTGGCTCCTGATAGCCGTGGTGCCATGTCCCCGAACGCAGCCATACCCAGCCACCGGAAGCCCCGCCGTTCCGCGTCCTCGCGGGCACTGCGCGCAGGGGTCACCGGTGGCATCATCACCCTGGCGGTGACCGGCGCGAGCATGCCGGCCGGCGCCGCGGAGAAGCCCGTCTCCGAGACCCAGGAAATGCCGACCATCACCTCGGCACTCAGCACCAGCCTGGCCAAGAGCGCGGACACCGCCCAGCAGATGGCACTCGACTACGAGCTGCAGGCCGCGCAGGACACCGCCACCACCCAGGCCACCGAGGCCGCCACCAAGGCGAAGGCCGACGCCGACCGCAAGGCCGAGGCCGAGAAGAAGGCCGAACAGGCCCGTAAGGCCAAGGAGGAGAAGGCCGCCCAGGAGCGCGCCTCCCGCTCCTCCGAGCGCACGTCGCTGCGCGCCATGTCCGCGTCGTCCGACGACTCCCCCGTCACCGGCGCGACCGGCAGCACCGCCTCCCTGGTCAGCTTCCTGCGCGCGCAGATCGGCAAGTCCTACGTGCTGGGCGCCTCCGGCCCGTCCGCGTACGACTGCTCCAGCCTGGTCCAGGCCGCTTACCGGACGATCGGCATCGACCTGCCGCGCACCTCGCAGCCGCAGTCCACCGCCGGCACCCAGGTCAGCATGAGCAACCTCCAGGTCGGGGACATCCTCTACTGGGGCAGCGCGGGCAGCGCGTACCACGTGGCCGTCTACGTCGGTAACGGCAACTTCATCGGTGCCCAGAACTCCAGCACCGGCATCGTGGAGAAGCCGCTGAGCTACAGCCAGCCGACCGGCGCGGTCCGCGTCCTGTAGGACCGCCCCCGCACAACGGCCGAGGGCCGCCGTTCCCACCGCTCGGGAACGGCGGCCCTCGTGCGTTGCGTCAGCAAACGAGGGAAAGATCCTTTTTCATGACGGGTGGCCGGTTCCGGTCGCATCGTCCATTCGAGTAAGCAACGCCCGTTCGGCACAACTACCGTAACGGCTCTGTACCAGTTGTACCTCTCGCCGTACTCATCCCTTCCGCCCCGTAATGCCGACACCCCTTATCCGAGGCATCGACGGCGGCTGAACGAGAGGAAGCGTTTGCTTACATGAGAAACCGCCGCGCTCATACTTTTCGGGCCGTCACCTGGTCGGTGACGGCGACCGCTCTTGTCTCCGCCCTCAGCCTGGGACCGGTGCACGCCACCGACCTCCCCTGCCCCCAGTCCAAGGGCAGGCAGAAGTCCGCCGATAGCTGCCCGACACCGTCCGCCGGCAAGCCCGCCGCCAAGAAACCCGCCGCGAAGAAGCCCGCCGCCAATAAGCAGGCTCCGCAGAAGCCGCGGCGCAAGAAGCAGGCTGCGAAGAAGCCGCGTCCGAAGAAGCAGGCCGTAAGGAAGCCGTCGGGCGGGCGGCCGGCAGGCTGCCCGCCGTGCCAGTCCGCGCTTGGGAAAACCGCGGCGAAGGAGCCCGCCGCGAAGAAGCAGATGCCGAGAAAGCCGCGGCCCAAGAAGGAGGCCGCGAAGAAGCCCCGTCCGAAGAAGCAGGCCGCCATGAAGCCGGGGGGCGGGCGGCCGGCGGCCTGTCCGCCGTGCCGGCCCGGTACGAAGAAGCCGCCTTCCCAGAAGCCGTCGACACAGCCGCCCTCCACGACGAAGCCGCCGGCCAAGAAGAAGCAGCTCAAGGCGGACCACGGCTGGAGCTGGCAAGGGCTCACCATCGACGCCGCCGACCTGCGCAAGGTCAATGTCTTCCTCGCGCGCGCCAAGAAGGCCGAACGCACCATCAGCCCCCAGGTGCGCAGTCTCGCCCGTAAGACCAAGGCCACCATGGTCGGTTTCAACGAGCGCAAACGGTCCCCGGAATCCATCAAGCGCTCGGTCGCGCGCGATATGCAGAACAACCCGTCCGAGACCATGGACGATGCCTTGGACAAGGTTTACAACTCGGTGCGCTACATCCTCCAGTGGCCGGACGCGTCGTATGTCAAGGGCGTCAAGGACAGCACCAAGATGCTGGCCAAGTGGAAGAACGCGAACCTGCGCTGGTCCAACACGTGGGCGCGCGCACGGGGATACAAGGGAATCAATACCGCCTGGCGGGCGAACAATTCGGGCCACCCGTACGAGCTTCAGTTCCACACGCCGAAGAGCCAGGCCGCCCAGAAACGCAGCTCGAAGCTGTACGAAGAGGCACACCACCCGCGCACGACCGGCAGCCGCCGGGCACAGCTCCAGAACCAGATGAACCGCAATTACGCCTCGGTGCCGTGCCCCGCGGGGGCCCAGTTGCTCAGCGCGCCGCGGCGGCGGGCGATGGTACGGCCGGGGGTGACCACGCTGTAGGCGAAGCCTCGCCGATCCCGCCGAAAGTCAGGGGTTTTTCGCTGACGTATCCCACCGGGTCGCGAATACCGCGACCCGGTGAGCGGCAGTACGGTGAGCGAGGGTGTGGTGAACGACGTTCCGGTGTATCGCGAGATCCTTAAAGAACCAGGGCAAGAACCTTCCAACCTCCCCCCCTTCCCCCCGATTTCCCTTTGTCACCTGATCAGGTGATGGGCTCGCATCGGGGGGCCGGAAGGCTGTACGTTCACGCCACAACCCAAAAATTGAACGGCCCCCGACGGGACTGCCATCCCATGTGTCGAGGGCCTATCAAGAGGAAGCGATCCCTTCCCCATGACTCGATCCGAGTCTAACGCGCGGCCCTGCCCGCCCGCTGCCGTGTCGCCCACCGGCGTGACCCACGTTCGGCACCGCCACGACACCCACTTCACCGTCGTCGGCAATCACCTCGCCCTCCACCCGACGCTCTCCGCCGTCGCCATCGGCCTCGCCGTACGCATCCAGGCCCTGGCCGACGGCGCCCACGTCAGCATCCGGGCGCTCTCCATGCAGCTGCCGGAGACGGAGTACCGGATCGCGCGGGCCCTGAAGGAGCTGGAGGTAGCGGGCTACTTGGAGCGCCGCCGCGAGCGCGCTCCCGGCCAGCGGATCGTCACCCGAACCACGTACTACGAGCACCCGGGCACGCGCCCGGAGCCGGGTACACAGCCGCTACCGACGCCCCGGCCGCCCGAGCCCGCGGGAGACAAGCCGCCCCCGGCCCCGCCGCAGGAGCCGCCACCCCAGGAGCCGCCGCCGGACGAACCTCCACCGGACGAGCCCCCACCGGACGAGCCCCCACCCGACGAGCCCCCACCGGACGACCCCCTACCGGACGAGCCACCGCCCGCGCCCCGCCCACAGCCTGTGGATACGCCGGAGCCCGCCCCGGAGCCCGCCCCCGAGCCCGGCCCCGGCCCCGAATCCGCACCCGATCCCCACCCCGAACACTCCCCCGCCCCGGCCCCCGCCCTCATCCCCACCCCCGCCACCGACCTCCTCGCCTCCCTCCGTCTCGTCGACGCGCGGCTGACGCTCTCCGTGCGCGATGTGAGCCGGCTGGCCCCGGCGGTGGTGGAATGGCTCGACCGTGGCGTACCGCCCGCGAACATCGTCCGTACGCTCGCCTCGGCCCTGCCCCTCGGCACCATCTTCCGCCCGGCCGCGCTCCTGGAGCACCGGCTCACCGAGTGGCTGCCGCCGCCGCTTCCCGTCCATCCCGTGGTGCCCGGCACATCGCCGGGGTCCGCCGGGCCCGCACCCGTCCGGGTGTGCTGCACAGGCTGCGACCGTCCCTTCGTGGACCCGGCCCCGCCCGGAAGCCAGGACCCGCCGGTGACGCGCTGCCGTGCCTGCCGTACGCAGCAGCCGGCGGCCGAGGAGGAACCTCCGGCGCCGCAGCGCCCGTCCGCGCTCCGCAACGTCCAGGCGCCCCACCACCTCAAGACCGGAGCAGCCGCTTCTGTACGGTCTCAAGCGGCCCGTGCTCGAAATGCCGCAGCCACAGCCGGGCCCCGGTGAACAGCACCACGCACACCACCGCCCACAGGCCCATCACCCACCACGGCCCGTGGTCCGCCCAGCGCGCGGCCAGGCCGAGGCCGATGCCGTAACAGGCCAGCATGCACAGCACGTTCTGGAGGACGTAGCAGGACAGCGCCGTACGGCCGATCGCGACGAGCCCCGCGGTGAGCGGGCCGGGCCGGCGCACACGGTCGACGATCAGGCCGATGAGGCCCACGTAGCCGATCGCGACGACGGGGGCCGCACCGTACCGGCCCAGCAGATAGAAGTCCGAACCGGCCACCGCTGTAAGGACGTTGAGCGGAAGGCCGATGCCCAGGCCCCAGACGCACATCCGCCGCCGGATGCGCCGCCCGTTCGCGTCCGCGGCGAAGGCGCCCGCGCGGAACAGCCGTACTCCGAGGTGGAAGAGGAAGACCAGCAGGGCGAACGAGACGACGGGCTCGATGCGCAGGCCGACCGCGTTGTGCAGACGGAACGCGATCTGCTCCGGATAACTGCCCTCGGCGTACAGCGCGACGGCCTCGGCACTGGCCCCGCCGCTCCCGTTGGAGGACCTGCCGAGCGCGGCGGCCGTCAGCAGCGCCAGCACCACCACGTGCACGCCGCCCGCCACCGCCATCAGCACCCGCTGCGTACGTGCCGTACGCGTCAACTGCCAGGCCACCAGGAGCGCGACGACCGCGTACCCCATCAGCACGTCCCACGCGAAGACGAGGACGAAGTGGACGGTGCCCTCGACGAAGAGGAACAGCGCCCGCCACTTGTAGCGGCCGGGCCATGTGCGGCCGCGCTTGGCGGCGGACCGGAACTGGATGGCGAGGCCGACGCCGAACAGCATCGTCAGCATCGACAGGAACTTGCCGTCCGCGAGGAACCGGAAGGCCCCCTCCGCCAGCCCCGACCACGACGAGTCGGACACCGACATGGCGGCGCCGCCCTTCAGGACGCCCGCTTCCGCGCCGGGCGCCGCGAAGATCCAGACGTTGGTCATCAACGTCCCGAGAATCGCGACACCGCGCAGCACATCCAGCAGGGGCAACCGCGCGGCCCCGCCCCCACCGGCCACAGGAGCCACCCGGGCCCCCGCCGCGACCTCCGCCGTCTTTGTCCCCGCCACGCCGTCTCCCACCGCCGGTGCCAGTTTCCCCACCATCGTCGGGGCGCGCAGCGGCCGCTTCTTCGTCCGCTACGACGAGAAGCGGCTGCGTACGGCTACATCCTTCGATGCAGCGGGGGTGGAGACAGGGGTGGAGCCGGGGATGGAGACGGGGGTGCGGTCGAAGACGCCGGCAGGGACGCGGACCGCGTCACGCCTTCGGCGCCACCTTGCTCAGACCGTTGATGATGCGGTCCATCGCGTCGCCGCCCGTGGGGTCGGTGAGGTTGGCGAGCATCTTGAGGGTGAAGCGCATCAGCAGGGGGTGGGTCAGACCGCGCTGGGTGGCGATCTTCATGACCTTGGGGTTGCCGATGAGCTTCACAAAGGCGCGGCCGAGCGAGTAGTAGCCCCCGTAGGTGTCCTTGAGGATCTTCGGGTAGCGCTGGAGGGCCAGCTCGCGCTGCGCGTACGTGGCGCGGGCGTGCGCCTGCACGATGACCTCGGCGGCGATCGCGCCGGACTCCATGGCGTACGCGATGCCCTCGCCGTTGAACGGGTTGACCAGGCCGCCCGCGTCACCGACGAGCAGCAGGCCCCTCGTGTAGTGCGGCTGGCGGTTGAAGGCCATGGGGAGGGCGGCGCCGCGGATCGGGCCGGTCATGTTCTCCGGGGTGTAGCCCCAGTCGGCGGGCATCGAGGCGCACCACGCCTTGAGGATCTCGCGCCAGTCCAGCTCCTTGAAGGAGGAGGACGTGTTCAGCACGCCGAGACCGACGTTGCTCGTACCGTCACCCATGCCGAAGATCCAGCCGTAGCCGGGCAGCAGCCGGTCCTGCGCGCCGCGGCGGTCCCACAGCTCCAGCCAGGATTCGAGGTAGTCGTCGTCGTGCCGGGGCGAGGTGAAGTACGTACGGACCGCGACGCCCATCGGGCGGTCCTCGCGGCGGTGCAGGCCCATCGCCAGCGAGAGGCGGGTGGAGTTGCCGTCCGCCGCGACCACGAGCGGGGCGTGGAAGGTGACCGGCGTCTTCTCCTCGCCCAGCTTCGCCTGGACGCCCTCGATACGGCCGGTCAGATCGTTGATGATGGGCGCGCCCACGTTGCAGCGCTCGTACAGGCGCGCGCCCGCCTTCTGCGCCTGGCGCGCGAGCTGCTCGTCGAAGTCGTCGCGCTTGCGGACCAGACCGTAGTCCGGGTACGACGCCAGATCCGGCCAGTCGAGCTGGAGGCGATTGCCGCCGCCGATGATGCGCAGACCCTTGTTGCGCAGCCAGCCCGCCTCCTCGGAGATGTCGATCCCCATGTTGATCAGCTGCTTGGTGGCGCGCGGGGTCAGCCCGTCGCCGCAGACCTTCTCACGCGGGAAAGCGGTCTTCTCCAGGAGGAGGACGTCCAGGCCGGACTTGGCGAGGTGGTACGCGGTCGCCGAGCCGGCCGGACCGGCCCCCACGACGATGACATCCGCGCGGTGCTCGGAGCGGGGGGTGGTCACGGACTCGCTCACGGACTCAGTCGCGGATTCGGTCACGGCGGGATCTCCCGGAAGTCGATATCTGGGTGCCGACCGGCACTGGGCCCCGTCAGTCTATGGGGGCACTGCTGATCAGGATCTGAAGGGTTGGTCGGTCCATGCACGAGCCACAGGCACAGCCGTTCCCGGCACCACGGCCGCCGTCCGCGGCGGGCTTCACGCTCCGGGTGCCGTCCGAGGAGGACGCACTGCACTGGCACCGGGTGTTCGCCCACCCGGACGTGATGGAGTTCTACGGCGGCACCCCCGCCGAACTGTCCGTCTACCAGGAACTGACCGCACGGCAGCGGCGGCACCACGCGGAACACGGGTTCTGCATGTACTCGATGATCGGTACGGGAGCCGGTGGCGAGGAGGCCGGCACCGTCCTCGGCTTCACCGGCGCGCAGCCGTGGCCGCGCGACTGGGGCCCGGTGGGCGAGATCGAGATCGGCTGGCGGCTGGGGCGGGCGCACTGGGGCAAGGGATACGCGACACAGGCGGCCCGCGCCGCGCTGGAGGCGGTACGGGCCGCGGGCGTACGGAGCGTGGTGGCGATGGTGGCGTCCGGGAACGAACGGTCCATCGCCGTGACGCGGCGGCTCGGCATGCGGCACGCGGAGACGTTCCGTACGCCGTCCGGGCAGGAAGGATTCTGCTTCCGGCTGGAACTGTGAGCAGGCGTACGGGTAAGGGGCCGGGCGCGGGCGCGCGGCCCGCCGCCCTCACACGCCCGGCTTCGTCCCCCGGTGCAGGGCGACGATGCCGCCCGTCAGATTGCGCCAGGCCACCTTCGACCAGCCCGCCCGCTGGAGGAGCGCGGCCAGCGCGGGCTGGTTGGGCCAGGACCGGATGGACTCGGCGAGGTACACATACGCGTCCGGGTTGCTGCTCACCGCACGCGCGACCGGCGGCAGCGCCCGCATCAGGTACTCCGTGTAGACCGTACGGAACGGCCCCCACGTCGGCTCGCTGAACTCGCAGATGACGACCCGGCCGCCCGGCTTGGTCACCCGGTACAGCTCGGCCAGCGCGGCGTCCGTGTCCTGCACGTTGCGCAGCCCGAAGGAGATGGTGACGGCGTCGAACACATCGTCCGCGAAGGGCAGCCGCATGCCGTCACCGGCCACGAACGGCATCCACGGGTGGCGCTTCTTGCCCTCCCGCAGCATGCCCACGGAGAAGTCACAGGGCACGACGTACGCGCCGGCGCGCGTGAAGGGCAGCGAGGAGGTACCCGTCCCGGCGGCAAGGTCGAGCACGCGCTCGGCGGGCCGCGCCGCCACGGCCCGGTCCACCTCCTTGCGCCACAGCCGCGACTGCCCGAGGGACAGCACATCGTTGGTCAGGTCGTAGCGCGCCGCCACGTCGTCGAACATCGCGGCGACATCCTGCGGCTGCTTGTCCAGGGAGGCTCGGGTCACTCGCCCATTGTCCCCCACGCCCCGAGAAGGCTTTGGACGGGGACGGCCCGATGCCCCCCTCAGAACATCCGGGCGGTCCAGCGGTGCTGCATCAGGTGCGAAGCATCGTGAGCGGCCGAATCGGCCGTCCCCGCGAGAAAGATCCTGCCGGGCGGTAGCCGGGGTTCCGGTTGCGTTGACGGGTCCCTGACGCGTTGGGCGGCGGCCTTCACGGGCCCTTGACGGCGGCCGTCACAGCTCCAGCAGACTCGCCAGGTCGATGCCGATGGGGAAGGGCCGGTCCGTCTCCAGTTTCTCGGTGTGGCGAGGGTGCTCGGGGGCGGGTACGTACTCGCCCACGTCGCGGCGCAGCCAGAACTCGTGCACCACCGGCTTGTCGTCCTCACCGTGCTCCACCCGCCAGAAGTACGGGATGCCCGCCTCGGCATACAGGAAGGGCTTGCTGCTCCGGTCCCGGACCTGGGACCCCGGCGAGACCACTTCCACCACGAGCTTCACGATGGAGGCGGGCGTAGCCCCCAACGGGGCGACGTCGATACCGCTCTTGTCGAAGACGACGACATCGGGCTTGACGGAGTTGTACGCGTCGAGCAGCAGGCTCCGCTCGGAATTGACGCCGTACGGATCGGGCTTGAGCTGCTTGAGGCGGAAGAACAGCTCGTCCCGCACCTGGTCGTGCCACCACTCCGCCATGCCCCGAACCACGACCGCTCCGTCCATGAGTTCCCAGTCGAAGGGCAGCTCCAAGTCCTTGACCTGGTCGTACGTCCACCGCCCGCCGGGCGGGCTCATCCAGGTCTCCGGAGTCGCCTTCTCCAGCCGCCGGTCAGTGCTCATCACTGCTCCCATGGACGCGAGTGTGGACGCGAGTGCGGATCACGGTCCTGAATACGACAGTACCGTCACACGAAGTGACGGGGGCGCTTCTCGGCGTTGACGGTGGGGCGGTGGGGGCGGTCAGCGTCCCCGGTGGACCAGTCGTCCGCCCAGGACCGTCACCAGGCACCGGCCGTCCTCCGTGAAGACCGCGAAGTCGGCGGGGGCGCCGGGCGCCAGGGGCCGTGGGGCCGAGCCGCCGCGCAGGCCCGAGCGGGCGACCGCGGTGCGGACGGCGGGGTGGGTGAAAGGGCCCGCGATCGACGTCGTGCCGGTGGCGAGCAGGCGCTGCACCCCTCTGCGGGCGCTGGCGCCCCAGCGGGTCTCGGTCATGCCGAGGGCGGTCAGCGCGTCGCCCGTCAGCGGGGCCGTGCCCAGGTCGCCGGCCTCGCGCGGGTCGGGGTGGTAGGCGGCCTCCAGGTAGGCCGTGCCGTGCGGTTCGTGGCGGCCGGGGGTCAGGACGCCGTCCCACTCGCGGACCCGGGCGCGCTCGCCGTAGCGCTCGTACAGCTCCTCGTACGGGCCGATCGCCTCGATGCGGTCACCGGAGACGACGACCGCGTGCCCGGGGACCGGGGCGCCGTCCGCAGCGCGGCGGACGGCGTGCACGCGGTGGATCGTCAGCACGGCGGGATCAGTTCGCTTCGACGAGCTTCAGCTCGGGGTGCGCCGTGCCGCCCTCGATCGCGGTGGACGAGATGTGGGAGGCCACGCGCTCGTCGACCGGGTCGTTGGCCGGGTCGTCGTGGACGACCAGGTGCTCGTACGTGGTCGTGCGCTGCGCCGGTACGCGGCCCGCCTTGCGGATCAGGTCGATGATCTCCTGGCGGTTGGAGCGGTGCTTGGCGCCGGCCGAGGAGACCACGTTCTCCTCCAGCATGATCGAGCCGAGGTCGTCCGCGCCGTAGTGCAGCGACAGCTGGCCGATCTCCTTGCCGGTGGTCAGCCAGGAGCCCTGGATGTGGGCGACGTTGTCGAGGAAGATCCGGGCGATCGCGATCATCCGCAGATACTCGAAGATCGTCGCCTGGGTGCGGCCCTTGAGGTGGTTGTTCTCGGGCTGGTAGGTGTACGGGATGAAGGCGCGGAAGCCGCCCGTACGGTCCTGAACGTCGCGGATCATGCGCAGGTGCTCGATGCGCTCGGCGTTGGTCTCGCCCGTACCCATGAGCATGGTGGACGTGGACTCGACGCCCAGCCTGTGCGCCGTCTCCATGATCTCCAGCCAGCGCTCGCCGGACTCCTTCAGCGGGGCGATGGCCTTGCGCGGGCGCTCCGGCAGCAGCTCGGCGCCGGCGCCGGCGAAGGAGTCCAGGCCCGCGGCGTGGATGCGGCGGATGGCGTCCTCGACGGTGGTCTTGGAGATGCGGGCCATGTGCTCGACCTCGGAGGCGCCGAGGGAGTGGATGACCAGCTGGGGGAACGCCTTCTTGATCGCGGAGAAGTGCTCTTCGTAGTACTCGACGCCGTAGTCCGGGTGGTGGCCGCCCTGGAACATGATCTGGGTGCCGCCCAGCTCCACGGTCTCCGCGCAGCGGCGCAGGATGTCGTCGAGGTCGCGGGTCCAGCCCTTGGCGGTGTCCTTGGGCGCGGCGTAGAACGCGCAGAACTTGCAGGCCGTCACGCACACGTTGGTGTAGTTGATGTTGCGCTCGATGATGTACGTCGCGATGTGCTCCGTACCCGCGTAACGGCGGCGGCGCACGGCGTCGGCGGCGGCGCCCAGCGCGTGCAGCGGCGCGGAGCGGTACAGGTCGAGCGCCTCCTCGGGCGTGATCCGCCCGCCCTCCGCGGCACGGTCGAGTACGGACTGAAGGTCGGCGTTCTCGGTCACCGGGCGTCCCTTCGGAGGCGGGCATAACGACCGAACCAGCGTACGCCAGCGGTCCGGCACCACTGGCGGCGGGCGGCGCGGGCGGCTCAGCCGCCGCCCCTCCGGGACGCGTCGGGTCAGCCGCCCGTCTTCTTCAGGGACGCGTGGGGGCGGCCGCCCGCCTCGTCGTCGGAGGCGAAGGCGAGCGTGCCGCCCTTGCCGAGCGTGTACGTGACGGCCGCCTCGGCCCCCGTGCAGCCGGGCCCCGGCTTGCCGTCCGTGCGTTCCCGGACGGTCAGCGCGGTGGCGGTGGCGGACACCAGCTCGGCCTTGGCCTCGCACCGGGCGATCAGGAAGTCGTACGTGGTGCGGACCACGTAGTCGCCCTTGGCGCCCGGGGTGATCGTGCTGGTGATGGTGCCGTTGGGGAGGTTGTGGCGGGTGACGACCGTGCCGGTCCAGGTGCCGAGGAACGGCTCGGGAACGGCCGACGCGTCGGGCCGGGTGTCCCCGGGCGCCGGGGACCGCCCGCTGCCGGGCGGCTTCGCGGCCGCGTCCCTGCCGCCGTCGCCGCCCTGCCCCGGCAGCAGCTGGAAGACGAACGCGGCGGTCGTCGCCGCGGCGAGCACACCGGCCACGGAAAGCACGAGCGTGCAGCTCAGCCTGCGACGGCCGGAGCCGTCGGCCCCGCCGCCGAGGACGCCGTTGAAGGTGAGGCGGCGTTCTTTGGAGGAGGGTGAGGCCGGTGACCCGGGTGGCCAAGGTGGCCCGAGCGGCTTCGGCGGCGGCGTCGGGATGCCGCCGGAGGGATGACCGATACGGGCGTCCGCCGAGGTGGCGGCCGGGACGTCGGCTACGGCGTCGAAGGGGACGAGGCCGGAGCCGTACGAGGGGTCCGGAGGCCCGAAGGCCCCCGCCACGTGGGACTCGTCCGGGCCCACGCCTACGCCCGGGCCCACGCCCGCGCTCGGAGCCACCCGCCCGTCCAGGTTCAGCAGTTCCACCGCCTGCCGGCTGACCCGCTCGACCAGCGGCGCAGGCAGCCATCCGGTGCCGCGCTCCGGAGCACCGCCCAGCCGCCGCACGATCTCCCCCGGCGCAGGCCGGTCCCCGGGGCGCTTCGCCAGGCAGGCCGCGGTCACCTCGCGCAGTTCGCCGGTGAGGGCGGCGCCCAGGTCGGGGTCCTCGTGGACGACCTTGTAGAGCAGGGCGGCCGAGCTGTCCCCGGTGAACGGGCCGGCCCCGGTGGCCGCGTACGCCAGTACCGCGCCGAGCGAGAACACGTCGCAGGCGCCGGTGACGTCCCTGCCCAGGATCTGCTCGGGTGCCATGTAGCCGGGCGAGCCGACCTGGACGCCGGTGGCGGTGAGCGCGGCGCCGCCGTCCATGGCGCGGGCGATGCCGAAGTCGATCAGCAGCGGGCCGTCGAGGGTGAGCATGACGTTGGACGGTTTGACGTCGCGGTGCACCAGGCCGTGGGTGTGTACGGCGGCCAGCGCCGCGGCCAGCCCGGCGCCCAGCGTCCGTACGGCGGACGCGTCCAGCGGGCCGAAGTCCTCGACGGCCCGGGTGAGCGAGGGCCCGGCGACGTAACCGGTGGCCACCCAGGGGACGGGGGCGTCCGGGTCGGCGTCCAGTACGGGCGCGGTCCAGGCGCCGCCGACCCGGCGCGCGGACTCCACCTCGCGCCGGAAGCGCGCCCGGAACCGATCGTCGGCGGCGAGCCGCGCGTGCACCGATTTCACCGCGACGGTCCGGCCGCCCGCGCTGCGTCCCAGGTAGACCCGCCCCATGCCGCCCGCGCCGAGCCGGCCCAGCAGCCGGTACGCACCGATGACGCGCGGATCGTCCGCCCCCAGCGGCTCCATCGCCTCGCCTCCCCCTCCCGGCCCGGATCCCGCACCAGCCTATGGGCCTATGACCCAGGTCATGCCGGGTCCGGTGAACCGGCACAACGGCTTTCGCCTCCAAAGAGGTGGAACGCCAGCAACAGTCCGACTTGTCCCGCGGGGCAGCTCACCGACCGGAGTACTTCCGTGCAGCATCATGCCGGGCAGCAGCCCTCGTACGGCTCCGCCGAGCCGCCCCCGTACGGCTCGGCGCAGCAGCCCTCGTACGGTTACGTCCAGCACGGGCCGGGGCCCGAAGGGCCTGACCGCCCCGACCGCTCCGGCCGGCGTTCCCGGCCGCGGCGGGCCCGCGCCGGGCGGCGCAAGCGGTTCCTGTGGATCGGCGCGGCCGTCGCCGTCCTCGGGCTGGCGTCCGTCCCCGTACTGAACGCCTTCGACGTCTTCTCCGACAACGGCGACCCGATGTCCTTCGACCGGACCGGCCCCGGCGGCGGCTCGGGCGACGCCGGAAAGGGCGGGTCCTCCGGTACGGGCGATCCCCGGGTACGGATGCCCACGGGCCCGCGCGCGGATTTCACGACGGCGAACACGCTGGACGACGGCACCAAGATCGGCGTGACCACGCTGCACGGGAAGAAGTCCGGCTTCACGGGCAGGGTCTGGGTCTGGGCCCCCAAGGAGTACTACGAGGAGAAGTACGCCAAGAGCGCCTTCCCGGTCCTCATCGCGCTGCCCGGCGGCCCCGGCTACCCGGTCAACTACTGGATGGGAACCGACCTGAAGCTGCAGAGCAGCATCAGCGAGTGGTCGAAGTCGGGCAAGAGCAAGCCGTTCATCGTCGTGATGCCGGTCCTGAACGCGGACAACAAGAACTACTACGACGGCAGCGACATCCCGGGGCAGCCGAAGATGGGCACCTGGATGTCCGACGACGTCCCCGACCTGGTCAAGGCCAACTTCCGCACCTTCGCCTCGCGGGACGGCTGGGCCTTCATGGGCTCGTCGTCCGGCGCCTTCGTGGGCCTCAAGCAGGTGCTCCAGCACCCCGACCGGTTCAAGGCCGTGATCGCCAGCGGCCCTGACCTGCGGCCGGACTCGCCGCTGTGGCGCGGCCACGAGAAGGAGATGCGGGCCAACGACCCCGAGCAGCTGGCCAAGAGCCTGATCGCCCGTCCCGGTGCGCCGGACGTGCACCTCGCCTTCCAGATCGGCACCAAGGAGGGCGGCCGGGCCAAGCTGGAATCCTTCATGAAGAAATACGGCAAGGGGCCGATCAAGACCCGCCTTCAGGTGATCGAAGGCGGCGGCCACAACGCCAGGGGGTACGTCCGGGGCATGGACGACGGAACCATGCAGTGGATCAGCAAGGTGATACCGGGCCCGACGCCCGCGCCGTGACGTGACATGACGCGATGTGGCGCGCGACCCGAGGCGCGCCGCGGAGCATTTCGTACGGCTTGCCGACGCTTGCCGATGCGTACGATTCGCACGCCTTGCCGACGCGTACGCCTTACGGACTTTCCCGCCGGGTTTCGACGGGCCCGAGAGACGCCCGCGCGGGATTGCCGCCCCTTTCCCAGGAGCTGGCCTGGGCCCCTGAGGCACCTGCGGGACTTCCCGAGGATTCCGTGCGGCCCTTTCGGCCGCCCTCGGTGAATTCCCGGTGTCTTCCCGGCGACTTTCCGCCGCCCCGTCCATGGCGTCCGTGCGACTTCCGCGCACTCGCGTACGACTTCCACACACCTTCCGCGCGGCTCCCGTACGCCCCCCGTACGACTTCCGCGCGCATCGGGAACACCTTCCCTATGCCGTCGGGACGCATCGATATGCCGACCGCATACCCGCACCCGGCCCGCCCGCGGAATTCGCCGCCGGAATCGGGCCTCAGGCCCGCGGGTGCTCCAGGAGGTCCACCCGCACATCCGCCGGATAACCGGTCGTTTCTCCCGTTCTGCGGGCGAATTCCGCCACACCGCGCAGCTGGTCGGGGCCGAAGCGGAAGTCCAGCGTCGTGAAGTAGCGCTCCAGCACCTGCTCGTCGAAGCTCTCCCAGCGCGCGGCCTGCTCGGCCACCTTGCCGACCTCCTCCAGCGACAGGTCGCGGGAGGCCAGGAACGCCTCGTGCACCTTGCGTACGACCAGCGGCTCGCGCTCCAGGTAGTCGCGCCGGGTCGCCCAGACGGCGAAGACGAACGGCAGACCCGTCCAGTCCTTCCACATCTGTCCCAGATCGTGCACCTGGAGGCCGAGCCGGGGCGCGTCGTGCAGGTTCGCGCGCAGCGCCGCGTCCCCGATCAGGACCGCGGCCTCCGCCTCCTGCATCATCAGGCCGAGATCGGGCGGGCAGGTGTAGTAGTCAGGGGTGACGCCGATCTTCTCGGCCAGCAGCAGTTGGGCCAGACGTACGGACGTACGGGAGGTCGAGCCGAGCGCGACCCGAGCCCCGTCCAGCTCTTCCAGGGGCTTTTGCGACACGATCACGCAGGACATGACCGGGCCGTCGCAGCCGACCGCCAGGTCGGGGAAGGCGACCAGGTCGTCGGCGGCCCGCAGGAACTCCACGAGGGTGACCGGGGCGATGTCGAGGTCGCCGCGCACCAGCTGTTCGCTGAGCTTTTCCGGGGTGTCCTTCGTGAGCTCCAGGTCGAGCAGGGTGCCCGTACGCGCGAGGCCCCAGTACAGGGGCATGCAGTTCAGAAACTGGATGTGGCCCACCCGCGGCCGGCTGCGACGGTGGTCGGCTGCGACTCCTGCGGATGCGTCTCCAACGGTTGAATTGTCCACATGCGGAGGCTAGACCCGGCACGCGCCGGACGGTGCGGCGGGGCCTCCTGTGGTTCCTCCCGGACCGGTCCACCGCGCGGGTAAACGTGATCTTTGGCTCTTCCGCCCTACAACCGCCCCGTGCTACGCTCAGCGCAAGTTGCAGTTTGGTTTCCCTTGCAGTACAGAGCCTGCGGAGCATGTGACGCCGCAGGCTTTTGTAGTTTTCAGACTTCTTGCAGGTTCTGGAGCAGGGCAACCCTTTGGCCCAAGGAGGGCTTATGGCTACCGGAACCGTGAAGTGGTTCAACGCTGAAAAGGGCTTCGGCTTCATCGCCCAGGACGGCGGCGGCCCGGATGTCTTCGTTCACTACTCTGCGATCAACGCCTCTGGCTTCCGCTCCCTGGAGGAGAACCAGCAGGTGAACTTCGACGTCACGCAGGGCCCGAAGGGCCCGCAGGCGGAGAACGTCACGCCGGTCTAAGTTGCCCGGTCCGACCGATCGCGGTTCGGCTTAGCAGTACCCAAGGAGCCCCGCCTCTTCCTTTCGGAAGGGGACGGGGCTCCTGCCTTTTCGCCTGCCGCTGGGCTTGGCCGATTTGCGGTGGGCGCCCGCGCGGTCTCCGGACGCGGCCTCCGGCCTGCTTGTCCTCAAACGCCGGACGGGCTGGATTCACCTCTTCGCCCCCTGCGGCTACCGTGCTGTGCCATGACCGGGCCGACCATCGCGGTGCACCATGTGCGGGCCGTCCTCGGCGGGGCGCGGCGGGCAGGGCTGGACACCGTGCCGTTGCTGCAGGCCGCGGGGATATCGCCGTTGCTGCTCGGGGACGACCGGGCGCGGGTGGCGGCGGACCGGTTCGCGCGGCTGGTCAAGGAGCTGCACCGGGCCACGGACGATGAATTCCTGGGGCTCGGGCCGCGGCCCAGCCGCCGGGGCACGTTCGCCATGATGGGCCTCGCCTGCGTGGGCTGCCCGGATCTCGGTACGGCACTGGAGCGGGCCGTACGGTTCTACGGGCTGTTCCCCGGCGGGCCCGAGATGGCCGTGACGATGCCCGGCCGGAACGGCGAGCCCCGTATCCCCGACCGGGACGACCGGGACATCCGGGACGCCTCCCCTGCCCGCCCCGCCGAGTTCTCCCTCCTCAGCGACCTGCGTCCGTACCCCGAGGGCACCTTCCTCGCCGAGTCCGTGCTGATCATCTGGCACCGGCTGTCCAGCTGGCTCATCGGCCGGCACATTCCGCTGTCCGATGTGTGCTTCGTCCACCCGGCCCCCGCACACGCACACGAGTACGAGCTGCTTTTCGACTGCGCGGTGCGCTTCGGTGCGCCGCGTACCGCGGCGGTCTTCGACGCCCGCTGGCTGGCGGCACCGGTCGTCCAGGACGAGGCGGCGCTGGCGGCGATGCTGCGGCGGGCGCCCGCCGACCTGCTGAGCCGGCGGGAGTACGGCACGACCTTCACCGAGCGGGTGCGCCGCGCGCTCGCCCCGGCCCTGCGCAGCCCGGGCCCGGCGCGGCTGCCGGAGGCGGCCGAGGTCGCGGCGCGGCTGGCGGTGAGTCCGGCGACGCTGCGCCGCCGGCTCCAGGCGGAGGGGACCTCGTACCAGCGGCTGAAGGACGCGGTGCGCCGGGACGCGGCGATCAGCGCGCTGGCGGCGGGCCGGGAGCCGATCGCCGCGCTGGCGGCGCGGCTGGGCTTCTCCGAGGACACCGCGTTCCACCGCGCGTTCCGGCGCTGGACGGGAACCACTCCGGGCGCGTACCGGCTGCGCCCGCCCTCACCTGCCCTCCCGGGCTCCCCGGTCCTCCCACCCACGCCTGCCCTGCCGGGCGCCCCTGCCCTCCCGGGTCAGCAAAGCTGAGCGTCCTGGTCAGCGCCTTACTTACCCGCGAGTCACTACGGTCACCCCAACTACCCCGTCCTCCGGACCGTTGGGAGAGCCGCATGGTGCCCCACACCCCCCATGACCGGCGTGCGAATCGCGCGCTGCGCACCACCGCCGCCACCGCCGCCACGGCGCTCGCCCTCTCGCTCGGCCTCACGAACGCCGCCGCCACCACACCGGCCGCCCCGCAGCCCGCCCCGGCGGCCGCACAGACGGCCCCGCGCCCCGGCGACATCGTGAAGTCCTCGCCCACCTCCTTCCACCCCCTCCCCGGCCAGCCGACCCGTACCCGCGCCTGGCACATGGAGTACCGGTCGACCAGCGCCCAGGGCACCCCGAACGTCGTCTCCGGCACGGTCATCGTCCCGGACGACGGCCGTACCGGGCCGCGCCCCCTGGTCACGTACGCCGTCGGTACGGTCGGCCTCGCCGACATGTGCGCGCCCTCGGCCGGCTTCCCCAAGGGCACCACCGTCGAGGCCAACCTCATCCAGCAGCTCACGGCGCGCGGCTGGGCGGTGGCCGTGACCGACTACGAGGGCCTGGGCACGCCCGGCGACCACACGTACACCGTCGGCCGGGCCGAGGGGCAGGCCGTACTGGACGCGGCCCGCGCCGCCCAGCGGCTGCCCGGCGCCGTGCAGGCGGGCGTCACCGCGGACTCCCCGGTCGGGATCATGGGCTATTCGCAGGGCGGCCAGGCGTCGGGCTGGGCGGCCGAGCTGCACGGTACGTACGCGCCGGAGCTGAAGGTCAAGGGCACCGCGACCGGCGGGGTCCCGGCGGATCTGCTCAAGGTCGCGGACTTCAACAACGGCAATGTGGGCGCGGGCCTGATCCTGATGGCCGCCGTCGGCCAGGACGCCGCCTTCCCCGAACTGGACCTGGCGAAGTACCTCAACGCCAAGGGGCGGCACTACGTCGACTTCATGAAGAACAACTGCGTGGCGATCGACGGCATCGCGGGCGCCTTCAAGAAGATCTCCGACGTGACGGTCAGGAACCCGCTGTACGAGGCGGACTGGCAGCGGCGGCTGCGCGAGTCGGACCTCGGCACGCGCAGGCCGGACGCGCCGGTGTTCCTCTACCACGGCACGCTCGACGAGCTGATCCCGTACGGCGTCGGCCGGCAGCTGCGCGCGGACTGGTGCGCCAGGGGCGCCGACGTGCGGTGGAGCACGATCCCGCTGGGCGAGCACGTCATCGGCGCGGTAGCGGGCGCCGTACCGGCCGCGAACTGGCTGGCGGACCGTTTCGCCGGTAAGGCGACGAACGGCAACTGCGGCTGAGCCGCGCCCCGTTGGTACGTGAGCGGCAAGGAACCCCGCGCCACTTCCCCCACAGAGGTGACACGGGGTTCCCGTTTGCCGGGCCCGGCCCCCACCACGTTACCGGGGGGTCAGTTAACGTGGCATCAGGGCCCGGGCGCCTCGCTCCCGCCCCGTATGTACAGCTCCTCGATCTCCTCGGCGAAGTCGCGCGCGATGGCGGCCCGCCGCAGTTTCAGGGACGGCGTGAGATGACCGGCCTCCTCGGTGAAGTCCACCGGCAGCACGGTGAAGCGGCGTATCGATTCCGCCCGTGACACCAGTTTGTTGGCATCGTCCACGGCGTCCTGGATGTCGGCCAGCAGCACCTCGTCCGTGACCAGTTCCGCCATCGGCACCCGCTGCTTCTTCTCCATCATCCGCCAGTGCGCCAGGCCGTCGGCCTCCAGCGTGATCAGCGCGGTGATGTACGGGCGGTCGTCGCCGATGACCATGCACTGGCCGACGAGCGGATGCGCCCGCAGCCGGTCCTCCAGCGGGGCCGGGGCGACGTTCTTGCCGCCGGAGGTGACGATCAGCTCCTTCTTGCGGCCGGTGATGGTCAGATAGCCGTCGGCGTCGAGGGCGCCGATGTCGCCGGTCGCCAGCCAGCCGCCGTCGCTCTTCCCGTAACCGTGTTCCTCGTATGCGGGGAGCCCCTGGCCGTGCCCGGCCCCGAACCCGTCGCCGTTCCGCAGCGGGCCGCCGGTCGCCGCGTCCCAGTAGCCCGTGAAGACCTGGGGGCCGCGCAGCAGCACCTCGCCGTCGTCCGCGATCCGTACCGCGGTGCCGGGCAGCGGCCGCCCCACCGTGCCGATACGGGGCCTGAGCGGCGGGGTGAGGGTGGCCGCCGCGGTGGTCTCGGTCAGCCCGTAGCCCTCGAAGATCTCGATGCCCGCGCCGGCGTAGAAGGCCGCGAGGCGGTGCCCGAGCGGGGAGCCGCCGCAGATCGCGTAGCGGACCTTGCCGCCGAGCGCGGCGCGGATACGGCGGTAGACCAGCGGGTCGTACAGCCGGCGGGCGGCCTTCAGCGCCGCGCCGGGACCGCTGCCGGTGCCGTGCTCCTTGGCCTCGACGGCTTCCCCGTAGCGCCGGGCGATGCGGGCCGCGCGGTCGAAGGAGGCGGCCCGGCCCATCCTCTCGGCGGTGGCGCGGCCGGTGTTGTAGACCTTCTCCAGGACGTAGGGGATCGCGAGCAGGAACGTCGGCCGGAAGGTGGCCAGGTCGGCGAGCAGGTCCTCGGTACGGATGCTGGGCGCGTGGCCGAGGCGTACCCGCGCGCGCAGGCAGCCGACCGCGACCATCCGCCCGAAGACGTGTGACAGCGGCAGGAAGAGCAGCGTCGAGGCGGGCTCGCTGCTGACCGACTTGAAGACCGGGTGCAGCAGTTCGGTGGCGTTGTCCACCTCGGCGAAGAAGTTGCCGTGGGTCAGGACACAGCCCTTGGGGCGGCCGGTGGTGCCGGAGGTGTAGACGAGGGTGGCGATGTCGCCGGGTCCGGTGGCCGCCCGCCGTTCGGTCACCAGCGCGTTCGGCACCCGCCGGCCGGCCGCGACGAGCTGCCCGACCGCGCCGGTGTCCAGCTGCCACAAGTGCGCGAGGTCCGGCAGCCCCGTACGGACCGAGCTGATCAGCCGGGTCTGCTCGACGCTCTCCACGACACACGCCGCGGCGCCCGAGTCGCGCAGGATCCAGTGCGCCTGGTGGGCGGAGGAGGTCGGGTAGACCGGTACGGTGACCAGCCCGGCCGCCCAGGCGGCGAAGTCCACGAGCGTCCACTCGTAGGTCGTACGGGCCATGATGGCCAGCCGGTCGCCGGGCCGCAGCCCGTGCGCGATCAGGCCCTTGGCCACGGCGAGCACCTCGGCGGCGAACTCGGCGGCGCTCACGTCCCGCCACGCGCCCCCGGCACCCGGGCCCGCCTTCTTGCGCGCCAGAACCACCTCGTCCGGCGCTTGCGCGGCGTTGTCGAAGGGGATGTCTCCCAGTGAACCGGTCCGCACCGGCGGCGCCAACGGCGGTACGGACACCTCCCGTACGACCCCGTCCCGCACCTGGGTGCGCGGCTTGGCCGGAGCGGGCGCCGAGGGCCCGCCTTGCAGTTCCCGGCCGGGCAGATCCCGGCCGGGCAGTTCGCGACTGGACACGAGCGGCTCCTCGTCCCGCGGTGAGCGCGGCGGCCGGCACACCCAGGCGCCCGGCGGCGCGGACCCCAACGGACCTCAGGAGCAGGCCCGTTCGGGGCCGTGACAGCGCGGCGCCTCGCGGCCGCACCCTCGACCATCACCTGACCCGACAGTAACCTTACTTCGAAGTAAATTTACGCGAGGACCAGGAGTTGGCCAATGCCCGAACACCGTCTTCCGTCCCCCCGATCCGGCCCCGCGGCGCCTCCTCGCCCGCCGCGCGCCCCGGCAGCGCCGCGCACCGCACCGGCCGGGTGCCTGATGCCGGGCGAGGCGCCGGGCGGCGCACCGGGCGGCGCGGCGACCGGCCGGTCCCGCCCGCCACGGCTGCTGCCCGCGCTGGCCAAGGGCGTCCTGACCGGGATCGGCAAGCACCCGCGCCCGGACGCCGCCCTGCCGCGCACCCGCCTCATACTGCCCGCCGTACGCATCGGGCTCGGCCGCGCCGCCTCGTACGCGCGGGTCTGCGGCTACGACGCCGCCGAGCCGCTGCCCGTCACCTATCCGCACATCCTCGGATTCCCGCTGGCCGCACGGCTGATGAGCACACGGGACTTCCCGCTGCCGATGCTCGGCCTGGTGCACACCGGCATCGAGATCACCCAGTACGCGCCACTGCACCCGACCGACACCCTCGAACTGACCGTGTTCGCGGCCGCGTTGCGGGCACACCGGCGCGGCACCGAGGTCGTCATGACGACCGAGGCGCGCCGGGGGGACGCGCTGGTGTGGCACGACCGCAGCACGTATCTGGCGCGGCACCGGACGGCCGAGGGCGAGGGGGCGCGGGGCGCCGGTTTCCAGGCGGCCCCCGCCCGCCCGCGTGAGCTGCCCGTACGCGCCCAATGGCGCCTGCCGACGGACCTCGGCCGCCGGCACGCCGCCGTCTCCGGCGACTACAACCCGATCCACCTCCACGCCCTCACGGCCCGCCCGCTCGGCTTCCCGCGCGCCATCGCGCACGGCATGTGGACATTCGCCCGCTGCGCCGCCGAGGCGGTGCTGCCGGGCACGCCGTCGCTGCGCATATCGGCGGAATTCCGGGCCCCGGTGCTGCTGCCCGCCACCGTTTCGTACGCCTACGAGACCACGCGTACGGGCGGCAGCTTCCAGTTGCTCGGCGGCCCGGACGGCCGGACGCGTGTGCACCTGGAGGGGCGGGTGGAGACGGACGTGTGAGGGACGGCGCCCCCCTGGAAGGCGCCCCCTACGGCCTCAACTCCCCGGCGACCACCGCTCCCCGGCCATCAGCCGCCCCAGCCCGGCCCACGCGAAGTTCATCAGCGTCGCCGCGGTGTCCTTGGCGGGCGGGCGCTCCCCCGCGCCCGGGCCGCCGGAGTTGGCCCAGTCGGCCAGTGATTCGGCGGCGCCCACCAGGGCGTGCGCCAGTCCGGAGACTTCGCGGGCGGCCGGTTCCCGGTCGCAGCCCGCCTCCTGGGCCGCCGCCCCGATCATCGCGGTGACGAATTCGACGATCTCGGCGCGCAGCACGGCGACTTCGACCGCGAACGGCTCGCCCTGGGTACGGGCCTGCTGGTGGAGCACCGTCCAGCCGTCCGGATGCTCGGCCGTGTGTGCGAAGAATCCCTTCAGCCCGCTCCACAGCTGCCGGTCGGCGGACACCCCCGGCTCCACCGCCGCCCGTACGGCCTCGGCGAGCGCCGCCGCCTCCCGCCGGATGACGGCGCTGAACAGCTCCTCCTTGGAGTTCAGATACAGATAGACCAGCGGCTTCGACACCCCGGCCACCTCGGCGATCTCATCCATCGAGGCCGCCCGGTACCCGCGCCGCGCGAAGGTCAGCACGGCCGCGTCGAGCATCTGCTGCTCCCGTACGGCCCGCGGCATCCGCTTGCTCTTCACAGCTCCCACACCAATTGCCCTTCTGTCCCGCCCCTTTACCCCCAAGTAAGTTTACGTTTTCCCGCCTTGTCCGCCCGGTCTTGACGTGATCGCTTCGTTTACGAGACGATACGACTCGTCTCGTTCAGTTCGACGGAAGGACCCCGCCATGCAGCAGGCGCACCAGCAGTTCGTGGACGCGGCCCCGGGCGTGCGCCTGTGGACCGAGCAGCGCGGCCCGGCCGACGCGCCCCCACTGCTGCTCGTCATGGGTGCCCAGGCCGCCGGCCTCGGCTGGCCGGAACCGTTCGTGGACGCGCTCGCCGTCCAGCACCGCGTCATCCGTTACGACCACCGCGACACCGGCCGCTCCACCTGGTCCTTCGACGAGCAGCCGTACCGCATCACGGACCTGGCGCAGGACATCGTCCGCGTCCTCGACGGCCTCGGCATCGAGCGGGCGCACCTGGTGGGACTGTCCCTCGGCGGGATGCTGACCCAAATCGTCCTCGCCGACCACCCCGACCGCGTCCTCAGCGCCACCCTGATGGGCACCTCCGCGATGAGCACCACCCCGTACACCCGCCCGGACGGCACCGAAGTCCCCGTCGACGAACTGCCCGGCATCGCGCCGGAAGTACTGGAGATGTGGGCCCGCCCGGTCGAGGACCACGGCCTGGAGGCCGAACTCGACCGGCGGGTGGAGCACTGGCGGGTGCTCAGCGGCGGACAGCTGCCGTTCGACCCCGCCCACTACCGCGACCTGGAACGCCGCATCATCGAACACACCGGCCGCTACGACGTCTCCACCGCCCCCGCCCGCGCCGACCACTCCGGCATGCTCCGCACCGAGGCCCTGGCCACCACCGAGGTCCCCACCCTCGTCATATCCGCCCCCGCCGAACCGGTCTTCCCACCGCCGCACCCCCAGCACCTGGCCCAGGTCATCCAAGGCGCCAACCTGGTGGAAATCCCGGGCATGGGCCACGCACTGCCGCCGGAGGTGCAGGGGCCGCTGGCGGAGGCGATTCTGGCGCATACGGGGAAGGTGGGCTGAGGGGGACCGAGCGCGTCACGTTCCGGGCCGTTCCTTCGGCCCGGGGCCCAGCATCGGCACAACGGCCCGCCGGACAACAGCCGTAACCGTATTGTCTGTATGCACGTTGGTCAGAGCGCGGTATGTCGTCTGTGACCAGGGGTGGGGCATGGCCAAGCCGAAGCGTGCGGGGATCTACGTCCGGATCAGCAAGGACCGCAAAGGCGAGGAGCTCGGCGTCCAGCGCCAGGAGAAGGCGTGCCGGGAGCTCTGCGAGCGCATGGGCTGGTCCGTCCTCAAGGTCTACCCGGAGAACGACGTGTCCGCGTCGACCACCAGCAAGCGCGGCCGCCCCGCCTACACGGAGATGCTCCGCGACGCGCGCGACGGCTTCATCGACGGCATCGTCGTCCACTCCATCGACCGTCTGACGCGTCGGATCAGCGAGTTGGCCGGCTTCCTGGAGGAGCAGCAGAAACACGGCTTCGCGTTCGCCACGACGGAGGGCGAAGACACATCGACCGCCGGCGGACGCATGATCCTGACGATCAAGGGCGCCGTGGCCCAGCAGGAGACCGAGCGCATGTCGGAGAGGATCAACACCTCTCTCCTGCAGCGCAGGGAGCAGGGCAAACCGCACGCGGGCGGAAAGCGGCAGTTCGGCTTCAAGGAAGGATCGTGCTTCCAGGAGCTGGACCAGGCCGAGACCGAACTCGTCCGCGAGGGCCACCGGATGCTCATGGACCGGAACCCGAAGACTCCCGGCGACGTGGCCCGGTTCTGGAACTCCTGCGGCTCCACATCTCCTCAGGGCGGCGCCTGGACGATCCAGTCCGTGAAGCGGGTGTACCGCTCCGAGCGGACCGGCGGAATCGTCACGTACAAGGGGCAGGACATCGGGGACAGCGTCTACGCCGCGCCACTGACCCGGGAGCAGTGGGAGACCGTACAAGCGCTGCTCGACAGCCGGGCCACACCGGCACCGCACGGCTCCGGCAGGCGGAAGCACCTGTATTCGGGATTCCTGCGGTGCGGGAACTGCGGGTCGGCCCTGCGCGTCCAGTGGGCAACCGTTCAGGGACGGACGTTCCGGCGTACGTTCTGCCATTCGGGCCAGCGGGGCAAGGACGGCCGTCTCGGCTGCGGGAAGGTCAGCCGCAAGTACGTGTGGATCGAACAACAGCTCAACGAGGTGATCGCGGCGGCTCTCAGCGCACGGGAGCCGCAGCGGCAAGAGGCTCCGGCCGAGGACTTCAGGGGCGGGATCGGCCTCCTGGAGGCCCGTATCCGGACGCTCCGGGGCCGTTGGAAGGACGGCCGGATGGCGGACGAGGACTACTTCGATTCGTTGGCCCACCTCCGCGAAGAACTCCGGACGCTCCGGGCCCGTGCGGCCGCGTCAGTCGTCCGCCGCTCCCGTACAGAGAGCGATGCGCCGGCGGTCTGGGCGGACGAGACCGTGGAAAACCTCGAACGCCGCCGGGCCATCGTGGCTTCGGTGATCGACCACGTCGACGTGTTCAGCGTCGGTCGCGGGCGGCGCAAGCCTCCCGAGACCACGTCGATCAGGATCACACCGGCTTCGGGCTGACCGCGTGAACACGTCCGTGCCCCCGTACCCGGAGGCGGGTACGGGGGCACGGACGGCGGACGAATCAGGGTCGTCAGGCGGCGGCAGCCACCGACTGCGTCTCGTCCACGGGAGAGGACGTCGCCGAGTCGTACTTGTCGCGGTCGAGGATCTTCTCCTGCGCGGCCACGATCAACGGCGTTACAACCTGGCCCGCCACATTCGTAGCCGTCCGCATCATGTCCAGGATCGGGTCGATCGCCATCAGCAGACCGACGCCCTCCAGGGGGAGGCCGAGGGTGGACAGGGTGAGGGTGAGCATGACGGTGGCGCCGGTGAGGCCGGCGGTGGCGGCGGAGCCGATGACCGAGACGAAGGCGATCAGGACGTAGTCGCCGATGCCGAGGGGGACGTCGAAGATCTGGGCGATGAAGATCGCCGCGAGCGCCGGGTAGATGGAGGCGCAGCCGTCCATCTTGGTCGTGGAGCCGAAGGGCACCGCGAAGGACGCGTACTCCTTGGGGACGCCCAGGCGCTCGGTGACCTTCTGGGTCAGCGGCATGGTGCCGACCGAGGAGCGGGAGACGAACGCCAGCTGGATGGCGGGCCAGGCGCCCTTGAAGAAGTGCAGCGGGTTGGCCTTGGCGAAGACCGACAGCAGCAGCGGGTAGACGCCGAACAGCACGATCGCGCAGCCGACGTAGATGTCGACGGTGAACGTCGCGTACTTGCTGATCAGGTCCCAGCCGTAGTCCGCGATGGCGTAGCCGATCAGGCCGAGGGAGCCGATCGGGGCGAGCCGGATGACCCACCACAGGGCCTTTTGCAGCAGCTCCAGCGCGGAGCGGCTCAGGCGCAGCACCGGCTCGGCGCGGTCGCCCAGCTTCAGGGCCGCGATGCCGGCCACCGTCGCCATGAAGACGATCTGCATGACCTTCAGCTCGGTGAAGGGCGTGATGACGTCCTTGGGGACGATGCCGGTCAGGAAGTCGATCCAGGAGCCGGCGTGCTCGGGGAGCTTGCCGTCCTTGGGGGTCAGGCCGGTGCCCGCGCCGGGGTTGCTGATCAGGCCGATCGCCATGCCGATGGCGACCGCGATCAGCGAGGTGACCATGAACCACAGCAGGGTGCGGGTGGCCAGCCGGGCGGCGTTGTTGACCTGCCGCAGGTTGGTGATCGAGACCAGGATGGCGAAGAAGACCAGCGGGGCCACGGCCAGCTTGAGCAGCTGGACGAAGAGGTGGCCGATGGTGTCGAGGGTGGTCTTCAGCCAGGAGATGTCACCGCTCTTGGCGATCCAGCCGAGCAGCACACCGAGGACGAGGCCGAGCAGGATCTGGGCCCAGAACGGGACCTTGGGTATCGGGAAGGTTCTGGCGGTCTCGGGGGACCGCCCGGTCTCGGAAGACGTGGTGGACAACGGACACACTCCGGGGACAGACAGGCGTCGAAAGGGTGAGGAGACGGCGCACAGCGCCAGGAGACAGGAGGTCCGTAACCGATCCGTACGGGATCTCCGGCCGCTGCGAGCTGGGATCAGCGGCGGCAACAGGCCGCGGACATACAGCGGCAAAGATCGACGTGCAGGCGCGCCACGAGCGGGACGCCCGTGGTGTGGTGGTGCGCTACTGCTGTCTTCATGGCGAACACGTTAACACTTGAACTTTGGGGAACCCAAAGAGATTCTTTGGGAGAGGGAGACGGAAGACGCCCGGATCGTCCGGTGAGACGCGTGATGCCCCGCCGTGGAGGGGTTTTCTCCACGACGGGGCATCCGTCGGCTGTGAGGCGCGTTACAGCGCCGCGGGTACGGGGGCGACCCGTACCCGCGCTACAGGAGGCCGTCCTCCTGGCGGGCGTTGGCCGCGATACGGGCCTTCTGCTTGTCCACCTTGGCCACGATCTGCTCGGACATCGCGTCCCGCTGCTTGCGCAGGAGCACGAAGCTCAGCGGCGCGGAGATCACGATCGCGAGCAGCAGCAGCCACACCGCGTTGGAGCTGCCCACGCCGAGCGGGATGACGTGGAAGTACGCCAGCACCCAGACCAGCGCGAAGCACACGACGAAGATCCCCAGGCGCAGGGCGGTGTAGCGGAGCGTGGCGAACTTCTGGCTACTCACGGGCGGACCTTCTTCACGACGACAACCGAAAGGGTCTGCATCCAGTCAAGCACAGCCCGATTCGTGATCTTTCGGGCCCCCACCGAACCGGAGCGTGGCACGACGGCCATCGGCCCCGGCCCGGCTACGCCAGCTCCCGCCACATGGTGACGTCGTCCCGGTAGTCGTCGTCGGCCACCTTGATCGCCGACGGCACCCGGCCGACTTCCTTGTAGCCGCAGGCCCGGTAGAAGTCCTCCAGGCCGTTGCCGCCCCGGCAGGTGAGCCGGACGGCCTCGACGCCGTCCATCGAGCGGGCGGCCTCCTCCACGGCCGTCAGCAGGGCGCGGCCGGCGCCCTGCCCCTGGAGGCCGGGGTGGACCATCACCGTGGAGGCCCACAGCCAGTGCCGGTGGATGCGGTGGGTGTTCAGGTGCAGGAACGCGGTGGCCCGCACCCGTCCCTGCCCGTCGCGGCCCACGATCAGCCGGGCGTGCCCCTCGGACATCGACGCCAGGTGGGCGAGCAGGTCGCCGCGTACGTCCTCGGGCGTCACCGGCGGTACGTAACCGACGGCGCCGCCCGCGTTGGACACCTCGGCCCACAGCGTACGGATGCCGTCGGCCAGTTCGGGGGTGACGGCGGGGTCCAGGTCGAAGCGGAGATCCATGCCGCGGTCCCTTGCCGCTCTGCCCGGGTTCACACCCGCATCGGCTGCGGGGCCTCGCGGCGGTTCGCGTCCGGGCCCGGGTATTCCTGGATGATCTCGTAGCGGGTGTTGCGCTCGACCGGCCGGAAGCCCGCGTCGCGGATCAGGTCCAGCAGGTCGTCGCGGGTGAGCTTGTTCGGCGTGCCGTAGTTGTCCGCGTCGTGCGTGATCTTGTACTCGACGACCGAGCCGTCCATGTCGTCGGCGCCGTGCTGGAGCGCGAGCTGCGCGGTCTGCAGGCCGTGCATGACCCAGAAGACCTTCACGTGCGGGACGTTGTCGAACAGCAGCCGGGAGACGGCGAAGGTCTTCAGCGCCTCGGCGCCGGTCGCCATCGTGGTGCGCGCCTGGAGGCGGTTGCGGACCTTGCCGTCCTTCATGTCCACGAAGTCGTGCTGGTAGCGCAGCGGGATGAAGACCTGGAAGCCGCCGGTCTCGTCCTGGAGCTCGCGCAGGCGCAGTACGT
Source organism: Streptomyces rimosus (assembly GCF_008704655.1). NCBI lineage: Bacteria > Bacillati > Actinomycetota > Actinomycetes > Kitasatosporales > Streptomycetaceae > Streptomyces > Streptomyces rimosus. The sequence goes on along the minus strand of NZ_CP023688.1, from coordinate 5,083,093 downwards.
GGTCGACGCGGTGCCGGGGCTCCTCGATGTGCCCGTACAGCATGGTGCAGGGGCCCTTGAGGCCCTTCTCGTGCGCCAGGCGGTGGATGCGCGACCAGTCCTCCCAGTGGGTGTCGTGGTCGACGATGTGCTGACGCACCTCCCAGTCGAAGATCTCGGCACCGCCGCCGGTCAGCGACTCCAGGCCGGCGTCGATCAGCTCGTCGAGGATCTCGGAGGCGGACAGCCCGGAGATCTTCTCGAAGTGGTGGATCTCGGTGGCGGTGAACGCCTTGAGGGAGACCGTGTCGGGCAGCGCCTCCTTGAGGGCGCTGAGCGAGCGCGGGTAGTAGCGCCACGGCAGGGTCGGGTGGAGGCCGTTGACGATGTGCAGCTCGGTGAGCTTGTCGCCCTCCATCGCCTTGGCGAGGCGGACGGCCTCCTCGATGCGCATCGTGTACGCGTCCTTCTCGCCGGGCTTGCGCTGGAAGGAGCAGTACGCGCAGGAGGCGGTGCACACGTTGGTCATGTTCAGGTGACGGTTGACGTTGAAGTGCACCACGTCGCCGTTCTTGCGGGTGCGCACCTCGTGGGCGAGGCCGCCGAGCCACGCCAGGTCGTCGCTCTCATAGAGGGCGATGCCGTCCTCGCGGGTCAGCCGCTCCCCGGACCGGACCTTGTCCTCCAGCTCGCGCTTGAGACCCACATCCATGGATGCAGTCATCCGGCCGCCTCCCATATCTCTGCCAAAATCGGGCTTCACCGAGCGTACTCCCCCGTTTTCCTGCCCCGGCGGGCCCCCACGCCTGTACGGCCGGGGGCCCGCCGTACAGGCGTGGAAGCGGGGTCCTACGCGTCCTCGGGCAGCTCGCCGACGCGGTTCTCCCACTTGGTGGAGAGCACGATGGTGGTACGCGTACGGGAGACGCCCTTGGTCCCGGAGAGCCTGCGGATGGTGCGCTCCAGGCCGTCCACGTCGCTGACCCGGACCTTGAGCATGTACGAGTCGTCGCCCGCGATGAACCAGGCGTCCTCGATCTCCGCGAGGTCGCGCAGCCGCATGGCCACGTCCTCGTGGTCGGCGGCGTCCGAGAGGGAGATGCCGACCAGGGCCGTGACGCCCAGGCCGAGCGAGGCCGCGTCGACGGTGGCCCGGTAGCCGGTGATCACGCCGGCCGCCTCCAGGCGGTTGATCCGGTCGGTGACGCTGGGCCCGGACAGGCCCACGAGCCGGCCCAGCTCCGCGTACGAGGCCCTGCCGTTCTCCCGCAGTGCCTGGATGAGCTGCCTATCTACGGCATCCATACGCCCCTGACCTTCCATTCGCTCTGCAATCCCGGCTTTTCCATGTAGAATCTAAGGCATACAGGGGCTGCGACCCTGCAAACCGTCAATCTCAGTTGATCAAAGACGATCTTTCACAGGAGAAGTCACCGTGTACTCGATCGAGATGGCCTACGCCCGCATGCGCGAGCTGCAGGACCTGGCCAATCGTTCTCGTGCCCACCGTCCTGCCGCCGCCGCTGAGGGCAAGCGCCGCTTCGGCCGCAACGGCTCCGCCAAGAAGCGCTAGTCGGCCTCCCTGGAGCCCGAGCCCAGCTCCCCCACCCACCGCCGGTAGAGCCGGTGCGGCACCCCGGCCGCGTCCAGCACCCGGCCCGCGACGAAGTCCACCAGATCCTGGATGTGCGTCGCTCCCGCGTAGAACGCCGGAGAGGCGGGCAGCACCACAGCGCCCGCCTCGTCCAGCGTCACCAGATGCTTGAGGGTCTGCCCGTTCAGCGGGGTCTCCCGCACCGCGACCACCAGCCTCCTGCGCTCCTTGAGCGTCACGCTCGCCACCCGCTGGAGCAGGTCCTTCGACAGCCCCAGCGCGACCCCGGCCACACACGCCGTACTCGCCGGCACGATCAGCATTCCCTTGACGGGGTACGAACCCGACGACGGCCCCGCCGCGAGGTCCCCGGCCGGCCAGTAGCGCACCAGATCCAGGTCCGCTTCCGTGACCGCGAACGTGCCCGGCTTGCCGTCCGCGCCGAGCGCCAGCCACTCCCGCAGGTCGGCGCGCCAGTGCGCGTCCCGGAAGGAGATGCCCGTCTCGTCCAGCAGCGTCAGCCGCGAAGCCCGGCTGACGACCAGGTCCACCGCTTCCCCCGCCGCGAGCAGGCCGCGCACCACGGACGCCGCGTACGGCGTGCCGGACGCGCCCGAGACACCCACCACCCAGGGACGGCGGGGCGCATCGGCGGACCCGGTGCCCGGCCGGGCGGAGCGGCCGCCGGGCCTTGTGACACCGGGCTGACTGGGGTTGTTGTCCTGCGGTTCCACGGCATCGAGCCTATCCGGCGGAACCACCGGACCCGTCACGGCCGTTTGGAGAAGTGAACGGGGAAAGGAAGGTGCCGCCGATGATGACGCGAGCGCTGGAGCGCGCGAAGCCGGCCGCCGCGCTGATGCTGGGGTGGGTCGCGCTGCTGTGGGTCCTGGAGATGGCCGACGCCGCTTCGGGGAACGCGCTGGACACCTTCGGCGTACGACCGCGCGAGATGAGCGAGCTGGCGGATGTGCTGCCCGCCGCCTTCATCCACTTCGGCTTCGACCACCTCGCCGCGAACACCCTGCCGCTGCTGCTCCTCGGCTTCCTCGCCGCGCTGCGCAGCGGCCTCGCCCGGTTCGTCGGTGTGGCCCTGCTCATCGCGCTGACCAGCGGACTGGGCGTCTGGCTGACCGCGCCAGCGGGCAGCAACACCGCCGGTGCCTCCGGCGTCGTCTTCGGCCTCTTCGGGTATCTGCTGATACGCGGCTTCATCGACCACAAGCCGCTGGACATCGCCCTCGGCGCGCTCGTCGCCGTGGTGTACGGCTCGATCCTGTGGGGCGCGCTGCCGAGCGACAATGGCGTCAGCTGGCAGGGCCATCTGTTCGGGCTGGTGGGCGGCGTGCTGGCGGCGTTCGTCTTCCGGCAGCGGGCGGCCGAGGCGCCGCCCGGTGGTACGGCCCGGCCGATCCCGTAGTCTCGCCGGACGGCGCGTTCGCAAGGTCGCGCGCCGCGGCACAGAACAGCACGACCCTTGGGGGGACCTGGCATGGTCGAATTCCACAAGCCCGACGAGCCGCAGCAGCCTCAGGACCGGCAGCCGGCTCCGCAGGACCAGCAGCAGGACCAGCAGGCTCCGCAGGACCAGCAGCAGCCCCAGCAGGCCCCACAGTCGGCGCAGACACCGCCCCCGTACGGCGCCGGGCCCGAGCAGCAGCCCGCGCCGCCCCCGCAGGGCGGCGGTTACGGCCAGGCTCCCGGCCCCCAGTCGTACGGCCCGGGCCCCGGGTACGGTCCCGGTCCGGGCCAGGGCGGCGCCTCCGGCCCGTACGCCCAGGGGCCCGGCGGATACGCGCAAGGCCCTGGCCAGTACCCGCAGGGCGGCGGCTGGGGCCCCGGCGGGCAGCCCGGCTACGCGCAGCCGATGCGGCCCCCGACGACCAGCGCCATGTGGGCCCACCTGGGCGCGCTGCTGACCATCACCGTCGGCTCCAGCTTCTGCTGCGGCCTGGGCGGCGTCCTCGGCTGGATCGCCCCGATGACGATCCGCGGCAACGAGCAGAACCGGCACGATCCGCTGGTGCGCCACCACAGCACCCAGGCCATGAACTTCGGCATCACCCAGGCCATCGTGGTGGCGATCGGCGCCGTGCTCTATTTCTCCGCCCTGCTCGTCGGCATCGGCCTGGAGCACGCGAACGGAGGGCGGGCGCCGCTGGCGGCCCCGCTCGCCATCATGATCGTCGCGCTGCTGGTCGTGGCGTTCGAGATCACCAGCATCGTGTTCGCCATCATCGCCACGGTGAAGGCGAACCGCGGCGAGTTCTGGTCGTACCCGAAGGCCGTCGCCTGGCCGATGGTCAAGCCGTAACGCACCAGACGTCACAAAGCGCTCCGGGGCAGGCCCCGGAGCGCTTCGTCGTTGGCAGGGCCGTCAGACCGTCAGGCCGCGCACGATCAGGTCCAGCAGCGCGCAGACGAACAGCGCTATACCGATGAAGCCGTTGACCTGGAAGAACGCCCGGTTCAGCCGGGAGAGGTCGTGCGGGCGCACGATGGTGTGCTCGTAGAGGAACGCGCCGACGACGATCACCAGGCCGAGCCAGAAGAACACCCCGGCGTGGGTGGCGAGCGCGTACCAGACCAGCAGCGCCGTGGTGACGGCGTGGCTGGCGCGGGCGCCGTGCAGGGCCGCCGGGATGCCGAAGCGGGCCGGTACGGACTTCACGCCGTGCGCCCGGTCCGCCTGCACGTCCTGGCAGGCGAAGATCAGGTCGAAGCCGCCGATCCAGACGCCCACGGCCAGGCCGAGGATCACCGCGTCCCAGGACCAGGACCCCGTGACGGCTATCCACGCGCCGACCGGGCCCATCGCCTGGGCCAGACCGAGGATCGCGTGCGGGAAGTTCGTGAAGCGCTTGCCGTACGGATAGACCACCATCGGGATGACGGCGATCGGCGCCAGCGCCAGGCACAGCGGGTTGAGCAGGGCGGCGGCGCCCAGGAAGAAGACCACCGCGATCAGCGCGCCGGTCCAGGCGGAGCGCACCGAGACCGCGCCGGTGACCAGCTCGCGGCCCGCGGTGCGCGGGTTACGGGCGTCGATCTCCCGGTCGATGATGCGGTTGGCGGCCATCGCGAACGTGCGCAGCCCCACCATCGCGACCGTGACCAGCAGCAGCTTGACCCAGTGGACGGTCTTGTCCCACTGGTGCATCGCGGTCAGCGAGGCGATGTAGGCGAAGGGCAGCGCGAAGACCGAGTGCTCGATCATCACCAGCCGGAGGAAGGCTTTGATCCGGCCGGGCGGTGCGGGTTCGGGGGCGAAGAGATCCGGTGTCGCTGAATCGGCGCTCATGTCTAGAACCCGTACTCCTTCCAGCGGCGGTCGACCTTCGCCGCCGTCGCGGTGTCCGACTCGACCATCTCCGGCCAGCCGCCGTCCCTGGTGTACCCCTCCTCGGGCAGCTTGCGCGTCGCGTCGATGCCCGCCTTGCCGCCCCAGAACTGCTGGTACGAGGCGTGGTCGAGGTGATCGACCGGCCCCTCGACGACGGTCAGGTCGCGCGCGTAGTCGGTGTTGCCCAGCGCCCGCCAGGAGACCTCGTGCAGGTTGTGCACGTCGCAGTCGGCGTCGACCACGATGATCAGCTTGGTCAGCGACATCATGTGGGCGCCCCAGATGGCGTGCATCACCTTCTGGGCGTGCTTGGGGTACTTCTTGTCGATCGAGACGATCGCGCAGTTGTGGAAGCCGCCCGACTCGGGCAGGTGGTAGTCCACGATGTCCGGCACGATGATCTTGAGCAGCGGCAGGAAGAACCGCTCGGTGGCCCGGCCCAGCGGGCCGTCCTCCGTCGGCGGCCGGCCCACCACGATCGACTGGAGCAGCGGACGCCGGCGCATCGTCACACAGTCGATGGTCAGCGCCGGGAACGGCTCCTGCGGCGTGTAGAAGCCGGTGTGGTCGCCGAAGGGACCCTCCGGCAGCATCTCGCCGGGCTCCAGCCAGCCTTCCAGTACGACCTCGGCGTTGGCCGGTACCTGGAGCGGCACGGTCTTGCAGTCCACCATCTCGATCCGCTTGCCCTGGATGAAGCCGGCGAACATGTACTCGTCCATGTCGCCGGGCAGCGGCGCGGTGGAGGCGTAGGTGACGGCCGGCGGGCAGCCGAAGGCGATGGCGACCGGCAGCTTCTCGCCGCGCTTGGCGGCCACCTGGTAGTGGTTGCGACTGTCCTTGTGGATCTGCCAGTGCATGCCGATGGTGCGCTTGTCGTGGCGCTGGAGGCGGTACAGACCGAGGTTGCGCACACCGGTCTCCGGGTGCTTGGTGTGGGTCAGGCCCAGGTTGAAGAACGACCCGCCGTCCTGCGGCCAGGTGAACAGCGCGGGCAGCCGCTCCAGGTCCACCTCGTCGCCCTGGAGCACGACCTCCTGGACCGGGGCGCTGTCGCCCTTGACCTTCTTCGGCGGGACGTGCGCCATGTTCGCGAGCTTGCCGAAGGCTTCGCGCACACCGACGAAGCCGTGCGGCAGCTCCGGCTTGAGCAGCCCGCCGATCTTGTCGCTGATCTCGTCGTACGACGTCAGGCCGAGCGCCTTCAGCAGCCGGCGGTCGGTGCCGTACACGTTCATGGCCAGCGGCATCGACGAGCCCTTGACGTTCTCGAAGAGCAGTGCCGGGCCACCGGCCTTCTGCACCCGGTCGACGATCTCGCCGACTTCCAGATGCGGATCGACCTCGGCCTTGATGCGCTTGAGGTCACCCTCCCGGTCGAGCGCGCGCAGGAACGAGCGAAGATCGTCATAAGCCATGCTGTCCAGTATCCGGTACGCACTACCCTGGACGGGTCACCGGGCCCCGCGAGGCCCGCCCGTCAGCACAGGGGGGCTGCTTCCGCAATGCTCAGGTATCTGCCGTTCCTTCTGATCCTGGCGCTGTGGATCTACGCGTTCATCGACTGCCTGAACACGCCGGAGAACCAGGTCCGCGGCCTGCCGAAGATCGCCTGGGTCTTCATCATCCTGCTGTTCGGCGAAGTGCTCATCGGCCCGGTCGCCTGGCTGGTGGCCGGCCGCCCGCGGCGCGAACACGCCGGCGGTGGCGCGCCGTGGCCCGGCGGCGCGCGCGGCCCGGCGCAGAAGTGGGTCGCACCGGACGACAACCCCGAGTTCCTGCGCTCGCTCAAGGACGAGAACAAGAAGGACGAGGCGCTCCTGAAGGACTGGGAGGCGGACCTGCGGCGCCGCGAGGAGGAACTGCGGCGCAAGGAAAACGGTTCGTCGGACGGCGAGGGGAACAACCCGCCGGCCAAGGGCTGAGGGCCCGGCCTTCGGGGCGTGGGGGCGTTTGCGGGCTGTCGGCTCCTGGCGCAGGGCCGTTCCGTGCGCCGTCGGCCCGGAGCGTACGGCCGTCCCGCCTCCCGGAGCGCACGGCCGTACGCCGCGCGCCCTCGGCCCGGGGCGTACGACCACTCCGCGCGCCCCTCGCCCCTCGCCCACCGGCCGGATCGCGGCCCGTACGTTGCCGGACCGCTCCCGGGCGAGGAGAGTGGCCGTCGTGAAGGATCTGGAGCGCGCGATGCTGGCGACGGCGGTCGCCGAGGCACGGGCCGGACTGGCCGAGGGCGGCATCCCCATCGGTGCCGCGCTGTACGGCCCCGACGGTGCCCTCCTCGGACGCGGCCGCAACCGGCGCGTCCAGGACGGCGACCCCACCGCACACGCGGAGACCACCGCCTTCCGCGCCGCCGGCCGGCAGCGCCACTACCGCGGCACCACGATGGTCACCACCCTCTCCCCGTGCTGGTTCTGCAGCGGCCTGGTCCGCCAGTTCGGCATCTCGCGCGTCGTGATCGGCGAGGCCCGTACGTACCACGGCGGACACGACTGGCTGGCGCAGAGCGGCGTACGCATCGTGCTGCTGGACGACGCGGAATGCGTGGCCATGATGCGGGAGTTCATCGCGGCCCGCCCCAAGCTGTGGCACGAGGACATCGGCGATGAATGAGACCCGTGACCCCGCGCCCGAGCACGGCCCCGCCCCCACCACCGGCCTCGCCATCCCCACCATCGACCTCGCCCGCTGGCGGTCCGACGGCCCGGACGCGCGCCGCGCGACCGCGGCGGCCGTCGACACGGCCCTGCGGACCACCGGCTTCCTCCTCATCACCGGCCACGGCCTCGACCAGGACCTGCGCACCCGCATCCGCCGCACCGCCCGCACGTTCTTCGCCCTGCCCGCCGCGGAGAAGCAGCCGTACGCCACCGAGGTCGGCGGGCGCGGCTGGCTGGGCCCAGGCGCCGAGGCGAACGGCGCCGCCGAGGGCACCGCGACACCGCCGGACCTCAAGGAGTCGCTGTCCTTCGCCTCCGAGGAGCCGACCGGCGATCCGGCCGTCGACGCCGAGTGGTTCCTGCCCAACATCTGGCCCCACCAGGTCCCGGCCCTCCGCCTCGACGTCCAGGACCTGCTGACCGCCCTGCGCGCCCTCTCCGACTCCCTCCTCGAACTCCTCGCCACCACACTCGGCGCCGCCCCCGACCGCTTCACCCGCCACACCGCACACCCCACCTGGGGCTTCAACATCAACTGGTATCCGGGTACGCGGACGGTGGGCGAGGCGCTGCCCGGCCAGTTCCGCATCGGCCCGCACACCGACTTCGGCACGGTCACGGTCCTGGACCGGCAGCACGGCAAGGGCGGCCTCCAGGTCTGGACCGACCCGGCCCACGGCGGCACCGGCTGGCAGGACGCCCCGTACGTCCCCGGCTCCCTGACCGTCAACATCGGCGACCTCATGGCCCGCTGGACCGACGGCCGCTGGCGCGCCGGCCGCCACCGCGTCCTGCCGCCCCCGCCCGACGCCCCCGCCGAAGAGCTGATGTCCCTCGTCTACTTCTACGAGTGCGACCCCGGCACCCGCATCGGCCCCCTCGCCGACTCCCACACGTACCTGCGCGCCCAGCTCAACGCCATCAACCCGGGCCGTCCCGCCTGACCCCGACCCCGCAAATTCAGTGGCCGCTCAGGGCATCGAACCGCAGACTGACGCCCCATGAACAACCAGCCCCACCCATCCCCCACCGAACCCCCGCGCCGCATCCGCGCCGCCCACACCGCCACCACGATCACCGTCTACCAGGCGTACGCCCCGTCCCTCGGCCTCCCCGCCGCCCGCGACGGCCGCTTCCCGCCCGCGTGGAAGCGGGAGCGGATGACGTGGATCAAACCGTCGTTCCTGTGGATGATGTACCGCTGCGGCTGGGCCACCAAGCCCGACCAGGAACGCGTCCTCGCCATCGAACTCGACCGCACCGGCTTCGACTGGGCCCTGCGCCACGCCTGCCTGTCCCACTACGACCCGGCCGTCCACCCCGACCGGGACACCTGGAAACACCAGCTGCGGCACTCCCCCGCCCGCATCCAATGGGACCCCGAACGCGACCTGCACCTGGCCGCGCTCCCCCACCGCTCCCTCCAGCTGGGCCTGTCGGGCGAGGCGTCCCGCCGCTACGCCGACGAGTGGACGGTCGCGATCCGCGACGTCACCCCGCTGGCCCACAAGATCCACGCCCTCGTCCGCGAGGGCAACACCGCAGCCGCGACCGCCCTCCTCCCCGAGGAACGCCCCTACCCGGCCCCGGCGGAAACCCCGGGCCTGTCCCCCACACCGGCCTGACCCTTACTGTCCTGCGGCCGCGTAGTCGGCACGCAGCTCCCGCCACCGATCCAAGTTCCACGTGGACCAGTCCTTGGGACGGCCGTCGAGCGCGTCGGCGAGAAACTCGAAGTGGTGGTGCCAGCCGGCCAGGCAGTCCAGGCGGGAGGCGGCGGAGCCGGTGAACTCGTTCGTGAAGCGCAGACGGGTGCCCTCGGAGCCCTCGTCCCGGAGGTCGAAGCGCATACGGCCGTGAACGTCGACGGTGTACTCCGCCAGCCGCACCGGCCCCCAGCCCGTGACCCGCCCGGGAGCCACCGTCGCGTTCCCGTGCTCATCGGTGTTCTGCCACCGAAGCGTGATCACCCCACCCTCATGCCGCACAAACGGCTCGGCCACAGCAAGCCACCCCGGCAGCCCCTCCCGAGTAGCCACCGCCTCCCAGACCCGCTCCGCCCCCTGCGGAAAACGCAGCTCATACCGGAGGGTGTGAGTATCACCGGCGGAAACAGCAGTGCCGTACGGCACAGAACTCTCCAGACGCTCCATGAGCCCACCATCGCGCACGGCACGGGGTTCGGCAGGTCGGGGTGGGGCGGGTGGACCAGGTCCCCGAGCAGAAGCTGGCCGGTCGCCGGTCGGCTTTGGCGCGGGCTCCTGGTCGAGGGCATGGCACAGCGCGGCGTGGACTCGTTCTGCCTCGGATACGGTCAGCCGCAACGGGGCGGTGGCGATCGGGGCCCCACGGCGGGTGATCCGGACCAGCACAGCCAGTCGGCCGTCTGATTCGCGGCTGACGGTGTTGCTCGCCAATGGGGCGAGCAACACCCGTACGGCTCCTGTCCCGTCCGGCTCATTCGGTCACCTCGTCGTCGAGCGCCTGCCGCTCTTCCGACTCGGCAACGGCGTCATCATGTTCGGCCAGCAACCCGCCCCTGCTTTCGGCCACCCGCAATGCGTCGCGCAGCGCTTCGCACAGTCGGGTGCTCAAGAAACGGAATTCGAGGGCCCCGGCCTTCCGGCCTCCGAGTATTTCGGTCGCGTGGTCGAGCAGTTCAGCCCCCATGGTGAGCTGGACTTCCTCCATCTCGTCGGCGAGCCGGGACAGAATGCCGCCGTTGTCGTCGGCCACGAGATAAGAGCGCTGCCCGGCCAGTCCCGGCCAGGGAAGCAGTCGCGGGTGAACGCTCACCATCCCACCGCCGCGTGGCGCGAAGCGCTCAGTGGCGCCCCGAAAGCCCTACTCATTCGGTTCCGCATGTCGACCTGCCTCCTCCGGATTGGCCATGCCCCGGGATGCCGTCACGCACCACCGGGCGTCTTGTCTCGACAGTCAACGACCGTCTTCGGCCCATAGGCAGCGTCGATACGGGAGTTCACGTGCACACGAGGTTCGGAATACCGCTCCAGGGGGTTCACGGTGAACCCTTACGCGAGCGAACTCACCGTGCCACCATGGGCACCCACCGTGACCTCCGGAAGGGCGGCTGGGACATGCGCCAAGAGCCGAACCACCGCTTGGCCGCCGTCATGGCGGAAGCCGGAGCCTCGAACAAAGGGCTGGCCAAACGCATGCGTGAGGTCGCGCAACGACATGGCGATCACCTCGGCACCACGCATGTCGCCGTCCAGCGGTGGCTGGACGGGAAGGGCATCCAGCGGCAGACCGCGCTGTACGCAGCCGAGGCATTGAGCGACAAGTTACGGCGGAGGCTTACGCCACAAGAGCTGGGGTTTTCCGGTGTCCCGCGGGCTCTCGGCAGCTCATTCGGTATGGACTACGCCCGGTCGCTCCCCGAGTTACTGGATGCACTTGGCGGCCTCACGCACCAGTGCCCCGAGGGCGGCCGGTCGGACGAAACCCAGCTCCCGGACGCCGATGTGCATTCCGCTGTCCTTACCTGGCTGGTCTCCCGGTCGGAGGGCGTGCCCAGTGGCGCCCCTGTCACTCGCCGAGTCGGCATACGGGATGTCGCCGCGATCCGTACTGCCGCCGGGTTCTTCATGCAGCTGGACTTCCGGTTCGGTGGCGGGCATGCGCACAAAGCCTTTCGGCACTACTTTCGGGAAGACGTACTTCCCCTCCTGGGAGCCTGCTACAGCGCCAAGGTGGGTGAGGCATTGTTCAAGGCCGTCTCGGAAATGTCGCAGTTGTTGGCCTGGAGCGCGTACGACATCGGGAACCATGCTCTCGCCGAGCGTTACCTGCTGTCGACTCTGCGACTTTCTCATGTAGTGGGCGACCGCATGATGGGCGCGCGAATTCTGGCCAACTTGAGCCATCAGGCCAACTACCTGGGTAATGCGCCGCGGGCCCTGACGTTGGCCCGTGCGTCGGTGGAGGGTGGCAAGGCCGGTTCCACGCCTCGCGCGATGGCACTGTTCTCCGCCCACGAGGCTCGCGCCTTGTCCACGGCACTGGACCACAAGGGCGCTGCCCGCGCGATGAACGAGGCTGAGAGGTTCTTCGCGCAGGCCGGGAGTGCCGATGACCCGGACTGGCTCGCTTACATGGATGAAGCCGAGCTGAACGGCGAGTTCTGCCACTGTTTCCGAGACCTCGGGCAGGGAACGGAGGCAGTCCGGTTCGCCGAACGCGCCGTAGAGCTCACCGACCCCAAGTACGCCCGCTCGCTCGGTTTCTGCCGCATGGTGCTCGCCCAGAGTCAGTTGCTCAACGGAGAACTCGAAGCTGCTCTGGCCACCGCCGGGCTCGCCGTCGAAGCGGGAGACGCCCTCCAGTCAGCCCGGTTCCAGCGTTACGTGGACGACTTCCGGTGCGAGGTGTCGGCCCGCGCGGCCCATCCTGTCGTGCAGCGCTTCACCGAACAGGTGCGGCAGGCCATGGGCAGGATGGACGACGAGTGACGCGGGTCATCCCGGGCTCCAGTCGCGTGGCTCGTCCTCGTTCCGCAGCGAGGAGATGCGCCGGGCGTACTCCGCCGCCGTTTCGGCACTCTCGGCGACGTTCTGCATGAGCCACGTCGTCATCTTGAATTCCTGCAAAGCTCGCAGGGTGGGGAAGCCCGGCCAGCCGCGCAGGTCCCGGCCATATGCGCCGACGAAAGCACCGTACTGTTCCTTCGTCTGCCACCCCAGGCTGTGATGCTCGGTGGCGGTGACCATCAGATCCCATTCGGGATGGTCGAAGCTGAATCGTTCGAGATCGATCAGGGTGACCCGGCCACCGCGATCCACCATCAGGTTCTGCACGTGCGCGTCACCGTGCACGGCGCATTTCCGGGATTCGAAGCGCAGGCCCGCGACACGTTCCCGGAGTTCTCCGGCGCGCTTGCGCAGGAAGGCGCGGTCGTCCTCCGGTATGCCGGCTGCTGTTGCGATGCGCCGGTCGGTCCGGCCCAGGGCCGGGTACGGCGGTAAGGCCAGTGTGTCCGGGACGGTGAGCGAATGAAGGTCTCGGAGGACCGCGCCCAGTTCTCCGTACGTCGGCTTGCGGGGGCCTTCCTCGATCACATGCCAGAACGTGACGGGGTGGCCGTCCACCACCACGGGCTGTTCCAGGTCGTCGACCACGCGTGTCACGGGGAATCCCGTACGTGACAGCCAGCGGGATACGCGCACCTCGCCCTGGACCGCATCCAGGTACTCCCGCGAGCGGGCGATCCGCACCACCACAGGGTGTGCCGCCAGCCGGAACAGCGCGTTCTCTCCTAAGCGGATCAGGCGCGCCCCGTCACTGTCGAGGCCCGCCCGTCGGCAGGCCCCGGCCAGTACCCGGGCGGCACCGCCCGACGTGAATGCGTGCTGCGTGCTCCGCTCGGCGTCGGACGGCATGCCCGTATCCACTCCTCAGCGCCGCTGGCCGATAGCCACGCCCCCCGAATCAGATCCCCGAGTAGGAATGCAGTCCCGAGAAGAAGTAATTCACGACGTAGTAATTGAAGATGTACGTCAGGAACGCGAACAGGCCCAGGTAGGCGGCCTTGCGGCCCTTCCAGCCGACGGTGGCGCGGGCGTGGAGGTAGGCGGCGTAGGCGACCCAGGTGACGAAGGACCAGATTTCCTTGGAGTCCCAGCCCCAGTAGCGGCCCCATGCCTCGCCGGCCCAGATGGCGCCGGCGATGATCGTGAAGGTCCACAGGGGGAAGATCGTGGCGTTCACGCGGTAGGAGAACTTGTCCAGGCTGGCGGCCGCGGGGAGGCGCTCCATCACGGAGGTGGCGAAGGCGCCGGGCTGCTTGCCGTTCGGGTCGGCCAGCTTGCTCTCGTAGCGGTCGCGGAAGAGGTAGAGCAGCGTGGAGACGGCGCCGAGGTAGAGGAACGCGCCGGAGATGATCGCGCAGCTGACGTGGATCCACAGCCAGTAGGAGTGGAGGGCCGGGACCAGCTGGGAGCTTTCGGTGTAGAGCCAGGTGACGGCCACGCCGAGGTCCAGCAGGACGGTGGCGGTCAGCAGCAGGCCGATCCAGCGGACGTTCTTCCGCAGGGCGAGGAGGATGAGGTACGCGGCGACCGCGACCATGCCGAAGGTCGTGGAGAACTCGTACATGTTGCCCCAGGGGGCACGCTGCACGGACAGGCCGCGGGTGAGGACGCCGCCGAGGTGGATCAGGAACGCGAGGGTGGTCAGCGAGATGGCGATCCGGCCGTAGAGGTCGCCCTTCTCGGTGCCGCCCGCGGCGCCCGGGCCGTCCGGGACGTCCCGCTTGCCGTTGGCCGCGCGGGTGACGACCTTGGGGCGCTCCAGTACGGCGGTGCCGCCGCCCTGCTCGGCCGTGCGGGCCGCCGGGGCCTTGGCGGGGGCCGGCGCGGTGGCGGTCAGGGCCGCTGCCGTGCGGCCGACCTTGCTGCGGCTGCCGAAGGCCCACTCGGCGAGGTGCGCGAGGAAGGCGAGGGTGTAGACGGCCATGGCCGAGTAGATCAGCATGTTGCTGATACTGGCCAGGCTCTCGTTGGTGGCTGCGGCAGCGAGGTTCACGCGCGCGCTCCTTCGGAGGGGTCGGCAGGATCATCGGCGGAGTCGGTGGAACCGGTGGACTTCGCCGTGCTTTCGGAGCCGGTGGGGGTGGGTTTCTTCTCGTCGGCGGCCGGGGACGGGGCGGGGACGGGGGCGGAGTCCGCGCTCGCGTCCTCGTCCGTGACCGGGCCGGAATCCGTGGCCGCCTCCGCCAACGGCGCGTCCGCCTCCAGCGCCCCCGCCAGATCGGCCAGCTCCTCCGGAAGGCGGGTGGACTCGCTGCGGCCCAGGCCCGCCATCTCGACGACGGTCACGCCGTCGGCGCCGCGTACGGCCCGTACCCAGACCCGGCGGCGCTGGATGAACAGGGAGCCGGCCAGGCCGATCAGGATGGCGATCGCGCCGATCAGGGCGAGGCCGTTGCCGGGCTGGTGGGAGACCTGGAAGGTGGCCCACTGCTTGACGCCGACGAACTTGATGCTGCCGTCGCCGCCGGGGAGCTTCATGGTCTCGCCGGGCTTCATCATCTGGGCGACGGCGCGGCCGTCCTGCTTGTACTGCTTGAGGTTCTTCTTCTCCAGCTGGTACACGCTCTGCGGCAGTCCGGAGTCCACGCCGAGGTCGCCGTGGTACGCGGTCAGCGTCAGCCGCGGGTTGTCCAGCGCGGGGAACGTGGAGAACATCGAGCCGGAGCCCTTGCCGCCGTACGTGGGCACGAAGAAGCCCGAGAAGCCGAGCTGGTTGCGCTTGCCGGCGGCGGTCTGCGCGTTGGGCACCTTGACCACGCCGGTGGAGGTGTAGTTCTGCATGTCCTGCGGCAGGAACGGCACGGCGCCGCTGTAGACCTGCTTGCCGCGGCCGTCGGTGACCTCGACGACCGGCGCGTAGCCGTGCGAGAGCAGGAAGATCTTGGAGTCCGCGATCTCCAGCGGATGGTTGACCTCGATCTTGCCCGGGTGTTCCTTGCCGTCCGCGCCCTGGAAGTACGAGATGTTGGCGCGGAACTCGCGCGGGGTGCCCTTCTGGGGGCCGGTGCGCTCGTAGGACGCGTCGAAGCTCTTGAGGGAGAAGCCGAAC
Organism: Streptomyces rimosus; assembly: GCF_008704655.1. Taxonomy (NCBI): domain Bacteria; kingdom Bacillati; phylum Actinomycetota; class Actinomycetes; order Kitasatosporales; family Streptomycetaceae; genus Streptomyces; species Streptomyces rimosus. The sequence goes on along the minus strand of NZ_CP023688.1, from coordinate 5,067,918 downwards.
GGTTCGAGGTCGTCGGTGTCGTAGAAGGCGCCGGATTTGAAGTTGTCGTACTGGGTGAGGCTGTTGGCGAAGCCGTCTCCCTCGACGACCAGCTTGCCGCCCTCGGACTTCCACAGGCTGCCGACGGCGACCGCGACCAGGATCACGATCAGTGAGACATGGAAGATCAGGTTGCCCGCTTCGCGCAGGTAGCCCTTCTCGGCGGCGACCGCGTCATCGACGGTGTGGGCGCGGAAGCGGCGCTTCTTCAGCAGGCGCTGGGCCGCGCCGAGCACCTCGTCGGGCGCCCGGTCCGTACGCCACGTCGTGTACGCGGGCAGCCGGGTCAGCCGGCGCGGGGCGCGCGGCGGGCGGCTGCGCAGCTGGCCGACGAACTGCCACGAGCGCGGCACGATGCAGCCGATCAGCGAGATGAACAGCAGCAGGTAGATCGCGGAGAACCACACCGAGCTGTAGACGTGGAACAGGCCCAGCTTGTCGTACAGCGGCGCCAGCGTCGGGTGGTCGGTGCGGAACTGCTCGACCTTGGTCGGGTCGATGCTGGTCTGCGGGACCAGCGAGCCGGGGATGGCGCCCAGCGAGAGCAGGAACAGCAGGATCAGCGCGACCCGCATCGACGTCAGCTGCCGCCAGAACCACCGGGCCCAGCCGATCGGCCCGAGGGACGGCAGGGAGACCTCCCCGGCCGCCTCCTCCTCGGGGGCGGTGGACAGCTGCGAGCCCGCGGCGCCGACCTCGGCGTCGTCGGCGTCGCGGGGGGTGTCGGTCTTGGAGGCCATCAATCAGATCCCTGGGGTGAAGCTGCTGGTCCAGCTCTGCAGGCCGGACATCATGTCGGCCCATACGCCGGTGAGGAGCAGGACGCCGAGCACGACCATCATGCCGCCGCCGAGCCGCATCACCCACACGTAGTGGCGCTTGACCCAGCCGAAGGCGCCCAGCGCCTTGCGGAAGGCGAGGGCGACGAAGACGAAGGGCAGGCCCAGGCCAAGACAGTAGGCCACGGTCAGCAGGGCGCCGCGCCCGGCACTGGCCTGGTTGAGGGCGAGCGAGCTGACCGCGGTGAGCGTCGGGCCCAGGCACGGCGTCCAGCCGACGCCGAAGAGCACACCGAGCACCGGCGCGCCGGCCAGGCCCATGGCGGGCTTCTTGTGGAAGCGCAGCTCGCGCTGGCCGAAGTTCTTCAGGACGCCGGCGAAGGCCAGGCCGAGCAGGATCATCAGGACGCCGAGGACCTTGTTGATCGGGTCCTGGTAGTCCTGGAGCTCCTGGCCGAAGTAGCCGAAGAGGGCGCCGCCGGAGACGAACACGGCGGTGAAGCCGAGGACGAAGAGGGAGGCACCGGCCAGCATCCGGCCGCGCTTGGCCTCGGCGAGGTCCGCTCCGGTCACGCCCGTGACGTAGGACATGTAGCCGGGTACGAGCGGCAGCACGCAGGGCGAGAAGAAGGAGACCAGGCCGCCGAGGAGGGCGACGGGCACGGCGAGCAGCAGCGCGCCCGAGGTGATCGTGGCGGCGGGGCCGGTGGCGGCGGCGAGCGTGATCACGTGATCACTTCTCGTCGATCAGCGGCTTGAGCATCTTGCGCAGCTCGTCCTCACCGAGCGGCCCGATCGAGCGCGCGGCGATCTTCCCCTGCCGGTCGACGGCGATGGTGGAGGGGATGGCCTGCGGGTTGAGGCTGCCCTTGGGGAAGCGCAGCATCAGCTTGCCGGTCGGGTCGAACAGGCTCGGGTACGGCACCTTGTGCTGTTCCTCGAAGCTGACCGCCTGGGACTTCTGCGAGTCGCGGGTGTTGATGCCGACGAACTGGACGCCCTTGTCCTTGGTCTCGTTCGCGACCTTGGCGAAGTTGGGGGCCTCGGCGATGCAGGGGGCGCACCACGATCCCCAGACGTTCAGGACGACGACCTTGCCCTTGTAGTCCGCGATGTCCAGCTTGGCACCCTGGGTGGTTTCGCCGGAGATCTCGGGTACGGGCTTACGGTCCGCCTTCGCGACCCGCTCGACGCCGTCCTTGCCCTCGACGAACTGGGTCTGCTCCGAGCCGCCCGAGCGGCCCTCGCCGCAGGCGGCCAGGGTCAGCGCCGCGAGCGCGGCACCCGTGGCGAACAGGGCGGTGCGGCGATGACTGGCGAGTCGTCGGGGGACGCGGCAGGCACTCATGTGAAAAGTTTCGCATGGGGCGGTTACGGATCTTCCGCACCCCCCTCGCCGGGTCGGCGCCGGGCCGGTCCGGGCAGGTCCGGGCACGTCAGGCGTACCGCGCCGGGCGAGCTGTACGGGCCGCGGCCGACGTACGGGCCGGAGCGCGCCACCCCGGCCCGTACGGATGCGTGGAGTCGCCCCGTACGGCCCGGACGCCGTTCCGGCTCAGGCCCCCGAAAGGAACGTCTTCCAGCCGCCGGCCGGCTTCTGGCCCACGCCCAGGCCCTGGAGCTTGGCGACGACCTTGGGGTCCTGGGCGTCCAGCCAGTCGGTGAACTGGCGGAAGGAGACCAGCCGCACGTCCTTGCGCTTCTCGTCGGCGATGTGCTTCAGCGCCTCCTCGACGGCGTCCATGTAGATGCCGCCGTTCCACTGCTCGAAGTGGTTGCCGACGAACAGCGGCGCGCGGTTGGTCTCGTAGGCCCGCTCGAAGCCCTTGATGTAGGCGCCGGTGGCCTCCTTGCGCCAGCCCGGGTAGTTGGCGGGCGGGCCCTTGGTGGAGTTCTTCGACTGGTTGGCGAGGATGTTGTAGTCCATCGAGAGGACCTCGAAGCGGTGCCCGGGGAAAGGTATCTGCTGGAGCGGGAAGTCCCACAGGCCCATCTTCTTCTTCGGCCAGCGCTGCACGCCGCCCGGCGAGCTGGCGTCGTAGCGCCAGCCCAGCTTCTTGGCGGTGGGGAGCAGATTGTCCTGGCCGAGCAGGCACGGCGTACGGCCGCCGACCAGCTCCTTCTTGTAGTCGAACGGCAGCGGCTCCAGATCGGTGAAGCCGGTGTTCGTACGCCACTTCGTGACGAAGTCCATCGCCTGGTCGATCTCGGACTGCCACTGGGCCGGGGTCCAGTGCTTGACCGAGGTGCGGGCCTCGCCGCAGAAGTGCCCGTTGAAGTGGGTGCCGATCTCGTGGCCCTCCAGCCACGCCTCCCGCACGTTCTTCAGCGTCGCCTTGATGTGCTCGTCGGAGAGGTAGCCGATGTCGGAGGCGCCGACCTTGTTGTTCGGCGGGCGGTAGAGGTGCTTCTTGGACTCCGGGAGGCAGTACAGCCCGGAGAGGAAGAAGGTCATCGCCGCGTTGTGGTCCTTGGCGAGCTTGCGGAAGCGCGGGAAGAGGCCGTTGCCGACCTCTCCCGCGCCGTCCCACGAGAAGATCACGAACTGCGGCGGGGTCTCCCCCGGCTCCAGCCGGCGCGGCTTGTCCGGCTGGTGGGGCTGCGGTCCGGCGTCGGCCGTCGATCCGTCGCCGATCGGCTTGGCCTTCGCCTGGACGTCGTTCTTGCCGTTGCCGGACCCGGAGCCGGACCCGGAGCCGGAGGAGCAGCCCGCGACGCCGAGCGCCGCGGCCGCACCCACTCCCATGCCCAGCAGGTTCCGCCGACTGATCGCGCGCATACCGTCGTCCCCATCCGTACTCGTCACACTCAATATCCGTATAAACGGACATGGAGTAAGAGGTTCTGGCGAACACGGAGGTTCCGGACTAATAGCGCAATTTTATTATTTTACTTTTTGTCGACCCTGCGTCACATAGCCAACACTGCATCACACCGGTCCCTCGCGTCCCTCACGCAACAGGATGCGAGAAACCGGCCGGAGGTTACGCCCCGGCGGCCTTGGATTTCCCCGGGGCCGGCTTGGCGCCCGCCCGCAGATGCACCGGCACCAGATCGAGCGCCGGCTCGGTGTACCCCACCGAAATGATCTTGTCGCCGCGGAAGGTGAACGACGTCAGCGAGGCGAGCGTGCACTGCCGCTTGCGCGGGTCGTGCCACAGCCGCCGCCGCTCCGCGAAGCTGCGCACCACCCAGATCGGCAGCTGGTGGCTGACCGCCACCGCCTCGTGCCCGCGGGCCGCGTCGCGCGCCGCGCCGAGCGCCGCCATCATCCGTACGACCTGCTCCAGGTACGGCTCGCCCCACGACGGCCGGAACGGGTTGGTCAGGTACTTCCAGTTCCCCGGCTTCTTCAGCGCGCCGTCGCCGACCCCGAAGGTCTTGCCCTCGAAGACGTTGGCCGCCTCGATCAGCCGCTCGTCGGTGGCCAGGTCGAGGCCGTGCGCCTTGGCGATCGGCGTCGCGGTCTCCTGCGCCCGCTCCAGCGGGGACGCCACGACATGCGTGACGTCCCGCCCCGCCAGATGCTCGGCCACCCGGTCGGCCATCCGCCGGCCCAGCTCGGAGAGGTGGTAGCCGGGCCGCCGCCCGTACAGCACGCCCTCGGGGTTGTGCACCTCGCCGTGCCGCATCAGGTGGACGACGGTGGTCTCTTCGCTGTTCATGTCACCCATCTTCCGGTCCGTCCCGCCGTACGCACCGCTCACGCGGTCGCTTCGGCGGCGGCCCGCGCGGCCGACGGCAGCGCCGCGGCGATCCGCTCGACGGCCCGCTCGTCGTGCGCGGTCGAGACGAACCAGGACTCGAACGCGGACGGCGGCAGGTACACGCCCTGGGAGAGCATCGAGTGGAAGAAGGCGGTGAAGCGGAACGCCTCCTGCGCCTTGGACCCGTCGTAGTCGGTCACGTCCCGGTCGGTGAAGAAGACCGAGAACATGTTGCCCGCGACCTGGACGCGGTGCGCGACGCCCGCCTTGGTCAGCGCGTCGGTGACCAGCGAGCGCACCTCGGCCGAGACCGCGTCGACCTTGTCGTACGCCGCCTGGTCCAGCAGCTTGAGCTGGGCGACGCCGGCGGCCGTCGCGACCGGGTTACCGGACAGGGTGCCCGCCTGGTAGACCGGGCCGGCCGGGGCGAGGTGGGCCATCACGTCGGCGCGGCCGCCGAAGGCCGCGGCCGGGAAGCCGCCGCCCATGACCTTGCCGAAGGTCATCAGGTCGGGCCGGACGCCGTCGATGCCGTACCAGCCGGTGCGGCTGACCCGGAAGCCGGTCATGACCTCGTCGGAGATGTACAGCGCGCCGTTCTCGGCGCACAGGTCCTTCAGGCCCTGGTTGAAGCCGGGCAGCGGCGGGACGACGCCCATGTTGCCGGGCGACGCCTCGGTGATCACGCAGGCGATCTCGCCGGGGTGGGCTGCGAAGGCGGCCCGTACGGCCTCGATGTCGTTGTACGGCAGCACGATCGTGTCCCCGGCCTGGGCACCCGTGACGCCGGGGGTGTCCGGCAGCCCGAAGGTCGCGACGCCGGAGCCGGCCGCGGCCAGCAGCGCGTCGACGTGCCCGTGGTAGCAGCCGGCGAACTTCACGACCTTGGCGCGGCCGGTGTAGCCGCGCGCCAGGCGGATGGCGGACATGGTGGCCTCGGTGCCGGAGGAGACCAGGCGCACCTGCTCGACCGGGTCGATCCGGTCCACGATCTGCTCGGCCAGCTCGACCTCGCCCTCGCCGGGCGTGCCGAAGGAGGTGCCGCGGGCGACGGCCTCCTGGACGGCGGCGGTGACCTCGGGGTGGGCATGTCCGAGGATCATCGGGCCCCACGAGCACACGAGGTCGACATACTCGCGGCCGTCGGCGTCGGTGAGGTACGGACCGGTACCGGACACCATGAACCGGGGCGAACCGCCCACCGCGCGGAACGCGCGCACGGGGGAGTTCACCCCGCCCGGCGTCACAACGGCCGCGCGGTCGAAGAGCGTCTGCGAAACTGGGGCTTCATAGGGAAAAGGCACTGTGATCCTGACCTGCACAAACGTAGGAAGGGGCGACGGCTTGCGGCGGCACCCGGACTGACAACGAAGCGGGATTCCCCTCGCTCTCGACCAGGTGTCAGACCCCGCGAGTCTGCAAAACTGGGACAACGTACGAGTAAGTCACGCAAGCAATGGTCTCAGAGGCGCACGGGGGCGCGCGGCGGGGCGTTTCACGCGCCGGTGACGGGGGAGGTCTCTGAGACGATGATCGGGTTGCGCGGCTGGGGCTGCGAGTGGTCGGGTGGAGATATGCATCGCGGTGGCGGACTGGGCGAGGGCACCGATGACCGGGGACCTGAGCGCGCCCAGCGGGGCCGCCACCGGCGCGAGGAGACCAAGGGCGGGGGAAGCAGAGGCGGCCGCATGGGGGTGACGTACAAGTACTTCGGCGCGCCGAACGGTGCCACGGCGGCGCGGGTGCCGATCTCGATGCGGCCCGAGGAGCTGGGCGGCGACGAGCTCGGCATGGGCGGCATGTTCACGAAGATCAAACCGGAGACGATGGCCGCGATGGTCCTCACCGGTATAGAAGGCATACCGCTGCACAAGGTCCCCCCGCTGGAACTGGTCGTCCTCCACCCCGACTACGCCGTCGTCAAGCTCCCCATGACGGTCGTCGACCCGCTGCGCGGCGTCGGCGAGGAGTCGGTCGGCGCCGCGGCCTTCATCTGGTCCACGGTCCCCGACCGCGGCGGCCCCCGCGACGCCTTCACCGTCTACCAGCTGCTCCACGAGTGGCAGGACTTCTCCCACCGGCTGCACGAGGCGGGGCACCAGGCGTACTGCCTGGTGTGGCCGTGACGGGCGCGAACCGCTGACGGAAGCGGCCGGGGCCGCCCGGGTCCCGGCCGCGTACGGTGCGCCCCATGGCCTTACGACGACGCACCCGCACCGCGGTCCTGACCTCCGCGGCCCCGCCCCGCCTGACCGGCGGACACCGTACGGACGTATACGTGGAGATCGGCTCGCTGACCAAGGTGCTCACCGGCACGGCGCTGGACCGGCTCGCGGCCGACGGCGTGCTGACGCCGGACGATCCGGTGGAGCGCTGGCTCGACGCGCCCCGCGGCACCGGCATCACCCTGCGCCACCTGGCGGAGCACACCTCCGGCCTGCCGCGGCTGCCTCCGCTGCGCGGGCCGCGCCGCGACCCGTACCTCCGCTTCGACGCGGCCGCGCTGCGCTTGCTCGTCGGCCGCCTCGACACGCTGGCCACCACCGCCCCCGGCACCGCCGAGGAGTACTCCAACTTCGGGTACGCGGTCCTGGGCGCCGCGCTGGCCGCTGCCGCAGGTGAGCCGTACGAGCAGGTCGTACGGCGCTGTGTGCTCGACCCGCTGGGCATCGAGGAGATGACCGCCCGGCCGCCCGCCGACCGGCGGCTGACCGGCACCAGCCGGTGGGGCCGCCCGCGCGCCGCGTGGACGACAAACGGCGCGGTGCTGCCCGCCGGGGGCTACTGGGCCACGCTGCCGGCCGTCGCCGCGCTGGTCCGCGGGCTGCTGGTCGAGCAGGTGCTCGGGCCGCCGACGCTGACCTGGCGTCAGGACGGGCCGATGACATGGCACAACGGGGGCACTCGTGACGCGCAGGTTTTCACCGGGCTGAACCGTGAGACCCGTACGTGGGTGGTCGTGCACTGCCTCGGCGCCGGGCCGGACGCGGCCGACCGCACCGGAGTGCGGCTGCTGATGGACGGAGGGCGGACGGCGGGCGGGGAGTGAGGGGGCGGCGGGACGGTGGCGACACCACCGTTCCGGGTGATGGGTCCTCACTTCGAGCCGATAGCACGGCCGTCGGCCGCGAGTGCCGCCCCGATCGGTCACGCCCGCTGTTCGGGCCACGCGCCCCGCACTACCCTTGAGGGGCAGCCCGAGTCCCCGGCAGCGTGGCAATCCCGTCCGCACCGAGGAGGCGCGTGGTGATGGCAGACCCCGGAACATCCCTCGACTCCCCGCGCACCGGCGCGGTGGGTTCGCGGGTGCCGCCACCCCGGTCCCGCGCCCGGCGCGGGCCGCAGCGGACGCCCGTGGCGGACGGACAGCCGGAGCGCCTGCCACAAGCGGCGCCGTCGGCCGAGAGTGCGGACCCGGACTTCGCGGTCCTCATCGTGCGCGGGCGGATGGATCTCGCCACCCTGCCCACCCTGCGCGAGAGACTGCGGCGCCTGCCGCGCGCCCCGGGCAGCCTGCTGATCGTCGACCTGTCCGAGGTCACCGACTGCTGCCCGCTCGCCCTCGGTCCGCTCGTCGCCGCGGCCCGGCGGGCCCGCTCCCAGGGCGGTGACCTGCGCCTGGTCCTGCCGAGTCCCGCCGCCCGCGCGGCGTTGCAGACCAGTGGGCTGAACCGGCTGCTGCCGGTCTTCCCCGGCCTGGACACCGCGACCGGGACCGCCGCCGCCGGCCCGCCGGGACCGCCCGAGGGGGCCGCGGCCTAGGAAGCGTTCCGGGCGGAGCGCTTTCGGCCCGTGCTGTTCAAGGGAGGTGCGCGGTGTTTCCGCTCCTTCTCGTCTCCATAGTGATCACAGCCCTCGCCGGCTGGTTCGCCAACCCGGTGTGGTGGGCGGCCTCCGCCGTCCTGGCCTATCTCGCCGTGCGCTACCGCCAGGGCTACTTGAGCTACGACGCGGAGTACCGCGCCTACCGGGAGCGCCGTATCCGCCAGGACCGCTGGGACAAGCGCTACCGCGCGGAACGCGGGAACCGCGCGTCCAAGAGCAAGTAGGCCGCCGGGGCCGGTGGACGGCGGTCACCAGGTCGGCCGCGCCGACACCCCGCCGTCCACCACCAGGTCGTGGCCGGTCACCCACGCGGCCATCGGCGAGGCGAGGAAGACGCACGCGTCGCCGATGTCCTCGGGGCGGCCCAGCCGTCCGGCCGGGGCGGCCCGCCGGTAGCGGACCACGCCGTCGGGCCACGCCTCGGCCAGCCCCTCGCGGTCGATCAGGCCCGGCGAGACGCTGTTGACGCGGATGCCGTCGGGCCCGTACTCCAGCGCGGCCGAGCGGGCGTGCATCACGACGGCCGCCTTGGACGCGCAGTAGTGGGCGTGCGCCGGGGCGGGCCGGTGCGCCTGGATGGAGGCGATGTGGGTGATCGAGCCGCCGTCGCCGTCCCGCATCACCTCGGCCGCGGCCTGTGTGCAGGCGAAGACGCTCAGCACGTTGGTGTCGTTGACGGCGCGCCAGTCGGCGACGGTCATGCCCGCCAGGTCCTGGTCGGGCTGTACGCCAGCGTTGTTGACCAGGGCGGTGAGCCGGCCGCGCCAGTCCGCCGCCGTACGCACCAGGCGGTGGCACTCCTCCTCCACGGACAGGTCGGCACGCACCGCCAGCGCACTGCCGCCCTGCTCCTCGATGCGGGCTACGAGTGCCTGCGCGGCGGAGGCGTTCGTACGGTAGTGGGCGACGACGGCGGCGCCCGCCGCGGCGAAGCGCAGCGCGATGCCGGTGCCGAGACAGCCGCCCGCGCCGGTCACCAGGGCGACCTGGCCCGCGAGGGACGGCAGCGCGGCGTTGCCCTGCGGCGCGCTCACGGGCGGCTCAGCGCGGTGATCCGCGCCGCCTCCTGGGGGTAGCGCGCGGCCAGTTCGGCGGCGTCCCCGTGCTCGTAGTCCTCGAAGGTGAAGCCCGGCGCCATGGTGCAGCCGAAGAGCGACCAGGCGCCGCCGTCGGCGACCTCGGCGCCCATCCACGTGCCGGCCGGCACCGTGAACTGGACGTGCTGGCCACCCAGGACGTCCGGGCCGAGGACGGCCGTACGGGTGCCGCCGGACGGCTCCAGAAGGAGCAGCGTGAGCGGATCACCGAGGTAGAAGTGCCAGACCTCGTCGGTGGGCAGGCGGTGCAGGGCGCTGTGGTCGCGGGGTTCCGCGGTGAGCAGCACGATGATCGCAGAGCCCTCGGGGCGGCCGTCGGGGCGCGCGGGGCCCGCCCACGTGCGCCGGTAGCGCCCGCCTTCCCTGGGCAGCGGCTCCAGCCCGTAGAACTCGGCGAGCGCCTGCGGTGACGGCGGTACGGCGGGCGTGTGCCGGGCCATGCGTCTCCTTCCCGGTCCCTGCGGGGACGGCGGGTGCGGCTGTGCGTACGGCGGGTACGGCCACCACCGTAGGCACGCCGGCGCCGCCGCGTCCGGAGATCGCGGAGTTCGACGCCGCGCCCTACGGGTGCTCGGCGGTCAGATAGCGCTGGAGGGTGGGGGCCAGCCAGGCGACGATCTCCTCGCGGGTGAGGTCCACCGCGGGCGGCAGGAACAGCACATAGCGCAGCATGCCGATGCCCACCAGCTGGGAGCCGACCAGGGCGGCGCGGGCCGAGACCTCCTCCGGGACCGGGCAGACGGTCGCGAGCATCGGTCTGATCTGCTCCGTGAAGACGCCGCGCAGCCGCTCGGCGCCCGCCTCGTTGGTGACCGCGACGCGCACCATCCCGGTCAGCGTCTCGTCGTTCTCCCAGCGGTCGAGGAAGTGCCGGATCATCCGGGCGCCGAGTTCGTCGCGCGGTACGGCCGTCAGGTCCGGCAGCCGCAGGTCGATCTCGGAGGCCGCCGCGAACAGGCCCGCCTTGTTGCCGTAGTAGCGCATCACCATCGACGGGTCGATGCCCGCGTCCTTGGCGATGGCGCGGATGGTGGCGCGTTCGTAGCCGTCGGCGGCGAAGCGGTCGCGGGCGGCGGCGAGGATCGCGGCGCGGGTGGCGTCGGAGCGGCGGGGGCGGTCGGCGCCGGGGGGCTCCGCGGCGGTGCCGGGGGCCGGTGGTGCGGCAGGGGCGCCGGACGGCTCGGGGTCCGCGTCGGTGTCCGGTGCGGAGGGGACGGTATCGGCCATGCCCACGACTGTAGGCCAACAGCTGTTGACCCGCCACCGTGGCAGGTCTACCGTTGCCAACAAGCGTTGACCAACAAGCGTTGGCATTTGGAGGCGGCCATGCGGCACCGCACACCCGAGACCACCGGCGAACACGCCCCCGTACCCACCGACCGGACCGCCGACGTCATCGTCGTCGGCGCCGGCCCCACCGGACTGCTGCTGGCCGGCGACCTCGCCGTCGCCGGCCTGCGCGTCACCCTCCTGGAGCGCCGCGCCCCCGGGATCAGCAACCTCACCCGGGCGATGGCCGTGCACGCCCGCACCCTCGAACAGCTCGACGCCCGCGACCTCGCCGACGAACTCGTCGCGACCGGCCACCCGCTGTCGCACCTCCAGCTCTTCGCCGCCGCCGAGATGAAGCCGTACCGGCTGCCCTCCCGCTTCCCGTTCGTGCTGATCACGCCGCAGTACGAGGTGGAACGGCTGCTGGAGCGGCGCGCGCAGAAGGCCGGCGTCACCTTCCGGTACGGGGCCCGCGTGACCGGCCTCGACCAGGACGCCGACGGTGTCGACGTCCGCGTACAGGAGGAGGACGGGGCCGCCACGACGTACCGCGCGGCCTACCTCGTCGGCACGGACGGCGTGCACAGCACCGTCCGCAAGGCCCTCGGCCTGCCCTTCCCCGGCCGGACCGTGGTGGACTCCGTCGTGCTCGCCGACGTACGGCTCGACGAGCGGCCCACCATGCCGCTCATCGCCAACGCCACCGACGACGCCTTCGCGCTCATCGGCGCCTTCGGCGACGGCTGGTACCGCGTCATCGGCTGGGACCAGCACCGCCGGGTCCCCGAGGACACCCCGGTCGAGCCCGACGAGATCCGCGAGTACATGCGCCTCGCGCTCGGCAGCGACTACGGCATGCACGATGTCCGCTGGACGTCCCGCTTCCACAGCGACGAGCGCCAGGTCCCCCGGTACCGCGTCGGCCGCGCCTTCGTCGCCGGCGACGCCGCGCACGTCCACTCCCCGGCCGGCGGCCAGGGCATGAACACCGGGCTCCAGGACGCCGCCAACCTCAGCTGGAAGCTCGCCGCCGTACTGCGCGGCGACGCGCCCGACAGCCTGCTGGACAGCTACCACGCCGAACGCCACCCGGTCGGCAAGATGGTGCTGCGCAGCAGCGGCGCCGTCATCCGGCTGGCGCAGTTGCGCAGCAGGCCGCAGCGGGTGCTGCGCGCGACGCTCGCCCGGCTGCTGAACTCGGTGCCGCCGCTCGCGGACCGGGCGATGATGACGATCAGCGGCGTGGGCATCGCGTACCCGGCCGGGCGCGGCGCCCACCCGCTCGCGGGCAAGCGCGCCCCCGACCTCCGCCTGGCGGGCGGCACCCGGCTTCACGAGGCACTGCGGGGCGGGGCGTTCGTGCTGGTCACGCCGGAGGGCGAGAAGGTGCCGGGGGACGAGACGGTGCCCGAGGCCGTGGGAGCGGCAGGAGCGGCGGACGCGCCCGCTCCCGGCCCCCGTCTCGTACGCGCCGCCTGGGACAGCGACCGGCGCACCGCGCTGCTCGTACGCCCCGACGGCTACATCGCCTGGGCCACCGACGCCACCGACCCGGACGTACGCGCCGAGTCCCTGCACGGCGCCCTCGTCCGCTGGACCGGCGCCGGCCGGGCCGCGGCCCGCACCGCCGCCCGGCCGTGACCATCACGTCCTCGCACACTCCGGTGCGGCGGCCCGCGCGGCCCGTCCCCCGGCCATGAACGGGGGACGGGTCCGCGCCGTCCGCCGCGCCCGGCCGTCCCCGGGCCGGGCGCGCCGGACGCTTGCCGGGCCTGGCGGCCGGACCGGATCCCGCAGCTGCCCGGTCGCGCCGCCCGCCACCGAAGTCCGGTGCGGATACCACGTGATGGGAGGTGAAACCGTGCCCCGGGGAACCGCGGGATGCGCCGGTGTTCCGGATACGCCGCGGAATTCGAGGTGGGCCACCTGTTGTGCACCGACCGGCGAAAGCCGCGTTTTCCCGCTGTCCTCGCCGCTCACCGATCGGTGTTGCGCCCCCCGGTAGAAGGGGAATCTAAGGACCCACATGTCTCATGACAAGGGGCCCCGCCAGGGGATGTGACGCACCGTACGGTTTTTGGCCAGTGGTTCGCCCTTCACGCAGCACCGGCTTGCGGAGCATTTCCCTTTCCCGTCAACGCCCGCTTTTGGACATCAACCGGCGGACAGCTTCGGCCATTTCGCGGACGCCGCGCCCGGACGGTGGCGCCGGATCAGCCGATGATGTGCCGCAGATATGCGCGCGGGTCGGTGAGATAGCGGCGCCAGTGGTCGACGAGGCCCAGCTCCTCCCAGGCCACCGAGCGCATGCCGTGCTCACCGACCTCGACTATCTCCGCGCCGGGCAGGGCCGTCAGCAGCGGCGAATGCGTGGCACAGATGATCTGGGCGCCACCGCGGCTCAGCTCCGCCAGCACACCGACCAGCTCCAGGCAGGACGTGAACGACAGCGCGGCCTCGGGCTCGTCGAGCACATACAGCCCCGGCTGCCGGAACTTCTCCCGGAACGCCATCAAAAAGCCCTCGCCGTGGCTCATCATCTCGGGCGCGCCCGACAGCCGCTCGCGGGCGAGCGCGTCCCACGCGGTCTCCGCACGCAGGAAGAACCCGCGCCGGCGCGTGCGCGGACCGCGCACCATGCGGCGGCCCGCGGCCGTCGGGTCGAAGCGGATGGCGCAGCCCAGCTCGGACGGCGTACGGGAACTGGCGTACTTGTAACCGGCCGAGCCGCCGTACGAATCGAGACCGAAGCCCTCCGCCAGGGCCTCGGCCAGCGTCGATTTGCCGGAGCCGTTCTCGCCCACGAGGAAGGTGACCGGCGCGCCGAATTTCAGCCCGTCCTCGGCCAACCGGCGCACGCACGGAACCGTCCAGGGCCAGCGGTCGCCGGTCCGCGCCACCGCTTCCTCGGACCGATCCACGTATGCGCGTTCGATGAGCATGTCTCGAAGCTCTCACACGCCACTGACAACGGCCCCGCACCGGCCGCCCGCCGCAGGGTCCCTTTCCCTGGCCGCCCCCTCCCTACCCTGTGATCATGCTGATCGCCCGCTCCGCCGCCCTCTTCGTCCTCGCCGCCCTCTTCGAGATCGGCGGCGCCTGGCTCGTGTGGCAGGGCGTGCGCGAACACCGCGGCTGGCTGTGGATCGGCGCGGGCGTGCTCGCCCTCGGCGCGTACGGCTTCGTCGCCACGCTCCAGCCGGACGCCGACTTCGGCCGCATCCTCGCCGCGTACGGGGGCGTCTTCGTCGCCGGCTCGCTGGCCTGGGGCATGGTCGCGGACGGCTACCGCCCGGACCGCTGGGACGTGACCGGCGCGCTGGTCTGCCTGGCCGGGATGGCCTTGATCATGTACGCGCCGCGGGGGCGCTGACCGGGCCTATTCTGCGTACGTCACACGAATGCCGTCCGCCGCCCCAGGAGCCGCCGCATGACCGCCGTACCCGACGCGTCCGCCGCCCGTACCCGTACCGCCGTCGTCACCGGAGCCAGCAGCGGCATCGGCGCCGCGACCGCCCGCCGGCTGGCCGCGGAGGGCTACCGCGTCGTCCTCGCCGCCCGCCGCAAGGACCGCATCGAGGCGCTGGCCGCCGAACTGCCGGACGCCGAGGCGTATCGGCTCGACGTCACCGACCGCGCCGCGGTGGACGCCTTCGCCGCCGAACTCGACGCGCGCCACGACTCGGTGGACGTGCTGGTCAACAACGCCGGCGGGGCGCTGGGCGCGGACCCCGTCGCCACCGGCGACCCGGCCGACTGGCGCACGATGTACGAGGTCAACGTCCTCGGCGTACTGAACGTGACGCAGGCCCTGCTGCCCGCCCTGACCGCCTCCGGCGACGGCACGGTGGTCGTCGTCTCCTCGACGGCGGGCCACGGCACCTACGAGGGCGGCGGTGGCTATGTCGCCGCCAAGCACGGCGCGCACGTCATCGCCGAGACGCTCCGGCTGGAGCTGTGCGGCGAGCCCGTACGCGTCATCGAGGTCGCCCCCGGCATGGTGAAGACGGAGGAGTTCGCCGCCACCCGCTTCCGCGGCGACGCCGCCAAGGCGGCGAAGGTCTACGAGGGCGTGGCCGAACCGCTGACCGCCGACGACGTCGCCGACACCATCGGCTGGGCCGTCACCCGCCCCGCCCACGTGAACATCGACCTCCTCGTCGTACGCCCCCGCGCCCAGGCGGCCAACCACAAGGTGCACCGGACGGCCTGAGGCCGTCGCGGGCGGGGGCGGGACGGCGCCCGAAAACCGTTGGCGCCGCCCCGCCCCCGCCCGTACCGTTTCCCACGTCACCGCACGTGCGGGCTCGCGCCGCACGTGACCCCTCACTCGGGCCCCGCCCTGGAAAGCAGTGTCTATGCCCCGGCCGGCGCTGAGCGCGCCTCACCACCGCGCGGACGCAATCCGCCGCTGACGTTCACCGTCTCCGGCCGTCGTCCGCCCTGCCGGCACGGCCCGGCCGCACCCGCCTTCGGGCGGTGCCGCCCGCTGCCCGTACGACCGAGGCCGCTCGGCCTGCTCCCGCTGCCTTTTCCAGACACGTTCCGGCAAGGAGTCCCCGAGTGCTGTCCAACAGCTCCCACGGTTCCAGCAGTTCCCACCCGTCCAGCGGTTCCCGTCCGCTGCCGCGTACCGACACCTTCACCTGCGTACGGTGCGGCCTGACCGTCACCACGCTCGGCCCCGACGGCAACCGCCGCAACCACTGCCCCAGCTGCCTGCACTCCCGGCATGTGCATGACGCCGTCGAAGGCGGCCCGTCCGAGTGCCGGGGCCGGATGTCGCCCATCGCCATCGCGGTGCTGCGCACCGGCGACTGGATGGTCGTCCACCGCTGCACCCGCTGCGACGAGCTGACCTCCAACCCGGTCTCGCCGGACGACAACCAGCTGATCCTGATGCGGATGGCGGTCCGGCCGCTGGCCTCGCCGCCGTTCCCGCTCGAAGCGTTCGGCGACCTGTAGGGCGGGGGGCGACGACATGCCACGACGCAGCAATCCCGCACCGCGGCGCCGCGCCCAGCGGCCCAAGGACGTCCTGCACGGCCCCGGCGGCGCGCCCGGAGACGCGTTCCGCTGCCTGGGCTGCCGCCTGGAAGTACCCCTGGCCGCCCCGGGCACCGCCCACCGCAACCACTGTCCGCACTGCCTCACCAGCCGCCACGTGGACCACCGCGTCCCGGGCGACCGGGCCGCGGACTGTGGCGGCCGGATGCGCGCACTGTGCCTGACCACCCGCCAGAACGGCGAATGGCTACTGGTCCACCAGTGCCTGGCCTGCGGCGAACTGAGCACCAACCGCACCGCGGGCGACGACAACGCCCGAGCCCTCGTACGCCTGGCCGTCCGCCCTCTGGCGGACACCAGCAGACCCGTACGGGCACTGCTCACCCTGTGAAACACCAGGGCCCCGGGCCGGCGGAAACCGGCCCGGGGCCCTGGCCCGGGGGTGCGCGCGATCACCCCTTCACACACACCACCTGCTTGAGCTTGGCCACCACCTCGACCAGGTCCCGCTGCTGGTCGATGACCTTCTCGATCGGCTTGTACGCGCCCGGGATCTCGTCGACGACGCCGGAGTCCTTGCGGCACTCCACGCCCCGGGTCTGCTCCTCCAGGTCACGCGTCGAGAAGCGCTTCTTGGCCGCGTTGCGGCTCATCTTCCGGCCGGCGCCGTGTGAGGCGGAGTTGAAGGACGCCGGGTTGCCGAGACCCTTGACGATGTAGGAGCCGGTGCCCATCGAGCCGGGGATGATGCCGTACTCGCCGCTTCCGGCGCGGATCGCGCCCTTGCGGGTGACCAGCAGGTCCATGCCGTCGTACCGCTCCTCCGCCACATAGTTGTGGTGGCAGGAGATCACCGGCTCGAACGTCGGCTTCGCCTTCTTGAACTCCTTGCGGACGACGTCCTGGAAGAGCGCCATCATGATCGCGCGATTGTGCTTGGCGTACTCCTGCGCCCAGAAGAGGTCGTTGCGGTAGTCCGCCATCTGCGGGGTGTCCGCGATGAAGACGGCGAGGTCGCGGTCGACCAGGCCCTGGTTGTGCGGCAGGTCCCGGGCCCGGCCGATGTGGAAGTCGGCCAGCTCCTTGCCGATGTTGCGGGAGCCGGAGTGCAGCATCAGCCATACCGACCCGGTCTCGTCGAGACAGAACTCGATGAAGTGGTTACCGCCGCCGAGCGAGCCCATCTGCTTGACGGCACGGTCCTGCCGGAACCTGACCGCTTCCGCGACCCCGTCGAAGCGGGCCCAGAAGTCGTCCCAGCCGCTCGTCGGCAGGCCGTGCAGCCGGCCCGGGTCCACCGGGTCGTCGTGCATGGCCCGGCCGACCGGGATGGCCTCCTCGATCTTCGAGCGGAGCCGGGAGAGGTCGCCGGGGAGGTCGTTGGCGGTGAGGGAGGTCTTCACGGCGCTCATGCCGCAGCCGATGTCGACACCGACGGCCGCCGGGCAGACCGCTCCGTGCATGGCGATCACCGACCCGACCGTCGCGCCCTTGCCGTAATGCACGTCCGGCATCACGGCCAGGCCCTTGATCCATGGCAGGGTGGCCACGTTGTGCAGCTGCTGCATGGCCACGCCTTCGACCGTGGACGGGTCCGTCCACATCCGGATCGGAACCTTGGCTCCGGGCACTTCGGTGTACGACATAATTTCCTCATTCCCCCGAAAAACAATAAATAGCAAAAGCCGGACAAGAAGCCTGATCAAGGACAGGGGACCGGCGTATGCAGCAGAACGTGCGGTAGACATTGTGTCCATCTGCCGTCGGGCCGAGGCAACCAGATTTCCTACGGAAGGAGCCGGTCAGGTGCAGCGAAGGTCGTTCGTACCGGGCGCCGCACTGGCGACCGCGGCGGCGCTGGCCGCCACGCTCACCTCCTGCACCGGCGGCTCCGGTTCCGGCGGCGGCGCCACCGACACCAAGGGCGGCGACACGGCCGCCACCACGCAGTCCGCCGAGCCGGGCAAGTACCGCACGCTCCCCGAGCCCTGCGGCCTGCCGTCCAGGAACACGCTGCGCCGGCTGCTGCCGCCCGGCGGCGAGGAGAGCCCGCAGGACGCCGAGAAGGTCTACGCGGGCACCGCCGACATCACGTACGACACGGACCGGCGCGTCGGCTGCCGCTGGAAGCGCGAGGGCCCGGACGGCACCCGTCACCTCAGCCTCGACTTCGAGCGGGTCGTCTCCTACGACCCCGCGGTCAGCGACGACGACAAGGCGCAGAACGTCTACGCGAAGAAGGAGCAGGCCGCCGAGCTGCCGGCCGGGACGGGCAGCGCGAAGCCCACCCCCACCCCCAGCGCCAAGGGCGGGACCGGGGACGGCAAGCCCGGCGCCGACGGGGACGGCCAGGGCACCGGCAAGGTCACCGACGGCGGCAAGGCGTCCCCCGCCCCCACCGGCTCCCCGTCCGGCTCGCCGAGCACGGACCCGAGCGCGTCGCCCGGCTCCCCCGTCGCCCCGCGCGTCCTGGACGGCCTCGCCGACGCCGCCTTCCTCAACGACAAGCTGATCACCGCGGACAGCGGTGTGCACCGCGATGTGTCGATCGTCTTCCGCTCCTCGAATGTGATCGTGACCATCACCTACGACCAGTGGTCGGCCGACAAGGCGGCGCTGCCGGACAGCAAGGACCTCCAGGACAAGGCCCAGGCGCTGGCCCAGGAGCTGGCGGACCGCTTCAACGATTAGGGCGGTCCGGTTCGGCGATGAGCGCGGACGACTTCGGCGATCAGCACGGACCGCTTCAGCGAATCGTCCGGTTTGTCCGGCGAGTAACGTCACGAATCGCCCTCCGGCCGTCCTGTGCCGCGTACCGTGTGCCCCCGAGCCCCCCGCGCGGCAACGCCGCCGCGCGCCCCGAAGGACGTACCGCACCCGGCCCGCGCCCGGACCGTGTGCGGTGCCCGACGGCGTCCCACCGACGCGCCGAACGACGACGAACAGCGAAGGAACCATGCACCGTTCAGCCAAGCGACTCGCCAGCCTCCTCGCCTGCGCAGCCGTACCGGTGATGCTCGTCGCCGGCTGCTCCTCCGACGACTCCGGCAAGAAGAAGGACGAAGGCGGCAGCGCGGCGCCGAAGAGCTCCGCGCCGAGCAAGAGCGGCAGCGCCTCGCCCAGCGTCACGCCCGCCAAGATGAAGAAGCTGCCCAACCCCTGCCAGTCCGTGTCCAAGGACACGCTCAAGAAGCTGGTGCCCAAGACCAAGAACGAGGACGGCGAGCAGGGCAAGTCCTCCGACGCCATGGCCCGCGGCTACTGCGCCTGGAAGAGCTCCGACGACCAGGGCGTGGACGGCACCCAGTACCGCTGGCTGGACGTCGGCTTCCAGCGCTACGACTCCGACCCGACCCTGGGCAGCGGCGAGAAGCGCGCCACCGACTTCTACAAGAAGCAGGTCAACACGGCCAAGGCCACCCAGGGCGCCAAGAACGTGAAGTCCGGCGCGGTCGAGAGCTTGGGCGACGAGGCGATGTGGGTCACCTACGACCTGAAGAAGGAGGACGACGACTTCAAGAACCAGACGCTGATCGCCCGCACCGCGAACGTCGTCGTCACCGTCAACTACAACGGCGCGGGCCTGGCCGGCGCCGACGCCCCCGACCCCAGCGACCTCCTCAAGCTCGCCAAGGGCGCCACCCAGGAGGCCGTCGCCTCGGTCGCCAAGGCCAACCAGTAGCGCGACGCCCCTCCCCGGTCCCGGCCGGACGGGTGTGCCAGGCTGAGCCGCCACAGTCAGCCGACCGACCGGGGAGGGATCGCGGGTGCCCGCGACACACGCGACACGCTTGAGCCGTACCCACCGCATCCTGATCGGCGTGGTCGTCGCCGGCGCCGCCCTCATCGCGGCGATCGGCTTCGCCGGCTCCTACACGGCCGTCCGCGACCTCGCCGAACGCAAGGGTTTCGGCGCCTTCTCCGCCGTCTTCCCCATCGGCATCGACGCGGGGATCGTGGTCCTGCTGGCCCTGTTCCCTGTCAAGTTCTTCTGTTCAATCTCCGTGACGATCACGGACGCGACAACCGCGGCAATGAAGTCGATGACGTACGTGTCCCAGAACAGACGAGGGCGACGAGCCATAGCAGCCCCCTGAGAGGACGCAAAAAGCCGCTCAATTTCAGCCAAGTCACTCAGCAGTTGAGCGCGAAGAGACTCGATACCAGATCCTGGGAACAGATCACACCAGCTCAGCAGGAACGACTCAGGAGGAGGCAGGGTGGCCGCCGACCCTCTGGAGACAGCCTGGAAGATCCAGGCCGCATTGGCAGATTGGACGGGCAAGGCGGACACCAAGGCGTCCATCGCACTCAGCGTCCAATCAACAGTGCTGGCCCTGGTAGGGGTACTAGCTGCCTCTGGCACCACCACACGGTCAACGCCAGGTCAGGTGCTGCTGTGGGCAGGAGGGTTCATCCTTCTTTGCGGAGCGCTTCTGGCTGCTGCCGCGGTAGCTCCCAACCTACGGTTGGAGCGCAGGGGCCCTGACCCAGACGACGACTATCTGTATTTTGGGCATCTGCGCCACTTCGAGCCGGAGGGGCTGGAAAGGGCTCTGCGATCGGGCGCCACATTGTCCGCACTGTCACGACAGATAGTGGTCATGAGCCAGATCGCCTGGACCAAGCACCGTCGAGTCCAGCTCTCCTTCCTGCTTGCGGTGTTGGGTTGCGCAGCGCTCGGCGCCTCGGCCGCAGTCGGGTGAGGGATGCATCGGGGGTGGGGAGAAGTGAACTTTCGTCATCTGGTTTCGGAAGCAGCTTGGAATGACTTGCTGCATCGCGGGCAAAGGCGTCGCTACACGCGCGCTGCCTGGTTATTTCACCAGGGAGAGTCGCCCGACTTCGTGGTCGCCTTGACCGATGGAATCGTCAAGATTACCCAGTTGACGAAAGGTGGGACGGTGGCCCCTCTAGCCTTACGCGGCCCGGGAGAAGTTCTGGGGGAAATTGGCGCACTCCTCAACAAGCCTCGATCTGCCTCCGTAAAGGCAGTTTCTGAGTGTATCGGCTATGTTCTCCCCGCCCACGCATTTCGAGGATACATCAACCGCCACGACCTCAACTCTGCTGTGTATCAGCTCGCTATTCAGCGCATGCACGAGAATGAGCAACTACGCTCCGCCTTGACGAGACTCCCTCCTCAGGCCCGCGTCGCCCAAGTGATTCGATATCTGGCGGCTGAGATCGGCGAGAGGGGGGACGATGGCATAGTCACCCTCCAACTCGGTATGTCCCGAGACGAGTTGGCCACGATGGCTTCAATGAGCCGCTCGTCGGCGATGGCTGTACTGCGGACGTTTCATGATGCTCATGTCCTCGACTTGGGACGAGAGCGTCTAGCAGTCAGGGATAGCGCAGCCCTCGCGGAGCTGGCCGATGGGTGACGCCACCTAGGCGCGCCAACGTGACCCACATCACCTTCACTCCGTCCAATCCTGGACGGTTCAGTGACGCGTGTGCCGCCAAAGTAGCTGCTGACCGCCCCTACAAGAGGAGGACACATCGATGACGCCTTCATGGGAGCCCTTGTGGCCCTACCAAGCCGTACTCGCGGTTGACGCCAGGGACTTCAGTTCTCACACCAGCAAACGCATGCAGGACATCAACGCGGACATCCAGCGAGTACTCGCACAAGCCCTGTCAGCCACGGGCCTCAGCGCACACTGGGAACGGCGAGCCTTCCCGCAGCACACAGGTGATGGTTATGTCGCCGGCCTGGATCCCAAGGTATTGCCAGCTCTGGTGGGTTGTTTCCCCGAAGCCCTCAGCAATGTTCTACACGAACGCAGGAGGCAGTATCCCGGACAAAGCGTGCTGCAACTGCGGGTAAGTGTCCACGTCGGTCCGCTGCCGCCTTCCGGGCTGGGCGTTCCCATGGTCGAGACTCATCGCCTTCTTGACGACCAGGTTCTCCGAGACCTTCTGGTACGAGCCAATCCACAGCTCACCAACACGGTGATGATTATCTCCCAACGTGTTTACGAAGATGTCTTCCGAAGTGGGCTCGACACCGGCAGCACTGTCGCCGAGCACTTCGCGCAGAGCATCGCCAAGGTCAAGACATTCGCCCAGCCCGCGTGGCTGCACGTCCCCGGTCTCGACTGGGGACTGGCCGATAGCTCGATCTTCGAGACCCCGCAGCAGAGCAGTCCATCCTCTTCGTCTTCCATCCAGGAGGCGCAACGAACGAACTCACACCCCGCTTCGGCGCCGTCCTTCGTCCAGAACGGCAACGGCAATTTTCAGGGACAGCACCAGTACTTCAACGGCATGGGAGGCTTGCAATGACCGACGACCCGTTCACGACCGGTGAACCTGAAGATGCGGCTAGTCGTCCTGACCAGCCTCCTGCGGACCGATCCGGGCACCCACTCGCTCCCGAGCAGGAAAATCCTTCCCTCGAACAGCCTCGCTGGCGCTGGAGTGATCGACTGGGCCGCCTGAACCGTCCCAGCAGTGCACCGCCCCCTGCGGGGGCCGAAACGGGGACACCTAGCGGCGCGCTTCCGGCGGAGGCTGTACCGACACCTGCCGCCGAAGGTATCCCCCGTGACATCCCTGAAGGCCAACTCGCGCCCGAGCAGGCAGACACGACCGGGACCGACGGGCATGTAAATCATCCTGTGTGGCCTGCTCACCCGACACCCACAGCTCCGCCGCTGCCCGACGGCGCGGAGGGCGGAAGTCTCGACCATTCACCACCACCGGCCGCATCCGCAAACGGGTCGGGTAGCCAAGAGATTCCTCCACCGAACGATCCTCCCCCACCTCTGCCCCCTGCTGCCCTCGGAACCCGCGTGCAGACAGTGGCGGCCTACGGCATCGGTTATCAGGCAGAAGCACAGCACTTCTACGGCGGCGATTTCGTACGGCAGCAGCCGGTGCATCCAGATGATCTTGCGGCGTGTGGCGAAAATCGATTCGTCGAGCCGCGAGACACCGACGCCTGGGAGCACGCACAGGCTCTGGTCAGGGACCGCGGAGTCGTTGTTCTTTGTGCTCCGCCGGGCACAGGGCGACGCACCGCCGGCTTACGCCTCTTGGCCAACATGGGGTCACCAGCGCTGCCTTTGACCATCGTGGACCTGGAGCCGGAGTGGTCGAAGCCCGACGCCAAGATATTGCCGGCTGCAGCCAGCCACGGATATCTCCTCGACCTCTCGGACATGCAGTTGGAACCTGGCCCCAGGTTCGGTCAGGGACTTATCAATCACGGTAGTGACGGCAAAAAGAATGGTTGCTACCTGGTGGTTCTCACCACTCCTGACGCATGGCATGGAGTGTGGGCGGAACAAACCCGCCTCATCACTGTCAAGCACTCCTCGCCGAACGCAAAGCCTCTGGCCCGTCAAGAGCTTTTTCAGCTCCGTGCGGAGCAGCGCGCCACCTGGCTCGACCAGGAGACGTACAAGGAAATTTGGCTTTCGAATCCACCCGCTCAAGAGGCCCGACGACTCGCTCGCATCGTCTATGAGGCCAAGGAGAACGACAGCAGTATCATCGACGAGTTCCGCGGGTGGAGCACGCACATCAACTCCCTTCTCACCCCAGCGAAACAAGGGCAACCCGGAGAGCCGGAACTTGTGTCCACACGCGCTACCGTGTGGGCAGGCGCACTGCTCCACGGAGGAAGAAAGCAATCCGTTCTCCACGCCGCTGACTTGCTTCTTGAGAAGCTCGAATTCACACGCAAGCCCCTCAACGTTCTCGCGGACGCCACATCCAGTCACCGCCTGAAGGCTGCCACGCTCACACCTCACGGTGATCGGGCATTCCATGCACAGGACAAGCACGATCTGGCACCCGCAATCCTTAGGAATCTGTGGGAAGAGTTTCCAACCCAACGGAACCTGTTGCGTTCGTGGGCGGTATCCGTCGTAGCCCATCAGGCAATTCCTGACGACGATGCACGCCTCGCCGTCGACGCACTCCTCGAACTGTCGAGGGAACTGCATGACAACAGCATTATCGACAGCATCGCTAAAGAGGTGTCCGAGCGTCGAATGTCACTGGCGGTGAAAGCGCTCACCAAAGCGGCGCTTGACCCGGTCCTGGGCAAGTACGTCCGGGAACGTCTGTACCGATGGATGCTGGGCAAGCCGTCGCCAGCAATGGTTGATTTGGTCACGCAGATCTGCGGCGGAGAGCTTGCTGACCGACAACCATCCATCGCCATGACACGACTAGCCAGGGCAGCCGTACATGCGCCATACCCGTCACGTCCCATGGTGGATACATTTCGACGGCTTGCTCAGATCAATCCGACCGAGGTGACCAAGGCTCTTGAGACTTGGCTTACTGAGGAGCCAGCCAAGAAGCATGGTCTGGTCGCCTTCCTCTCTTTGGCTGCGAGTGACGAAGGAACACAGTTCCTTCTGAGCACAACGGACACCCCTGAGGGAAGGGGGCGCTTCGTACGGGCGTGGCAGCAACTACTCCAGGCCGACGAGTCTCAGAGCGCTGCGGATGATCAGCTCGATATGTGGGGCACCAAGGCCGAGAACCAAGAACTGCCCTCGGAGCTTCTGATCGACCTCATGTCCGAGGTGTATGAGCCCAAGATCCACCGCAGCGGCCTGCAGCGCTTCTTTGCGCGGGATACTGATTTCCAGGACTCGTTCTGGGGTGCGGTGTATCGACAGGTAATCATCAGGACACACGAACGTGAGAAGGCATCAGGCGAGTGATGGCGTACTTCGGGCTTCGGCGACGCCTTCGTCACCGAGTTTCCACGACGTGGCCGACACAGCTCTGGGGCGTTGCCTACACGGTCAGCGGTGTACTTCACTGCCGTATCACCCCAGGAGAGCAGCGCCAAAAGAGAGCTCTTATGCGTGCGGCTGCGCGCATAGCCCTGGAGGAGAAAGCGTCGCAAATCACCCGGAAGTATCTACCGACACAACTCGAGGAAGCGCAAAGTGCCCTCGCACTTGAGCTGTCTGATTGGCAGCAGACACATGCGAGTGGGCCGATAGAGATAAAAGCTCACCTCGTCCTCCGACTGGAAGATGAAGCGGCATCGCGCTCCCAGGCGTATGAGGATGCCTTGCGCGATCAACAACTGCACCAGGAGCTGTATGAGTCGCGTGTGTCATACATGCGGGACAAGGTGCTCAGCGACGCGGACACGGCGCGGGCTTGGTGGCTCGAACGGCATCGTGACGGACACCACCCAATCGCTTGGGATGAGTTCAACACACATATCCTGCCTTATGTGGGTAAAGCCGAGGATGCCCAGACGAATGCCATGCGTACAGCCTATGTCCTGGCGCAAGTTGTCGAAAGACTTGAGGACGATCCAGCTCGCCACAAGCTGTTCGTGGCCACCGCGCGGCTACTGATGGAGGAGATGGGCTGGCCGGACCTCGCGGAGGGGCTCACTCTGGCCGAGCAGCGGAATTTCCAGCCAGAACAGTAGGTTCCGTGACGGGCGAGCCAGCGAAGTATGGTTGGCTCGCCCTAACCATGTGGACACCCCGACTCAGTTCTTGTTGTTCCACTACCGCAATGAATGTCGGCTAACAAAGTGGACCAGAGTCACGGCGAGCGTGAGGGCGACACCAATACTGCTTGCCGTCAGGTCTCCGAAGGACGGATCGGAATTACTTTTCCGGAGGTCAATTTCACTGCCGCTTGCGGATCGTGCTGCTGAGTGAGGACCGCGCTCCCGTCGCCCCCGGCCGTAAGCGGCCGCTCGGTGGGACCGCCGGGCCGCTGCCCGTTCCCGAGCCGCGCAGCGCCCCGGCCGGGCCCGAACCCGAGCCGGAACCGGCGGAACCCGCGCCCGACGACCTCGGCGGCCTCGGCCCCGCCCCCACCGCCCTCCCCGACGACATCCCCCGCGAAGAGGCGTACTACGGCGCCTTCCGCCAGTACGTCGCCGAGAAGAACGACTTCCCCGACCCCCGGCAGTTCGCCCGCTACCTCCAGATCATGTACGGGGTCACCGGACGCGAGGGCGGCCCGCTCAGCGAGAACTATCTGCGGTCGTTCGTGCGCGAATTCCGGCAGCGGTTCCGGGAGGAGATGGAGACCGCCGAGCACATTCCGTAGGAAGGCGCGGACGGCGCCGGGTCAGGAGCGGCGCAGCGGGCGGCGGCCCGGGGGCTGGTCCGGTTCGGGGCGGGTCGCAAGTTCCGGGATGTCGCGTTTCTGGGGGCTCTTCTCGGAGACGGTGAGCGGTTCGCCGTAGTGCCTTATTTCCAGCGGCGCGCCTTCGACCAGTGTGTACGTCGCGACCGTGCCGGTGATCTCCACGCGCAGCCGCCGCCCCAGCACCTGCACCGAGAACGCCATCCGGCTGAGCTTCTCGGGGAGGCGGGGCGCGAAGGACAGCGACTGGCCGGTGTGCCGCATGCCGCCGAACCCGGCGACGAGGGCGACCCACGTGCCCGCGAGGGACGCGGTGTGCAGGCCGTCCCGGGTGTTGTTCTCCAGGTCCTGGAGATCCATCAGCGCCGCTTCGCCCAAGTAGTCGTAGGCCAGCCGCAGATGGCCCACCTCGGCGGCCACGACGGCCTGGCAGCAGGCGGACAGGGACGAGTCCCGTACGGTCAGCGGCTCGTAGTACGCGAAGTTGCGCGCCTTTTGCTCCGCGTCGAAGCAGTCGTCGCGCTTGTACATGGCGAGCACGAGGTCGGCCTGTTTGACGACCTGTTTGCGGTAGAGGTCGAAGTAGGGGAAGTGCAGCATGAGGGGGTACTGGTCGGGGCGCGTGCCGGCGAAGTCCCAGACCTGGTGGGTGGTGAAGCCGGCCGACTGCTCATGCACCCGCAGGTTCTTGTTGTACGGCACGGCCACCGCCTCGGCCGCGTCCCGCCACGACGCGCTCTCCTCGTCGTCCACGCCCAGCTCACGGGCTTCGCGCGGGTGGCGTTCGACCACGTCGGCGGCGGCCCGCAGGTTCGCCTGGGCCATCAGGTTGGTGTAGACGTTGTCGTCCGCGACGGCGCTGTACTCGTCCGGCCCGGTGACGCCGTCGATGTGGAACGTGCCGTGGTGGTCGTGCTGGCCGAGCGAGTGCCACAGCCGGGCCGTCTGCACCAGGATCGGTACGGCGGTCTCCCGCTCGAACTCCTCGTCGCCGGTGGCGCACACGTACCGTACGACCGCGTCCGCGATGTCGGCGTTGACGTGGAACGCGGCCGTACCGGCGGGCCAGTAGGCGGAGCACTCCGAGCCGTCGATCGTCCGCCAGGGGAACGCCGCGCCGCGCAGGCCGAGTTGGGCCGCCCGCTCACAGGCGGCGGGCAGGGTGTCCTGCCGCCAGCGCAGCGCCTCGGCGACGGCCTCCGGCGAGGTGTACGTCAGCATCGGCAGGACGAAGGTCTCGCTGTCCCAGAACGTGTGGCCGTCGTAACCGGAGCCGGTCAGGCCCTTCGCCGGGATGGCGCGCTGCTCGGCCCGCGCGCCCGCCTGGAGGACGTGGAAGAGCGCGAAGCGCACCGCCTGCTGGATCTCCGCGTCGCCGTCGACCTCGACGTCCGCGCGGCTCCAGAAGTCGTCCAGGTACGCGCGCTGCTGGTCGACCAGCCCCTGCCAGCCGGTGCTGCGCGCCCCGGCGAGCGCCGCGTCCACCTGGTCGCGTACGGCGGGCAGCGACCGCGCGCCGGACCAGCCGTACGCCACCGTCTTCTCCACGCGCAGCCGCTGGCCCTCCCGCAGCAGCGAGGTGACCGTGAAGCGGGCCACGTCGTCGCCGCTCTCGCCGTCGGTGCGGGTGGCGCCCTCGGGCCCCTCCACGATGTGGTCGGCCGCCGCGGCGACCCGCAGGCCGCTGCGGCGGGTGCGGTGCACCAGCCGCAGGCGCGCGTCCCGGGCGAAGTGCTCCTCCGGCTCCAGCGGGTTGTGCAGCGCCGAGGAGACCCGGGGGTCGCCGCCCGCCTCGGGCAGCTGCTCGTTGGTGACGAGTTCGGACTGCACCACGACCCTGACCTCGGAGTCCAGCGGCTCGACCTCGTAGGCGACGGCGGCGATCGCCCGCTGCGTGAAGGAGACCAGGCGGGTGGAGGTGACCCGTACGGTGCAGCCGGCCGGCGAGGTCCAGTCGCAGGTGCGGCGCAGCACCCCGGCGCGCAGGTCCAGCACCCGTTCGTGGGAGCGCAGCCGCCCGTAGCGCAGGTCGAACGGCTCGTCGTTGACCAGCAGCCGGATCAGCTTGCCGTTGGTGACGTTGATGACCGTCTGGCCGGATTCGGGATAGCCGTAGCCGGCCTCGGCGTACGGCAGCGGCCGCAGTTCGTGGACGCCGTTGAGGTAGGTGCCGGGCAGGCCGTGCGGCTCGCCCTCGTCGAGGTTGCCGCGCCAGCCGATGTGCCCGTTGGACAGCGCGAAGACCGACTCGCTCTGCGGCAGCACGTCCAGGTTGAGGTCGGTTTCACGCAGCAGCCAGGGTTCGCAGGAGTACGAGCGGTGGGTGATCATGCCTGACCGTCCTCCTTCAGCAGCTCGGCGAGGTCCTCGACGACGACGTCGGCTCCGTGCCGCCGCAGCGCCTCGGCCTGGCCGACCCGGTCGACGCCGATGACGTACCCGAAACGGCCGGCCCGCCCGGCGTCCATACCGGCCAGGGCGTCCTCGAAGACGGCCGCCTGCGCGGCGGGGACGCCCAGCTCCTTGGCCGCCTCCAGGAAGGTGTCCGGGTGCGGTTTGCCCGGCAGCTTACGCTCGGCGGCCACGTTCCCGTCGATCCGTACGTCGAAGAGGTCCGCCATGTTCACCGACTCCAGGACCTCGCGGCAGTTGGCGCTGGAGGAGACGACGGCGGTGGCCAGGCCCCGGTCGCGTACGGCGTCGACGTAGCGGCGGGAGCCCTCGTACGCCTCGGCGCCCACCTCGCGGAGCTTCTTCAGCAGCAGGTTGTTCTTGCGGTTGCCCAGTCCGTGCACGGTCTCGCGGTCCGGCGGGTCGTCCGGCGCGCCCTCGGGAAGCTCGATGCCGCGGGAGGCCAGGAAGGTGCGCACGCCGTCGGCGCGCGGGCGGCCGTCCACGTACTCGTCGTAGTCGTCGACCGGGTCGAAGGGGGTGAACCCGGGGCCGTCCCGGTGGCGCAGGAAGTCGTCGAAGGTCTCTTTCCAGGCGGCCGTGTGCACGACGGCCGTCTTGGTCAGGACGCCGTCGAGGTCGAACAGACAGGCCCGGACCGTGTCCGGCAGGCCGAGTGGGGTCAGCGAATCCGTCATGGGGGACGAGTCCCCGCCCGACGTTCTCCGTATGTCTGTTCCGATCATTTCCCGCCCGGAACGCGGCGGGGAACGGTCGGGCGGCGGGCCTACTCGTCCGAGCCCGCCCGCTTGCGGCGCTTCTTGTCCGCGTCCTCCCACCAGAGCAGACCCAGCCCGGCCACGGCCAGCGCGACGTAGAACGGCGTCGGAAGATCGAACCAGTGCGGCAGGATGCCCCAGCCCCGGCCGTCGGTGAACGTCCGGCCCAGCGCGCCCATCGCACCCTGGATCACGATGATGATGCCGATGATTCCTCGCATGGGACCACCCTCACGCGAGCGGCCCCGGGGATCGTCGTCCCCGGGGCCGAACCCGGTCTCCATCGAAAGTCGCAGCGGCGCGGGGCGTGCCTCATCCCCCTACGCGAGCGCCTTGGGGAGGCCCGTACGCGCCGGTGCCGGACCTCACGCCCCCAACAGCTTGCGCACCCGGTCCGCGCCGACCGCGAGCAGCAGCGTGGGCAGGCGGGGCCCGGTGTCGCGCCCGACGAGGAGGTTGTACAGCAGCGCGAAGAACGCGCGCTGGGCGACCTTCAGCTCCGGCGTCGGCTTGGCCTCCGGCGTCAGACCGGCCTGGATCTTCGGGACGCCGTAGACGAGCGTCGTCAGACCGTCCAGCGACCAGTGCTCGTCCAGGCCGTCCAGCAGCAGGCGCAGCGACTCGCGGCCCTGCTCGTCCAGCGAGCCGAGCAGCTCGGTGTCCGGCTCCTCGCGCACGATGGTGCGCTGGTCGGCCGGCACCTGGGTGTTGATCCAGTACTCCGCGCGGTCCAGCCGGGGGCGGGTCTCGTCCAGGGACGTGACCGGGTTCGCCGGGTCCAGCTCGCCGAGGATGCGCAGGGTCTGCTCGTCGTGCCCGCCGGTGATGTCGACCACCGAGGCGAGGGTGCGGTACGGCAGCGGGTGCGGGGTGCGGGGCAGCTCACCGGCGGCCGTGCGGACCGCGCGGGAGTGCGCGGCCGCGTCGGCGGGCAGCGCCGAGCCGTCGGCGACCTTGGACTCCAGCTTGTCCCACTCGTCGTAGAGCCGCTGGATCTCCTGGTCGAAGGCGATCTTGAACGCCTGGTTGGGCTTGCGACGGGCGTACAGCCAGCGCAGCAGCGGCGCCTCCATGATCTTCAGCGCGTCGCCCGGGGTGGGCACGCCGCCCTTGGAGGAGGACATCTTGGCCATGCCGCTGATGCCCACGAAGGCGTACATCGGGCCGATCGGCTGCGCGCCGCCGAAGACCTCGCGCACGATCTGCCCGCCGACCACGAAGGACGAGCCCGGCGAGGAGTGGTCCACACCGGACGGCTCGAAGACCACGCCTTCGTACGCCCAGCGCATCGGCCAGTCGACCTTCCAGACCAGCTTGCCGTGGTCGAACTCCTTCAGGAGCACGGTCTCGGCGTGGCCGCAGGCGGTGCAGGTGTAGGCCAGCTCGGTGGTCTCGTCGTCGTACGACGTGACCTGGGTCAGGTCCTTGCCGCAGGCCGTGCAGTACGGCTTGTACGGGAAGTACTCGGCGCCGGCGGAGCTGCCGTCGTCCTCACCGGCCGCGCCGGAGCCCTCCGCCGCCGCCAGCTCGGCCTCGTCGACCGGCTTCTGCTGCTTCTGGGGCTGCTTCTTCTTCGGCTCGCCGGTCGCCTTGTCCTTGGTGCGGTAGCGGTCCAGGACGGCGTCGATGTCGGCGCGGTGGCGCATCGCGTGCAGGATCTGCTCGCGGTACGCGCCGGAGGTGTACTGCTCGGTCTGGCTGATGCCGCGGTACTCCACGCCCAGCTCGGCGAGCGCCTCCTCCATGGCGGCCTTGAAGTGCGCGGCCCAGTTCGGGTACGCGGAGCCGGCCGGGGCCGGGACCGAGGTCAGCGGCTTGCCGATGTGCTCGGCCCAGGACTCGTCGATGCCCGGGACACCGGCCGGAACCTTGCGGTACCGGTCGTAGTCGTCCCAGGAGATGATGTGGACGCAGCTGTGACCGCGGCGGCGGATCTCGTCGGCGACCAGGTGCGGCGTCATGACCTCGCGGAGGTTGCCGAGGTGGATCGGGCCGGAAGGGCTGAGGCCCGAGGCGCAGACGATCGGTTTGCCGGGGGCGCGGCGCTCCGCCTCGGCAATGACCTCGTCCGCGTACCTGGAGACCCAGTCGGTCTCGGTGCTCTGCTGAGCCACGATCGGCCCTTCCTCTTCTCACCACTCGACAGCCTGACGGCCCCATTCTCCCAGACGGAGCCGGAGCCGGATTTTCCCTGTGGAAAACCGATGGAACCGCCATGGGATACTCGGTGGCAAACCCTTTCCACTTCAACGGAACGGCCTTCATTCCATGACTTCGGTCCCTTCCCTCGCAGCCACGGTCAACCAGTGCGTCGCGGACGCCCTCTCGGCAGCCCTGCCGGAGGCCGGCGCCGCCGACCCGCTGCTGCGACGAAGCGACCGGGCCGACTTCCAGGCCAACGCGATGCTCGCGCTGGCCAAGAAGCTGGGGGGCAACCCGCGCGAGCTGGCCTCGAAGGTCGTCGCGCAGCTCCCCACCGGTGACGTGATCAAGGAGATCGAGGTCTCCGGCCCCGGCTTCCTGAACATCACCCTCGCCGACGAGGCGATCGTGCGGACGCTGGCCGCCCGCGCCGCCGACGACCGCCTGGGCGTGCCGTACGCCGAGCGCCCCGGCACCACGGTCATCGACTACGCCCAGCCGAACGTCGCCAAGGAGATGCACGTCGGCCATCTGCGCTCCGCCGTGATCGGCGCCGCGATGGTCGAGATCCTGGAGTTCACCGGCGAGAAGGTGGTCCGCCGCCACCACATCGGCGACTGGGGCACCCAGTTCGGCATGCTCATCCAGTACCTGATCGAGCACCCGCACGAGCTCGACCACAAGAGCGACGACGCCTCCGCCGAGACCTCCGGCGAAGAGGCCATGTCCAACCTCAACCGCCTCTACAAGGCGTCCCGCGCCCTGTTCGACTCCGACCCGGAGTTCAAGGAGCGCGCGCGCCGCCGCGTGGTGGATCTCCAGGCCGGTGACGAGGAGACGCTCGCCCTGTGGCAGCGCTTCGTCGACGAGTCGAAGGTCTACTTCTACTCCGTCTTCGACAAGCTGGACATGGAGATCAGGGACGCGGACGTGGTCGGCGAGTCCGGCTACAACGCCATGCTGGAGGAGACCTGCCGGCTGCTGGAGGAATCCGGCGTCGCGGTCCGCTCCGACGGCGCGCTCTGCGTCTTCTTCGACGACGTCAAGGGCCCGGACGGCAACCCGACCCCGCTGATCGTCCAGAAGTCCGACGGCGGCTACGGCTACGCGGCCACCGACCTGTCCGCCATCCGCGACCGGGTCGGCAACCTCGGCGCGACCACCCTGCTGTACGTGGTCGACGCCCGCCAGTCGCTGCACTTCAAGATGGTCTTCGAGACCGCCCGCCGGGCCGGCTGGCTGGGCGAGGACGTCCAGCCCGTACAGCTCGCCTTCGGCACCGTGCTCGGCAAGGACGGCAAGCCGTTCAAGACCCGCGAGGGCGAGACGGTGCGGCTGGTGGACCTGCTCGACGAGGCCGTGGAGCGGGCGACCGCCGTGGTGCGGGAGAAGGGCGAGAACATCGGCCTGACCGAGCGGGAGATCGTCGAGAACGGCCGGCAGGTCGGCATCGGCGCGGTGAAGTACGCGGACCTGTCCACCTCGGCCGCCCGCGACTACAAGTTCGACCTGGACCAGATGGTCTCGCTCAACGGCGACACCAGCGTCTACATCCAGTACGCCTACGCCCGTATCCGGTCCATCTTCCGCAACGCCGGGGACGCCACGCCCAAGGCCCACCCGGAGCTGGCGCTGGCCCCCGCCGAGCGCGCGCTGGGCCTGCACCTGGACCAGTTCGCGGAGACCGTGCACGAGGCCGCGGCCGGCCACGAGCCCCACAAGCTGGCCGCGTACCTGTACCACCTCGCCTCTCTCTACACGACCTTCTACGACCAGTGCCTGGTCCTGAAGGCCGAGGGCGGCCCCGACCAGGTCGAGAACCGCCTGTTCCTGTGCGAGCTGACGGCCCGCACGCTGCACCGCGGCATGGCGCTGCTGGGCATCCGGACGCCCGAGCGGCTCTGAGGCCCGCCTGACGCGTACGGGAAGGCCCCGCCGGAACCAGTCGTTCCGGCGGGGCCTTCCCCTTGCCCTCGTCCGCCTCTGCTCAGTACTCGGCGGGCTCCCATACGCCCTGGTCGTACCGGTAGTGGTAGGCCGCCCGGCCCTTCACCGCGCTCGCGCGGAACGGCCTGCCGTGGTCGTCCAGGCGCAGCGTGCCGCGCCGGCCGCCGCTGCTCCACTCCAGCTCCAGGTACCAGCGCACGTCGTTCGCCTCGGTGTGCGCGTCGACGTAGAGCATCTGCGGGTCGGACGCCGAGACCTTGAACGGGAAGTCGGTCGCCGGGATCTTCCGGTCCCCCTGCTCCCCGGCCACCGGCCGCATCAGCGGCTGCGGCGCGTCCAGCCCGACATCGAACGACGCCGGGGTGAGCCCGCCGCCACAGCCGTTGCCCATGGAGAACGCGGAACCCGCCGCCGCGGGCATGCGCGCGGTGGTCCGCACATTCAGCGAGTGCAGAACGACGGCCTCGTCCCCCGTGCCCTGCACGGCCAGCGAAATCCGCAGATGACCGCCGGGCACCGCGCCCAGCGCGTTCGCCCAGCCGCGCGCGTCCGGGTCGGAGGGCGGCGGGGGCACCTTGGCGGGCGGCCTGTCGAGCAGGTACCAGCGGTCGCAGGGGTAGTCCCAGTTGTTCATACGGACGTCGACGGTGAGCGGGGTGCCGCCGCTTCGCCTGCTTCCCTTGGCCGAGCCCTTGTCGCCGTCGGTATGGGCGCCGGAGGTGGCGGCGCTCGGGCTCGGGGTGGCCGAGGGGCTGCCCTGCGTCGGCTCGCCGCTCGTACCGGCGGAGGCGGTGACGGAGGGCGAACCGGACGTGCCACCGCCGGTGGCCGGGGCGCGCACGCCCTGGCCGGGGCGCTCGGCCACGCGCGCGCCGGCCGTACCCGTACCGTCCGTGCCGGAGGAGGCCACGGCGACGGCTACGGGGACGGCCAGGGCGACCACGGCTGCGGCGGCGAGGGCCAGGCGGAGTTTGGGGGTGGGCTTGGCAGCGGGTTCCGGGATGGGTTCTTGGGTGGTGGGGGACGGTGCGGGGGTCGGCCCTGGGGGCGTCGGCTCTACGGGTGCCTGCTCTGCGCGTGCCTGCTCTACCGGCGTCGGCTCCACGGGTTCCGGAAGGGCCGCCTCCGGCTCCGGGGTGGCCTCCGCCGCGGGGCCGGGCTCCGCTACGGGTCCGGCCACGGAACCGGCCCCCGCCGTCCGTCGCCTCCGCCCCGCGTCCGCCAGAATCCACCGGCGGTGCAGCTCGACCAGTTCCTCCG
Source organism: Streptomyces rimosus (assembly GCF_008704655.1). NCBI lineage: Bacteria > Bacillati > Actinomycetota > Actinomycetes > Kitasatosporales > Streptomycetaceae > Streptomyces > Streptomyces rimosus. Next base: position 5,033,578 of record NZ_CP023688.1, on the reverse strand, counting down.
GTTTCGCGCCGCACACCCGGGCCAGCCGCTCCACGGGCGCGTAATCCGTCGGCACCGCGTCGCCGTTGCAGTAGCGGTGCAGCGTGGACGTACTCATGTGCAGGCGTTTGGCCAGCGCCCCGTAACTGAGCCCTGACCTCGTCTTCAACGTGCGCAGCAGCGCCGCGAAGCCGTCCGTGTCCGATGCCGTTCCCACTGTTCCCCCCTCGTGCCCCATCCCACGACCGCGTTCCAGGGAACCCCCATTCTCCCTGGTCAGCGTACGCGCATTCGTTCCAGCGTCCCGAATATCCGGGTGGCTGTTGTGGCCGGGACGGACCGTCGCACAGGCTGTGACCACCGCAGACGCCCCGACCGGGGCCCTACCGGGGAGCAGCCGTGCGGACCCGATTCCGCTGTCGTCCCGATCGCCGTCTCGACCCTGCCGACTTCGCGGCCCTGAGCGTTCTCGCCCTCTGTGTCGTCGTCATCGCAGCGGTACTGGACGGGATCTGACCCCCCGCCACCGTCCACGCCCTTCCGTCCCACGGGGAGACCCACCCATGCCCTCGCGCCTCTTCACCACCCGTACCGCCCGGATCGCCGCCTCCGCCGCTGCCGTCGCCGCCGCCTTCTCGCTGACCGCGTGCGGTGGCGGCGAGGACGGCAAGAAGGCGGTCGGGGCGGCCCGGCCCGCGGCCTCGGCCGGGCCCGACGCCTCCGCTCCTTCGGCAGGCGCGGACGGCTCGGGCGGTACGGGCCCGTCGGCCAAGTCCCCCTCGGGCGCGGGCTCGCCAAGTGGCCACGGCTCGCACGCGACGTCGGCCAAGGCCGGCGCCGGAGGCAAGCGCGGCGCCGCGACCGGCGGGAAGTCCACGGCCTGCACCGCGGCCAACACCAAGGTGACCGTCTCCAAGCTCAGCCGCCCCATCAACCACCTGCTGCTCACCCTCACCAACACCGGCTCGACCCGCTGCGACGCCTACCACTACCCGGCCCTCCGCTTCGACGACGCCCAGGCGCCCACCGCGGTGCGGGAGGACAGCAAGCCGCAGGCCGTGGTGTCCGTCGAGCCGGGCAAGTCCGCGTACGCGGCCGTACGCACGTCGGACCCCACCGGGGAGGCCGAAGGCGGGAAGACGGTGCGCAGGCTGGAGGTGTTCTTCGCGAACCGGGACGGCGGTTACTACGACCGCTCCACCCGTCCCGCACTGCCGAAGGACACCTACATCGACGACTCCGCCCAGGTCACGTACTGGCAGAGCGAACTGGACGACGCCCTCTAGACGCCCTCCAGGCCTGCTACGGGCCGCCTCCAGACACCCTCCGGGCCCCCTCCAGGCGCTCTCCGGGCCCCCTACAGGCCGCCTCCTGGCGCCTTCCAGCAGCGCCCACGACGCCGCCGGGCTTGCGCAACCAACCCCTCCGCCTCAACGTCCCCACCAGCAACAGCCAACCGGGGGACCGGGGAAAGGACACACCATGCGCAAGCCCACGTCGTCACTCACCCGGCGGTCCGTGCTCGGCGCCGGACTCGGCCTCGGCGGCGCGCTCGCCCTCGGCTCCACGACGGCGAGCGCGGCGTCAGCCGGAACCACTCCGTCCGAAAACCCCGCCGCCGTCCGCCGACTGCGCGCCCTGGAGCGGGAACACCAGGCCAGAATCGGCGTCTTCGCCCTCAACCTCGCCACCGGCGCGTCCCTGCTGCACCGCGCCCACGAGCTGTTCCCGATGTGCTCCGTCTTCAAGACGCTCGCCGCCGCGGCCGTACTGCGCGACCTCGACCACGACGGTTCCCAGCTGGCCCGCGTCATCCGCTACACCGAGGCCGACGTGACGAAGTCCGGCCACGCGCCCGTCACCAAGGACCACATCGACACCGGCATGACCATCCGGGACCTGTGCGACGCGACGATCCGCTACAGCGACAACTGCGCCGCCAACCTCCTCCTGCGCGAGCTGGGCGGCCCGACCGCCGTCACCCGCTTCTGCCGCTCCCTCGGCGACCCGGTGACCCGCCTCGACCGCTGGGAGCCGGAGCTGAACTCCGGCGAGCCGGACCGCCGTACGGACACCACCAGCCCGTACGCCATCGCCCGCACCTACCAGCGACTCGTCCTCGGCAACGCGCTGAACCGCCCGGACCGCGCGCTGCTGACCGACTGGCTGCTGCGCAACACCACCACCCTCACGACGTTCCGCACGGGCCTGCCGAAGGGCTGGACGGTGGCCGACAAGTCCGGCGGCGGTGACACGTACGGAACCCGCAACGAGGCGGCCATCGCCTGGACCCCCGACGGCGCCCCCGTCCTCCTGACCGCCCTCACCCACAAGCCGTCCCTCCCCACCGCCCCGGGCGACACCCCCCTGATCATCAAGCTCGCCACCGTCCTGTCCGAAGCGGTAGCCCCGGCCTGAGCCGACACCCCGAACCCTCACCACCCCTCGCTGCCCCGGCCGTCCTCTGCGGCCGGGGCAGTTTGCGGCGGCACACGCCATACCGTAAGTTCCTCTCCTTCCGCCCAAGGGGCTGGCGGCCGCCGTCACCGTGCTGCTGTACGCGGTCATCGCCATCGACCTCTTCGCACTCGGCGCCGACCTCAACATGCGGGCGCTGCTGGGCAACCTGGCGACCGCCACCGCGCAGGAGGCCAAGCGGGCCGACGCCCTGTACGAGCTGGCCGCCGGCCTCCAGGGCAGCATCCTGATCGCCACCGCCGTCGTCTTCATCATCTGGTTCCACCGCTCCCGGGTGAACGCCGAGCACTACACCCGGGACGTGTGCACCCTGGGGCGCGGCTGGGCCATAGGCGGCTGGTTCGTACCGATCGGCAATCTGTGGCTGCCGTACCGCGTCGCCAAGGAAACCTGGCAGGCCAGCGCCCAGTCGGCGCCCGACGGTTCCTGGCGTACGGTCCCGCTCGCGCCGGTACGGGCCTGGTGGACGCTGAGGGTCGGATCGCTGGCCGTCAGCCGGCTCGGCGCCGTCCTCTACACCAAGCACACCAAGGACGAACTGCCGGACGGCCTCCGCCAGGCCCTGTCGGTGATCGCGCTTTCCGAGCTCCTGGACATCGTCGCGGCCGTCCTCGCCATCCTCTTCGTCCGCAAACTGACCCGGATGCAGAAGCTCCCCGCAGTGCCGTACGCAGCGCCCCAGACCGGCCCGCAGCTCTGAGGCCAAGCGCCCCGGCCCGTGAACCCGAAGGAAGGCGCCGCTCCCGGTGCCTTGACCTTCACACCGGTGTCAACACCTACGGTCCCGCGCATGTCCCCCAGCACCGGCCCCCGCCCCACCACCCGCCTCCTCCTTCTCTCCCTCCTCGTCTTCATCATCGGAACCATCGAGTTCCTGCCGGTCGGCCTGCTCCCGGACATCAGCCGCGATCTGGATGTCGCCCCGTCCCGTACCGGGCTCCTCGTCACCGTCTACGCCTTCACCGTCGGCCTGACAGCGGCCCCGCTCACCGCCCGTACATCCGCCTGGCCCCGTAAACGCCTCTTCCTCACCGCCTGCGCGGTCTTCATGGCCGCCACCGCGCTCTCGGGCCTCTCCCCCAACTACGCGGCGCTCGCGGCGACCCGGCTCCTGTGCGGACTGGCCCACGGCGTCTTCTACGCCATCGTCGCCGGGTACGCGGCGGCCATCGCCGGGCCGGGACGTTCCGGCCGCGCCACGGCGATCGTCCTCGCGGGCGTGTCTCTCGCCTTCGTCGTGGGCGTGCCGCTCGGTACTGCGGCCGGCACGGCCTTCGGCTGGCGCACCGCCTTCCTCGCGACCGCCGCGCTGGGCCTGGCCGCGCTGCTCACCGCCGCGCGCCTGCTGCCGCGCGTACCACCCGGTCCGCCCTTGCGCGTGTCCGACCTCCCCCGGGTCGCCCGCACCTCCGGCCTCGCCCCGGTCGTCCTGACCACCGGCCTCGTCATCCTCGGCCACTTCACGCTCTACACGTACGTGACCGAATACCTCCGCGACGCCGCCGGAATCGCCCCCGCCTCCGTCAGCGCCGTACTCCTCCTCTTCGGCCTCACGGGAATCGCGGGCACGCTGCTCAGTGGCGCCCTCGTCGACACCCGCCCCCGCGCCACGCTCCTCGGCACCCTCACCCTGATGGCCGTCTCCCTCACCGCCCTGGGCGCGGCCCCGTCGAACCGCCCCCTCCTCTTCCTCGCCATCGCCACCTGGGGCCTGGCCTGCACCGCGCTCCCCGTCTGCTTCCAGACCGCCGTCCTGCGTACGGCCCATGACGCCCCCGACGCCGCGTCCTCCCTCTACGTCGCCGCGTTCAACACCGGTATCGGCGCGGGCGCCCTGACCGGCGGCCTCCTCCTGACCGCCTCCCCGCCAGCGGCCCTCCCCTGGGCCGCCCTGGCCCTGCTCCTGGCCGGTACGGCAACGACCTTCCTCACCCGAGCCCGCTCCCACCCTCACCACCCCGCAACGGACACCCCTCCCCCAACTCGAACCACATCACCTTCCCCCCACCCGACCCCAACGCCCCCGCCCCGTACGCGAACCCGCCGAAACTCTCGGCACACGCCCTGACCAGCCCCAGCCCCCGCCCGGCCTCGGCCGCCGGCCCGGCCACCGAGGCCGTGCCAAAGATCGGCAGTTCCGGGTTCCCGTCCCACACGCTGACGCGCAAGCGCGCCCCGACCCGCTTCACCCGCACACTGGCGGGCCCCTCCGCGTACCGGTACGAGTTGGCAATCAACTCCGACGCCAACAACTCCGCCCCGTCAACCAGCCCCGCCTCCCCGTGCTCTTCCAGCACCAGCCGCACCACCCGCCGCGCGATGCGCGGAGCGAGCGGATTGTCGGACATCTCGAACGCGTACTCCCAGCCACCGGACATGCGAAGCCTCCGTTGCGGATGCGCAGTTGACTCACGCGGAGCGTGAGTGATGCGCGACACACAGTAGCGTCACCGGGGCCATCATGCGCCACCTTTCGGAACATACTTGCTCCCCTGGACCATCACTGGCCGCCCCGGCAGACTGTGCGCGACACGAGAGTGAGGGTCGATGCCGCCCAGGACCACACCGACAGTGCGCCAGCAGCGTCTGGGCGCCGAGCTGCGCAAACTCCGCGAAAACGCTGGGATGACCGCTTCGGCCGCCGGTTCGCTGCTAGGCGTCGATCAGGCGCGCATAAGCAACATCGAGCGCGGCCGGGCCGGTATCAGCGCCACCCGCGTACGGACTTTGGCCTGCAACTACGCCTGCGGGAACCGGGCTCTCATCGACGCGCTCGCGGCCATGGCCGGCGACCGTGTCCGGCACTGGTGGGAGGAATACCGCGGAACCCTGCCCGCCGGGCCACTCGACATCGCCGAGATGGAATTCCACGCCACCGAACTCCGAACGGCACAGACCTCCACGCTGCCCGGCCTCCTCCAAACCATCGACCACGCGCGCGTCGTCTTCAACCAGGGCGTACCGCCCTTGCCACCGCACGAGGTCGAGCACCGCACCTCATTCCGTATCAAGCGGCAAGCCACCATTTACCGGGACGGTGCGGTCCCCTATACCGCCGTCATTCACGAGGCGGCCCTACGGATGCAGTTCGGTGGCCCCTCGATCGCACGCAAGCAGCTTGAGCACATCATCGCGGCAAGTGAACGCGACAACGTCACCGTTCTGGTCATCCCGTTCTCGGCAGGCGAGTTCCCCGGTTCCGGGCAGACGATCGCGTACGCCGCCGGGCCGACGCCGGAGCTCGACACGGTGCAGCTCGACCAAATGGGCGGCCCCGTGTTCCACGATGCCGCTGCCCAACTGTCGCGATATCGGGCCGTCATGGAGCTGCTGACTCGAAAGGCCCTCACGGCAGCCGCATCCCGCGACTTCATCCGCGACATCGCCCACGAACTCTGAAAGGCACAACCATGCCATCCGCCCCCTGGCAGAAGTCGTCCTACTGCGCCGACTCCAGCAACTGCCTGAGCCTCGCCGCATCCCCCGACAAAACCATCCGCATCCGAGAAAGCGAGGCCCCCCACACAGTGGTCACCACCACCCCATCCCAACTCGCCTCCCTCATGGACGCCATCAAGACCGGCACCCTCACCCCTCACCCCACTTCCTTGTAAAAGAACGTGCAATCCCGCAGCTCCCCACCCGGATCCGCCGCATAACCAGGGACCGTCCCGTACGGCGTCCAGCCCGCGCGCCGGTACAGGCGATCCGCCGCGCTGTCCGACTCCGTGTCGAGGAGCAGGAGGCGGAAGCCGGTGCGGGCGGCGGACTGTTCGGCGGTGGTGAGGAGGGTGCGGCCGAGGCCCTGGCCTCGGGTGGTCGGGTGGACCAGGAGTTTGATGATCTCGGCGCGGTGGCGGGCGTTGGGTTTGTGGGGGTGGGCGAGGCTGATGGTGCCCATGACGCCTTCGGGGGCTTCGGCCACCCAGATGTCCAGGGTGCCGGACGCTACGGCGGGGCGTTGGGTCTGCCACCAGGCCGCCGCTGCTTCGTGGTCGAAGGGGGCCGTGAAGCCCAGGGAGGAGCCGCCGGCGACGGTGTCGGCGAGGAGGGTGGCCAGGCCCGGGATGCTGCGGTCGAAAGCGGCAGCGGACAGACGGGTGATGGTGAAGGTGGTGGCGCAGCTCATGGGAGGACCACCAGGAGGGCGTAGCGGGCCGGGGCCGGGCCCGTACAGCGGAACCGGGTGGGGCCCCAGAGGCGGAAGCGAAGGCAGTCGCCTGGGTGGAGGGTGTGCGCCGTGTCGCCTGTGGTGATTTCCAGTTCGCCGGCCAGCAGCCAGATGTGCTGTTCCAGGCCGGGTACGGGTGGCGGGCTGTCGTAGGCGATGTCCGCGCCGGGACGGAGTGTGCCTTCCACTACCTCGCCCCGTAGGCCGGGGTGGGGCGGTGAGACGGAGCGGCGGGTGAAGCCGGAGGGGGCGTCGTGCCAGACGGACTGCTCGGCGACGCGCACCAGTTGAGGCGGCTCCGCCTCGACTTCGGCCAGTAGGCGGGACATCGGGCGCTCGTACGCCGCGCACAGCCGGTTCAGGAGGGCGGCCGTGGGGCTGATCTCGGCCCGCTCCAGGCGCGAGAGGGTCGAGCGGCTCACGTCCGTACGCCGGGCCAGTTCGTCGAGCGACCAGCCGCGCTCCGTACGCAACTCGGCCAGCCGGGCGGCGAGTCGGGATTCGATCGGAGGGGGTGGAACGACGCCAGGAGCGCCGGACCGCGCTTCGCTTCCCATATTCGGGACGATATCCCGGATGCGGGAAGCAAGGAAGAGGGAAGCCGGGAAGAGGGAACGGCTCGGCCCGGGCGCCCGCCGGCCGGCAGGCGCCCGGACACGTCCGCTCAGCCCATCAGCTTGTTGGCAGCCTTCTCGATCTGCGCGGAGAAGGCGCTCACCTTCGTGTAGACGCCGGGCTTGCCCGGCCGCGCGCAGCCCTCGCCCCAGCTGGTGATGCCGACCTGGACCCAGTCGCCGTCCTCGTCGCGGCGGAACATCGGGCCGCCGGAGTCACCCTGGCAGGTGTCCACGCCGCCCTCCGCCATGAAGCCGGCGCAGATCTCGTCGCCCGGGGTCAGCTGGTCGCCGTACGCCTTCTTGCAGGTGGCCGTGTTCACGAACGGGACCTTGGCCTTGCGCAGGTAGCGCTGCTGGGCGCCGCCTTCCTTGTCGGCGCCCCAGCCGGTGATCGTGAACGTGCCGCGGTCGAAGTTGTCGTCCTCGGCGAGATGCAGCGTCTCCTGGCCCTTGATCGGCGCGGCCAGCTTGATCAGGGCCCAGTCCTTGCCCTTGCCGTTGTAGCCGGGGGCCTGGGCGACCTCCTTGGACTTCACCTTGATCGCCTTGGGGTTCTGGAGGTCCACGACGCCCGCGGTGACGGTGATGGAGGTGTTGGGGCCGCTGCCGTCCACGCAGTGCGCGGCGGTGAGCACGACGTCCTCACGGATGAGGGAGCCGCCGCAGCCCATGGACAGCCGCACCATGAACGGGAACTCGCCCTGCTTGGCGGGCGGCCCGCCGATGATCTGCTGGCCGGGGGTCGGCGTCGGCGCGGGCGCGGCGCTGGCGCCGCCGGTCGACTGGAGCGCGACGGCCGCCGCCACCGCGGCGCCGACGGCTATGGATCTCTTGATACATCTCGCGGAGCGCTTCAAGGACTTCCCTCTCGCGTCGGAGGCATCGGTGTCCATCTCGTGCGCACAGCACACCGGGACACCACCGCGGCGCAGTACTGCGCCGGAAGTGCCACGACGTTGCTGGAGCGTTGTGATTATGTGGACGCGCACCAAAGACGCACAAGGTTCTGAAACCGGCCAACTTCCCGAGTACGGCGACGTATCCGTATCCGCGCGGTTCGGACCAATTGCCGTACCGATGCGGGCGGGTGGCGGCGATGCGGGCCGGCGGGCGGCCCCCGGCGGACACCCGCCCGCCCGGACGTCAGCACGTCACAGCTGGTCCGCCGCCTCCGCGATGTCCTGCGAGAAGGCGCTCACCCGCGTGTACACGCCCGGCTTGCCGGGCCGCGCACAGCCCTCGCCCCAGCTGGTGATGCCGACCTGCACCCACGCGCCCGCGTCGTCCTTGCGGAACATCGGGCCGCCGGAGTCGCCCTGGCAGGTGTCCACGCCGCCGGTGCTCATGATTCCGGCGCAGATCTCCTCGCCGGGAATGTACGTGCTCCCGTACGCCTGCTGGCAGGTCGGGGTGTCCACGAACGGCACCGTCGCCTTGCGCAGGTACCGCTGCTGACCGCCGCCCTCCCGGGTGGCGCCCCATCCGGCGACGGTGAAGTCGCCCTGGTCGTACCGGCCGTCCGTGGTCGTCCGCAGCGTGGGCAGGTTGATCGGGCGGGCGAGTTTGATCAGCGCCCAGTCCTTGCCGTTGCCGTCGTAGCCGGGCGCCTGGAGCACCTTGGTGGACTTGACCTTGATCGCGCCGGAGCTCTGGAGGTCCACGACACCGGCCGTGGCGGTGATGGAGGTGTTGTTGCCGCTGCCGCTCACGCAGTGCGCGGCGGTGAGCACGATGTCCTGGCGGTAGAGCGCGCCGCCGCAGCCCATGGACAGCCGCACCATGAACGGGAACTCGCCCTGCGCGGCGGGCACTCCGCCGACGACGCGCGTACCGGGGGTGCCGCCCGAGGGCGCCGGCTCGGTGGCGGCGCTCGCGGCGCCGGGCTGCAGCGACAGGGCCGCCAGGGCGATGGCGCCGAGTGCGACGGATCTCTTCAGGAATCTCGCGGAACGGGTCAACGGACTTCCTTTCCGAGGGGGTGGTTCGGGCCCGGCCGACGCCGGACCCCGCGTGACCTGCTCATGCCAAACGCATGCGTACGAGGCGCCACCGGAACGGGACGTGCGTGGGGGAAGCGGCACCACAACGCGGCAGAGCGTTGCGATTATGTGGACACCACGAAGGGGGCACAAGTCACGGAACCGGCCAATCGCCTTGCGTGGTACGGGAGTTGGCACGCAAGGCGGTAGGCAGCACAACGGCGGCGCCCCCTGCGGAGCGCCGCCGTCCGGGTCACGCGGAAACTACAGCTTGCGCGCGACCTCCGTCGCCCAGTACGTAAGGATCATGTCGGCCCCCGCCCGCTTGAACCCGGTCAGGGACTCCAGGATCGCCGCGTCGCGGTCGATCCAGCCCTTCTCGGCCGCGGCCTCGATCATCGCGTACTCACCGGAGATCTGGTACGCGGCGACCGGCACGTCCACCGACTCCGCGATCTTCGCGAGCACGTCCAGGTACGGCATGCCCGGCTTGACCATGACCATGTCGGCGCCCTCCTGGAGGTCGAGCGCCAGCTCGCGCAGCGACTCGCGGGAGTTGCCGTAGTCCTGCTGGTAGGTCTTGCGGTCGCCCTTGAGGGACGAGCCGACGGCCTCCCGGAACGGGCCGTAGAAGGCGGAGGCGTACTTCGCGGTGTACGCGAGGATCGAGACGTCCTCGTGGCCGGTCTGGTCCAGCGCGTCGCGGATGACGCCGACCTGGCCGTCCATCATGCCGCTCGGGCCCACCACGTGGACGCCCGCGTCCGCCTGGACCTGCGCCATCTCGGCGTAGCGCTCCAGCGTCGCGTCGTTGTCCACCCGGCCCTCGCCGTCCAGGACACCGCAGTGGCCGTGGTCGGTGAACTCGTCCAGGCACAGGTCCGACATGATCACCAGGTCGTCGCCGACCTCGGCGCGCACATCGCGGATGGCCTGCTGGAGGATGCCGTCCGGGTCCGTGCCGGCGGTGCCGGCCGCGTCCTTCTTCGCGTCCTCCGGCACGCCGAACAGCATGATCCCGGCGACGCCCGCCCCGACCGCCTCCACGGCGGCCTTCCGCAGGGTGTCACGGGTGTGCTGCACGACGCCCGGCATCGCGCCGATCGGCGCCGGCTCCGAGATCCCCTCCCGCACGAACGCGGGCAGGATCAGGTCCGCCGGGTGCAGGCGGTGTTCGGCGACCATCCGGCGCATGGCCGGCGTGGTGCGCAGCCGGCGCGGCCGCGCGCCGGGGAAGCTGCCGTACGTACTGCTGCTCAACTGCGAGCCCTCCTACGCGATCCGGGCCGGCGCTCGCTCGGGCGGGTGACCGGGTCTCCGGCCTCCAGCGCGGCATCGCGCCGCGCCGCGCCGAACTCCGCGAGCGCTTCGGCCAGCTTGTGCACCGACGGCTCGGGCGACATGACGTCCACGCGCAGCCCGTGCTCCTCGGCGGTCTTGGCGGTGGCCGGGCCGATACAGGCGATCACGGTCACGTTGTGCGGCTTGCCGGCGATGCCGACCAGGTTGCGCACCGTGGAGGACGAGGTGAACAGAACGGCGTCGAACCCGCCGCCCTTGATCGCCTCGCGGGTCTCCTGCGGCGGCGGCGAGGCCCGTACGGTCCGGTAGGCCGTGACGTCGTCGACCTCCCAGCCCAGCTCGATCAGGCCCGCCACCAGCGTCTCGGTGGCGATGTCGGCGCGCGGCAGGAACACCCGGTCGATCGGGTCGAAGACCGGGTCGTACGGCGGCCAGTCCTCCAGCAGCCCGGCCGCCGACTGCTCGCCGGACGGTACGAGGTCGGGCTTCACACCGAAGGCGATCAGCGCCTTGGCGGTCTGCTCGCCCACCGCGGCGACCTTGATCCCGGCGAACGCGCGGGCGTCGAGGCCGTACTCCTCGAACTTCTCCCGGACCGCCTTGACGGCGTTGACCGAGGTGAAGGCGATCCACTCGTAGCGGCCGGTGACCAGGCCCTTGACCGCGCGTTCCATCTGCTGCGGGGTACGCGGCGGCTCCACGGCGATGGTGGGCACCTCGTGCGGCACCGCGCCGTACTCGACGAGCTGGTCGGAGAGCGAAGCGGCCTGCTCCTTGGTACGCGGCACGAGGACCCGCCAGCCGAACAGCGGCTTGTTCTCGAACCACGAGAGCTGGTCGCGCCGGGCCGCGGCACCGCGCTCACCGACCACGGCTATGACCGGCTGCCCGCCGTCCGCCGACGGCAGCACCTTCGCGGCCTTGAGCACCTGGGCCACCGAGCCGAGGGTGGCGTTCCAGGTGCGCTGGCGGGTGGTCGTACCGGCGACGGTGACGGTCATCGGCGTGTCCGGCTTGCGGCCCGCGGAGACCAGCTCCGCGGCCGCGGCGGCCACCGAGTCCAGCGAGGTCGACACCACGGCCGTGGCGTCGCTGGAGCCCACCTCCGACCAGCAGCGCTCGTCGGCGGTCCGCGCGTCGATGAACCGCACGTCCGTACCGTCCGCGTCGCGCAGCGGCACACCGGCGTACGCGGGCACACCGACCGCGGCGGCGATGCCCGGCACGACCTCGAAGACGACCCCCTCGGCGGCGCACGCCAGCATCTCCTCGGCGACGTGCGCGTCGAGGCCCGGGTCGCCGGACACCGCACGCACCACCCGCTTGCCGGTGCGCACAGCCGACATGACAAGATTGGTGGTGTCCCTAAGAGCAGGGACTCCGGCGGTGGTTGACGCCTCGTCAGCCGTCGGCTGCTGCGGCGTGTCCACCTGCGCCCGCGCATGCGCGCGGACGACGTCGAGCACCTGCGGTTCGGCGATCAGCACATCGGCGCGCGCCAGTGCCTCGACGGCACGCAGCGTCAGCAGGCCCGGATCTCCGGGACCGGCACCGATGAAGGTGACCTGACCGGCGGCAGGGTGGTTCGGGGCGGTGGGGTTCAAAGTGCTCGCTCCCCCATAAGACCGGCCGCACCCTTCGCGAGCATCTCGGCGGCGAGTTCGCGCCCCATGTTCAGGGGGGTCGCCGCGTCGCCGAGAGAGGCGGGTACGTGTCCGGTGGTGGACAGCTGCACCAGCGTCGAGCCGTCGGTCGTGCCGACGACGCCACGCAGGCGCAATTCGGTGACAGCCTGCCCGTCGGCCTGAAGGTCGGCCAGCGCACCCACAGGTGCGGAGCAGCCGGCCTCCAGGGCGGCGAGCAGGGAACGCTCGGCCGTCACGGCGGCCCGGGTGAACGGGTCGTCGAGCTCGGCGAGCTGGGCGGCGAGCTGCGCGTTGTGCGCGGCGCACTCCACCGCCAGGGCCCCCTGGCCGGGGGCGGGCAAAATCATGTCGGGCGACAGGTGGTCGGTCGCCTCGTCGATCCGGCCGAGCCGGGTCAGCCCGGCCGCGGCCAGCACGACCGCGTCCAGCTCCCCCTTCTCGACATAGCCGATACGGGTGTCGATGTTCCCGCGGATCGGCACGGTCTCCACCTGCCGGCCCAGCGCGCGCGCCCAGGCGTTCAGCTGCGCCATGCGGCGCGGCGAGCCCGTACCCACGCGGGCGCCGTCCGGCAGCTCCTCGAAGGTCAGACCGTCGCGCGCCACCAGCACGTCGCGCGGGTCCTCGCGCTTGGGCACGGCGGCCAGCGCCAGCTCGGCAGGCTGCGCGGTGGGCAGGTCCTTCAGCGAGTGCACGGCGAAGTCGATCGTCCCGTCGAGCAGCGCGTCACGCAGCGCCGAGACGAACACACCGGTCCCGCCGATCTGCGCCAGGTGCTCACGCGACGTGTCGCCGTACGTGGTGATCTCCACCAGCTCTACGGGACGGCCGGTGACCTCGCGCACCGCCTCGGCCACCATCCCGGACTGGGCCATGGCGAGCTTGCTGCGCCGCGTCCCCAGTCGCAGGGCCCGTGGATTGCTGTCAGTCATGCCCGCTCCCGTGCTGTGTGCGGGCCGTTGCCCGCGTGTCGGCCCGGCTGACGGCGGCCACCGTCTGCGGGTCGAGGTCGAAGAGTTCGCGCAGCGCGTCCGCGTAACCGGCGCCGCCTGGTTCGCTGGCCAGCTGCTTGACGCGCACGGTGGGCGCGTGCAGGAGCTTGTCGACGACCCGGCGCACGGTCTGGGTGATCTCCGCGCGCTGCTTGTCGTCCAGGCCTGGCAGCCGGCCGTCCAGCCGGGCGATCTCACTCGCCACCACGTCCGCCGCCATGGTGCGCAGCGCGACCACGGTCGGCGTGATGTGCGCCGCCCGCTGCGCCGCACCGAACGCGGCCACCTCGTCGGAGACGATGCCGCGCACCCGGTCCACGTCGGCCGCCATCGGCGCGTCGGCGGACGCGTCCGCGAGGGACTCGATGTCGACGAGGCGCACGCCCTCGGTCCGGTGCGCCGCGGCGTCGATGTCCCGCGGCATGGCGAGGTCGAGCAGCGCCAGCTCGGGGCCGGGCGCGACGGTGCTGCCGGCGCCCCCGGCGGTGCCGGTGAGGCCGTCGGCGGCAGCGGTACGGGCGGCGCGCGTCTCGGCGGCCGCCGCGATCGCCTCGCCGGTCAGGACCAGGCCGGTGGCGCCCGTGCAGGACACCACGACATCGGCCAGGGCCAGCTCGGACTGTACGGCGGTCATCGCGACGGCGCGGGCGGACAGCCCGTTCAGCGCGCCCGCCGAACCCGGCTCCGTCAGGATCTGCGTCAGCCGCTCGGCGCGCTCCACCGTCCGGTTGGCCACCGCCAGTTCGCTGACCCCCGCCCGTACGAGCGTGGTCGCGGCCAGCGACGACATCGAACCGGCGCCGATGACCAGGGCGCGCTTGCCCCGGGCCCACTCGGCGACATCGGTGTCCCCGGCCAGCTGCTCCAGACCGAAGGTGACCAGCGACTGGCCCGCCTTGTCGATGCCGGTCTCGCTGTGGGCGCGCTTGCCGACCCGCAGCGCCTGCTGGAAGAGGTCGTTCAGCAGCCGGCCCGCGGTGTGCTGCTCCTGCGCGACCGCGAGCGCGTCCTTGATCTGGCCGAGGATCTGGCCCTCGCCCACGACCATCGAGTCCAGGCCGCAGGCCACCGAGAAGAGGTGGTGGACGGCCCGGTCCTCGTAGTGCACGTACAGATACGGAGTCAGCTCGTCCAGGCCCGCGCCGCTGTGCCGGGCCAGCAGCGTGGACAGCTCGGCGACACCGGCGTGGAACTTGTCCACGTCGGCGTACAGCTCGATGCGGTTGCAGGTCGAGAGCACCGCGGCCTCGGCGGCCGGCTCGGCCGACACCGCGTCCTGGAGCAGCTTGCCGCGCGCCTCGGGGGCGATGGCGGCGTGTTCCAGGACGCTGACGGGGGCACTGCGGTGACTGAGCCCAACTACGAGGAGGCTCATGCTTGCACCTCGCTTCGCGAGGCACAGCCTTCGCCTGTGGCGCACCTTTCGATGATTCGCTCGCTGCGCTCGCTCATGCCGGCATCACGGCGGGCACATCCCCGTCGGGTCCCTTGCGGTCGGACGCGCCGGTGGAGCCGTCCGCGGCCGGGGCCGCCTTGGCCGCGGCCTCGCGGACCTCGCGCACGGCCCGGCGGGCCTCGCGCGCGGCGACGGCGCGGGCGTCGTCGGAGTCCTCGTCGTCGTGGCCCGCGTCCTCGCCCGCCTTGCGCTGCTCGTGGAAGGCCAGGATCTGCAGTTCTATCGACAGGTCGACCTTGCGCACGTCCACACCGTCCGGAACGGTCAGCACGGTCGGCGCGAAGTTCAGGATGGAGGTGACACCGGCCGCCACGAGCCGGTCGCAGACCTGCTGCGCCGCGCCCGCCGGGGTCGCGATCACACCGATCGAGACGCCGTTGTCCGTGATGATCTTTTCCAGCTCGTCGGTGTGCTGGACGGCGATGCCCGCCACCGGCTTGCCCGCCATCGCCGGATCGGCGTCTATGAGCGCGGCGACGCGGAACCCGCGGGAGGCGAAGCCGCCGTAGTTGGCCAGGGCGGCGCCGAGGTTGCCGATACCGACGATCACGACCGGCCAGTCCTGCGTCAGGCCCAGCTCGCGGGAGATCTGGTAGACGAGGTACTCCACGTCGTAGCCGACGCCCCGGGTGCCGTACGAGCCGAGGTAGGAGAAGTCCTTGCGCAGCTTCGCGGAGTTGACCCCCGCGGCGGCGGCGAGTTCCTCGGACGAGACCGTGGGGACCGAGCGCTCGGAGAGCGCGGTCAACGCGCGCAGATACAGCGGAAGCCGGGCGACGGTGGCCTCGGGAATCCCTCGGCTTCGGGTCGCCGGTCGGTGAGTTCGGCCAGTTGCCACGGTGCTCCTGCGGGTAGAGCGGGGCTGTGGACGGCCGTAGATGTCCCGACCGCCCCGTCGACAGCAGGCTATGTCTTTGTGAACGCGTGCACAAAGATGGTGTCCGCTTTGTCCGGCCAAAGTGACCGGGGTCACGCGGCTTTTGCACCCCTTCGCGGAACCAACTCCCCCGGCACACCGTTCACACGTTTCGCGCCGGTAACAAAGGAGCGCCGACGGCAGCACGCGTCCTCACTCCTCACCGCTATGCCCCGGAAACCTACAAATCGCCCATCGATGGTAGTCGACTCAGGCGACTTTCCGTCCCGCTTTCCGGCCTGCCCCGGCCTGCTTCCCGGCCGCCCGGCCGAGGCCGGGCCAACGGCACCGGGCACCCCGGGCAGAGGCACAATTACGGGCATGGCCTCCCTCTTCAGCCGCAACACCCGCAAGAATCCGGCGGACAGCACGGTCACGCTCATCGGCAAGCCCGGCTGCCACCTGTGTGATGTCGCACAGGAAGTGATCGAACGCGTCTGCGCCGAGACCGGCGCCTCCTGGGAGAAGAAGGACATCACCCAGGACGAGGAGCTGTACCGCAAGTACTGGGAACAGATTCCGGTCGTCCTCGTGGACGGCGCGCAGCACGATTTCTGGCGGGTCGACCCCCAGCGGCTGCGCAAGGCCCTGGGCGCCTGACGGCACGAGCCCCGGCCCTGGCACCGGTACGAGCGCTCCTACGCCCGGCGTGCCCCGGCGCGTACGGCATCGGAACCGCCCGGCGTACGCCCCCACGGCGGCGCGCCCCTCGCCGTCCGGCGCCGTCACCGGGATGGCCGTAACGCAACCGTCGGCCGAACCCCGGCCGGTGGACATCCGCCCGTAACCAGGCGCACCGAACAACCTGGCTACGCTAGCTACATGGCCCACCCGTCGCCCGCCCGCCGTCCCCGTAGGAAGCCCTACGGCGCGCACCTCCCCACGGGGTGGTTCAGCCGCCGTAGGCGCCCCGCCACCGCGCGCAGCGTGCTGGCCGGCGAAGCCGCGGCCGAGGCCGCGCGCAAATCCTCGCTGGAGGCCGCGGCGCAGGAAGCGGCAGCCCAGGCCGAGAGCGCCGAGGAGCCGGAATTCCCGGTCGTCGGCGACACCTCCGCCGCCGCCTTCTTCGACCTCGACAACACCGTGATGCAGGGCGCGTCGCTCTTCCACTTCGGGCGCGGCCTGTACAAGCGCCGCTTCTTCCACAAGCGCGACCTGGTCCGCTTCGTCTGGCAGCAGATCTACTTCCGTTTCATCGGCTCGGAGAACCCCGAGCACATGGCGGACGCCCGCAACAGCGCGCTCTCCATCGTCCAGGGCCACCGCGTCTCCGAGCTGATGACCATCGGCGAGGAGATCTACGACGAGTACATGGCCGAGCGGATCTGGCCCGGCACCCGCGCCCTCGCCCAGGCCCACCTGGACGCGGGCCAGAAGGTGTGGCTGGTCACCGCGGCGCCCGTCGAGACCGCGACGATCATCGCCCGGCGGCTCGGCCTGACCGGCGCGCTCGGCACCGTCGCCGAGTCCGTCGGCGGCGTCTACACCGGCAAGCTGGTCGGCGAGCCGCTGCACGGCCCCGCCAAGGCCGAGGCCGTACGGGCCCTGGCCGCCGCCGAAGGACTCGACCTGGAGCGCTGCGCCGCCTACAGCGACTCCGCCAACGACATCCCGATGTTGTCCCTGGTCGGCCACCCGTACGCGATCAACCCCGACGGCCGCCTGCGCAAGCACGCCCGCGAACAGGGCTGGCGCCTGCGCGACTACCGAACCGGCCGCAAGGCGGTGAAGATCGGCATCCCGGCAGCAGCGGGGGTGGGGGCGCTCGCGGGGGGTGCGGCCGCGGCGGTGGCGTTGCAGCGGCGGCGTCGCTGAACCGGTTCCTCCCGGTGGTGGCGGACTCCGGCGGTACGGCGTCCTGGGACCCGGGCGCGGTCCGGGCCCGCCTGGCGGAGCTGGCCCGCCGCGACCCCAGGCTCACGCGTACCGGCGCCGACCAGCACGGCTACCGGCTCGAACCCCCACTGCCCGCTGACGAACTGCACGCGTTCGAGGCACTGCACGGCGTCGAGCTGCCGCAGTCGTACCGCGACTTCCTCCTGCTGGTCGCCGACGGCGGCGCCGGACCGCTCCACGGCCTCTTCCCCCTGACCGGGCCCACCGCCTACCCGGGCCCGCCGGACGACTGGGCGGCGGACGACATCCGCGAGCGCGACCGCAGGCCCGGCGCGCTCGCGGCGCCCTTCCGGTTCACCGAGAGGTGGCACGCCCAACCCGGCCGGCGGTTCGACGCCGCCGAGATGGTGACCGGGACGCTCGCCGTGGCGGAGGCGGGCTGCGGCGGATTCGCGCGTCTCGTCGTCACCGGCGAGCAGCGCGGGCGCATCTGGTACGACGATCTGGAGGTCTGGCCCAATCTGGCACCGGGGCCGGAATTCCACGCGTGGTACACCGCCTGGCTGACCGGCACACCCGACCGCCGCTGAGGCCCGCCGCGCCAACCGGCGGCCGGTCACGGGCCGTGTCCGGCGCTTTCCGGGGCGCCCGGCCCGGCCAATCCCTGTTGCATACCCCCACCCCGTCCCCGGCAGTCACGTTGCCGTCGGTCCGCCACAAGACGCCCCGCAACCAGGCAGATCACGTTCCTTTCTGATCAATATCTGCTCAGGAATCGATACTTGAACGGGCACTAACTCGTAACGGACCAGAAGTAATCGATGATTTGAGCAACTGGGTGTAGCGCTGCCTGTACGAAGCGTTATTCTCCTCAGACGCAAACCGGTACCCACGCGTCCCTACGACGGGTGAACGGTCCCGCACTGCACGTGATGGAAGCTCTGCCTCTGGGAGTCCCGTGTACCCACACGTCGGGGTTGACGCCTCGGGCCTGGCTACGCTGCGTACGACACTCGTCGACCACCTGCGCAGTTTTGTCCCCACCGCGATCGCCGTCCCCGCATTCGCCACAGCCACCCCCGCCGGTCCCTGCTACGCCCTGGCCGACGGAAGCACCACCACGGTCGGCAAGACCGGCGGCAGAACCCGCCGCGGTGCCGCCACGCCCAGCGCCCGGCGTCCCGCCGACAGCGACAGCCGTCGCATGATGGACCTCGTCGAGCGCGCCCAGGCCGGCGAGGCCGAAGCCTTCGGCCGGCTCTACGACCAGTACGCCGACACGGTCTACCGCTACATCTACTACCGGGTGGGCGGACGGGCCACGGCCGAGGACCTGACCAGCGAGACGTTCCTGCGCGCCCTGCGCCGTATCGGCACCTTCACCTGGCAGGGCCGTGACTTCGGCGCCTGGCTGGTCACGATCGCCCGCAACCTGGTCGCCGACCACTTCAAGTCGTCGCGCTTCCGGCTGGAGGTGACCACCGGCGAAATGCTCGACGCCAACGAGGTCGAGCGCAGCCCCGAGGACTCGGTCCTGGAATCGCTGTCCAACGCGGCGCTGCTGGAGGCGGTCCGCAAACTCAACCCGCAGCAGCAGGAGTGCGTGACGCTGCGCTTCCTCCAGGGCCTGTCGGTCGCCGAGACCGCGCGCGTCATGGGGAAGAACGAGGGCGCGATCAAGACGCTGCAGTACCGCGCCGTACGGACCCTGGCGCGCCTGCTCCCGGACGACGCCCGCTGACCGCCGCGGCACCGCACCGGGCGGCCGCGGGCGCCACCCGCCGCACCCCGGTCGCTTCTCGCTGTCGTACCCGCTCCCACCTGCGTCTTCGCCTGCCTCGCCGTCCCGGGCCGTCCGCTCCGTCCCACGCCAGGACTAACGCGTGGGGCGCCGCCCCGATCGCCTGAATCTCCTGGATCGATATTGACGCCCGGACTTCTCCGGCAGTCCCCGCCCCGCCCGCTGACACGCCCGGTGCGGATCGCCGCGATTCTGACTGCCGGTGATCGTTCGTGACCGTTCGGTCAGATCATCGTGAGTGCGTAACCCAAGTGCCGCGGCGCTCGTTGTGCGGAATGCAGACTCCCTGCGGTGCACGTCATGCCCGCGCCCTCTCACTCGATCGGGTGGACGCGAGCCTGTCGTGCAACCTTCCGGCCAGTCTGGATAGTCAAGCCAGTCCGGGGAGTCGAGCGGGATGACGAGAGGAGGTGCCGCCCGTGATCGCGAACGTATCGGTGCACCGGCGGGCCAACGCCTTCGCCCAAGCCCTGGAGGAGCAGGTCCTCCCGGGCGAGGCGGCCGAGGACGAGGCCGGCACACCGGCGGAAGCGTGCGGAGAAGCAAGGCTGCTGGCGGTCGCCGGCACCCTCGGCGAACTCCCCAGGCCCGAGATGGACCCCGAGGTCAAGACCGTTCACCGGGCCCAGCTCATCGCGGCCATGGAGGCGGCCTTCGCCGAGGACGACGGCCGGGTGCCCCAGCAGCGCGCCCGCGGCGCACACCGCGCGGCCAAATCCCTGGGCAGGCTGCGCCCGCGCTCCCGGCTGTCCAAGGGACTCGCCGCGGGCGGCCTGACGGTGGGCGTCGCCGCCGGCGCCTTCAGCGGCGTCGCCGCCGCCAGCTCCGACGCCCTCCCGGGCGACTCCCTCTACGGCCTCAAGCGCGGCATGGAGGACCTGAAGCTGGGCATGGCGGACGACGAGTCCGAGCGCGGCCGCCTCTTCCTCGACCAGGCGTCCACCCGCATGTTCGAGGCCCACCGCCTCTTGGAGCGCGACCGCCTCGGCGACCTCGACCACGAGGCCCTGGCCGAGGTCCGCAAGGCCCTCTCGGGCGTCACACAGGACGCCGGCGAAGGCCACCGCCTTCTCCACGAGGCGTACGAACGCGACGGCTCCCTCGGCCCCATCCAGACGCTCAACTCCTTCACCAAGTCGCACCGCGACAGCTGGAGCCGGCTGCGCGACCGCCTCCCGGCCCAGCTGATGGACGTGCGCGACGAGGTCAGCTCGGTCTTCGACGCCATAGACGAAGAGGTCGGGCCGCTGCGCTCGCTGCTGCCCAAGCACCCGGGCGACAAGAGCCACCGGGAGAGCGCCCCCCAGGCGCCCGCGCGCGGCGACGCCTCCCAGAGCCGTACGGACCGCCCCTCGCCGCCCGGGGAGAGCTCCACCTCGTCCGGCCGGGCCGACGGCTCCCACGCCCCGCGGCACCGTCCGTCCTCCTCCCCGTCCCGCAAGGACGACGGACTGCTCGGCGGCAGCACGGGCGGCCTGCTCGACCCGCCCACCGACACCGGCACCCCCGCCCCGGACGGCAAGGGCGACGGCAAGGAGACGCCGCACGAGCCCGACGTCACGATCCCGCCGCTGCTCCCCGGCCTGCTGCCGGACATCGGCCTGGACGGAAAGAACCCGCTGGGCTGACCCCCGCCCGCTGCGGCCCGCCAAGCGACGCCCCGGTGCCCTCACACGGCGCCGGGGCGTCGCGCGTACCGCCGAGCCATTCCGTACCGCCGGGCCTCGGCAAAAACCGATCAGGTCAGAGGAACACCGTCAGGTCAGAAGAACACCGACCGCCGCTGCACCAGCAGCTTGTAAAGCGTGTGCTGGATCGTCTCCCGTACCTGGTCCGTCAGGTTGAACATCAGCATCGGGTCGTCCGCCGCCTCCGCCGGATACCCGTCCGTCGGGATCGGCTCCCCGAACTGGATCGTCCACTTCGTCGGCAGCGGCACCAGCCCCAGCGGCCCGAACCACGGGAAGGTCGGCGTCAGCGGGAAGTACGGGAAGCCCAGCAGCCGCGCCACCGTCTTGGCGTCCCCGATCTTCGGGTAGATCTCCTCGGCGCCCACGATCGAGCACGGCACGATCGGCACCCCGGCCCGCAGCGCGGTGGACACGAACCCGCCGCGCCCGAACCGCTGGAGCTTGTAGCGGTCCCCGAACGGCTTGCCGATGCCCTTGAAGCCCTCCGGCATCACCCCGACGACCTCGCCGCGCTCCAGCAGCCGCTGCGCGTCCTCCGCGCAGGCGAGCGTGTGCCCGGCCTTGCGCGCCAGCTCGTTGATCACCGGCAGGACGAAGACCAGGTCGGCCGCGAGCAGCCGCAGGTGCCGGCCGGCCGGGTGGTGGTCGTGCACCGCGACCTGGAGCATCAGCCCGTCCAGCGGCAGCGTCCCGGAGTGGTTGGCGACGATCAGCGCGCCGCCGTCGGCGGGGATGTTCTCGATCCCCTTCACCTCGACCCGGAAGTACTTCTCGTACAGCGGCCGCAGCACCGACATCAGGACCTGGTCGGTGAGCTCCTCGTCGTACCCGAAGTCGTCGACCTCGTACTCACCGGTGAGCCGTCGGCGCAGGAAGCGCAGCCCCCCGGCGATGCGCTGCTCCAGGGACGCCCCCGCCGCCCCGGACGGCTGCTCCGGCGCCTCCTGCCGCCGCGGTTCCGGTACGGGCGCCAGCGCCGTACGGCGGCCTCCACGGCCCGGCCGCTTGACCTTTCTGCGCGACCGGGGCTCCTCGCCGAAGGGAATGACCTTGGCGTCCGCCATCGTGGGTGAACTCCTCACAGGGTCGGGCCGCTGCGTGCGGGCAGCACGGCGGCGAGCCGGTCGACGGTACGGGCAAGGACCTCGGGCGGCAGCAGCCCGGGTCCACGACTGCGGGCGAATTCCGCGAAGGTCTCCGCCGTCGTGTATTTCGGGTGAAACCCCAGTGTCTCGCGCATCTGGGTCGTCTGGACGACCCGGCCGTGCGTGAGCATCCGGATCTGCTCCGGCGAGAAGTCGGTGATGCCGAGGGAGCGCAGCGCGGTGCCGGCCCAGGTGACGGTCGGCAGGAACAGCGGCAGCGTGGGGCGGCCGAGCCGCCGGGAGCACTGGGAGAGCAGCAGCGCGCCGTCTCCCGCGATGTTGAAGGTGCCGCTGTTGAGCGTGCCGCGGCGGGGCTTGCCGGAGGCCATGCGCAGCGCCTCGATCGCGTCGTCCTCGTGGACGAACTGCAGCCGCGGGTCGTAGCCCAGGACGGTGGGGAGCACCGGCAGCGAGAAGTACTCGGCGAGCGGCGAGTCGGCGCACGCTCCGAGGATGTTGGCGAAGCGCAGCACACACACCGCGACGTCCGGACGGCGCCGGGCGAAGCCGCGTACGTAACCCTCGACCTCGACGGCGTCCTTGGCGAAGCCGCCGCTGGGCAGCGACTTCGGCGGCGTGGTCTCGGTGAAGACGGCCGGGTCGCGGGGCGCGGAGCCGTACACGCTGCTGCTGGACTTCACCACCAGCCGTTTGACGTGCGGCGCCTTCTGGCAGGCGCCGAGCAGCTGCATGGTGCCGATGACATTGGTCTCCTTGACCATCGCCCGGCTGCCGCGGCCGCCGCGCCCGCCGAGCGGCGTGCCGTTGATGTCCATGTGGACCACAGTGTCCACATTGGTCTCTGCCAGCACTTTGGCAATGGCCGGATGCCTGATGTCGGCCTTGAGGAAATCTGCCCCGCCCAATTGGTGCTCGGGCGCTACGGCGTCGACTCCGATCACCCGGTCGACGTCGGGGTCGCGCTGAATGCGTCGTACGAACCGGCCCCCCAGCTGCCGTGCGACTCCAGTGACGAGCACGACCTTTCCCAAGATCAGCCCTTCCTTCCCGCCCTTTGTCCCTCGCGTGAGCCGAGCTGTGACGCCACGCTATCGGGTCGTTGTTGCGCTGTGATGACCGCGGGTTGCCGCTGGCTCCATTTCAAGCCTTGGCCCGAGCTTTGCCGGTCCCGTCGGCCGGTTTTCCGCCTTGGCCGGGCGCCCTTGAACTTCGGCGCTCCGCGCGCTTTATCCGGACCGGCACGCGAACCGGCACACCGCCGCACAAGGCGGTCCCGTAAGGCCGCCTCGTAACGCCGTACGCCTATCCGCGCGGCGGCCGGCACACCGCGCCCCGGCGCACCCGCCGCCGGGATTCCAGCAGCCGTCCGCCGTCGCCGCGGCCGCGCCCCACCGAGTGCACCGCAAAGCCGCCCCCGAAACGCACCGCAGCCCCCCACCGCGTGGTGCGGTGAGAGGCTGCGGAATCGCGATCAGGGCCGCTTACTTCTTGTTGCGACGCTGAACACGGGTGCGCTTGAGCAGCTTGCGGTGCTTCTTCTTGGCCATCCGCTTGCGCCGCTTCTTGATAACAGAGCCCACGACTACCCTCGCTCACTTCGTATCACTCGGTGCGGGGCGTCCGAGCCCACACTACCTACATCGGGCCAGCCTACCCGGCGTCGAGCCTACGGCGTAATCCGAGGGTCCTCTTGAGCCCCTCAGGCCGATTCCACCCCCACATAGGACTCACGGAGGTAGTCGTGGACCGCTTGCTCCGGGACCCGGAACGACCTCCCCACTCGGATCGCGGGCAGATGACCGCTGTGCACCAAGCGGTACACGGTCATCTTCGACACTCGCATCACCGTGGCGACTTCCGCCACGGTCAGGAACACGACCTCATTCAGAGGCCTTTGGTCTGCAGCCATGACACACCTGAACCTTCCGCACATGACGGGCACCGGCTTCCCCTCCGGTGACTCCCCGTCGCTGTGCGCTCACTCCCCAGGTTAGGGGCGGGTGATGCGAGTGGGGAAGAGGAGCAGCGATCGGCCGCCTACTGTGACAGACACGCTCGATTGAGTACATAGCGAGTAAGCGGTCGGTAGTAATCAGACCGCACAGCGTCATCAAGCGGAACTACGGCGGACACCCGCCCCTCCGCCTGTCCGACGAACAGCGCGGGATCGTCCGTATCCGCCAGTCCGATGGCCTCAAAGCCCAGCTGACCTGCTCCGCAGACCCATCCGTGGTCACCGATCACCAGCTCGGGAAGGGGCCCGCCGGCGTCTGCCACGGCGTCGAGGGCGGTACGAACCGGGAGGGGGGAGTGGGTGTGTACGCCCGGCTCACCGGGCTCGCGCCGCACGCCCGGTTCGCGCATCAGCGCGACTCCCCGTACGTAGTCAAGGTTGTACGTGCGTACCCCGAATCGGGTCGCTATGTCGACACAGTGGCCATACGCCGGGGTGAGAACGGTGCATCCCGCCGCCGACAGAGCGTCTGCCAGGCCGCCGTAGAAGCCCAGCAGCCGGTGCGGGTGGCCGGTGCCGATCAGTACCGCAGCGTGCCGGGCGGCCGCCGCGCCGAGCCGGTCCGCGAAGGCATCCAGTCCCGCGAGCGTACAGTCCGGATCGATCGAATCGAGGCCGGAAGTATGCCTGGGATCGGCCGAAACTCCACACTGCTCAGCCATCACTCGGAGCACTTCATTCACGGACCAGTCAGCCGCGGGCTCCAGACCGATGAGCGCGCGCGGGTCACCGGCCGCGAAGAGGCGGTAGCGCGTCAGGCTCTTCTCCCGGGATGTCGCGATCGTCCCCGCGAGCCGCACCCTGACCACATACGCCTTCAGCGCGTCGGCATCCGCCGCCGCGTCCGCGTCCGTACCGGAGCCCCACACGAAAGCCCATGCTGACGCCCCGGCTCCCGTCCCATGCCCGAACCGCCCAGTAGTCACACATCCGGGCGCATCGTCCCGAAGTGACGCGCCTTCGGGGCGAACGCGTGGCTATGGCGGCAGTTCGTGTGCAGGGAAGTCGCCGGTCCTGCGGCAGCAGCCCGTACGCGGAAGAGTCGTTGGCCTTACGGCAGCAGCCCGTGCGCGGGGAACACCGCGCGCCGCGTCGCCAGTACCGCCTGGTCCAGGCGGTCGGCCGGGTCGTACCCCTCGCCGTGGAAGTCGCGCCAGCCGGTGCCGCGCCCGTCCGTCATCCGCACCGGCGCCCCCTGCCGGGTACGCCGGTAGACCTCGTGCCGCCACTCCTCCGGCACCGGGGTCGTGGGCTCGATCGGCCGCCCCGCCGCGATCGCCACCAGGTGCGTCCAGCTGCGCGGTACGACGTCCACCACCGCGTATCCGCCGCCGCCCAGCGCGACCCAGCGCCCCCCGGCCGTCTCGTGCGCGAGATCGTGGCAGGCGGCCGCCACCGCCCGCTGCGCGTCCAGGCTCACCGCCAGGTGGGCGAGCGGGTCCTCGAAGTGGGTGTCCGCGCCGTGCTGCGTCACCAGGACGTCGGGCCGGAACGCGGACAGCAGCTCCGGCACCACCGCGTGGAAGGCCCGCAGCCAGCCCTCGTCGCCGGTGCCGGCCGGCAGCGCCACGTTCACCGCGCTGCCCTCGGCCGCCGCGCCGCCGGTCTCCTCGGGCCAACCGGTCTGCGGGAACAGCGTCCTGGGGTGTTCGTGCAGCGAGATCGTCAGGACCCGCGGATCGTCCCAGAAGGCGGCCTGGACGCCGTCCCCGTGGTGCACGTCCACATCCACGTACGCGACGCGCTCGGCCCCCAGTTCCAGCAGGCGCGCGACGGCCAGCGCCGCGTCGTTGTAGATGCAGAAGCCCGCGGCGCCGCCCGGCATCGCGTGGTGCAGGCCGCCCGCGAAGTTCACCGCGTGCAGGGCCTCGCCGCGCCACACCGCCTCCGCGGCGCCCACCGACTGCCCCGCGATCAGGGCCGACGCCTCGTGCATCCCGGCGAACGCCGGATCGTCCTCGGTACCGATGCCGTACGCGGGGTCGGCGGCCTTCGGATCGGCCGACGCCTTCCGTACGGCGTCGATGTAGTCCTCGCGGTGCACGAGCCGCAGTGTGGAGATCCCGGCGGCCCTGGCGGCCACCACCTGGACCGCGTCGGGCCCGCGGTCCAGTCCGTACGCCTCCACCAACCGCATGGTCAGCGCGAGCCGGATCGGGTCCATCGGGTGCCCCGGCCCGAAGTCGTAGCCCGTTACTGCCTCGTCCCACATCAGCTGTGCACGGCCGCTCATGCCCGTCACCGTATCGGTAGGGCCGGACGGGCCCTGCGGGGTGTACGGGCGGGGCCCGGGGAGCCGGCTGGCTAGGTGAGCAGTCCCGGAAGCTCTTCCATACGTGCGAAGAGCCCGGTGACCGGGCCCGCCGCGGTCAGTTTGGCGGCCGGCGTCATGGCGGTGAAGCCATATACGTCCATACCGGCGGCGACGGCGGCCTGAACGCCGAGCGGGCTGTCCTCGATCACCGCGCAGCGCTCCGGCGCCACACCCATCTCACGCGCCGCGTGAAGGAAGAGGTCCGGGGCCGGCTTGCCCTTGCCGACGTCCTGCGAGCTGAAGATCCGCTCGTCGTCGAACCACTGGTCGAGCCCGGTTTTGCGGTGCCCGACCCGGATTCGCTCATGGCTGCCGGAGGAGGCCACGCAGTACGGGGTTCCGTCGGCCACCAGCTTCCCCAGCACCTCGGGCACGCCGGCGACCGGCTCCAGCTCCCGCTCGAAGCCCGCGAAGACGCGGGCGTGCAATGTGGTATCGAAATCCTCGGGGAGGGAGCGTCCGGTCCGCTCTCTGATCAGGTCGTGCACCCGGTGCGTCGCGGCGCCCATGTAGTCGTGGATCGATTCCTCGTACGTGGTGGGGTGGCCGAGTTCGGTGAGATAAGCGGCGAGGATCGTGTTGGAGATCGGCTCGCTGTCGACGAGAACGCCGTCGTTGTCAAAAATGATCAGGTCATAGCGCATGGCACCGACCCTAAACGCAGAAAAGCCCCGCACCATACGGTGCGGGGCTCTCCCACAAAGATTGTTCGGCGGCGTCCTACTCTCCCACAGGGTCCCCCCTGCAGTACCATCGGCGCTGAAAGGCTTAGCTTCCGGGTTCGAAATGTAACCGGGCGTTTCCCTAACGCTATGACCACCGAAACACTATGAAGATGAACTCCAGCCAGCAAGGCGAGTTCGTTACTTCAGAACAAACACAGTGGACGCGAGCAACTGAGGACAAGCCCTCGGCCTATTAGTACCAGTCAACTCCAACCGTTACCGGTCTTCCATATCTGGCCTATCAACCCAGTCGTCTACTGGGAGCCTTACCCCATCAAGTGGGAGGGAGCCCTCATCTCGAAGCAGGCTTCCCGCTTAGATGCTTTCAGCGGTTATCCTTTCCGAACGTAGCCAACCAGCCATGCCCTTGGCAGAACAACTGGCACACCAGAGGTTCGTCCGTCCCGGTCCTCTCGTACTAGGGACAGCCCTTCTCAAGACTCCTACGCGCACAGCGGATAGGGACCGAACTGTCTCACGACGTTCTAAACCCAGCTCGCGTACCGCTTTAATGGGCGAACAGCCCAACCCTTGGGACCGACTCCAGCCCCAGGATGCGACGAGCCGACATCGAGGTGCCAAACCATCCCGTCGATATGGACTCTTGGGGAAGATCAGCCTGTTATCCCCGGGGTACCTTTTATCCGTTGAGCGACGGCGCTTCCACAAGCCACCGCCGGATCACTAGTCCCTACTTTCGTACCTGCTCGACCCGTCAGTCTCACAGTCAAGCTCCCTTGTGCACTTACACTCAACACCTGATTGCCAACCAGGCTGAGGGAACCTTTGGGCGCCTCCGTTACCCTTTAGGAGGCAACCGCCCCAGTTAAACTACCCACCAGACACTGTCCCTGATCCGGATCACGGACCCAGGTTAGACATCCAGCACGACCAGAGTGGTATTTCAACAACGACTCCACCATGACTGGCGTCACGGCTTCACAGTCTCCCACCTATCCTACACAAGCCGAACCAAACACCAATATCAAGCTATAGTAAAGGTCCCGGGGTCTTTCCGTCCTGCTGCGCGAAACGAGCATCTTTACTCGTAGTGCAATTTCACCGGGCCTATGGTTGAGACAGTCGAGAAGTCGTTACGCCATTCGTGCAGGTCGGAACTTACCCGACAAGGAATTTCGCTACCTTAGGATGGTTATAGTTACCACCGCCGTTTACTGGCGCTTAAGTTCTCAGCTTCGCCCCACCGAAATGGAGCTAACCGGTCCCCTTAACGTTCCAGCACCGGGCAGGCGTCAGTCCGTATACATCGCCTTACGGCTTCGCACGGACCTGTGTTTTTAGTAAACAGTCGCTTCTCGCTGGTCTCTGCGGCCACCACCAGCTCACACCGCAAGGGTGATCACCAGCCGTGGCCCCCCTTCTCCCGAAGTTACGGGGGCATTTTGCCGAGTTCCTTAACCATAGTTCACCCGAACGCCTCGGTATTCTCTACCTGACCACCTGAGTCGGTTTAGGGTACGGGCCGCCATGAAACTCGCTAGAGGCTTTTCTCGACAGCATAGGATCATCCACTTCACCACAATCGGCTCGGCAT